>NZ_JBGMNJ010000001.1:0-751832 GCF_051336815.1 Pantoea sp. C2G6
TCGTTAGCTCAGTTGGTAGAGCAGTTGACTTTTAATCAATTGGTCGCAGGTTCGAATCCTGCACGACCCACCATCTTCCGTCAGACGCGCTGTGACCGCGCGGTTTTCAGAAGAATTCAGCATTGCTTCACAACCTAAGATGGGTCGTTAGCTCAGTTGGTAGAGCAGTTGACTTTTAATCAATTGGTCGCAGGTTCGAATCCTGCACGACCCACCATCTTATTTCAGCCTGATATGCTGAACGGTTGTAAGCCCCCAGCGGGTCGTTAGCTCAGTTGGTAGAGCAGTTGACTTTTAATCAATTGGTCGCAGGTTCGAATCCTGCACGACCCACCAATTAAGAAAGAAGCGCCCTTTGGGCGCTTTTTTCGTTTTCAGAGCACGCGGTTAAACGTGCAGGATGAGAACCTGCCGCAGGTCCGACTGAATCGCCAGGCGATTCAGGCTGATGCGTCAGCATCACCCGAAGGGCGAGGCCCAGGATGGGCCGGGGCAATCTTGCACGACCCACCAATTAAGAAAAAAGCGCCCTTTGGGCGCTTTTTTCGATTCTGCGGTACGGAAGCCAATAACCAGCGGTGAGATCGAGCCTGCGCAGGGAACGGGGTCAGATCGGAAAGGCGCTAATGCCAATCCCTGGCCGCTCGTCCCGCGCCGTCCCTGGCGCGGGACGCTTTCCTCTTCTGACCCCGTTCCCTGCGCGTTGAGCTTACCCGCTGCGGTTAGAATTGCTCTGATTGGGCTTTGTCATCAGTCTGGTAGCTTACTCCCGCCAGCGGTGAGAGCGAGCCTACGCAAGGGAAGGGGGTCAGATCGGAAAGGCGCTAATGCCAATCCCTGGCCGCTCGGCCCGCGCCGTCTCTGGCGCGGGACGCTTTCCTCTTCTGACCCCGTTCCCTGCGCGTTGAGCTTCTGCGTTGCCGTTAGATTTCAACTGCATACACGCCGTCACGGCTTTTTCTTTGTCTTCGCCACCGCGAGGCTCTCCCAGATATGCATCACCGCATAGCTGCGCCAGGGACGCCAGGATTGCGACCGCGCCTCCGCTTCTCTCGACGTCATGCCGCCGAGATTATTACGGATAGCGATGTCCTCTTTGGGAAAGGCATCCGGCCAGCGCAGAGCACGCATTGCGATATAATGCGCGGTCCAGGGACCAATGCCCGGCAGGCTGACCAGTTTTTTGATCACCTCGTCTGGTGGCTGAGCGGCGCTGAGGCGCAGATCTCCGCTGGCACAGGCTCTGGCAAAGGAGATAATGGCGCGGGAGCGCGCGGCGCTGACAATCCCTAACGGCGCAACCTCGTCTACCGTCAGCCCGGCGATGCGTTCAGGCAGCGCGGTGTAACGGGTCAGATCGGCGAACGGCGTCTCACAAGGCTCGCCAAAGGCGGCGGCAAAACGACTGCTGACCGTGGTCGCGGCTTTCACCGTCACCTGCTGGCCGATAATAGCGCGCACCCCCAGCTCAAAAGCGTCAAACGCGCCAGGTACGCGCAGGCCAGGGTGAGAAAGCAGGCTGGGGGCCAGCAGCGCGTCCTGTGACAGACAGGCGGCGATACGCTGCGGCTGCGCGTCGAGATCAAACAGATCGCGCAGGCGGCGTAGCAGCAGCGGCAGCACCGGCGTCAGCGAGGTGGAAAAGGTCACCTGCAAGGCACTCTTCTGCGGTAAATCACAAACGCTGACCCAGCCGCGACAGCGGCCCAGCGCCACGGTGCGCCGCCAGCTGCCATCCTCCACCGCCTCAACTTCCTTCATCAGGTGCGTCTGTAAAAACCAGAGCATGGCGTCCCAGTCATAGGGCGGCCGATAGGCGAGCCGCAGCGTAAGGCTGTCGCCCGGCTGCTGGCGCGTTGCGCCACCTTCCCGGCGTAGCGCACTCGGCGTCATGCGATAGCGCGTCTGAAACACATCATTAAAGCGGCGCAGGCTGCTGAAGCCACTGGCGTAGGCGACCTCCGTCACCGGCAGTTGCGTCTCGGTCAGCAGCTGCTTGGCCAGCAGCATACGCCGCGTCTGCTTCAGCTCAAGCGGTGAAACGCCCAGCTCCTGCTGCACGATGCGGCGCAGCTGACGCAGGCTGAGGCCGAACTCAGCGGCGATCGCCTCCAGCCCTTCGCGCTGCTCCAGCATCCCCTCTTCGATGCGCTGAATCAGCCGGTCCGCCACGCGGTGCGGCTGGTCAACCGGGGCGTTGCCCGGTGCCAGTTCGGGCCGGCAGCGCAGGCAGGGGCGGAAGCGGGCTTTCTCCGCCGCTTCGGCGCTGCTGAAAAACAGACAGTTCTTCTGCATCGGCGCTTTAACCGGGCAGATGGGACGACAGTAGATGCCGGTTGAGGTGACGCCGACAAAGAATACGCCGTCGAAGCGGGTATCACGTGACGTCAGCGCCTGATAGGCGATTTCGGGATCGAGCATGGTATTTCTCCGGCAAATAGGCGCAGCCTACACCGGCAATCTCCGGCTGACTGGCTGTTTTCGGACAGCACAACAGTTTTAGCTACCTGACCGAAAACAGCCAGTCAGGGGAATAAAAAGTGGGATAATAGGCGAACGAACAGTGAGGGGAGAGTCACCATGTATTACTTCAAACCGATAGTCACCCCGGTGGGCGAGCTGAAACTGGTTGCCAGCGATCGCGGCCTGGCGGGCATTTTATGGGAAAACGACGATCCGAAGCGCACCCGCTTTCTGCCACAAACGCGCGATGACGATCATCCGATTCTGAACGAAACCGAGCGGCAGCTGCGGGAATATTTCGCCGGTGCGCGTCGCTGTTTTGAGCTGCCGCTCGATTTTGTCGGCACTGAATTCCAGAAAAAAGTGTGGCAGGCGCTGGTGGCGATCCCGTTTGGCGAAACGCGCAGCTACAGTCAGATCGCGCGGGAGATCGGTCATCCGCTGGCGGTACGCGCGGTCGGGGCCGCCAATGGCCGCAATCCACTCTCGATTGTCGCGCCCTGTCACCGGGTGATTGGGTCCAACGGCAAGCTCACCGGCTTTGCTGGCGGACTGGATATTAAAGCCTTTCTGCTGGCGCTGGAGGCGCCACAGGCCGTGCTGGCGCTGGCGGATGCCGCCGCTGCGCATGAAAGAGCGGCA
The DNA here is from genome assembly GCF_051336815.1 of Pantoea sp. C2G6. Classification (NCBI taxonomy): domain Bacteria; kingdom Pseudomonadati; phylum Pseudomonadota; class Gammaproteobacteria; order Enterobacterales; family Erwiniaceae; genus Pantoea; species Pantoea sp. C2G6. Next base: position 3,106 of record NZ_JBGMNJ010000001.1, read on the forward strand.
GAGTAAATATCCCACGACAGCGGCTGGCTTTTCCGTTATCGTGTTTAGCATATAAAACACGATGGCGGATTGAACGCCATAAGTCGCCTCATAAGGCGATTTTCGTTAATTACATAAAACGAGAGCTGTGTCATGAGTGTGATGTTTGACCCTGAGAGCGCTGTTTACCCGTTTCCGCCGAAACCCGCCCGTCTGAATGACGATGAGAAAACTTATTACCGCGAGAAGATTAAGACGCTGCTGAAAGCGCGCAATGCGGTGATGGTGGCGCACTACTACACCGACCCGGAAATTCAGGCGCTGGCTGAAGAGACTGGTGGATGTGTCTCGGACTCGCTGGAGATGGCGCGTTTTGGCAGCTCTCACCCGGCCACCACGCTGCTGGTGGCGGGCGTACGCTTTATGGGTGAAACCGCCAAAATCCTCAGCCCGGAGAAAACCGTGCTGATGCCCACCTTGCAGGCGGAGTGTTCGCTGGATCTCGGCTGTCCGATTGAGGAGTTCAACGCTTTCTGCGATGCTCATCCTGATCGCACAGTGGTGGTCTACGCCAATACCTCGGCGGCGGTGAAAGCGCGGGCGGACTGGGTGGTGACCTCCAGCATTGCGGTCGAGCTGATTGAGCACCTCGACAGCCTGGGCGAAAAGATCATCTGGGCACCGGATCGTCATCTTGGCCGCTACGTGACACAGAAATCGGGGGCGGATGTGCTGTGCTGGCAGGGCGCCTGTATTGTGCATGACGAGTTCAAAACCCAGGCGTTGCAGCGCATGAAAGCGCTCTATCCCGACGCGGCGGTGCTGGTGCATCCTGAGTCGCCGCAGGCGATTGTCGATCTGGCGGATGCGGTCGGCTCCACCAGCCAGCTGATCCAGGCCGCCCGCTCGCTGCCGCATCCGCAGATGATTGTCGCCACCGATCGCGGCATCTTTTACAAAATGCAGCAGGCGGTGCCCGACAAAGAGCTGCTGGAAGCGCCCACCGCCGGTGAGGGGGCCACCTGTCGCAGCTGCGCCCACTGTCCGTGGATGGCGATGAATGGCCTTAAGGCGATTGCCGAGGCGCTGGAGTCGGGCGGGGCGGATCATGAAATCGGGGTTGAGGAAACGCTGCGTGAGGCGGCGTTACGGCCACTGAACCGCATGCTATCCTTTGCAGCAGAACTTAAACTCAACGTGAAGGGAAACGCCTGAGCGTTTTCCTGACAGGTGCCCGGCATGGACTTCTTCAGCACACACAATATTCTGGTTCACATTCCGCTGGGGGCCGGTGGCTACGATCTCTCATGGATTGAGGCTATCGGCACGCTGGCTGGCTTACTCTGCATCTGGTTTGCCAGCCTGGAAAAGATCATCAACTATCCCTTTGGCCTGATTAACGTCACGCTGTTCGCGGTGATCTTCTTCCAGATTCAGCTCTACGCCAGCCTGCTGCTACAGCTGTTCTTCTTTGCGGCCAATATCTATGGCTGGTACGCCTGGAGCCGGCAGACCTCCGATCATCAGGCGGCGCTGAAGATTCGCTGGCTGCCGCTGCCAAAAGCGCTGGCGTGGGGAGCGGGCTGCATTCTGGCGATTGCGCTGATGACCCTCTATATCGATCCGGTCTTTGCGCTGTTAACCCGGGCGGCGGTAACGCTGATGAACGGGCTGGGGCTGTCAGTGGCGATGCCCGTGTTACAGCCGGATGCGTTCCCGTTCTGGGACTCCTGCATGATGGTGCTGTCGATTGCGGCGATGATTCTGATGACGCGCAAATATGTGGAGAACTGGCTGCTGTGGGTGATCATCAATGTGATTAGCGTGATGATCTTTGCGCGCCAGGGCGTCTACGCGATGTCGCTGGAATATGCCATTCTGACGCTGATCGCGCTGAATGGCTCCAGGATGTGGATCCGCAGCGCGCGGCAACAGGGTTCCCGCGCGCTGTCGGCTCAGTGAGTGTGCTCTTTGGCGTGTTCGTGATCATGGGAGTGATCGTGGCCGTGTGAAGCGGCGTGCTGGTGGCCGTGATGACCGGCAGCTACGCCGCTGAAGCTGAGTTCACATTCCGCCCCGCGGCAGGGCTGATACTCCATCTGCACGGTGGCATGGGCGATCTGATAGTGCTGACGCAGGTAGTCGTGAATACGGTGCAGCAGCGCGTCATGATCGTAGGGCGGGATCACCTGCACATGCAGCGTCAGCAGCGGTTTTTCACCCACCTGCCACAGATGAACATGATGCACATTGCGCACTTCGGCGATGTTCAGGGTTAAATCCCGCACCACCCGGTTCACATCCAGCGAACGCGGTGCCCCCTCCAGTAACTCCAGCAGACTCTCACGCAGCAGCGCCCAGGCGCTGCGCAATACCAGCAGCGAGACCAGCAGCGACAGAATCGGATCGATAGGGGTCCAGCCGGTCAGCAGAATAATGACAGCCGCCACGATAGCGCCGACCGAGCCGAGCAGATCGCCCATTACATGCAGCGCCGCCGCCCGCACGTTGAGATTCTTCTCTCCGCTGCCGTGATGCAGCATCCAGAACGACAGCAGGTTCGCCAGCAGGCCCGCGATGGCGATCCCCAGCATCAGCCCACCAGTGACCGGCTGCGGATCGGCGAAGCGGCGCACCGCCTCCCAGACGATCAGCGCCGTTATCGCCAGCAGCGCGATGGCGTTGACAAAGGCGGCGAGGGTCGTCAGCCGCAGCAGGCCAAAGGTGTGGCGCGCGTTGGGTTTACGGCGCGCGAACTGCACCGCCAGCAACGCCATCAGCAGCGCCGCCGCGTCGGTCAGCATATGTCCGGCATCCGCCAGCAGCGCCAGGGAACCTGAGAGCCAGCCGCCAATGACTTCGGCAACCATAAAAACGGCGGTCACCCCGAAGGCGGCCGCCAGGCGCGTGCGATTACTATCCTGCCCGCTATGAGTGTGGGTATGTGCCATAAGATTCCAGTTTTTTCAGTAGCCTGTTCGCTAATGTTATCAGTAATTGCCAGGCTTCAGAGGTGTCCTGATGCTGTCTGGCCTGTTCCGCCAGCTGCTGACTGAGCTGTGCGCCTTGCTCCAGCCCCACCAGCAGCCAGCTGCCTTTCATCCGGTGTGCCGCTTCGGCAAACTGCGCCCAGGCTTCGGACTCCCGCGCCTCCTTCATCATCGCCAGATCCTGAGAGACGGTGTTACAAAGCGTCTGGCTCAACCGGCTGAGAAATTTGTCATTCTGCTGCGCCAGTTGCCACAGATTGTCATCCAGCCCCGCCAGCGGATCATCCTGCCACTCTGCCAGCAGCGCGCTGAGATCGGCCAGCTGCACCGGTTTAATCAGTACACGCTCCCGTGCCGCCATCGGTCGCGACAGCAGCTGGGCATCGGCGGAGCAGAGCACCCGCATCGCCTGACGGCCGCGCTGACGGTCACGCCGGCGCAGTAGTCGCAGCAGCAGCGTGCCGTCGGGCCGCGGCATCATCTGGTCGATAAACAGCAGATCGTAAGGCTGCTGCGCATCGGCCTGCAATAAAGCACGCCCCTGTTCAAAAATATCCGCCTGAATCGCAAAACGCGCCAGCTGCTGCTGCATCACCAGCAGGTTAGTCGGGTGATCGTCCACAATCGCTACCCGCAACTGCGGGAAGGTGGGCAGCTGGCTTTCGTCTGCGCCGCTGAGTGGATCGCCGATCTGCAACGGCAGCGTGACCGTCACCTGGGTGCCGTGGCCGGGCTGCGAGGTCAGCCGGATGTCGCCTCCCATGCGCAGCACCATTTCGCGGCAGATAAACAGCCCAAGGCCGCTGCCCTGCACCGAAACGGACTTGCCGGAGGGAGCCTGATACCAGGGATCAAACAGCTTCTGCTGCTCCTCTGGCGGAATTCCGCTGCCGCTGTCGCTCACCGTCAGGATCAGCTGCGGCGGCTGCGCCGCCAGACTCAGGTGAATTTCGCCCTGGCGGGTGAATTTCAGTGCATTGGTCATCAGATTGTTGACCACCTGTTGCAGGCGATCGGCGTCGATCACAATCACTTCCGGCAGCGGCGTCAGCGCTTCAACGACGAGCCGTGGCCCCTCCGCGCGCATTAAGGGGTGGTAAAAGTGCTGCTGCTGATCGAGCCACTGCCGCAGCGCCAGCGGGCGGGGTGCCAGGGTAAAGCTGTTGCTCTCAATGCGCGCATGGTCCTGCAAATCGTTCAGCAGGGTCAGCAAAGATTGCGCGCTGCTGTGCAGCAGCGTCAGGTTCTGACTGCTGTGCTGCTGTTTCTCCAGCTCCAGCAGGCCGAGGATCGCCTGCATCGGGGTGCGCAGCTCATGGCTGACGGTCGCCAGAAACTGGCTCTTCATCGCATTGGCGTGCTCCGCCTGCTCACGCTGCTGACGCTCGCGGCGCTGCTGCCAGTAGCGCCGCGCCAGCAGTAACAGCAGCAGCGCAATCGCTGCGCCCGCCAGCAGCAGCACCATCATCGGCAGCGACCGCATCACCATCACGCTGCCGGGCTGCGGCGGGGTCGACCAGCTGTCGCGCATCTGGCTCTGGGTTTCAGCCGGGATCTGCTGTAACGCCCGATCGAGCAGGGCGCGTAACAGCGGCTGGTCAGGCGTCACCCCCAGCGCGATCGGCCAGGCGATGTCGCTGGCGGCAAAGGCGAGGTGAATACGCGCATCGTCACGGCTGGCAATCCGCCAGCGTGCTGACAATACGTTATCGACCAGCGCATCGATCTGCCCGCTGGCCAGCGCGTCATAGAGCGCATTGCGATCGACAAATAGCTGCGGGTGCAGATCGTCTGGCAGCAGACGCAGCGCCAGATCGTCCTGCAACACGCCGACCCGTTTGCCGCGCAGATCGCGCCACTGCGTCAGGGTCTCATCGCGGACGCTGTAAACGCCCCACAAGGCGCGCCAAACTGGCAGTGAGGTACTCTGCATCGCATCGCCGTTGAGCGGCTGCATCAGTTGCAGCATCGCCTGCTGCTGAGCGACCCGCGTGCTGGCCTGACCGGGATTATTCACCCAGACTGGTTCAAATTGCAGCCCGGTACTCTGCGCGATCACCTTCAGCAGCTCCACGCCATAACCGCGCGGCGTGCCGTTGCTGTCGCGGTAACTCCACGGATAGTTGTCGGGTTCGGCGGTGTAGCGCAGACGCGGATGGGCAGCAATCCAGGCGCGTTCCGCCGGGCTGAGCATCAGGGTCTGGGTGTCCTGATAGCGCGGCAGCGTACTGCTCCAGCGCGCCTGGAGGCTGTTCATCAGCTCCGCCGGCAGCTGGCGCAGACTTTGATTAATCCAGCTAATCAGCTCGGGGTCGCGCGCCACCGCCCGCAGGTTGAGCTGTCCGGCATCAATCGGCGAGGCGATCTGATAAATCTGCCCCTGCTGCAACTGGCTGAGCAGAAACCCGGCGCTGGTCTCATCCGCCACCACATAATCGTTCTGCTGATTCAGCAGGGTATAGAGCGCCTGGAGATCGCTGCTGTAGTGCCGCCAGCGATGGCGGGCGGCCAGGGCGGGCGGCAGCTGCGCCAGGGTGGTGTCACTGATGGCCAGCTGCGCATTCTGGCTGTTAAACATTACGGCGCGCTGGTTCTGCTGATTGCGGTAGATGCGCAGCGGGCTGCTGTACCAGGTGTCACTGCTGAGTGTGCCGTCCGGCAGTGGTGCAGCCAGCATACCGAGCGCAAAATCGATCTGGCCGCTGTTCAGCGCCAGCATCAGTTGCGACGAATCGGTATAGAGGCTAAGAGTGAACTGGGCACCGGTCAGCTGACGCAGCGCCGAAAGATAGTCGGCATTGATGCCGTAAAGATCGTTGCCGATACGCATCGCCCAGGGCGCATGGTTCTCCTCCAGCAGCCCGACACGCAACATGCGGCCCTGCATGGCTTCGGCATGGGTGACCGGCAGCATCATCGGCAGATTGACGCTGCTCACCGGGCGGACTTCCGCCAGAACCGAGCCGCACAACAGCAACAGCAGGAGTAGCGCGTATCTCACGACTGCGCTTTCCACAGATCGGCCAGTTCCACCACCGAACGCGCGCCGGTTTTTTCCAGGATGTTCTTTTTATGGGTGCTGACCGTTTTGTTGCTGATATGCAGCTGGGCGGCGATTTGCAGATTGGATAAGCCGCTGGCCAGCAGGGCGAGGATCTGGCGCTCTTTCTGAGTCAGCGGCAACTCCGGTTCATCTTCCATCAGCGGAAAGGCGGTCTGTCCGCCCAGCACCGCCAGAATCGCGCTGAGCAGCTGGGCCATGCGCTGGCTCTTCACCACGTAACCGGCGGCCCCCAGCGCCTGCGCCCGACGCAGATAGTGCCGGGTCTGCTGGGCGGAGTAGATCAGTACCGGGCAGTCGGGCAGATGGATCTTCAGACGGCGCAGAATTTCCAGACCATCGCCGTCGGGCAGCCCAATATCCAGCACGATAATATCCAGCGGCTGCTGAAGGAAAGGGCGGGCCGCCTGTTCACTGCTGGCAGATTTGAGCTGAACCGGAATCGGGGATTGACTGAGCGCAGCTTCAAGCGCCACTTCAACCAGCGGATGATCATCAATCAGAAGCAATACAGCCATGAAGGGTTCCCTGTCATTTTCACAGGTTCAGCATAGCGGAAGAGTGGGGCAGAGGGGAGAAAAACCCAGGAGAGCGGCTGCTCTCCTGGTGAATCGGAATTACTGCGTGGTGCCGTCGGTTTTGGTGTTCACGTCACCGCCACCCACTTTGGTCTCAACTTTGCGGTTGATGTTGGGACATTTGCCATCTTTACACTGGCTGTTCTGGTCGATTTCGTTAGCAGACATATTACCGCTGCTGGTGGTGCTGCCCGCCGTCGCCGGATTAGTATTAGTGCCGGTGTTATTAATTTTGCTGTTATCGACCTTATTGGGGGCGAGATTCTCTTTCGCGCCACCGGCTACCGCACCCGCGTCAGCCGCCTGGTTAGAAGTGCCGTTGTTGGCCAGTACCGCGCCACTGCTCAGTGTCATTGCTGCTGTTAAAAAGAGTAAGGCGAACTTTTTCATCATTATGCTCCCATTAATCAATGAAGGTGCTTTGAGCCCAGAGGTGCTATTTTGGGTAAAAAAGTCCCGGACGAAATAAAATTCGCCGGTTGGCTTAAACTGGGTGATTTAATCGTGTAAGCGGGATGTTCTTCAGTGCTTACCTTTAAAAAGTCTAGTCGCTAACCTGATTAATGCAAATATCACCCGCACATTTACCGCGCGGCGGGAATTTACACCCCAGGCGCTTCGGGCTACATTGGGCAGGTTGTGCCTGGCGGGCGCCGGGCCAGAAATAATATGGAATCAGTATGAATTACCAGAATGATGACTTACGCATCAAAGAGATTAAAGAGCTGCTGCCGCCAGTCGCACTGCTCGAAAAATTCCCGGCCACCGAGCGCGCAGCCCGGACGGTGTCACAGGCGCGTCAGGCGATTCACCACATTTTGCAGGGTCAGGACGATCGTCTGCTGGTGGTGATTGGCCCCTGCTCTATCCATGATACCGAGGCGGCGAAAGAGTACGCCAGCCGCCTGCTGGCGCTGCGTGATGAGCTGAAAGGCGAGCTGGAAGTGGTGATGCGGGTCTATTTTGAAAAACCACGCACCACGGTCGGCTGGAAAGGGCTGATCAACGACCCCTATATGGATGGCAGCTATCAGCTGAATGACGGTCTGCGCCTGGCGCGCAAACTGCTGCTGGAGATCAACGACAGCGGCTTACCGGCGGCGGGCGAGTTTCTGGATATGATCACCCCACAATATGTGGCTGATCTGATGAGCTGGGGCGCGATCGGCGCACGCACCACCGAATCGCAGGTACACCGTGAGCTGGCGTCCGGGCTCTCCTGTCCGGTCGGTTTTAAAAACGGCACCGATGGCACGATTAAAGTCGCTATCGACGCGATCAACGCCGCCGGTTCACCGCACTGCTTCCTGTCGGTCACCAAATATGGTCACTCGGCGATTGTGGAAACCAGCGGCAACGGCGACTGCCATATCATTCTGCGTGGCGGCAAAGAGCCAAACTACAGCGCGCAGCATGTGGCTGAGGTGAAAGCGGGTCTGGCTAAAGCGGGCCTGCCACAGCAGGTGATGATCGACTTCAGCCACGCCAACAGCAGCAAGCAGTTCCAGCGGCAGATGGATGTCGCAAATGATGTCGCACAGCAGCTGATCAACGGCGAGCAGGCGATTGTCGGCGTGATGATTGAAAGCCATCTGGTGGAAGGCAATCAGAGCCTGGAGAGCGGTGAGCCGCTGGTCTATGGCAAAAGCGTTACCGATGCCTGTATCGGCTGGGAAGATACTGACAAGGTACTGCGTCAGCTGGCGGCAGCGGTTAAACAGCGCCGCGGCTGAGTGCGCAGCGCATAAAAAAGGCCAGACTTGCGTCTGGCCTTTTTGTCTTTCAGCGCGGAATTACTTCGCTTTACCCTGGTTCGCTACGGCTGCGGCTTTCGCGGCAATCTCATCCTGGTCGCCCAGGTAGTAGCGTTTCAGCGGTTTGAAGTTTTCATCGAACTCATAAACCAGCGGAACGCCGGTTGGGATGTTCAGTTCGAGGATCTCATCTTCGCTCAGGTTATCCAGATATTTCACCAGCGCACGCAGTGAGTTGCCGTGGGCGGCAATGATCACTTTCTCACCGCTTTTGATGCGCGGCAGAATGGTGTCGTTCCAGTAAGGGATCACGCGGTCAATGGTCAGCGCCAGGCTTTCAGTGGTAGGCAGCTGATCCTGGGTCAGTGAAGCGTAACGCGGGTCGTGGCCAGGGAAACGTTCATCCGAACGATCCAGCTCAGGTGGGGTTACGGCAAAGCCGCGACGCCACTGCTTAACCTGCTCATCACCATATTTGGCAGCGGTTTCCGCTTTATCCAGCCCCTGCAACGCACCGTAGTGACGCTCGTTCAGACGCCAGGTTTTCTCAACCGGCAGCCAGGCCTGATCCAGCTCATCCAGCACACTCCACAGCGTGTGAATCGCACGCTTCAGTACTGAGGTGTAAGCGAAATCAAAAACAAAGCCCTCTTTCTTCAGCAGCTGACCCGCTGATTTGGCTTCGCCACGACCTTTTTCAGAAAGGTCAACATCATACCAACCGGTAAAGCGGTTTTCGTTGTTCCACTGGCTTTCGCCGTGTCGCACCAGAACCAGCTTAGTTACAGCCATAGCTTAACTCCTTAATACTGTGATGTTTCTGTGAGAATGGAAACCTGCTGCTGCCCGCCTGAGAGGCGAGCCCGTTGCGCCATACCATAGCGGAAAAGCGGGCAGCGCGTAAGCCTGTGTGTGACGCACTGCGCGTTTTTCAGCCGGCGGCTCAGCGTGGCGTAAAGCGATAGCGCGTCACCGATTCCCAGCAATCTCCCGGCTGTAGCCAGCAATCGGGCTGCGGCCACTCAGCGTGATTAGGCGAATCTGGTAAAAATTCACTCTCCAGCGCAATGCCCTGAAAAGCAGTATAGCTCGCCTGCTCACGGGCACGGGTGCCCGCCAGATAGTTCGCGGAATAGAACTGCAACGCCGGTGCCGAGGTGGTCACACTGAGTTGCAGCCTGCCATCTTCCGACCAGAGTTCCGCCGCAGGCTGGGTGTCGTCACCGGCGCTGTTGAGCAGAAACGCATGGTCATAGCCCTTCACCGCCCGCTGGTCGTCGTCTGCCAGGAAATCCTGCGCCACGACTTTGCCCTGACGGAAATCAAAACTGGTCCCGGCGACGGCTTTCAGCGGCGCGTTCGGAATGCCCTCGCTGTCGACCGGCAGATAATGGTCGGCGTGCAGTTGTAAGCGATGCTGGCGGGCGTCGCCATGATGCGCATCAAGGTTAAAGTAGGCGTGGTTGGTCAGGCCGACCGGGCAGGGCTGATCGCAGCGCACCTCATAGCGGATGCTCAGGCAGTTCTGGTCATCCAGCTGATAATGCAGATCGGCAATCAGATTACCGGGATAGCCCTGATCGCCATCCGGTGAATCGAGCCGGTAGTGCACCTCACTCTCCGACTGGCTGACAATCTGCCAGCGGCGTTTATCAAAACCTTCCGGCCCGCCATGCAGCTGATGTGCACCCTGATTCGCCACCAGCTGACGATTCAGCTTGTTGAGTTTCGCTCCGGCGATGCGGTTGGCGTAGCGGCCAACCGTGGCACCGAGATAGGCATCCTGATGCAGATAGTCAGAGGGCGTGGCGCAGCCGAGCAGCGCTTCGCGCACCGTGCCATCCTGCATCGGCACGCGGGCGGAGAGCCAGGTCGCGCCCCAGTCCATAAAGGTCGCCAGCATGCCGTTGGCATTGCGCAGCACCGTGATGCGCCACGGCTGGCCGTCAGGCGCATGGGAGTTGACGTCGTTTAGCATTGGCCGGCTCCTTCAGACGCTTTGCAGACGTAGAAGGTCTCTTTGATGCCGGTCTGCGCTTCATACTGCTCCGCGACAGCGGCTTTCACCTGATCGACCAGATCGAGCGGCATCAGCGCGACGATACAGCCGCCAAAGCCGCCGCCGGTCATGCGTACACCGCCGCGCTCGCCGATTTGCGCTTTCACGATCTCAACCAGCGTGTCGATGGGCGGCACGGTGATCTCAAAGTCGTCACGCATCGAGGCGTGCGACTCCGCCATCAGCTGACCCATGCGGCTCAGATCGCCGCGGCTCAGCGCATCGGCCGCTTCCAGCGTGCGGGCGTTCTCGGTCAGGACGTGACGCACCCGTTTTGCCACCTGCGGGTCCAGCTGCGCCTGCGCCGCGTCAAACTCAGCCAGTTCCACATCACGCAGCGCTTTTTTGTTAAAGAAACGCGCGCCCGCTTCACACTGTTCGCGGCGGGTGTTGTATTCACTGCCGACCAGGTTGCGGCGGAAGTTAGAGTTGATGATCACCACCGCGACATCTTCCGGCATCGACACCGGGCGCGTCCCCAGGGTGCGGCAGTCGAGCAGCATGGCGTGATCTTTCTGGCCCAGCGCGGAGATCAGCTGATCCATAATGCCGCAGTTACAGCCGACGAACTGGTTCTCTGCTTCCTGACCATTGACCGCAATCGCTGCGCCATCCAGCGGCAGATCATAGAGCTGCTGCACCACGGTGCCGACCGCCACTTCCAGCGAGGCCGATGAGCTGAGGCCCGCGCCCTGCGGCACGTTGCCGCTGATCACCATATCGATGCCGCCGAAATCAGCGTGGCGCTGTTGCAGATGTTTCACCACGCCGCGCACATAGTTGGCCCACATCGGTTCCTGCACGCTGACAATCTCTTCATCCAGCGAGAAGGTATCCTGCGCGTTGTCATAATCGACCGCGACCACCCGCACCTGACGGTCGTCACGGCGGGCACAGGCGATCACCGTCTGGTAGTCGATGGCACAGGGCAGCACAAAACCGTCGTTATAGTCGGTGTGCTCGCCAATCAGATTGACGCGGCCCGGTGCCTGAATGGTATGGGTGGCGGCGTAACCAAAGGTTTCAGAGAAAATCTGCTGCGTGATGGTTTTTAAGCTCATTGTTGTGCCTCACGGAAGTGAACGTCGCTGACAGAACGCAGACGTTCCGCCGCCTGTTCCGCCGTTAAATCGCGTTGGGTTTCGGCCAGCATTTCATAGCCAACCATAAATTTACGCACCGTTGCGGAACGCAGCAGCGGCGGATAGAAGTGGGCGTGCAGCTGCCAGTGGTCATTAGCTTCACCGTTAAACGGTGCGCCGTGCCAGCCCATTGAGTAAGGGAAAGAGCACTGGAACAGGTTGTCGTAACGACTGGTCAGCAGTTTCAGCGCTTTCGCCAGATCGCTGCGCTGCGCCTCATTGAGATCGGTCAGCCGTCTGACGTGCGCTTTTGGCAGCAGCAAGGTCTCAAAGGGCCAGGCAGCCCACCACGGCACCACCGCCAGCCAGTGATCGGTTTCCACCACGCTACGGCTGCCATCCTGCTGCTCACGGGCCAGGTAATCCACCAGCATCGGTGAGCCATGTCTGGCGAAATAGTTGCGCTGGTGGTCATCTTCGCGCTGCGCTTCATTCGGCAGGAAGCTGTTGGCCCAGACCTGACCATGCGGATGCGGGTTGGAGCAGCCCATCGCCGCGCCTTTGTTCTCAAATACCTGCACCCAGGGATAGTGCTGACCGAGATCGGCGGTCTGCTGCTGCCAGGTGCGCACGACTTCTTCGAGAGCGCTCAGCGACATCTCCGGCAGGGTCTTGCTGTGGTCGGGTGAAAAGCAGATCACCCGACTGGTGCCGCGCGCGCTTTCACAGCGCATCAGCAGATCGTCACTCTCTGGCGCGTCAGGCGTATCGGTCATCAGCGCGGCAAAGTCGTTGGTAAAGACGTAGGTGCCGCGGTAGTCAGGATTCTTATCGCCGGTAATGCGGGTATTTCCGGCGCAGAGGAAGCAGTCCGGGTCGTGCGACGGTAAGGTGTTGACCGCCGGGGTCTCCTGCGCGCCCTGCCACGGGCGTTTAGCCCGGTGAGGTGAAACTAAAATCCATTGATCAATCAGTGGATTGTAACGGCGATGCGGATGATCGACCGGGTTAAATTTTTCCATGTTGAATCCTGGTAAGCGTCAAAAGCCAAAAGGCATCGATAAAAAGTAGCACATCAGCGCGGCCGAAAGCGTGATCAAGTCTGGATAAATGGTATCGTTTACACAAGCTGAATATTCTTATTCAGTGGCGTTAAGCACGCAAGGGAGCAAAGAAACAGGGTGCGTAATGGTAGCGGTTACACATGAGGTGATAAAACGCCGCGGCAGCGGCGTCGGGGAGGATTAGCGGAGCTGCTCCTGCTGATAGCGATAGCCGCCATCCTGAGCGATAAAGCTAAGGCGATGGGTGATGCAGGCGGGCGCATCCTCAGCGTGATGGGAAACAAACAGCAGCTGAGTGCGTCCTTCGCCGATCAGCACATCGACAAAGCGGCGTACCAGCTGACGGTTAATCGGGTCCAGCCCCTGCAAAGGCTCATCCAGAATCAGCAGCGTAGGGTGCTTAACCAGCGCCCTGGCGATCAACACCAGCCGCTGCTGTCCCCAGGAGAGACTGTGGAAGGGCGCGTCAGCCAGCGCATTGTCCATGCCGAGCAGCGCCAGCCACTGCCGGGCCAGCGCTTTCTGCCGGTCAGAGGCGGCCTGATACAGGCCGATGGAGTCGAAAAAGCCCGACAGGATCACCGTGCGGACGTTGGTGCTGACGCGGTAATCGAGATGCAGGCTGCTGCTGACATAGCCAATATGCTGCTTAATATCCCAGATGGTTTCACCACTGCCGCGCCGACGGCCAAACAGGGTTAAATCGTTGCTGTAGCCCTGCGGATGATCGCCGGTCACCAGGCTGAGCAGGGTCGATTTACCCGCCCCGTTCGGACCGATGATCTGCCAGTGCTCGCCAGCGTTCACCTGCCAGTTCAGTCCCTGAATCACGGGGCGATCGTGATACGAGACGGTGCCGTTGCGCAGGATAACGCGCGGCGCGTCATCCGCCAGCGACGGCAGCTGATCCGGCGCGTCTGCCTCGGGCAGCGCCATGCCAGCCAGCTGTTCACTGTGTGCCAGCTGTGCCACCAGCGCCTCCGCCAGAATGGTCTGACGCGGCCCGCTGTGGGTGAGGGTGCACTCCGCCAGCACGCCAACCTGCTGAATGAAATCGGGAATATCGTCAAAGCGATTAAGCACCAGCACCAGGGTAAAGTCAGGCTGTTGCAGGCTGCGCAGCGTCTCTGTCAGGCTGGCGCGCGACGCCACATCCAGCCCGTCAAACGGCTCATCCAGAATCAGCAGATCCGGCTGGCTCATCAGCGCCTGACAGAGCAGGGTTTTGCGGGTTTCGCCGGTTGAGAGATATTTGAAGCGGCGCGACAGCAGGGCTTCAATACCAAACTGCTGTGCCAGCCGGTCGCAGCGCTCAGGCTGCTGTACCTCGGCCTGGATCACCTCTGCCACCGTCAGCCCGGTATCCTCTTCACCTTCGCTCAGCATATCGGTGTTGTTACGCTGCCACTCCTCGGCCACCAGCGCCTGCAACTGCTCCAGCGACAGCCGGACAGGTCGGCTGAAATCGCTGCTGACCCTGCCTGACAGCGGCGCAAGTTCACCGGAGAGCACCCGCGCCAGCGACGATTTCCCGCTGCCGTTGGCACCAACAAAGGCCCAGCTCTCGCCGGATTGCAGCTCAGCCTGATTCAGGGTCAGTATCCGGGTATCGCTAAGACGAAACGTGCCTTGCGAAATGTGCAATGAAGCCATGATCTGTTCCATTTTCTGCATCGTGTCCCTGAGTTGTAACCATTGGCCGCGGTGAAGTCAAATCAGCCGCGCGGGTTACAGCAGGGTGGCGACGATGGCGTGTTCCGCATTGAAACTGGCGATGACGCGATCGCCCGGTTGCAGATTCAGCTGCTGTGCCCGTTCGTTGCTCAGGGTGGCGCACAGGGTTTCGCCACTGCTCAGCTGCATCAGCACTTCACTGGCCTGCTCGCCGGGCTCAATGGCGCTGACCGTCGCGGTCAGCTGATTATCCTGCTCCGCCGCCTGGCGACTGATGCTGATCCAGGGCGCTTTGATCAGCACCAGCACCTCTTTGCCCGCCGCCAGGTGCAGACGATCGGCACTGCGCTCGGTCAGCGCCACCTGGAGGCGGGTGACGCCATCGGCCAGTAAAATGGTCAGATGCTGCACCACCTGCCGCGCATCGTTGCTGACCACGCTGCCAAACAGCTGATTGCGCGCGCTGGTCTGCAACGAAAAGCGGGCGATGGCCGCCAGCATACTGTCGAGCGGCAGGGTATCCTGTTGCAGCGCATTAAAGGCTTTCTGCTGGATCTGCTCCATCAGCTGAAACAGCTGAATCAGGCGTTCACCGTAGCGGGTCAGCGTCGCGCCGCCGCCGCCTTTGCCGCCGGTTGCCCGCTCGACCAGGGTTTCATCCGCCAGCTGGTTCATCTCATTAATCGCATCCCAGGCGCTTTTATAACTGATGCCCGCCAGCTTTGCCCCCTGACTGATCGACCCGGTCTGCTGCACCCGTTTCAGCAGCTCAATGCGACGCGGATCGGCAAACAGTTTCTGTTGCAGACGGATATGAAGGGATAGTTCGGCTTGCATGACAGCTCCGGCAAAGGGTTGAGGCGTAACTGGCCGATAATAGCGGCGTTGGGTGACCAGAGTAAAAGCACGAAAAGGGCTGCGCAAATTTTTCCTGACCCGTTACAATCACTTTTTTGTTCGCTGAGTGAGACTCTCCATGCTGGAATTACTTAAAAGCCTCGCCATCGCCGTGCTGATGATCCCGGTGGTCATGGCGCTGATACTCGGAATGATTTATGGCCTCGGTGAAGTGTTTAACATCTTCTCTAAACTGGGTCATCGCGACAAATCCACCGCCCGCACGCACAATTAATAACTGTCACGCCCGCCTTCTGCGCGGGCGTGGTGGTTTTTATCCTGCCGTAATCTGACTCACCTCAATCTTCCCGCAATCCTGCCGATAATTTCCTGACAGCCTCCAGAACAGCGTTGTATTATCCGTTACACAACGACTAACCGGAGAAGATTATGTCACTGAATTACACTCGCTGGGGCGCGGCGGCGCTGGTCACCGTCTCGCTGGCCGGACAGGCGATGGCCGCCGATAACATTACGGTGTTTGCCGCCGCCTCGCTGACCAACGCCATGCAGGATATTGCCAGCCGTTATCAGCAGGAAAAAGGGGTTAAGGTGGTCTCTTCGTTCGCCTCCTCTTCAACCCTGGCGCGCCAGATCGAGCAGGGCGCGCCTGCCGACCTGTTTATCTCTGCCGATCAGCAGTGGATGGATGACGCGGTGGCGAAAAAGAGCGTCATTGAGCCTAGCCGTTATACCCTGCTGGGTAACGATCTGGTGCTGATTGCCCCGCGCAGTGCCGCCACCCACGCGGTGACGCTGGATCAGCAGACCGACTGGAAAACCCTGCTGCGCGGTGAACGTCTGGCGGTGGGCGATCCCGATCACGTTCCGGCGGGCATCTACGCGAAAGAGGCGCTGCAAAAGCTGGGGGCCTGGCAGAGCGTGGCGCCTGTGCTGGCGCGCGCCAATAATGTGCGGGCCGCGCTGGCGCTAGTTGAGCGTAACGAAACGCCTTATGGCATTGTTTATGGCTCGGATGCCGTGGCCAGTGACAAGGTGCAGGTGGTGGGACGTTTTCCGGCAACCAGTCACAAACCGGTGGAATATCCGATGGCGATGGTTAAAGATCGCGACAGTGCTGCCGTTAAGGCTTTTTATCAGTACCTCAAAGGACCGCAGGCCGCGGCGATATTTACACATTACGGATTCACACCCACGAAATGATACTTAGCGATCCCGAATGGCAGGCGGTACTGCTTAGCCTGAAAGTCTCTGGCATAGCCGTGCTGGGCAGTCTGCCGTTTGGCATCCTGATGGCGTGGATTCTGGTGCGCTGCCATTTTCCCGGCAAAGCGCTGCTCGACAGCCTGATCCACCTGCCGCTGGTGCTGCCGCCGGTGGTGGTCGGCTATCTGCTGCTGCTTGGCCTGGGGCGGCGCGGCGTGATCGGTGAAAAACTCTATGACTGGTTCGGCTTCAGCTTTGCCTTTAGCTGGCGCGGCGCGGCGCTGGCGTCGGCGGTGGTCGCCTTTCCGCTGATGGTTCGCGCCATCCGGCTGGCGCTGGAGGCGGTGGATAGCCGGCTGGAGCAGGCGGCGCGCACCCTGGGGGCCGGACGCTGGCGGGTCTTTTTCACCATCACCCTGCCGCTGACCCTGCCCGGCGTGATTGTCGGCACGGTGCTGGCCTTTGCCCGTTCGCTGGGCGAGTTCGGCGCCACCATTACCTTTGTTTCCAATATTCCCGGCGAGACGCGCACCCTTCCGCTGGCGATGTATACCCTGATTGAGACCCCCGGCGCGGAAGGGGCGGCGGCACGACTCTGCGTGATCGCTATCGTGCTGGCGCTGGCGTCGCTGCTGGTGTCTGAATGGCTGGCCCGTTCAGGCCGTAAGCGGATGGGAAACTGATGTTATCACTCAACTTTATGCAGCAGCTGGGTGACCACCAGCTGGAGATTGACCTGCAAATTCCCGCCAAAGGGATCACCGCGATTTTCGGCGTCTCCGGGGCGGGGAAAACCTCACTGATCAACGCCATCAGCGGGCTGACCCAGCCGCAGCAGGGGCGCATCCAGCTGCATGACCGCCTGCTGTTTGATGCGGAGCAGAAGATTGCACTGCCGCCCGAAAAGCGCCGTATCGGCTATGTGTTTCAGGATGCGCGGCTGTTCCCGCACTACCGGGTACGCGGCAACCTGCAATATGGCATGGCACCTAAGATGAAAGCGCAGTTTGATACCCTGGTTTCGCTGCTGGGTCTGGAGGCGCTGCTGCCGCGTTTTCCGCTGTCGCTGTCGGGCGGTGAAAAGCAGCGGGTGGCGATTGGCCGGGCACTGCTGACCGCACCCGATATGCTGCTGCTGGATGAGCCGCTGGCGTCGCTGGATCTGCCGCGCAAACGTGAGCTGATGCCTTATCTGCAAAAGCTGGCGAAGCAGGTCGATATTCCGATGCTCTACGTCTCCCATAGCCTGGAGGAGATCCTGCAACTGGCTGATAACGTGCTGGTGCTGGACGCGGGTAAAGTGAAAGCCTTTGGCCCGCTGGAGCGGGTCTGGAGCAGCAGCGCCATGCGGCCCTGGCTGCCGATGAGCGAGCTGACCAGCGTGCTGCGGGTGCAGGTGCTGGAGCAGCATCCCGACTATCCAATGACCGCGCTGTCGCTGGGCGATCAACATATCTGGGTCAGCCGGGTTAATCAGCCGCTAAAGACGCCGCTGCGCATCCGCATCGCCTCGGCCGACGTCTCGCTGGCGCTGCAACCGCCGCACAACAGCTCGATCCGCAACATTTTACCGGCGCAGGTGGTGGAGCTGGTGGAGGTCGGGGATCAGGTAGAGGTGAAGCTGCGCATCGGCATCAGCGAACTCTGGGCGCGCATCACGCCCTGGGCGCGGGATGAGCTGGGCATCCGGCCGGATCAGTGGCTCTATGCCCAGATCAAAAGCGTCTCAGTGACGCCCTGATTTACAACACGAACTGATAGAGCGTATCGGCGATACCGGTTTCCAGGTTGGTGCCGATCACTTTTTTCGCCCGCGCTTTAATCGCCTCGTCGGCATTGCCCATCGCCACGCCCAGCCCGGCGCTTTCCAGCATGCTGAGATCGTTGTAGTTATCGCCAAAGGCGATCACATCGGACATGCTCAGCCCCAGTGAATCGACCCACTGCGCCAGCCGTTTACCTTTGCTGTTACCGCCTTTGGCAATATCCACCTGATCGTGCCAGGACCATTCGCAGGCCAGACCCAGCTCCGCCTCAACCCGGCTGGCAAACTGTTGCAGTTCAGTGGTGTCGCTGTGCGACAGCGCAAATTTCCAGATCGATCCCGCCTCGCGTGCCGCCTGAGCCAGATCGGGCACCTGGCGGAACAGCGGACGCTGGTGAGCGGGCAGCGATTCGGCCCACTTCAGGGTGCGCATCACGTGCCCGGTCGGGGTCTGATAGAGCATCGCATCATCCACATAGAGCAGACCGTGGATCTGCTGCTGATCCAGCATCTCAATCACCTGCAACGCCAGCTGAGGGTCGAGGGGATCGGACGCCAGCACCTTTTTCTGCTGATAATCATACAGATAGGTGCCATTACAGCAGATGGCGGGCGTATCAAGCTGTAGCGTCTGATAAAAAGGATGGATGGCGCAGTGGTGGCGTCCGGTCACGATAGCGACGTGAACACCGGCCTGGCGGGCTTTATTTAACGCTTCGACAGACTGCGGCAGAATGGTTTTGGCTGGGGTCAGCAGCGTGCCGTCGAGGTCGAGGGCGATTACACGATAGCGCATTAATCCTTCCGTTCGGGTAGCTTAGCGAAGCCTCAAGTCTACACCTGACCGCGGCCCGGAGACAAAAAGCAGGGCACAAATGATTCCAGCGCAGGGCAATAAAACGCGCTACAGTGACTCACAGACTCTGATCAGCCGCAAACAAGGAGAATGCATGAAACAAGTTGTCTACACCGCCAGTCCCGAGAGCCAGCAGATCCATGTCTGGCAGATGAATGAAGAGGGCGCGCTGACGCTGCTTCAGGTGACGGATGTCGCCGGACAGGTTCAGCCGATGGTGGTGAGTCCGAACCGCGATTTTCTCTATGTCGGTGTGCGTCCCAATTTTCGCGTGCTGGCGTTTCGCATTGCCGAAGATGGCACGCTGACCGAAGCGGGCCAGGCCCCGCTGCCCGGCAGCCCGACCCACATCTCGACCGATCGCCGCGGTCAGTTCCTGTTCTGTGGCTCCTACAATGACGCCTGCGTCAGCGTCAGCCCGATTGATGAACAGGGGTTACCGCAGGCGCCGTTGCAGGTGATCCACGGTCTGGAAGGGTGTCACTCCGCCAATATCGACAATGACAACCAGACGCTCTATGTACCGGCGCTCAAGCAGGATCGCATCTGCCTGTTTACGCTGGGCGCGGACGGTCAGCTGACGCCGCGCGAGCCTGCGCAGGTGAACACCGTGGCGGGCGCGGGGCCACGTCATATGCAGTTCCATCCCAACGGCCAGTACGCTTATTGCGTCAACGAACTCGACAGCACCGTCGACGTCTGGGCGCTAAGCAACGATGGCGCGGCGCGGGTGCAGACGCTGGACATTCTGCCGCCGGACTTCAGCGGCACGCGCTGGGCGGCGGATATTCATCTGACACCGGATGGCCGTTTCCTCTACGCCTGCGATCGCACCAGCAGCACGCTGGCGGTCTTCAGCGTCAGCGATAAGGGCGATCATCTGACGCTGGAAGGATTCCAGCCAACCGAAACCCAGCCGCGCGGCTTTAATATCGATCACAGCGGGCGCTATCTGGTGGCGGCGGGACAGAAATCACATCACATTGAAGTTTATCGTATTACCGAACCCAAAGGGCTGTTACAGCCGCTGGGACGTTATGCGGTGGGGCAGGGACCGATGTGGGTGGTGATCCATCAGTTGCAGGCGTAGCAGGCCACTGAATGCTCCTCTCCCGCACGGGAGAGGAGCGGCGTAATTACTGGTAGTTCACGGTCAGCGAGGCGCTCGCCAGCGCGTGGAAATGGACATTAAAGCCGACCATCGCGCCACTGGCACCTTCATCAACCTCAATCGTCTCCACATCCAGCGCATGCACGGTGAAAATGTAGCGATGGGTTTCGCCCGGAGGCGGTGCCGCGCCGCCGTAGCCCGCCTGACCGAAATCGGTGCGTGTCTGCACGGCACCCGCTGGCAGTGAGGCTTTACCGGAACCGGCACCCTGCGGCAGTGACGTGCTGCTGGCCGGAATGTTGGCGACCCCCCAATGCCACCAGCCAGAGCCGGTCGGCGCGTCAGGATCGTAGCAGGTCACAACAAAACTTTTGGTGCCTTCCGGCGCGTCTTCCCAGGCAAGATGGGGAGAGATATTCTCGCCCTGATACCCCATGCCGTTGAAAACATGCTTTTCAGGCATCTTCTCGCCGTCATTAAAATCCTGACTAAAAATGCGCATCACATCTCCTTCGCTGTCGATGAATAGCCTTTCATCATAGCCAAAAGTGTCGGCGGTTGCAGCGGTCAGACAAAATGTTGCGGATGTTCCAGCGCGGCGGCTATCGCCTGCACCAGCCTGCTCAGCGCCTGCGGGGTAATGATGTAGGGCGGCATCAGGTAGATCAGCCGGCCAAACGGCCGGATCCAGACGCCCTGTTCAACAAAGAACTGTTGCAGCGCCGCCATATTTACCGCCCGACGGGTCTCCACCACGCCAATCGCCCCCAGCACGCGCACGTCCGCTACCTGCGGCGCGTGGCGCAGCGGCAGCAGTTCAGCCCGCAGCTGGCGCTCAATATTCGCCACCTGCGCCTGCCAGTCGCCCTCTGCCAGCATCGCCAGGCTCTCCGCCGCCACCGCGCAGGCCAGCGGATTGCCCATGAAGGTCGGGCCGTGCATAAAACAGCCCGCGGCACTGCGGCTGATGGTGTCGGCCACCTCGCGGGTGGTAAGGGTGGCGGCCAGCGTCATCATGCCGCCGGTCAGCGCTTTGCCGACGCAGAGAATATCCGGGGTAATCCCGGCATGTTCACAAGCAAAGAGTTTGCCGGTACGGCCAAAGCCGCTGGCGATCTCATCGGCAATCAGCAGCACGCCATAGCGATCGCACGCTTCCCGCACCTGCTGTAAGTAACGCGGATGGTAGAAACGCATGCCGCCCGCGCCCTGCACAATCGGTTCGAGGATCACCGCCGCCAGCTGGTGGTGATGCTGTGCGATCAGCCGGGCGAAATCGTCGAAATCCTGGCTCTGCCACTCATCATCGAAACCGCAGGCTGGCGCCTCGGCAAAGTGATGTTCCGGCAGATAGCCGCGCCACAGGCTGTGCATCGAGTTGTCCGGGTCGCACACCGACATCGCCGCAAAGGTATCGCCGTGGTAGCCGCGTTTCAGCGTCAGGAACTGCTGGCGTTTCTCGCCGCGCCCCAGCCAGTATTGCAGCGCCATCTTCATCGACACTTCCACCGCCACCGAGCCGGAGTCGGCCAGAAAGACGCACTCCAGCGCCGCAGGCGTCATCGCCACCAGCTGACGGCAGAGCGCCACCGCCGCCGGATGGGTAATGCCGCCAAACATCACGTGCGACATCTGTGTGGCCTGTTCCGTCAGCGCCCGGTTGAGGCGCGGATGGTTGTAGCCGTGGATCGCCGCCCACCAGGATGACATGCCATCCACCAGCTCACGCCCGTCAGCCAGTTGCAGCTGAAAACCGTGCGCGGCGACAACCGGATAGCAGGGCAGCGGCTCCTGCATCGAGGTGTAGGGATGCCAGATATGCTGGCGGTCAAAGAGGGCATCTTCAGCAGTGAACATCGGAGTTGTAAACCAAAATAAAAAAATATAGTTTACAAGTATAACCCTGCTTTTCGTCGGGATGACACCCTTTTTTTGGAGTAAGTAATGGCTCAACGCTGGACAATCGCACAGGCTCAGGCGCTGTTTGAACAACCTTTTCTCGAACTGATGTTTGAAGCGCAGCGGGTGCATCGTCAGCACTTCGACCCGCGTCAGGTGCAGGTCAGTACCCTGCTGTCGATTAAAACCGGCGCCTGCCCGGAAGATTGCAAATATTGCCCGCAGAGTGCGCGCTACAAGACCGGTCTGGAGTCGGAACGTCTGATGGAGGTGGAAGAGGTACTGGCCTCGGCGCGTCAGGCGAAGGCGGCCGGATCGACCCGTTTCTGCATGGGCGCGGCCTGGAAAAACCCGCACGAGCGCGATATGCCCTACCTGGAAAAGATGGTTGAAGGGGTGAAGGCGATGGGAATGGAGACCTGCATGACGCTGGGCACGCTCAGCGATCAGCAGGCGCAGCGGCTGGCGGGCGCCGGTCTCGATTACTACAACCACAACCTCGACACCTCGCCAGAATTCTACGGCTCGATTATCACCACCCGCAGCTATCAGGAGCGGCTGGATACGCTGGGCAAAGTGCGTGACGCCGGGATCAAAGTCTGTTCAGGCGGCATTGTGGGCCTGGGCGAAACCGTAGATGACCGCGCCGGGCTACTGGTGCAGTTAGCCAACCTGCCGACCCCGCCGGAGAGCGTACCGATCAACATGCTGGTGAAGGTCAAAGGGACGCCGCTGGCGGATAACGATGATGTCGAGCCGTTCGATTTTATCCGCACCATCGCGGTGGCGCGCATCATGATGCCAACCTCACACGTGCGCCTCTCGGCGGG
This sequence comes from Pantoea sp. C2G6, assembly GCF_051336815.1. Lineage (NCBI taxonomy): Bacteria > Pseudomonadati > Pseudomonadota > Gammaproteobacteria > Enterobacterales > Erwiniaceae > Pantoea > Pantoea sp. C2G6. The sequence continues at coordinate 25,872 of NZ_JBGMNJ010000001.1, forward strand.
CCGCGAACAGATGAGCGAGCAGACCCAGGCGATGTGCTTTATGGCGGGCGCGAACTCGATTTTCTACGGCTGCAAACTGCTGACCACGCCCAACCCGGAAGAGGATAAAGATCGGGTGCTGTTCCGCAAGCTGGGGCTGAACCCGGAGCATACTCATACCTCGCATGGCGATCAGCAACAGCAGCAGCATCTCAGCGAGCAGCTGCTGCACGCCGACACAGAACAGTTCTACAACGCGGCGCAGTGATGAGCTGGCAGCAACGTATCGGGCAGGCGCTGGCAGAGCGCCGTGCCAGCGATGGCTGGCGGCAACGCCCGGTCATCGATCAGCAGACTACCCGCACCCTGCACAGCGGCGGGCGCTGCTACACCCACTTCTCCAGCAATGACTATCTGGGCCTGACCCGGCATCCGGCGGTTATCGCTGGCTGGCAGCAGGGGGCAGAGCAGGCCGGGGCGGGGGCGGGCGCGTCGGGCCATGTCACCGGCTACCACCGGCAGCACGCCGCGCTGGAGGAGGCGCTGGCCAACTGGCTCGGTTACGACCGCGCGCTACTCTTTATCTCCGGTTTCGCCGCTAATCAGGCGGTGATCCATCTGCTGGGTGAAAAAAACGACCGCATCCTCGCCGACAGACTCAGCCATGCCTCGCTGCTGGATGCCGCCAGCCATAGCCCGGCGCAGCTGCGGCGGTTCAGCCACAACGCGCCGGAGAGTCTGGCGGCGCGGCTCGCCGCACCCTGTGACGGCGAAACCCTGGTGGTGACCGAGGGAATTTTCAGCATGGATGGCGACAGCGCGCCGCTGGCCGCGCTGGCCGAGCAGACGCGCCAGGCACGAGGCTGGCTGCTGGTGGATGATGCGCACGGCATCGGCGTAGTGGGTGAGCAGGGGCGCGGCAGCTGCTGGCAGCAGGGCGTGAAACCGGAACTGCTGGTGGTCACTTTCGGCAAAGCCTTTGGCGTCAGCGGCGCGGCGCTGCTGTGCGACGCGACGACCGCCGACTATTTCCTGCAATTCAGCCGTCATCTGATCTACTCCACCGCCATGCCCGCGGCGCAGGCCGCCGCGCTCCAGGCGGCGCTGCATCAGGTACAGCAGGGGGATGAGCTGCGTCAGCGTTTACAGCAGAACATTCAGCGCTTCCGGCGCGGTGCGGCTTCGCTGCCATGGCAGCTGATGAACACGGACAGTGCGATTCAGCCGCTGCTGGTAGGGGAAAATGCCCAGGCGATGGCGCTGTCGGCGCGGCTGGCGGCGGCGGGCTGCTGGGTCAGCGCCATCCGGCCACCCACCGTTCCGCCGGGCACTGCCCGGCTGCGCATCACCCTGACGGCGGCGCATCAGCCAGAGGATATCGATCGGTTGCTGGAGGCGCTGCATGACGCTGCCGGTTGATAAGCGCGCGGTGGCGCGCGCCTTCGGGCGTGCCGCCGGTCACTACGACGCCCATGCCGCCCTGCAACGGCTCAGCGGGGATGCGCTACTGGCGCACGCCCCGGCGCAGAGCGGTCCCTCTCTGCTGGATGCCGGCTGCGGCACCGGCTGGTACAGCCGGCTGTGGCGCGAGCGCGGCAAACAGGTGACGGCGCTGGATCTCTCACCGCAGATGCTGCAACAGGCGCGGGAAAACCACGCGGCGCAGCACTATCTGGCGGGCGACATCGACGCGCTGCCGCTGGCGGATAACAGCATGGACCTGGTGTGGAGCAACCTGGCGGTGCAGTGGAGCGACGATCTTGATCGGGCGCTGAGCCAGTTCCGGCGGGTGCTGCGGCCCGGCGGCACGCTGCTCTTTTCCACGCTTGGCGACGGATCGTTGCAGGAGGTGCATGAGGCCTGGTCCCATCTGGATGCGCTGCCACACGCCAACCGTTTTCTCAGTCAGCCGCAGATCGCCTCAGCCTGCCACAACCAGCAGCTGAGCTGCACCTCAGAGGTCGTCACGCTGCATTTCCCCGATGCGCTGAGCGCCATGCGCTCCCTGAAGGGAATCGGTGCCACCCACCTGCACCACGGGCGCGACGGGCGGGTTTTAACCCGCCAGCGGCTGACCGCGTTAGAGGCGCACTGGCCGCGCGATCGGCACGGCTTCCGCCTCAGTTACCATCTCATCTATGGAGTAAGCAGATCATGAAACGCTGGTTTATCACCGGCACCGACACCGAAGTCGGTAAAACCGTCGCCAGCGGCGCCCTGTTACAGGCGGCCGCCGCGGCGGGCTATCGCTGTGCCGGCTATAAGCCGGTCGCGTCCGGCTGCGAAATGACCCCCGAAGGGGTCCGTAACAGCGACGCGCTGGCCCTGCAACGCTACAGCAGCGTGCCGTTAAGCTATCAGCAGGTGAATCCGCTGGCGTTTATCGAGCCGACCTCACCGCATATCGTCAGCGCCGAAGAGGGCCGGCCAATCACCCATCTGGCGCTCTCTGCCGGACTCGCCACGCTGGAGCCGCTGGCTGACTGGATTCTGGTGGAAGGGGCGGGCGGCTGGTATACCCCGCTGTCAGAGCAGCACACCTTTGCGGACTGGGTCAGCAGCGAACAGCTGCCGGTTATTCTGGTGGTGGGGATCAAACTCGGCTGCATCAACCACGCGATGCTGACCGCAGATGCGGTGCGGGCGCGCGGGTTAACCCTGGCGGGCTGGATTGCCAACACCGTCGAGCCACCCGGTAAACGCTATCAGGAGTATCTCAGCAGCCTCAGGCAGCGACTGCCCGCGCCCTGTCTGGGCACCATTCCCTACCTCACCGATGCGGCGCAGCAGGCGGAGTGTGGCCACTATCTGAGGCTGCCTGAGTAAGCGCCTGGCTCATCAGGCCACCGTCAGCCATTTATCGACGGTATGGTCATCGAGCTGCGCCATACTGCCCTGCGCCACATTGCGGCCACGATGCAGCAGCAGAAAATAGTCTGCTACGCGGCGGATCAGCGACAGGCGCTGCTCCAGTAACAGGATGGTCAGCCCGTAGTCGAGGTTAAGTCGACGGATCAGGTTGCCCATCTCCTCCTCCAGCCACGGCGACATACCGTCGGTCGGCTCATCCAGAATCAGCAGTTTTGGCTGGAGCACCAGCGCGCGCGCCAGCGCCAGCTGTTGCTGCTGATCGATCGGCAAATCGCCGCTGCGCTGCTGGCGCAGTGAGTAGAGCGCCGGGAAGAGGTCAAACACCATTTCAGGAATGGCGCGATGACGATCGCCGTGGCTGGCCCCCGCCAGCAGCGCAATCAGCAGGTTATCCTCCACGCTCATCTGGGTAAAAATGTGTCGGCCTTGCGGCACATAGCCAATTCCCATCTGCGCGCGCTGTTCAGCCGGTTGCCGCAGCAGATCTTCCGGGGGGGAGCCATCCTCCTTCCAGAAGATCGACCCGCTGTTGATCGGTAATCTGCCCATGATGCAGTTCACCAGCGTCGTTTTACCCATGCCAGGCCGACCCAGCACGCCGGTACAGGTGCCAGGCGAGAGATCGAGGTCAACATCCCACAGAATATGGTTCTGACCGTAAAATTGATTTACCGAACGTAGACTCAGCATCTGACACACTCCTTCCCGATCGTTAGCCTGATTGCTTCCGCTCTGCGTCGTCTGGCAAACAAGTCATCAGCAACGGCCGCCTCGCCATTGCACTCTGTTGCATTGCGCAGGATGCGCGGTGATGCCAGAGAGTCCTGCAATTCCCAGGCCAGATCTGTAAGGGATCAGGATAACGATGACAATAGCGTCAGGCCGGGATGAAAGTTGAGAAAAACTTATCAATTTCCCCCGGAAAGCAGACCGTTGCACTTTTGCGGTGCCTGCGGGCGCTGTTGCTGGTGCAGAGGGCGGTGATAAGCGAGCGAATCTGATTAAGAATCGTAGTCTTTGTGCGGTAAATTTGCGCGGTGCGGCGGGCGTCAGGGGAAAAATGCAGAATAATCCGGCTGTGCCGGGCGGCAAATTTAGCGCAAAAAAAATTATTTTGGTCGGGGCAGCGGGGCAGGGAAAAATTATACACAGCTGATGGCGGCGGGGCTGCCATCACTTATCCACCATTCCTGTGGATAACCTTGTGCATTAGGTAATGAAAACCAGTTGGAAGCGAGGAAATACGGGGCCTGGTAACATAATGACGAGAATCTGGCCTTATGAGGTTATTTGAATAAAATCATATAGTTAGTAAAAAACAAGCCTGAGAATTATCTGTCAGGTAACCGAACTGTAATTTTATGACGCTCTATTGACAAATGTTAAATCCGATCTCCGCCTGGGGATAACCTTGCGCAACAACCGCGGCGGCTAAGCCGTCAGCGCATCGTGGCGGGAAAAGCATCCAATCTGCGCGCTACTTTGCATCAACACTGTTTTTATATCCAGTATTATTTTCTGGCAAAATCACCATAGCCGAGTAAAATAAGTGCCTGCCCGCCGACTTCTCCAGCAGGAAATGCATTCATGAGTAAAGCCTTTAAATTGAATTCCGCCTTTAAACCTTCAGGCGATCAGCCTGAGGCGATCCGTCGTCTCGAAGAGGGGCTGGAAGATGGACTGGCCCATCAGACCCTATTAGGCGTTACCGGTTCGGGGAAAACTTTCACCGTAGCCAACGTGATTGCCGACCTCAACCGTCCGACGATGGTGCTGGCGCCCAACAAAACGCTGGCGGCTCAGCTCTACGGTGAGATGAAAGAGTTTTTCCCGGACAACGCGGTGGAGTTTTTCGTCTCCTACTACGACTACTATCAGCCGGAAGCCTATGTGCCCAGCTCCGACACCTTTATCGAAAAAGATGCCTCGGTTAACGAACATATCGAACAGATGCGTCTGTCGGCCACCAAAGCGCTGCTGGAGCGGCGCGACGTGATCGTGGTGGCGTCGGTGTCGGCCATCTACGGCCTCGGCGATCCCGACCTCTACCTGAAGATGATGCTGCACCTGACCCGCGGCATGATTATCGATCAGCGCAGCATTCTGCGTCGCCTGTCGGAGTTGCAGTACACCCGCAACGATCAGGCGTTTCAGCGCGGCACCTTCCGGGTGCGCGGTGAGGTGATCGATATTTTCCCGGCGGAATCGGACGATATTGCGCTGCGCGTCGAGCTGTTCGATGAGGAGGTCGAGCGTCTGTCGCTGTTTGACCCGCTGACCGGTCAGATCGAGTCGGTGGTGCCGCGCTTCACCATCTACCCCAAAACCCACTACGTCACACCGCGCGAGCGGATTTTGCAGGCGATGGAAGATATTAAGGTAGAGCTGGCGGATCGCCGCCGGGTGCTGCTGGAGAACAATAAGCTGCTGGAAGAGCAGCGTATTACCCAGCGAACCCAGTTCGACCTGGAGATGATGAGCGAGCTGGGCTACTGCTCCGGCATTGAGAACTACTCACGCTACCTCTCCGGGCGCGGCCAGGGCGAAGCGCCGCCGACGCTGTTCGACTATCTGCCGGCGGATGGCCTGCTGGTGGTGGATGAATCACACGTCACCATTCCCCAGATTGGCGGGATGTACAAAGGGGACCGGGCGCGTAAAGAGACGCTGGTGGAGTATGGTTTCCGTCTGCCCTCAGCGCTGGATAACCGCCCGATGAAGTTTGAGGAGTTTGAGGCGCTGGCGCCGCAGACCATCTACGTTTCGGCCACGCCGGGCAAATATGAGCTGGAGAAATCGGGCAGTGAAGTGATCGATCAGGTGGTGCGTCCGACCGGCCTGCTGGACCCGATCCTCGAAGTGCGTCCGGTGGCGACCCAGGTGGACGATCTGCTGTCAGAGATCCGCCAGCGGGTGGCGATCAATGAACGTGTGCTGGTGACGGTACTGACCAAACGCATGGCGGAGGATCTGACCGAGTATCTGACCGAGCATGGCGAGAAGGTGCGCTATCTGCACTCTGACATCGACACGGTCGAGCGCATGGAGATTATCCGCGACTTACGTCTGGGTGAGTTTGATGTGCTGGTGGGCATTAACTTACTGCGTGAGGGGCTGGATATGCCGGAAGTCTCGCTGGTGGCGATTCTCGATGCCGATAAAGAAGGCTTCCTGCGCTCGGAGCGCTCGCTGATCCAGACCATTGGTCGTGCGGCGCGTAACATCAACGGCAAGGCGATTCTCTACGGCGATAAAATCACGCCGTCGATGGCGCGCGCCATTGAAGAGACCGAACGCCGTCGCGAGAAACAGCAGCAGTACAACATTGATAATGGCATTGTGCCGCAGGGCCTGAACAAGAAGATCACCGATATTCTGGAACTGGGCCAGAACGTGGTGAAAACCCGCGGCAAAGCGAAACCGGCGCGACCGGGGGAAGCGGAAGCCAAAGCGGATTTCCTGTCGCTTACCCCACAGGCGTTGCAGAAGAAGATCCACCAGCTGGAGGGACAGATGCAGCAGCACGCGCAAAACCTGGAGTTCGAACAGGCGGCCAGCGTGCGCGATCAGCTGCATGAGCTGCGGACGCTGTTTATTGCGGCCTCGTAGCGCCGTCAAAGCTCTGAATGGCGTGTTCCAGCGCCAGCCGTAGCAGCTGGCGGTCGTGACGATATTTAATGTCGGCGGCCTCCAGCGGCTCCCGGACGATCAGGCGGTTTTCGATGTTGCGGGTGTCGGCGGCCGGGCTGACCACCACGGCATCGATCACCCGTTTACCGATATAACGCTCCATCATCGCCAGTTTATCCGCCACCGACAGGCTGGCGGCGGCCGGGCTGAGTTCGCGACCGAGGTTGCCGATAAACACCATTCTGGCCGGGGTACGGCGCAGCGCCTGCGCCATCTCCTCCATCAGCAGAATCGGCATCAGGCTGGTGTAGAAGCTGCCCGGCCCAATCAGGATCAGATCCGCTTCGCCAATCGCCTGCAACGCTTCCCGTGTCGGTTGTACGTTGGGATGCAGCATCATCTCCTGCGGCGGCTGCTTCATCTCATCAATCGCGGTTTCGCCGTAGACCATGTTGCCTTCGGCATCCATCGCCACCAGGTCCACCGGCTGCTCCGACATCGGAATTAAAAAGGCGTCCACCTTCAGCAGGTTGCGGATGATATTAATCGCCTCCAGTGGGCGCACGCTGAGGTGATCCAGCGCCCGCAGCATCAGGTTGCCGAGGTTGTGGCCAGCCAGTTCGCCATTACCGGCAAAGCGATATTCAAACATCGCTGAGGCCACGCTCGGCTCCGCAATCAGCTGATTCAGGCAGTTGCGCATGTCGCCCCAGGCGATACCGCCTTCAGAGCGCCGGATGCGGCCGGTTGATCCGCCGTTGTCGGTGGTGGTGACGATGCCGGTGAGGCGCGAGCCGAGCGGGGAGAGGGCAGACATCACGCGGCCTAACCCGTGTCCGCCACCCAGTGCCACCACGCGATCGAGATCGGCCAGAGTGCGATTCATACTTCTCCTTAAAGGCGATGCGCGCGGCGGCGCTCAAAACGCTAATCCCGCGCGGATGACTTACGTCAAAATCTGGATTGCATTTTAACGTATCCTGTCGCGAAAATGCGGTGAAAATTCGATATGTATCAGATTATATAGCGAAAAGAGCCAATGGAAGAGTGGCGTAAATCACGCTACCATCTTGGTTAACCGCGCTGATCAACGGGTCAGCGTACACACTCAAGCCTGAATGCCTACGTCTGCGGATAGGGGATTCAGGCCGCAGCCAACGAGCTGCCAGGGTGCAGGAAGAAATGACTGCATCTCCCAATCTGGAAAGGTGTTCTGGTGTCACAATTTACTGATGCATACGCGCGTAAGTTCTATTACCTGCGCCTGTCGGTCACGGATGTCTGTAATTTCCGCTGTACCTACTGCTTGCCTGACGGCTACCAGCCGCAGGGAATTCGTAACAAAAGCTTTCTCTCTCTGGGTGAAATCCGCCGTGTCACGCGGGCCTTCGCCGCGGCGGGCACGGAAAAAGTGCGGCTGACCGGCGGTGAGCCGTCGCTGCGCCGTGATTTCACCGAGATCATTGCGGCGGTGCGTGAAAACGCCTCGATCCGCCAGATCGCCGTCACCACCAATGGCTACCGGCTGGCACGCGACGTGAAACAGTGGCGCGAGGCGGGCTTAACCGCGCTCAACGTCAGCGTTGACAGTCTGGACGCCCGTCAGTTTCACGCCATTACCGGTCAGGATAAATTCCACCAGGTGATGAGCGGCATCGATGCCGCCTTTGACGCCGGTTTTCAGCAGGTCAAAGTCAACAGCGTGCTGATGCGCGACCTGAACAGCCGCAACCTGGCGACCTTCCTCGACTGGATCCGTACCCGTCCGATTCAGCTGCGCTTTATCGAACTGATGGAAACCGGTGATGGCGGCACGCTGTTCCGCGATCAGCACGTCTCCGGCATGGTGATCCGCGACCAGCTGATCGCCCAGGGCTGGCAGCGCCGTGAAAGCGGACGCAGCGACGGTCCGGCCCAGGTCTTTACCCATCCCGATTATCTCGGCGAGATTGGCCTGATCATGCCCTATGCCAAAGATTTCTGTGCCAGCTGCAACCGCCTGCGGGTTTCCGCGCAGGGGAACCTGCACCTTTGCCTGTTTGGTGACGGCGGCGTGCCGCTGCGCGATCTGCTGGCGTCCGATGAGCAGCAGGCCGAATTGCAGGCGCGCATCGCCAGCAGCCTGGGACAGAAAAAGCAGACCCATTTTCTGCATCAGGGCAACACCGGCATCACACAGAATCTCTCTTACATTGGCGGCTAATTTCAGGAGGCGTTATGGGTAAACCAGCCAGTGAATTTCAGGCAGTGCAGATTGCGGTGATGACCGTGTCAGATCGGCGTGACGCCAGCAACGATACCTCCGGCGACTATCTGCGCGCCGCGGCGGCGGAAGCGGGACATGAGGTGGTCGATCATGCCATCGTGCCGGAGAATCTCTATCGCATTCGCGCCACCGTCTCGCGCTGGATCGCCAGCGAAGATGTGCAGGTGGTGATTATCAACGGCGGCACCGGCTTTAACCCGAAAAACAGTACGCCGGAAGCGCTGCTGCCGCTGTTTGATCGCGAGATTGACGGCTTCGGTGAACTGTTCCGCATGATCTCCTATGAGGAGATTGGCGGCTCAACCCTGCAATCACGCGCCGTGGCCGGTCTCGCCAATCAGACGCTGATCCTGGCGCTGCCCGGTTCCACCAGCGCCTGCCGCAGCGCCTGGGAGCGCATTATCGCGGAGCAGCTCGATGCGCGTACCGCGCCCTGTAATTTTGTCTCACATCTGAAGAAACGCTAAGAATGTCTCAACTCACACACATTAACGCCGCCGGTGAAGCGCACATGGTGGATGTCTCCGCCAAGGCGGAAACCGTGCGCGAAGCGCGGGCGGAGGTGCTGGTGCTGATGCAGCCTGCCACCCTGCAAATGATTATCGACGGCAGCCACCACAAAGGGGATGTCTTCGCGACCGCGCGCATCGCCAGTATTCAGGCGGCGAAACGCACCTGGGAGCTGATCCCGCTCTGTCATCCGCTGATGCTGAGCAAAGTAGAGGTCAGCCTGGAGGCGGAGCCGGACCACAGCCGGGTGCGCATTACCACGCTCTGCCGCCTCAGCGGTAAAACCGGCGTGGAGATGGAGGCGCTGACCGCCGCCTCGGTTGCCGCGCTGACCATCTACGACATGTGCAAAGCGGTGCAGAAAGATATTGTTATCGATCAGCTGCGGTTAATCAGCAAGAGCGGCGGCAAAAGCGGCGATTTCCAGGCGGTGACCCATGATTAAGGTGCTGTTTTTCGCCCAGGTGCGTGAGCTGGCGGGCACCGCTGAGTTAGCGGTGAGTGCGGAGTATGCGGATGTGGCGGCGTTACGCGAGGCGCTGGCGCAGCGGGGCGATCGCTGGGCGCTGGCGCTGGAGTCGGGCAAGCTGCTGGCGGCGGTAAACCAGACGCTGGTGCCGATGAGTCATCCCCTGCGCGCCGGTGATGAAGTGGCTTTTTTCCCGCCCGTGACCGGAGGCTGAGATGGAAACCCAGATTCGGGTCGGCCCCGCGCCGTTTGATATGGCGGAAGCGTATCGCTGGCTGGCCGCCTGCGATGAAGATGGCGCGGTGGTGACGTTTACCGGCAAAGTGCGCAACCACAATCTGGGCAGTGACGTGGCGGCGCTGACGCTGGAGCACTATCCCGGCATGACGGAAAAAGCGTTGCAGGAGATTGTCGATGCGGCGCGTGAACGCTGGCCGCTCCAGCGCGTCACGGTGATCCATCGGGTCGGCGAGCTGTTTCCCGGCGATGAGATCGTGCTGGTGGGCGTCACCAGCGCGCACCGTGGCAGCGCCTTTTCCGCCGCGGAATTTATTATGGACTGCCTGAAAACCCGCGCTCCCTTCTGGAAGCGCGAAGCGACAGAGCAGGGCGATCGCTGGGTCGATGCCCGTGACAGCGACCACCACGCCGCCCGGCGCTGGGACTAAGGCTGTTTTAGCTGCTCGGCCGGACCAAAGTGTGTCTGGCCGTGACTGTGCTCACCGCCGCCGCGGGTGCGCTTCAGCTGAATCACCTGGCCCTGCTGCCAGGCGTTGGCCCCCGCTGCGACTGGCTGCGCGACAATATCGGCGCGCTGATCGCGGATCGCTTTGGTATCGACGTCAAACCGGCGATCGCGGTCGGCCAGCAGCCGGGAATCCATCTGACCATCGGCGGTAAAGCCCATCATCAGCGCCGGAATGCCCAGCGGCAGCGTCTTGTCGCGATCGGTATGCCAGGTGTGCCAGGTTTTCCCGTAGGTGTTCACGATACGCTTCATCAGGGCATGATCGGCGCTGGCGGGCAGACCTGGCGCAATCAGCGTGCCCGACTTCACCTCATACTGATGGCTGTGCCACAGCTTTTTCTCTTCCGGCGGCAGGGTGTTAAACAGCCGTTCGCTGATAATGTACTCCACTCCCATCAGCCGTGCGTCGCGGGTATTGCCGTCGTAGATCACCGCCTGCATCACATCGTCGTTGAGCACCGTCACGTAGTGGTGCGCCTCCATCTGACCGTTCTGATCGCCATTATAAAAATGGAAGCCGTCGAGATAGGTGTTGATAGCGTCGATCGGCGGGCGCGACTGCATTACGCTGGCGCCGGTCTCCAGCAGTTTCAGTGACGCGGAGGTCGGCGCGCCCGGTGACTGCACCTGGGCAGGGGTGTTATGCGCGCCGCAACCGGTTAATAACAGACCGATCGCCGCAACAGGCCAGAGTTTAAACATCGAAAATTCCTTTAACGTTAAAAAAGATAACCTTAGTTCAGTTCTCTCCTGACTGTGAAACTCTGGCAATGATAGAGTAGAGGTTTGGTTCATTCTGAGGACAGGCATGTCATTCACTCCGATTCTGCAACGTCTGACGCTGGTCGCCGCGCTGGTGCTGGCGGGTTGTAGCAGCAAGAAAAGCCCCGAAGCGCCGATCCGGCAGCCCGAGGATGTCAAAGCGCAGATCCAGCGACTGCTGCCGTCGCACGTCAGTAATAAAGCGGCGTGGGCTGACGACATCTACACCACCTTCCGCACCCAGCAGCTCGATCCCAGCGCCAGCAACCTCTGCGCGGTGATCGCCGTGGCGGATCAGGAGTCGGGCTTCAGCGCGGAGGCCGCCGTACCTGGCCTGCCGAAAATCGCCTGGGCTGAGATCGATCGCCGGGCGGCTAAAGTGCATGTCCCCGCCTTCCTGGTGCGCACCGCGCTGCTGATTAAATCACCCACCGGTGAAAGCTACGCGGCCCGGCTGGATAAAGTGCGCAGTGAAAAAGAGCTGAGCGCCATTTTTGATGACCTGATCGACATGGTACCGATGGGCCAGACGCTGTTTGGCAATCTCAATCCGATCCACACCGGCGGGCCGATGCAGGTCAGCATCGCCTTTGCTGAAGCCCATGCGAAGGGCTATCCGTGGCCGGTTGATGGCACCATCCGGCGTGAAGTCTTTACCCGTCACGGCGGGATCTACTTCGGCACGCTGCATCTGCTCGGCTATCCGGCCGACTACAGCCAGCCGCTCTATCGCTTTGCTGACTTCAACGCGGGCTGGTACGCCAGCCGTAATGCCGCGTTTCAGGCGGCCGTGGCGCGGGCCACCGGGATGAAGCTGGCGCTGGATGGCGATCTGATTCTTTATGGCTCGGACGCGGCAGGCAGCACCGAACTGGCGGTGCGCACCCTGGCGAAGCAGATCGATATGAGCAACAGCGACATTCGCCGCGACCTGGAGAAAGGGGAGAAGGAGACGTTCAGCGACAGCGAGCTGTGGAAACAGGTCTTTACCCTGGCGGATAAAATGGCCGGTCGCCGGCTGCCGCGTGAAATGTTGCCAGGCATCAAACTGGAGAGCCCGAAAATTACCCGTAATCTGACCACGGCGTGGTTTGCCCAGCGCGTTGACAGCCGTTATCAGCAGTGTCTGTCGCGACGTTAACAGCATGTTGTGGCGCAGTTGAGCTGAGCTGTGCCACACTTAGACGTTATCCAGATTTGTCCTTCTGACCCCTGGGCCTGGTTCGTCATCTCTGTGTCGCACCGTTGGGATTACTCACGCGCCATGGGTACACTGGCGGCAACATCAGACGCCTGCTAACACAGGCTGTTAACCCGGCTCCGTTTACGGGGCCTGTTTTAAACCGATCAACAAGAGGTGCATCATGGATCGATATCCACAAAACAACTCCATTGTTCAGTCCGGGTCACGTGGGCTTCAGGCTTACATGGCGCAGGTCTATGGCTGGATGACCTGCGGCCTGCTGCTGACCGCCTTTGTCTCCTGGTTCGCGGCCCGCACTCCGGCGGTGATGGAGCTGGTGTTTGCCAGCCGCTTCACCTTCTTCGGGCTGATTATCGCGCAGCTGGCGCTGGTCTTCGTCCTCTCCGGCATGGTGCATCGTCTGAGCGGGGCGGTGGCGACCGGGCTGTTTATGCTCTATTCGGCGCTGACCGGCGTGACGATGGCGAGTATTTTCCTGGTCTACACCTACTCCTCAATCGCCAGCACCTTCTTTGTCACCGCCGGAATGTTCGGCGCGATGAGCTTCTACGGCTATACCACCAAACGCGATCTGAGTCGCTTTGGCAGCCTGCTGTTTATGGCGCTGATTGGTATTGTGCTGGCGTCGCTGGTGAACTTCTGGCTGAAGAGTCCGGCGCTGATGTGGGCGATTACCTACATCGGGGTGGTGGTGTTTGTGGGTCTGACCGCCTATGACACCCAGAAGCTGAAAAACATCGGTGAGCAGATCGATGCGCGTGATACCGAGAACCTGCGTCGCTATTCGATTATGGGCGCGTTAACCCTCTATCTCGACTTCATCAACCTGTTCCTGATGCTGCTACGGATTTTCGGCAACCGCCGTTAAGCGGGCAGTTTAAAGTAGCGGGGGAGGCGCACCGGTTGCGCCTCCCTCGCGCGTTTATGACTTCTGTAATTTCTGCTCGTTCTTCTGTCGCAGATGCTTCGCCCGACTCTCCAGCCCCAGATAGAGCACCAGCGCCAGCAGCAGCGGCAAAATAAAGTAGAGCACCCGATAGGCCAGCAGCGCGGCGATGATCGTGCCGTGTGAGGCGTGCTGACCGCTGAGCAGCGCCAGAAACACCGCTTCCAGAACGCCAATCCCGGCCGGAATATGGATGATCACCCCGGCGATACTGCTGATCAGCAGCACACCCAGCACCATCGGATAGCCCACATCCCGTCCCAGCAGCAGCCAGATAATCGCCCCCATCACCATCCAGTTGGCGCACGACACGCCAAACTGTAACAGCGCCATGCGCAGCGAAGGCAGCTGTAACGTCTGGCCTTTTATCGTCCAGCGCCGCTGTTTCGAGAAGGCGCAGGCCCACAGGTAGACCGCCACCAGAATCAGCAGCAGCCCGCCAATCAGCCGCAGCGTGGTTTCACCAATAAACCAGCCGCCGGGGATCGACACCATTCCGGCGCTGAACACCACCCCGGCCAGCAGGATATAGCCCAGCCAGTTGGTGGCGATGCTCAGGGAGAAGATGCGGGTGATGGTGCCGCTGTCGAGGCCGAGGCGGGAATAGAGCCGGTAGCGCATCGCCACGCCGCCGACCCAGGTACTCAGCGTCAGGTTAAAGGCGTAGCAGATAAACGACACCAGCATCACCTGCCGCTTCGCCAGTTTATGGCCGCAGTAGGCGCGGCCGATTAAGTCGTAACAGCCATAAACCAGATAGCTCAGCACCACCAGCCCGGCGGCGGTCAGCACCACAAAGCGGTTGTAGTTAACAATAACGTTATAGACATCTTCCCAGTTCACTTTGCGGGCATAAACCACCAGCAGAACCACCACCGCGATAAAAAACAGCACGGTAAGGATCTTTTTCGCCAGCTGCCAGCGTGGATGCTTGTTCGCCATCAGGGTTTTGCTCCTTCATTCTCGGCTTCAACGCGATCTTGCGTCTCCAGCTCCGGCTGCACCGGCGGATCGACCTGGGCCAGACGCGGGGTATGCGCCGGTAACCAGCCGGCAATCGCCGGGAAGTGGCGCAGAAAGTGGAACACCACCACGCTCTTGCTCAGCTGCCACCAGTTGCGCGGCGGCAGTCGATCGTCCTGCACGCGCTGGCAGTCGTTGGCCAGCAGCGCTTCCAGATTGTCACGCAGCGTCTGGTTAAAGGGCCGATCGTGAATAATCAGATTGGCTTCAAGGTTAAGCGACAGGCTGAGCGGGTCGAGGTTGCTGGAACCAACGGTGGCCCAGTGGTCATCCTTGACCGCGACCTTGCCGTGCAGCGGACGACGGATATATTCGTAAACTTCTACGCCGCCATCGACCAGATAGTTGTAGAGCAGCTCAGCGCCCACTTTGACAATCGGCATATCGGGCTCGCCCTGCACAATCAGCCGTACCCGGACGCCACGCTGCGCCGCGTTGCGCATCTCGCGCAGCAACCGGTAGCCGGGAAAGAAGTAGGCGTTGGCGATAATCACGTCCCGCTTCGCCTCGCGCAGCATCTCCAGATAGTGCACTTCGATGTCGTCACGATGTTCGTCGTTGTCGCGATAGACGTAGAGCACCTGCGCGTCGCCGGGGGTGGCGTTGCGCGCCGGGCGATGGGAGCGCGATCCCCACCAGCGGCGGGTATGTGATTCGCTGCCAATCGCCTGTTGCAGATAGCGGGCGATGTCACCCACCACCGGACCTTTTACCTGCACCGCGTAATCCTGCTTGGCTTCCGGGCCGTAATCGGTGTTGTGCTCCGCGGAGAAGTTGATGCCGCCGACAAAGGCGACCACCTCATCCACCACCACCGTTTTGCGGTGCAGACGGCGGAAGACGTTGGTGCGCATCCCCATCACCAGCGGGCGCGGATCGTAATAGATGAAGCGCACGCCCGCGCTGGTCAGGCTGTTAACGAATTGTTCGGAGAGGTCGGGGGAGCCATAGCCATCGACCATCACTTCGACCCGCACGCCGCGCTGCGCCGCCGCCAGCAGTTCGCGGTGCAGGGCGTTGCCCACCTCATCTTCAAACAGAATAAAGGTTTCGATCAGTACCGTGCGCTCTGCCCGCTGGATCGCGCCAAAGACGCGCGGGAAAAAGGCTTCGCCATTCTCCAGCAGCAGCAGCCGGTTGCCTTCCTGCCAGGTGAAATTCATAGGTGAATCTCCACCGCCAGCGGCGCATGATCGGAGAGGTGCGACCAGGGCTTACGCGGCAGCGCCCACGGATGGCTGACGGTGGCGTTGCGCACATAGATGCGGTCAAGCCGCAGAAGCGGGAAGCGCGCCGGAAAGGTGCGCGCCGGGCGTCCGGTTTTCATGCTAAATACCTCTTTCAGGCCTGCGCCCTGTTTCAATATTGCGTTGGCGCGTCGCTGCCAGTCGTTGAAATCGCCCGCCACCACCACCGGCGCATCGGGCGGCAGCGAGGAGACATGCTCACAGATCATCTTCATCTGGCTGTGACGATGCGCCTCTTTCAGACCGAGATGCACGCAGATGACATGCAGGGTGCCGTGTGGCTCTGGCAGGGCGATCTGGCAGTGCAGCATGCCGCGATTCTCACTGCCCGCCACCGAGATGTCCCGGTTCTCATAATCGGTAATCGGGAAGCGCGACAGCACGGCGTTGCCATGATGGCCTTCGGGATAGACCGCGTTGCGCCCGTAGGCAAAATCGTTCCACATGGTGTCGGCCAGAAACTCATAGTGGGGTGAATCGGGCCAGTTTTCATGGTGCAGCGGGTGAATCGCATGGGTGCCCATCACCTCCTGCAAAAAGACCACATCTGCCGAGGTTGCGCGAACGGCTTCGCGTAATTCCGGCAAAATGAAGCGGCGATTAAAAGGGGCGAAACCCTTGTGTGTGTTGATCGTCAGGACTTTAATTGAAAATCCTTGCTGGTTTTGTGGCATACTCGCGACGCACTCCTTTTCATCATCAATAGAATCAAAGTGTAGTCTTTGTCACAAATGAGTGGTGAAAGAGGGTGATAATTAGGGTGTTATCCGAAAATTGTTTTACATTGAGGAAACCGTTTCCGGCTTGTGCCGGTAGCACTTGGGCGACCTGTTGGGTCTGCCAGGAGAACTGAATGAAATGGTCTAATCGTATTCAAATCATCACGGGTCAGACGTACATGCATATCGCTATGCATCTGCTGGTGATCGCAGCGTTGATCTGGGGCTGGAAACACAAAGCGCTGGTCGATGTTTGCAGCACGCTGGTGGCAACCTATGCGCTGGTGTTTATCGCCATGCTGATTACGCAGCGCATTGCCCGGTTACGCACGCTCGGCGATTATCTTGAAGAAGCGACCACCACTTACTACTTTGGCGCCGCCATGATGACACTCTTTCTGGTGTCGCGGATCTACCACAACAACCTGCTGCTGGCGTGCCTCGGCGTGGTAATGTTGCTGGGTCCGGCGCTGGTCTCGCTGCTGGCGAAAGAGCCGCCGCGGCGAATCGAAAAAAAACGTAGCTAAGCTGAAGGCCACCTCCGGGTGGCCTTCCTGTTTCTGCCGCACCCGCGGATTAGAGGATAAGTTGTGTGAGCAAATGTGAGCTATCTCGCACAGCGCGCCTAAAGCTGCTACACTCGCCCGCTTACGCATCGTAGTTTGTGCCCTTTTCATGCGTCAGCCCCAGCTGGCGTCACTATCCCTCTGAAAACTACACCGTGAATCACGGCCAGAGCGGACCCGGAGTAAATCACGTAATGTCTTTTGACTCTCTCGGCCTGAGTGCCGATATTTTGCGCGCGGTCGCCGAACAAGGCTACAGCGAACCTACACCTATCCAGCGCCAGGCGATTCCTGTGGTGCTGGCAGGCCGCGATCTGCTGGCGAGTGCCCAGACCGGCACCGGCAAAACGGCCGGTTTTACCTTACCGTTATTACAGAAACTCGCGGCCAGCAGCACGCCGGTGCGCGGCCGTCGCCCGGTGCGCGCGCTGATCCTCACCCCGACCCGTGAACTGGCGGCGCAGGTGGGCGAAAACGTCAGCGACTACAGCAAATATCTCTCCCTGCGTTCGATGGTGGTATTTGGCGGCGTCAGCATCAATCCACAGATGGTTAAACTGCGTGGCGGCGTCGATATTCTGGTGGCAACACCGGGCCGTCTGCTCGATCTGGCGCAACAGAACGCCGTCGATCTGTCGCAGGTCGAAGTGCTGGTGCTGGATGAAGCGGACCGGATGCTCGATATGGGCTTTATCCACGACATCCGTCGCGTGCTGGCGCGCCTGCCGGCGAAACGTCAGAACCTGCTGTTCTCTGCCACCTTCTCGGATGAGATTAAAGGTCTGGCGGAAAAACTGCTGACCAACCCGGAGCTGATCGAAGTCGCTCGCCGCAACACCGCCT
Organism: Pantoea sp. C2G6; assembly: GCF_051336815.1. Taxonomy (NCBI): domain Bacteria; kingdom Pseudomonadati; phylum Pseudomonadota; class Gammaproteobacteria; order Enterobacterales; family Erwiniaceae; genus Pantoea; species Pantoea sp. C2G6. Next base: position 43,655 of record NZ_JBGMNJ010000001.1, read on the forward strand.
CTGAGCAGGTGGCGCAGCAGGTGCATTTCGTCGATAAGAAGCGCAAGCGGGAACTGCTGTCGCAGCTAATCGGTGAAGGCAACTGGCAGCAGGTGCTGGTCTTTACCCGTACCAAACATGGTGCGAACCATCTGGCCGAGCAACTGGGCAAAGATGGCATCACCGCCGCCGCGATCCACGGCAACAAGAGCCAGGGCGCACGAACCCGCGCGCTGGCTGACTTTAAGTCCGGCGGTATCCGCGTGCTGGTCGCTACCGATATCGCGGCCCGTGGCCTGGATATTGAAGAGCTGCCACACGTAGTGAACTACGAGCTGCCGAACGTCGCCGAAGATTATGTTCACCGTATCGGCCGTACCGGTCGTGCGGCCGCCACCGGCGTCGCGCTGTCGCTGGTCTGTGTGGATGAGCATAAACTGCTGCGGGATATTGAACGTCTGCTGAAGCGTGAAATTCCGCGCCTGGCGATCCCCGGTTATGAACCCGATCCGAGCATCAAAGCGGAGCCGATCATTAACGGACGCCAGCAGCAGTCGCGTGGCGGTGCCGGTGGCGGCGGTCGTGGCCGCGGTCAGGGTGGACAGGGTGCAGGCGCACCGCGCTCATCCGGTGACAAGCGTCCACAGTCGCGTCGTCCAGGCCAGTCCGCGCCGCAGGGTGATAAACCCGCTGCCCGTCCGCGTCGTCCGGCCGCAGCGAAGCGCACCGGAAACGTCTGAGTATGAGGGTTTTACTGGCGCCGATGGAGGGCGTGCTTGATTCGCTGGTGCGCCAGCTGTTATCGGAAGTGAACGACTACGATCTCTGTATTACCGAGTTTCTGCGCGTGGTCGATCAGCTGCTGCCGGTAAAATCCTTCTACCGCCTCTGTCCCGAGCTGCATAACGCCAGCCGCACGCCATCCGGCACGCGGGTGCGGATGCAGCTGCTGGGGCAGCATCCCCAATGGTTAGCCGAGAACGCCGCACGCGCGGTGGAGCTGGGCTCCTGGGGCGTCGATCTCAACTGTGGTTGTCCCTCTAAACTGGTCAACGGCAGCGGCGGCGGCGCAACCCTGCTAAAAGATCCCGATCTGATTTATCGCGGCGCGAAAGCGATGCGTGAAGCGGTGCCTGCCGATTTGCCGGTGACGGTGAAAGTGCGGCTCGGCTGGGATTCCAGCGCCCGCAGTCTGGAGATTGCCGATGCGGTCCAGCAGGCCGGGGCCAGCGAACTGGTGGTACATGGCCGCACCAAAGAGGAAGGCTATCGCGCCGAGGCGATTAACTGGCCAGCCATCGGCGAGATTCGTCAGCGGCTGCGCATTCCGGTTATCGCCAACGGCGAAATCCGCGACTGGCAGAGTGCGCAGGCATGCATGGCCGTGACCGGCTGCGATGCGGTGATGATTGGCCGGGGCGCGCTCAACGTTCCCAACCTGAGCCGGGTGGTGAAATATAACGAACCGCCGATGGCCTGGCCTGAGGTGGTGCGCCTGTTGCAGAAATATAGCCGGCTGGAAAAGCAGGGCGATACCGGCCTCTATCACGTGGCGCGTATCAAACAGTGGCTCGGTTATCTGCGTAAGGAATATCACGACGCAGAGGACTTATTCAGTGAAATCCGGGCGTTAAAATCGTCGGGCGACATTGCACAGGCGATCGATCGCCATGCCGCTGTTCATGGTTTGTGATAAAAAAGCGGACGACCGATCACGGCTCTGACGCTATAGTAGGAAAAATTTTCCGCACTTCAGGTCTGCTATGTCTGACGCCGCTCTGTTGAGCAACAGCCAGCTCAATAAACGCATCCTCTCTGTTATCGTTTTCACCTTCTTCTGCTATCTCTCCGTTGGACTGCCGCTGGCGGTACTGCCTGGCTTCGTCAAAAATCAGCTCGGCTTCAGCTCTTTTGCCGCCGGACTGATCATCAGCCTGCAATATTTCGCCACCTTACTCAGCCGTCCACACTCCGGCCGTCTGGCCGATCGGCTCGGACCGAAACGGGTGGTGATGCTGGGGCTGCTCTGCTGCGGCATGAGCGGGGTGCTGACCATTGTGGCCGCCCTGCTGAGCGGCTGGCCGGTGCTGAGCCTGACGCTGCTGGCCGCCGGGCGACTCTGCCTGGGGGTGGGCGAAAGTTTCAGCAGCACCGGCTCCACGCTGTGGGGCATGAATATCGTCGGGCCGATGCAGACCGCGCGCGTCATCTCCTGGAATGGCGTCGCCACCTATCTGGCGATGGCGGTGGGTGCGCCGCTGGGCGTGCTGCTTAACACCCACTTTGGCATGAGCGGATTTGCCGGGCTGATTGCGCTGATGGGGATAGCGGGCTATCTGCTGGCCAGCCGCAAACCGGCGGTGACGGTCACTGTCGGCGAACGCATCCCGTTTCATCGCGTCTTTTCCCGGGTCTGGCTCTACGGTCTGGCGCTCGGCTTCGGCACCATTGGTTTTGGCGTGATCGCCACCTTTATCACCCTCTATTTTGCCAGCCGCGACTGGCAGGGTGCCGCTTATGCGCTGACGCTGTTCAGCCTGGGATTCGTGCTGGTGCGGCTCGGCTTTGGCCGTTTTATCACCCGCTTTGGCGGTCTGCGCGTCTCGCTGCTCTCTCTGCTGCTAGAGTGTCTGGGATTATTGATTATCTGGCAGGCGGAGAGCGCCTGGCTGGCGGGCGCGGGTGCTTTCCTGACCGGCAGCGGCTTTTCCCTGATCTTTCCGGCGCTGGGCGTGGAGGCGGTGAAGCGGGTTGAGCAGCAGGATCAGGGCTCGGCGCTCGGCACCTATTCCGCCTTTCTCGATCTCGGTCTGGGCCTGACCGGTCCGGTGGCGGGGCTGTTGATCGGCCACTGGGGTATGCAGTCAGTCTATCTGGCCGCCGCGCTGATGGTGCTGGGCGCGCTGGCGATTACGCTGCGGCTTTACTGGCAGCAGCGGCTTGCCGCCTGAGCGCGACAAGCCCGACACCATTCAGAACCGGGTAAACAGCCCGTAGAGCAGGGCGGAGAGCAGAACCGACACCGGCAGGGTTAACAGCCAGGCCATCGCCAGATTACGCAGGGTCGAAAGCTGTAAGCCGGAGCGGTTGGCCGCCATCGTTCCGGCCACACCGGACGACAGCACATGCGTGGTCGAGACCGGCAGGCCGAAACCATCCGCCGCCCCGATGGTCGCCATCGCCACCAGTTCGGCGCTGGCTCCCTGCGCATAGCTCAGATGGGTTTTGCCGATCCGTTCGCCCACCGTGACCACAATCCGTCGCCAGCCCACCATAGTGCCGAGTCCCAGCGCAATCGCCACCACCACCTTGACCCACATCGGAATAAAGCGGGTGGCGCTGTCGAGTTCGCTTTTCACCGCGTTCAGATTGCGTTGCGTCGCGGCCGGTAACGTCAGCTCCGTACTGTGCAGATGCTTGATCGCCTCTGACGCCAGATACATCTGGTTGCGGGTGTTGGTCACCGACTGCGCCGGAATGTTGTCCATCGAGCCGTAACGACGGATCTCATCACCGACCTCATTGAGGGTCATCGCCAGCGCGGGCAGCACCTCAGGTGTCACTCGGTTAGTGGCGACAAAGCCGGTCAGCACCTCGCGGGAGGCGGGGGCGGGCGTGGTGGCCGGTTGCAGTTGCAGCAGCTGATGGGCGGTGACTTCCGTCAGCGCGGCCACCCGTGGGATCTGATCGGCGGGCAGCGATCGGTTCAGCGCATAGGCGATCGGCATGGTGCCGACCAGGATCAGCATAATCAGCCCCATCCCTTTCTGGCCATCGTTGGAGCCGTGGGCAAAGGAGACGCCGGTACAGGTCAGGATCAGCAGGCCACGGATCCAGACCGGTGGCGACTGATCGCTTTTCGGGGCCTGATAGAGCTGGCGATTGCGGATAAACAGCTTCATCACCCAGAGCAGTAGTCCGGCGCAGACAAAACCGACCACCGGCGACAGCAGCAGCGCATATCCCACCTTCAGCGCCTGCTCCCAGTCCACGCCGCTCAGCCCGCTGCGGCCGTGCAGCATCGCATTGGCGACGCCGACCCCGATAATCGAGCCGATCAGGGTATGCGAGGAGGAGGAGGGCAGGCCAAAATACCAGGTGCCGAGGTTCCAGATAATGGCGGAAAAGAGCAGCGCATAGACCATCGCGAAACCGTTACCGCTGCTGGCCTGTAAAATCAGCTCAACCGGCAGCAGGGAGATAATGCCAAAGGCGACCACACCGCTGGAGAGCAGCACGCCAAGAAAGTTACACAATCCCGACCAGACCACCGCCACGCCAGGCGTCAGCGAATGGGTGTAGATCACCGTGGCGACCGCGTTGGCGGTATCGTGAAAGCCGTTCACGAACTCAAAGCCCAGCGCAATCAGCAGCGCCAGCCCCAGCAGAAAGAACGGCAGATAGCTGGTCACCGGCATGTTGGTCTCTTCAACGTCATTGACCAGATTGAGTCCGGCGAAGGCCAGACCGGCGATCAGCAGCATAAAGAACAGCGGTTTGCTGAAGCGGCTGCTTTTGCTATTGAAATCAGGGCGGCCCTGGGGCGATGAGGAGGAGAGACTGTTTTCGCTCATGGTGTACCTCATGTTGCGGATGCCGGGTGCTGATCTGCACCAGCTCAACGCAGTGTGATACGCGCTTTATATGACAGAAAAATGATGGCGGGCGGGGCAGGCGGTCAGGGTTAGCGGCAGAAGTGCGGGAGAAAGCCAATAAAAAAGCCAGCGACAGGCGCTGGCTTCTGAGAGCAGGGCGGCAACTACGAGTTGTTATTCGTTGCTGTTGCAGGGGCTGCTGAGGTTACCGGTGCGGCCGGGGCGGCGGGCTCAGTGGCCGGCTGCTGAGGCTGCGCCGGGTCAGTGTCAGCGCCCTGTGGGGCCACTGGCGTCATCGGCTGCTCCTGCGGGGTGGCCTGTGGGTTTTCCGGGACTTCAACCGGTGCGGTCTGGACGTTGTTTTCCACACCGTTCACTTTTACCGGCATACCGTTACGGCTCTGAATCGCGGCGTTAACCTGATCCTGATTGACGCTGGTATCCACCAGCACCTTGCTTACCGCCTGGGTCAGCGTAATCGGCACCAGCTCGCGCGAGTTAAACTGCTCTTCGGTGGTCGACAGCGGATTGTGCACTTCCAGATAGCGTGAACCGTCCGGCTCAACGGTCGCTTTCACCGGCTGATCGATGAACTGAACGCGGGTGCCGACCGGCACATTCTGGAACAGCCACTTAATATCATCGGCGCGCAGACGGACACAGCCGTGGCTCACGCGCAGGCCGATGCCGAAGTTGGCGTTGGTGCCGTGAATCGCATAGAGGCGACCGATATAGAGCGCATAGAGGCCCATCGGGTTATCGGGGCCAGCCGGGAAGACCGCGGGCAGCGTTTCACCGCGTGCCGCGTAGTCCGCGTGCATACCTTTGGTTGGCGTCCAGGTCGGGCCATCTTTTTTACGTTCTACCGTCGTGGTCCAGTTGATCGGGGTATCTTTACCCAGCTCGCCGATACCAATCGGCAGCACCACCACGGTTTTGCTGCCTTTCGGGTAGTAGTAAAGACGCATTTCAGCGCTGTTGATCACAATGCCTTCACGCGGGGCGTCGGGCAGGATCAGCTGTTGAGGAATGATCATTTTGCTGCCAGCCTTCGGCAGATAAACGTCAACGCCCGGATTGGCTTCCAGCATATTGCTGAGGCCCATCTGGTACTGCGCCGCAAAGGCTTCCAGCGGCAGCTTGCTATCTTCAGGGACGGTAATTTCAATATTTTCCCCGATCAGACGGCTGTTAGCCGGCGGTAACGGGTAAACCACAGCAAAAGCTGACTGACTAAAAGCCGCCAAAGCTAATGCGATTGAAGCGAACGCGCGAATGCTCATTTTCATATTTTACAAGTCTTTATCGCCATGTTTCAGGCTTGTCAATGTGTCGAACCGATGCGGGCCAATGTGACCTGCTGCGCATTATATGTTCATTAATCTGAGGTTGTGAATCGGGATTTTAACCTGCCTGCAATACTTTACGTAAATCCCGCCCGGATGTTAGCGCATTTACGGAAACAGGGGGCACGAAAAACCACCGGCTTCAGGGCTGCCACTGCGTCTGTTCGCCGCTGAGTTTGCGATTCAGGAAAAAGGCGGCACTGATTAACGCCAGATGGGTCAGCGCCTGCGGCGTGTTACCCAGCGCATGACCATGGGCGTCGAACTCCTCGGCATAGAGCCCCAGCGGATTGGCGTAGCTCAGCAGCTTCTCAAATTCAAAGTGCGCCTCCTGAATCCGGCCAGCACGCGCCAGACATTCGACATACCAGAAGGAACAGGCACCAAATGAACCTTCCGATCCCTTCAGGCCGTCGGCGGGCGTCTCATGGATATTGTAACGTCGCACCATGCCGTCGCTGACCAGATTGGTTTTAATCGCGTCGAGCGTGGCGATCCAGTCCGGGTCGGTGGCCCCGACAAAGCGCACCAGCGGCATCAGCAGCATCGAGGCGTCGAGATGTTCGCCGTGACGGGTCGCGGAGAAGTGGCCGCGCTCGTGGTTCCAGAAGTTAGCCCAGATGTCTTCGCGGATCTCCCGCCGCGCCCGATCCCAGCGCTCGTAGGGCATCGGCAGCGATCGCTTCATGCCCAGACGCAGGGCGCGATCCATCGCCACCCAGCACATCAGGCGCGAATGGAGGAAATGCTCCGGCTCGCCGCGCATCTCCCAGATCCCGGCGTCGGGCTGATCCCAGTTCTCGCACAGCCAGTCGATCATTTTGACCACATGCTGCCAGCCGCGGTGCGAGATCGCCTCGCCATATTTATTGGCCAGATAGATGGCGTCCATCAGTTCGCCATAGATGTCGAGCTGGGTCTGCTGCCACGCCCCATTGCCGATGCGTACCGGGGTGGAGTCGGCATAGCCGGAGAGATTCAGCAGCTCCATCTCATGCAGTTCGGTGCCGCTGTCCAGCCGATACATCACCTGCAACCGCATCTCATCGTGATGGCTGTTTTCCACGCAACGACCGACCCAGTGGGTAAAGTGTTTGGCTTCATCGGTGTAGCCCAGCCGCATCAGGGCATACATGCTGAACGAGGCGTCGCGGATCCAGGAGGCGCGATAATCCCAGTTGCGCTCGCCGCCCAGCTCCTCGGGCAGGCCAAAGGTGGCGGCCGCGGCGATAGAGCCATACTGATGTGACGTCAGCAGCTTCAGCACCAGCGCCGAACGCTGCACCATCTCGCGCCAGCGTCCCTGATAGTTGCTGCGGGCGCTCCAGCGCCGCCAGTAGTTAAGGGTCTCTTCAAAGCAGTGTTCGGTGTTCAGCGCTTCGATATGGGCATCATCGACGCTGCCAAATTCAAACTGCGCATGTTCGCCGGGTTGCAGGGTAAAGAGGGCGGTGGCGCTGTTCTCTTCCAGCGTCATCGCCACGCTGGCGGCCAGCCGCAGCGACGGTTGTCCCTCGGCATGAAAATCGATGCAGTCACCCGCGGCTTCGGCGCGGGTCTGCGCCCTGGCGTAGTCATGGCGGGGCGAACAGTGCAGAGCAAAGGTCGCGCTGCCGCGCACCATTTTAACCCGGCGGATCAGGCGTGGCAGCTTGTCGGCATCATCACAGATCGGCATGTAATCGGTGATTTCAGCGACCCCTTCCTCATCCAGCCAGCGGGTCTGCAAAATATTGGTGTCGGGCAGATAGAGCTGCTGGCGGCGCGCATCCGGCCAGTCGGGAGCCAGCGAGAAAAGCCCGGCCTCGTCGCTGTCGAGCAGGGCTGAAAAAACCGAAGGGCTATCGAGTTCCGGCCAGCAGAGATAGTCGATGGTGCCGTCACTGGCGACCAGCGCACAGGTGCGTAAATCACCGATGACGCCATGATCCTCAATCTTACGTTTTACCTTACTCATCCTGCTCTCCCGGTCAGTGTCCTTCCTAACTATAGCCGAGCCACCCGCTGCGGCTTCGCCTGGGCACAGATGGTTAACGCGCGGGCGAATTTTTCCGGCGGCTATACTGGTGGTGACACTTTTCCTGAGGAGACCGCTATGACCACATCACAGACTCACGTCGCTATTATCACCGCCTCTGATTCCGGTATCGGCGCCCGCTGCGCGGAAATGCTGGCAGAGCAGGGTTTTGACATCGGTATCACCTGGCGTTCTGATGAAGAGGGTGCGCAGCGCACCGCGCAGAAAGTGCGGGAAAAAGGGCGTCGCGCTGAAATTATCCAGCTCGACTTAGCCGATCCCGAGCAGGGCGGCAAATCGCTCCAGCAGCTGATCGACCGCTTCGGTCGCATCGACGTGCTGGTCAACAACGCTGGCGCTAACTTCAAGGCGGATTTTCTCGATGTCACCTACGAGGATTGGCGCAAAACCTTTGCGGTCGATGTGGATGGGGTGTTTGTCTGCGGCCAGATTGCCGCCCGTAAAATGGTGGAGCAGGGGGAAGGGGGACGGATCATCAATATTACCTCGGTGCATGAGCACACGCCGCTGCCCGGTTCGGTGGCCTACACCGCCGCGAAACATGCGGCAGGCGGCCTGACCAAATCGATGGCGCTGAGCCTGCTGCCGCACCATATTCTGGTGAATGCGGTGGCACCGGGCGCCATCGCCACGCCGATGAATAAGATGAGCGACGAGGACGCGCACACCGTCAAAATGCCGGAAATCCCGGCGGGACGGCCAGGGCAGACCCAGGAGATTGCCAGCATGGTCGCCTGGCTCTGTTCCGATGGGGCGACCTATACCACCGGCCAGTCGTTTATCATCGATGGCGGCTTTATGCTGGCGAATCCGCAGTTCAAAGGTTACTGATCGGCGCGGCGGCTGTGCCAGCGGCGGATCACCCAGCGCAGCGCAAAGGCGAACACCACCGCACCGACCAGCCACAGCAGATGCTTCAGGTGCTGGTCGAGCTTGTGCAGCCACGGGGCGATGATGCCGCCCGCGAAGTAGCCCAGGGTGACAAAGATCAGCGCCCAGACAGCCGCCCCGATGATGTTGAGGATAAAAAACTTCATCGGATTGAGGCGGCTGGCACCAATAATGATCGGACCAATCAGGCGGAAGCCATACATAAAGCGCACGCCAATCACAAACAGGCTGGGACGGCGCTTGATCAGGCGATTCGCCTTCACCACCTTATCCTGATGCTTTTTAAAACGGCGCAGAATGCGGGTTCCCCAGCGGCGGCCAATCCAGTAGAGCAGCTGGTCGCCGATAATTCCGCCGCCCATCGCGGCCAGTACCACGCCCGCGTAGTGCAGCAGGCCCTCATGGGCGGCGACGCCCCCCAGTAAGGTAAACGTTTCCCCTTCGGCTATACAGCCAATAAGCAGTGCCAGATAACCGTACTGCGTAATTAATGCGTTGATATCCAGATGCAAAATGACACTCCCTGTTCAGTGGCTGTTTTTATTAGTTTATACGTGTTTTGGCTTCGCTTCCGCCCGCGAGCCTCAGGTGAGTCCGTTTCTGCTCTTTTTTTGTCCGGTCACCACGAAAATTGCGTTGCCGTTTATACTTGAGAGGACGCTGCCCCAAAAGACGCATGCTTCACCGGGCAGCCCTTCGCAGCAGAGGAGTGACTGTATGAACCATGTCTGGGGACTTCTGGCGCATCCGAATCAGGAAATGCGTCATATCAAGCAAGAGAATGAGAGCGTCTCGCACCATTACACCCACCATGTCCTGCTGATGGCGGCGATCCCGGTGATCTGCGCCTTTATTGGCACCACTCAGCTGGGCTGGAATCTGGGCGAGGGGCAATATGTGCAGCTTAATCTGGCGACCGGGATTGGGCTCGGCATCCTGTTCTATCTGCTGATCCTGGGGGGCGTCGCGGTGATGGGCCGGGTGATCCACTGGATGGCGCGTGATTTTCCGCAGCGGCCAGGCGTGCAGCGCTGCACCGTGTTTGCCGGCTACGTGGCCACGCCGCTGTTCCTCAGCGGGCTGGTGGCGCTCTATCCGCTGGTCTGGCTCTGCGTACTGGCTGGCGCGCTGGCGCTGCTCTATACCGGCTATCTGCTCTATATCGGCATCCCGCTGTTCCTCAATATCGACCGTGAAGAGAGCCTGCGCTTCTCCGGTTCCACCCTGGCGATTGGCGTGCTGGTGTTTGAAGTCTTACTGGCGCTGACCGTGGTGCTGTGGGGCTATGGACCCCGTCTGTTCTGACCTCCGGCTGCCGCCGCTCAGGCGGCAGCCTCTTTTTTAACGGCTGGAAACAATCTCACCAGGAAGTTTCTTAACCTTGCGGGTATGATGCTGCTGCCAGCCTGCTCTCTGACGCAACCGAAGCGGGCGGCCTGTGTCTGACACAGCGCACAATTTCAACCGGGTTTTTTTCTACGATGCCTGCAAAAATTCGTTTTACCCTGCTTTCGCTGGCGCTGCTCGTTTCCGGGCAGGTGGTTTCACTTCCGGCGCAGGCGACCACGACACTGTCGCAACTGGCCCCGATTGCCCAGCCGCAGATCGCTTCAGGCAGCGCGATGATCGTCGATCTCACGACCAATAAAGTGCTCTTTTCCAGCCACCCGGACCGGGTCAGGCCCATCGCCTCAATCACCAAGCTGATGACCGCGATGGTGGTGCTGGATGCGCATCAGCCGATGAATGAGATGTTGACCGTCGACATCAGCCAGACCCCGGAGATGCGAGGCGTCTTCTCGCGCGTCAAACTCAACAGCCAGATCAGCCGCCGCAATATGCTGCTGCTGGCGCTGATGTCCTCGGAAAACCGCGCCGCCGCCAGCCTCGCCCACGCCTATCCGGGCGGCTATAACGCCTTTATCCGGGCGATGAACGCCAAAGCGCGTGCGCTGGGAATGAAGCAGACCCGCTACGTCGAGCCAACCGGGCTGTCGACGCAAAACGTCTCCAGCGCCCAGGACCTGGTGAAATTACTCAAGGCGACGCGGGAATATCCGCTGCTCGGCGCGCTCAGCACCACCAAAGAGGAGACGGCGGTGTTTGCCCATCCGAGCTACGCGCTGCCGTTCCGCAATACCAACCATCTGGTCTATAAGAATGACTGGCATATTCAGCTGACCAAGACCGGCTACACCGATCAGGCGGGCCACTGCCTGGTGATGCGCACCATGATCAACAATCGTCCGGTGGCGCTGGTGGTGCTCGATGCCTTTGGCAAATATACCCACTTCGCCGACGCCAGCCGCCTGCGCAGCTGGATTGAGACCGGCAAAGCCGCACCGGTGCCAGCCGCCGCGCTGGCCTATAAAAAACAGAAGTCGGGTCAGGTCGCCAGCAACGGTGCCGACAGTGCCGGCGTGGAGTAGAACATCGCCGGTGTAGCGCGGCTGCGCTCACCGGCTGCGTCCGCGCGCTGAGCGGGCGGGGAGGGCGCGGCAGCCCGCCATATGCCGCGCTTTCCGCCGCCAGCGCAGGCCGGTTCTCAGCCAGAGAATTGCCCGCTATTCCTATAGTTTCCTCCCTTGCAAAGCCCTACACTACGCGCCACTGGCGAGGGAAGATCGCCTGATTATGCTGCCGGAATCTTACTCATATGTTTAAGCTACGATCCTTTTTTGCATTGTTAATGCTGGCGCTGGTGGCCTTTGCCCCGGCGCTGACGCTGGCCGCGGATGATACGGCCAGCGCTGACCAGGAACAGGATGCTCCGCCGAAGCTGAATGCCGCGGTTGAACTGCCGAAAATGCAGAAGATCCTCGACAAAATCAAAAGCCAGGTCTCAGGCGACACCAGCGAAAATAAGCTGACCCAGCTGAATGAAATGGCGCTGGAGCTGTCAGGCAACGCCGAAACCCTGGGCCAGGCGCTGATCCCCGATCGCCAGCAGCTGGATGCGCAGCTGGCGGTACTGGGTCCGGCACCCAAGGCTGACAGCGGTGTGAAAGAGACCCCGGAAGTGACGCGCAAGCGTAACGCGCTGGAGAGTCAGAAAAGCAAACTCGACGATCAGATTAAGCAGGCTGAAACCATTAAAAACAGTGCGCTGATGCTCTCGTCGCAGATTGTGAACCTGCGGCGCGATCAGCTGAAAAGCCAGCTGGCACTCAACTCCGGCACCATTCTGGGCGCACGCTTCTGGTCTCCGCTGATTAACAGTCAGGATCTGGATGGCGAGAAGATTGGTGAGTTCCTCCAGGAGCTACAGGACACGGCGGCGCTCTCCTGGGAGCCGGGCTGGCGCGTGGGCAGCGTATTCTGGCTGCTGGCCGCTCTGCTGGTGATGACGGTGGGGCGTCGCTACGGCGAGGAGTTTCTCGCCTGGGTCAGCATCCACAAACTGCCGGAAGGGCGGTTACGCCGCAGTTTTCTGGCGGCGGCGATAGCGCTCACCACGCTGGCGGCGGTGGTGCTGACCTTTAACTTTATCTCGCTGGCCTTTACCCGCCGCGATGAGGTCTCTGAAAACGTTCAGGATTTCGTTGATCGCCTGGTGCAGCTCAGCGTCTTCTGCGGTCTGATTGCGGGCCTGGGGCGGGCTTTCCTCTCCACCCGTCGTCCCAGCTGGCGCCTGCCGACCATCTCCAATGAAGTGGCGATGGCGCTGAAACCCTTTCCACCGATTACTGCGGTGCTGGTGTTTATTTTCCAGACGGTGGAAGCGTTCAACTACAGCGTGGGCACCAGCCTTAACACCACCATTTTTGCTAACGGCCTGACCGCTCTGTTGATTGGTTCCACCGCGCTGGCGATCAGCATGCGGACCAACCGGGTGCGCCGCCGACTGACCCAGGCGGGCACGCCGCCGGAGGCCCGCTCGACCCTGGTCGGGCTGATTCAGATGGGCCTGACCCTGACGGCCATCGCCATCCTGGTGTCGCTGCTGATCGGCTATGTCACGCTGGCGCGCTTCCTGAGTTATGAGGTGATCTGGTGTGGCCTGCTGTTTGGCTCGTTCTACTTCCTCAGCCATCTGCTCAGTGACGGCTGTGAGAGCCTCTTCTCAACCAGTAACGCCACCGGTCGGCGCATTCAGAGTTCGCTCAACATCAATGAGCGTCATCTGCAACAGACCGCCACGCTGCTGACGGCGCTCGGTAAAACCGTGCTGGTGCTGTTTGTGGTGCTGGCGCTGCTCAACGGCACTTTTGCCTCCTCAACGCCGATTGAACTGCTGCAAAAAGTGATTGAGTTCTGGGGCGGTAAAGGACTGGAGTCACTGAATATTGTGCCGGCGCACATGGTGAATGCGCTGATCTGCCTGATTGTGGGCATCTATGTGCTGCGCACGGTACGCCGCTGGCTGGACAGCGATTTCCTGCCGAAAACCACCATGGATGTGGGGATGCGGGTCTCCCTGGTGACGCTGTTCAGCAACATCGGTTTTGTGCTGGTTATCCTGCTGACCCTGTCGATTATGGGGTTGCAGTGGAATAAGCTGGCCTGGATTGTCAGCGCCCTGTCGGTCGGTATCGGTTTTGGCTTGCAGGAGATTGTGAAGAACTTTATCTCGGGGCTGATCCTGCTGACCGAACGGCCGGTGAAAGTGGGCGATCTGGTGACCATCAGCGGCATTGAAGGGGATATTCGCCGCATCAATGTGCGCGCCACCGAGATCCAGCTGGGCGACAAATCGACCGTGATAGTGCCTAACTCGCAGTTTATCTCGCAGAACGTGCGCAATGCGACCATGGGCAATGCCCAGGGCGTCGTCACTATTACGCTCACCTTCCCGCTGAATATCGACCCGGTGAAAGTGCGCGATATTCTGCTGGAGGTCTATAACGAGAACGAACGCATTCTGGAGACGCCGGAGCCGTCGGTCTCGTTTAAGGATCTGACGCAGCAGGGGATTGTGCTGAGCGTCACCGGTAACGTGGCGGGTCAGCGGCAGATTTCTGGCGCGAAAAGCGATCTGCTGTTCGATATTCTGACGCGCCTGCGCAAAGAGGGCATTCTGCTGTCGACGCCGCAGACCATGATTATCGAGCGCCGTCAGCAACTGGCGATGGAGCCGGACGCCGAAGAGAAACCGCTTTAAACCGCTTTAAACCGCTTTAACGATAACAGGCCGACAGATGTCGGCCTTTTTTTTTGGCTGAGTCCGTGCCGCCACAGCGGATAGGCGGCTCCCGGCTTACAGGGTTTCTACCCGGCTGGTGCGCTGGCCGTCACGGCTGACTGCACGGATCGCGACCTCACCGCTGACCTGGGGCGGCTGGCTGGCGTCGTAGCGCTGCCAGCTCGCCCCGTTATCCAGACTGTACTCCAGCGCGACACCCGGTAACGCCGCGTTCATGGAGAGCACGCCAGCCACCACTTTTGCCCCAGGCACCGGCAGGCGATAGGCGATGCCAGCCTTATCCAGCTTCGCCAGCTCGCGCTGGCCCAGCAGGTTGGCGAATCGCTGCCAGTCACGCAGGCGCGCCTGCTGGTCGACATGGTGGGTCACGCCGCCGCTGAACTCCCGGCCTGCCCGGTAATCCAGCTCCCAGCTGGCGCGGTGCCAGCTGCGTTCGGCGACCGCCAGCAGCCGGGGGTAGATCATCTGCTCCATCTGGGCGTCGGTGCGCACGGTTTCACTCCAGAGCTGGGCCGATATGCCGTAAGCGCCGCCCCAGACCTTGTCTGATTTGGCGCTGAAGTTTTTGCCATCGCGATCCACCGAGGTTTCGGCATTCTGCGGCAGGTTATCGGGGGCGAAGCCAAATATTTTGCGTTCATCATTGAAGCGGGTGCCCCAGTAGTAGCCGCGCTCCAGCGGGTTAACCTCCGACGGGAAATCGAGATAGAGGTAGTCGGGGCTGGAGATCACCACATCGTAGCCTTTCTGCGTCCAGTCGCTGGCGCTGTCAAACCCGCCCCAGTAGAGGGTGTCCCAGAAATTGACTCCGACCCGTGGCGTGGCGAAAGCCTGCGCATCTTTTGCCTCTTTTAACCCATCCTGCCATGCCTGCATTTTGTGGATGCCATGCTGGTGGACAATCTCACTTACCTTCAGGGCAAAATAGCTCGGCAGATGCGACAGATCCTGCACCTTGCCGCTCTTCACCAGCGCCTGACAGACCTGTGATTTCGACCAGGGCTGATCCTCTTTACGCCAGTCGCGCAGCCCGGTGCCCGGTTTCGGATCGCGCAGGTCTGAGTAGCCCGCCCCCAGACGAATATTTTTTGCCTCGTCGCCGCCAAAATGCCAGATCGTCAGCGGCTGTCCCGCCTCCTGATGCATCGCCTGGATCTCACTGATTACCTTGTCGACAAAACGCGGTGCGCTTTCAATGCAGGGATTGAGATAGCTGGTGCGGTCATAGAGCTGGACCGAGGTAGTGTTCGAATCGTCGGTGGGATCGAGCAGGCGATAGCGATTCGCCTCATCCGGCTGGCCCGCCTGCATCAGGCGCTGATAGCGCGCCTCCATCGAGATCACCGCCGCACGCGCATGCGCTGGCATGTCGATTTCCGGCACCACCGTAATGTGACGGGCCTGGGCGTATTTCACTATCTCAATGTAGTCGGCCCGACTAAAGTAGCCGCTGCCGTTGTTGTCGCTGAACGGGCCGGAACCGAGCTGCGGCAGCAGACAGCGCTGTTCGGTCAGATCGTGGCAGCGCTTGCCGCCGACTCCGGTGAGTTCCGGTAAGCCCGGAATTTCAATCCGCCACCCTTCATCATCGCTGAGGTGGAAGTGAAAGCGGTTCATTTTCCAGGCGGCCATCTGGTCGAGCAGCCGGAATATCGCCTGTTTACTGTGGAAATTGCGGGCGACATCGAGAAAGGCACCGCGCCAGGCGAAGCGGGGCGCATCATGCGCCTCCAGCGTAGCGATACGTGGCGTTCCCTCTGCCGGTACCAGTGAGAGAAGCGACATCAGACCATAAAAGGCTCCGGCGGCATCGTAGCCGACGACCTTAGCGCCGCGGGTGGTAATGTCGAGATCGTACGCCCCGGGGAGCGCCCGCTTGCCGTTGAAGCGGCCTGGCCGCACCTCTGTGGTGATGGCATAGCCGCCAGGCTGCTGTGGCAGGCCGAGCAGGGTCAGACGCTGCTGCACCGCGTCACGGCTGGCGTCAGTCAGCCCGCTAAGCGACAGCGTCACGCCGCGGCTGAGGTCGGCATCATGCGGGCGAAGTTTCACCTCCAGCGGCGTCGGCAGGATCTGGCCGCGCAGTGCGGAGGCGGGCAGGGTGGCGACATCGCTGTTCTTGTCAAAACGGCTGACGGGCTGCATCAGGATGTTCTGATCGTCGGCGCTGCGCCGCCAGTTATCTCCCAGCGGCAGCACAAACCGGGTGAGATCTTCGTGATCGGTCGCGGCGATAATCTGCGGCGCGGCCTCTCCGGCGGTGACATACCAGCGCGGCATCACATCGGTGATAAACAGCTGCCAGTATTCGTTGATAATCGGGATCTCTACCGATTCACCCGCGCCGATACCGGTGAACTCTTCAGTCGGCTCCAGCCGGGTTAAGTCGCCGACCACGTGCGTCATCTTAAACTGATCGTTATCCACGCGCAGCGTCTGGTGGACATTGCTCATGTAGATCGCCCAGTGTCTGTCGGTCAGCGCCGGACCGTGGTTGGTCAGGGTAATGGTGGCGCGGTTACAGGCGGCATAGTCGGCGCCTGTCGCGGCGCAGTCGACGCCGTGCAGCGCGGCCTGATTGTCGGTGACCTGATAGGTGACGCCGAACTGACTGATTTGATCGACCAGCTGCTGATCGGAGAGGCTGGCGTGGCTTGACAGGGCAGCGCCCAGTAAGCTGAGCGCTATAAGGCTTAATCGTGACATAGTGTTCATCCTTGCTGCTGAAGAGATTTTCGGGGCCGCGTCACGGCGTCAGAACAGAGTAAAGGGCGCAATGACCATAAATTTAATGTCCTTCTCATCCTGAAAAATGTTGCCGTAGCCGCCGCTGTAGCTGGGCAGATTGCTGTGATTGTCGTAGCGGGTGTAGTGCAGTTTGAACAGGGTATCTTTGGCGCGACCCTGCTGGATTTGATAGGCCAGATCGAGGTTCCAGGCGGACTCTTTCAGCCGCTGACTCTGGTCAACGGTAGGGAGCGTGGCGGGTTTCGCATCCCAGCCCCAGACGTAAGAGGCGCCCACTTTCCATCCCGCCAGCTGCCACGGCGATAAGTCGAGCATGGCACCGGCAAAAACCGCTTTCTCGCCATTGGCGTTCCAGTCAGAGCGGGCATCCCACCAGATATCGAGTCGTCCATTGGAGCTGGCGTAGCCTGGCGTCATGCGTTGCAGAAAGAAGCCCTGGTTGCCTTCCGCTTTGACCCAGGTTCCCTCCAGCCGCAGATCAACCGGTCCGCGGGTGTAGCCGAAAGTCAGCGCCTGTAACCAGGCCAGGCCATCGTAGACATCGCGCGCATTGCTGGCACCCCCGGTGACGTTGTCGTGCGCGCCGTAAAACTGATAGCTGGTACGCAGCCCTTCACCGTCCGCGCGGGCTGACCAGGCGGCTTTAGCGAAATATTGGTCCATATAACTGGCGGCCTGACCAAAAGCGCCTTCAAGCACCAGATTATTTTTAAAGTCATATTTCATGCCGAAGGAGTGCAGGTAGCGGATATGGGTTTCGCCGTCGGCCTGGCGGAAACGATAGAGATCACGATACCAGGGCGCTTTATATCGATCACTCCACAGCCAGGAAAAAGATAATGCACCGGCCTGGTCAAAATCATAAAGCGCGCCCACTTCGGCTCCGCGATAAGTGCCTGGCAGAAAACTCCAGTGCGAGGCAATTAAAGTCTGACCGCTGGGCTGAATATATCCGGCCCGCAACCAGTAATCGCTGTATTTCATTTTCAGCGCCGCTTTATAGATTGCGGCACCGCTGGCGTCACCATTCCATTTTTCATCCCAGCGGGTGCGTGCCTTGCTGAAGCCTATTTCATTAGGGGCGGCCGGCCCGCTATGGGCGAGTTCAGCCGCGCCAAACAGCGCGACATCCAGACCAATCCACTCGGCGGCATAGCCTGACTGATAATCGAGATTACTGTTAAGCGTGGCGTGATGCAGATTGGCGTGATATTTCCCTGACTGACCATTTGCCGGGTCAGTTTCTTTTCTGTCGCGCTGGCGTTGCCAGTAAAATATATTGCCGCTAAGCGTTGAGTCGTCGATAAAGCCAGCCGCATAAGCGGGCGATAAATTAAGTGCCGACGGCACGGATGTCAGCGTGATGATTTCCAGTAACGTTAACGCATAATTAATGCGACGCATACCACTCCTCCCTGAATGAATTGCGCAAATGACTGCTCCGAATTTTTCTGCTGCTAATCTATTTTTCGCGACGCGAATTATCAATCTGCAACGCGATCATTTGTGAGAGGTTACGCAGAACCTGAGCGTGAATAATTAAGAGATGGCAGTTTGGGAAAGTAGATGAATTGTTTTTGGGAGAGATGTTATCTGATGTGGGGTGGGTTGTTGTAAAGGATGGTGAGCTGTAACCCGCTGTGGCCCGCCTGCTCCGGGAAGCAGGCGGGAAGATGACAGCGCGGTCAGGCTTAAATCTGCTTCACCGCCCATCCCTTCTGTTTACTGGTTTTGCCAATCCCCGGATTAAAACTGTTGGTGGGATCGAGCTGGCGATAAAACGCCGCCAGCTGCGGTTTCGCCTGGTAGAGATGGCCGACATTGTGCTCCGCGGGATACTCCGCGCCCCGCGCCTGCAAAATCACCAGCATCTCCGCTTTCAACGCATGCACATCGACCCCTTTCCTGACGATGTAATCCTGATGAAAGACATGACAGAAGAAGTGTCCATAGTAGAGACGGTGGCTCAGCGACGCCTGAAGAGCGTCAGGCAGGGTTTCAAACCAGTCGGGATCGTTGCGGCGCAGCGCAATATCCAGCGCCAGAATATCCTCGACCTCATCGGCGTGAACCGCGTGATAGCGCACGGCCGCGCCCGCCGCCGCGAAGCGATGCAGAAAGGCGTGTGCGCCCTCTTTTCCTTCACACTCGAAGAATTCACCGCCGCCTTCGCGGAAGTAGTCGCGCAGATAGTCACGCGCTTCCGCGACGCCCTCACCGGACATCTTCAGCATCAGATGGTGTTCATATTTGTCGCGGTACTGCTTCATCCGTTTGGGCAGATGCGCCGGAAACAACCGGCTCAGGCGCTGTAACAGCCGATCGCTGAAGTGCGGTTTAACAAAGGAGAGCTTGCCGAGCCAGGCATCTATCCGCCCCTTCAGGGTGAAAAACAGCGGCATCCTGTCGGTGCCGAGTTTGTCGATCATCAGGAAGGTATCTTTACCGTAAACCTCCGCGATGTCGTAGATGTCGCGATGCATATATTCACCGGCCACCGGCAGATGGTTGAAATGCGCCAGGATGTGGCGGCGCAGATCGCTCAGCACCGCGGGATCGTTGGTGCCGATATAGAACACCTGCTGTTGCGGTTCGCTGGCAAAGGTATCGAGCCGGACGGCAAACACCGCCAGCTTACCGGCACAGCCGGAGGCCTCAAACAGACGGCGCGCATCGGCGTTATAGCGGGCGGGCGTATCCGCGTCCACGTCGCGAACCCGATCGGCATATTCATGGTCGGAGGCGTGACGGCCATCGTGCTGCACATCGTCTGGCTGCCAGCGATCGTCATCCAGCCGTCCCAGAATCTCTTCCGGCGACGCGCCCAGATCGATACCGAGATGGTTGACCAGCTTCAGTTTGCCCTGCGCATCGATCTGCGCATACAGCGCCATCTCACTGTAGGCCGGACCGCGCTTAATCAGCGATCCACCAGAGTTGTTACAGACGCCGCCCAGCACCGAGGCACCAATACATGAGGAGCCAATCACCGAGTGCGGCTCCCGTCCCAGCGGCTTCAGCACTTTCTCCAGCTGATAGAGCGTGCTGCCAGGAAACGCCAGTACCTGCCTGCCCTGATCGATCAGCTGGAGCTTATCCAGCCGCCGGGTGCTGATGATCACCAGCGGGCGATCGTAATCGCTGCCGTGCGGCGTCGAGCCTTCGGTCAGGCCGGTATTCGCCGCCTGCATCAGAATAATGACATCGGCGCTGACCAGCGTTTGCAGTACCCGCCATAATTCCAGCAGCGTACCGGGAAACACCACCGCCAGCGCGTCACCTTCGCCGGAGCGAAAGCCTTTACGGTAGCGGGCGGTCTGTTCAGGTTCAGTCAGCAGATGGGTGGGGCCGACCAGGCGGCGTAAATCAGAAAGCAGGGCAGAGGTCTGTGTCATGGGCAATTCCCTTGTCTTGTCAATGCGCCCTAACTGTAGCACGTCAACGCACAGCAACGCAGTGTGACACAGTCACGCTACCTGCTATTCTCATCTTGTGGCACACTGCCGCCTGTTAATACGATATTGCGCAGTTACTTAAGAGAACCCAAACTGATGAAATGGATTTACTCTGTTAGTCTCGCTGTCTCCCTTGCAATGCAACCGGCATTGGCGGAGTCAGTGTCAGGTAACCACCCGATGACCGAACAGGCGCGGGATGCCTTCGTTAACCAACTGCTTAAAAAAATGACGCTGGACGAGAAGATCGGCCAGCTGCGTTTAATCAGTGTCGGACCGGATAATCCGAAAGAAGCCATTCGCGATATGATCCAGAAAAGTCAGGTCGGCGCGATTTTTAACACCGTGACCCGTCAGGATATTCGCGCCATGCAGGATCAGGCGATGCAGCTCAGCCGCCTGAAGATCCCACTGTTTTTTGCGTTTGACGTGATCCACGGCCAGCGCACCATTTTTCCGATCCCCCTGGGCCTGGCAGCCAGCTGGGATCTGGATGCGGTGAAGGAAGTGGGACGGGTTTCCGCCTATGAAGCGGCTGACGATGGTCTGAATATGACCTGGGCACCGATGGTGGATGTCAGCCGTGAACCGCGCTGGGGTCGTGGCTCCGAAGGCTTTGGCGAAGACACTTACCTCACCGGCGAGATGGGTCGCAGCATGGTGCAGGCGATGCAGGGCAAAAGCGCTGCCGATCGTTACCACATCATGACCAGCGTCAAGCACTTCGCGCTCTATGGCGCGGTAGAGGGCGGACGCGATTACAACACCGTCGACATGAGCCCGCAGCGTATGTTCCAGGATTATCTGCCGCCCTATAAGGCGTCACTGGATGCCGGCAGCGGCGGCGTAATGGTGTCGCTCAACTCCATTAATGGCGTACCGGCCACCGCCGATAGCTGGCTGCTGAAAGATCTGCTGCGCGATAAGTGGAAATTCAAAGGCATCACCATCAGCGATCACGGCGCGATTAAAGAGCTGATCAAACATGGCGTCGCCAGCGATCCGCAGGATGCGGTGCGTATCGCGCTGAAGTCAGGCGTCGATATGAGCATGAGCGACGAATATTACAGCAAATACCTGCCCGATCTGGTGAAGAGCGGCCAGGTCAGCATGGCTGAAATCGATGACGCGGCACGCCACGTGCTCAACGTTAAATATGACATGGGCCTGTTTAACGATCCCTACAGCCATCTCGGTCCGAAAGAGAGCGATCCGCAGGATACCAACGCGGAAAGCCGCCTGCACCGGGCGGAAGCGCGCGATGTGGCACGTAAAAGTATCGTACTGCTGAAAAACCGGCTGGAAACGCTGCCGCTGAAAAAATCGGGCACCATCGCCCTGATTGGTCCGCTGGCCGACAGTCAGCGCGACATCATGGGCAGCTGGTCCGCGGCGGGTGTGGCGAAGCAATCGGTCACTCTGCTTCAGGGGATGCGCAATGCCACCGAGGGCAAAGCGACAGTGCTGTATGAGAAAGGGGCCAACGTTTCCGACAACAAAGGGATTCAGGACTTCCTCAATCTCTATGAGCAGGCGGTATCGGTCGATCCACGCTCACCGCAGCAGCTGATCGATGACGCCGTGGCGAAAGCGAAACAGGCTGATGTGGTAGTGGCCGCCGTCGGCGAAGCGCAGGGGATGGCGCACGAAGCCTCCAGCCGCAGCGACCTGGTGATCCCACCGAGCCAGCAGAAGCTGTTAGCCGCACTGAAAGCCACCGGTAAGCCGCTGGTGATTGTGCTGATGAACGGTCGTCCGCTGGCGGTGGTAAATGAAGATCGCATGGCCGACGCAATGCTGGAAACCTGGTTCAGCGGCACTGAAGGCGGTAACGCGATTGCCGATGTGCTGTTTGGTGACTATAACCCGTCGGGCAAACTGCCGGTCTCCTTCCCGCGTTCGGTGGGTCAGATTCCGATCTACTACAACCATCTGCCAACCGGTCGTCCTTACAACTTCGCGAAGCCGAACAAGTACACGTCGCACTACTACGACGCGGTTAACGGTCCGCTCTATCCGTTTGGTTACGGCCTGAGTTACACCACGTTCACTGTATCGCCGGTAAAACTTTCGTCGCCCACCATGCCGCGTAACGGCACGGTTGAGGCCAGCGTCACCGTCACCAACAGCGGACAGCGCGACGGTGCGACCGTGGTGCAGATGTACCTGAACGATCCGGTCGCTTCCATCAGCCGTCCGGTGCAGGAGCTGCGTGGCTTTAAGCGCATTATGTTGAAAGCGGGCGAGTCGCAGACCGTGACCTTTAAAATCGACGTGGATGCCCTGAAGTTCTGGAACCAGCAGATGCAGCATGTGGCAGAGCCCGGCAAGTTCAACGTGATGATTGGGCTTGATTCGGTCCGTACTCAGGATGCACAGTTTAATTATCTCTAACCGCCACTCTCTCCCCTGAATGCAGGGGAGGGTGATGCGCCGCGCTGTCAGCGTCCTGCTGCGGCGCGGCGCATCATATTCACTATCAGAGCCGCTATGATCAATCTGCGTGACCGCATTCAGCAGCAGGTCTTCCGCCTTAATGGCCTGTCTATGAATGAATTTGACCTCTCTCAGCCGCCCGGCGATCCCGGCCTGTTTGGCCCGGACAGCGTGATCTGGCGGGTACACGGTGACTTCACCTCAATGATGTGCGGCGGGATCAGCGCGCTGCTGCTCCAGATGCTGCATCCGGCGGCGCTGGCGGGCGTCTGGGATCACTCCAATTTCCGCCAGGATATGATGGGTCGCCTGCGGCGTACCAGTCAGTTCATCGCCGTGACCACCTACGGCAACCGTGAAGATGCGCAGACGCTGATTGACCGCGTGAAGCGTATTCACCTTAAAGTCAGCGGTGTGGACAGTGAAGGTAAACCCTATGCCGCCAGCGATCCGCATCTGCTGACCTGGGTGCATGTGGCGGAGACCAGCCGGTTTCTCGCCGCCCATCTGCGTTACAAAAACCCCCGGCTCAGCCGCGCCGAACAGGATCAGTACTATCAGGAAGCGGCGCTGATTGCCGAAGCGCTGGGGGCGGAGCAGGTGCCGAAAAGCGTGACCGAAGTCGCGGCCTATCTGCAACGGATGCGGGCCGAACTGCGCTTTGATCAGCGTACCGCCGAAGTGACGCGCCTGCTGATGAATGCGCCCGCACCGAGCTGGCAGGCGAAACCGGTAATGAAGGTGATGCTGAAGTCGGGATTCGGGCTGATGCCAGACTGGGCGCAGGCGATGTCGGGCGGGGCGATGGGCCGCTGGCAGCAGGCGGTGATTGATCAACAGATTAATACCATCGCCGTTGGCTTACGCTGGTCGATTCAGCGCGGGGCCTGGTATCGGGCGATGGTGAGGATGGGGAGGAAGGTAGGGTGAGGGTGTTCATCCGCGGGTAAAAGCCCTTGCCGCCAGGCGCGGACGCGGATGAACAGAGCCGCAGTATAAATCGATGCGGCGTTATATTTTCTCCTGATTGACGCGGGCTGAAAGCGCCTGATGACTCTCTTTTCGTTCACTGTAGCGATCGGCCAGATAATCGGTTTGCCCCCTGAGCAGCAGGGTGATTTTAAACAGTTCTTCAGCGACATCGACAATACGATCGTACCAGGAAGAGGGTTTCATCCGTCCGCTCTCATCAAATTCCTGCCAGGCTTTTGCCACTGAAGATTGATTGGGAATAGTGAACATCCGCATCCAGCGCCCCAGAATACGCATCTGGTTCACCGCGTTAAAGGATTGCGACCCGCCACAGACCTGCATCACCGCCAGCGTTTTGCCCTGAGTCGGGCGAACCGCACCTTCACTCAGTGGTATCCAGTCTATCTGCGCTTTCATAATTGCACTCATTGCGCCATGCCGCTCCGGCGAGCTCCACACCATCCCGTCACACCATCTGACCAGACCGCGCAGCTCGGCGACTTTAGGGTGGGTAGCCGGGGCGTCGTCCGGCAGAGGCAAACCCGAGGGGTTAAACAGTCTTACCTCTGCACCCATCGCCGTCAGCAGACGGCCAGCCTCCTGCGCGGCAAAGCGACTGTAGGAGCGCTCTCTTACTGAGCCATAGAGGATCAGAATTCGTGGCGGTGTTTGCAAAGAGAGACGCTGACCGATGTGCTGGTCAAAACATTCAGCGTCCAGGGCTGGGAATTGCTCCATTTTTTCCTCCGAAACAGGCGGATAACTTTCAATTTAACAAATATGATTTAACATATGTGTATTCTAAAAGGAATGGGGTAAAAAATGCGACAACCTGTTCAGCTTTTCAAAGTGCTGTCGGATGAAACCCGGCTCGCTATTGTCATGTTACTCCGCGAGGCTGGTGAACTCTGCGTCTGTGATCTTTGCGCAGCCACCGCTGCTTCACAGCCTAAAATATCGCGTCACATGGCGATTTTACGCCAATCTGGCCTGGTGCTGGATCGTCGGGAAGGCAAATGGATCTACTATCGGCTGTCACCCCACATGCCAGCCTGGGCCGCTGAAACCATCACCACTTCCTGGCAGTGTCTGCGGGAGGAGGTGCGGACATGGCTGAAAAAGGCCGCCAGCACCGTCTGCTGAAACGTCTGATATATTCGTAAAAACATATGTAAAGGGGGCGGGAATGCTTTTGGCTGGCGCTATTTTTCTTTTAACTCTGATACTGGTGATCTGGCAACCCGGAGGCCTCAGTATCGGCTGGAGCGCTACTATCGGGGCCGTGCTGGCGCTGAGTAGCGGCGTGATTCATATCGGCGATATTCCTGTCGTCTGGGACATGGTCTGGAATGCGACGACCGCCTTTATTGCGGTGATCATTATCAGCCTGCTGCTCGATGAGTCAGGTTTCTTTGAATGGGCCGCGCTACATGTCTCACGCTGGGGTAATGGACGTGGACGCCTGCTGTTTAGCTGGATAGTTCTGCTCGGTGCCGCGGTCGCTGCGCTCTTTGCTAACGACGGCGCTGCGCTGATTCTGACACCGATTGTGATTTCGATGTTGCTGGCGCTGGGGTTCAGCCGGGAGACAACGCTGGCCTTTGTCATGGCGGCGGGTTTTATTGCCGATACCGCCAGTCTGCCATTGATCGTCTCTAACCTGGTGAATATCGTCTCGGCTGATTTCTTCCATCTGAGCTTCAGGCAGTATGCGTCTGTGATGGTTCCGGTGAATATGGCTGCTATTGCAGCCACGCTGTTGATGCTGCATCTGTTCTTCCGCCGGGATATTCCGGCGAGGTATGACGTCGCGCGGCTGAGCGAGCCTGCCAGTGCGATAAAGGATCCGGCAACCTTCCGGGCTGGCTGGATTGTCCTGTTGCTGCTGCTTATCGGTTTTTTCATACTGGAACCACTGGGGGTCCCTGTCAGCGCCATAGCCGCGGCGGGCGCCGTTTTATTGCTGGCGGTAGCGAAAAGAGGTCAGGTGATTAACACCGGAAAGGTGTTGCGTGGCGCGCCCTGGCAGATCGTTATTTTCTCGCTGGGCATGTATCTGACGGTCTATGGCCTGCGTAATGCTGGTCTCACTCATTATCTGTCAGAGGTGCTGAATCTGCTGGCAGATAAAGGCGTATGGGCAGCGGCGTTCGGCACCGGCTTCCTTACCGCTTTTATGTCATCGGTGATGAACAACATGCCGACGGTACTGATTGGCGCATTGTCGATTGATGGCAGCCATGCGACCGGCGTGGTCAGAGAAGCGATGATCTATGCCAATGTGATTGGCTGCGATTTAGGGCCGAAAATCACGCCGATTGGCAGCCTGGCAACCCTGCTGTGGCTGCATGTCATTGCCCGGAAAAACATGACCGTCAGCTGGGGATATTACTTCCGTACCGGCATTATCATGACTCTGCCCGTACTGTTTGTCACTCTGGCCGCGCTGGCATGGCGGCTGACTGCCACTTTGTAATGAGAGACTGAGATGAACAACATTACTATTTATCACAACCCGGCCTGCGGCACCTCGCGTAACACGCTGGAGATGATCCGTAACAGCGGTCATGAACCTGACATTATTTATTATCTTGATACTCCTCCCGCCCGTGAAGAACTGAAAAAATTAATTGCTGCTATGGGCATTTCAGTGCGGGCGTTGCTGCGCAGGAACGTTGAGCCTTATGAGCTGTTAGGGCTGGCTGACGACAGGTTCACGGATGAGCAGTTGATCGATCATATGCTCGAGCATCCGCTCCTGATTAATCGTCCGATAGTGGTGACACCGCTTGGCACACGCCTTTGTCGTCCTTCAGAAGTCGTGCTGGATATTCTGCCAGAACAGCAGAAAGGCGCTTTTACAAAAGAGGATGGGGAAAGAGTGACAGATGAAACAGGAAGGCGGGTGAAGGAGTAGGCCACTCGCTGCGGATTAGTTGCTCCAGGTTCGGGCATTCCAGGCGGATGCCCATTTCTCATTGATAGTCGGCTCCAGGCGGACGAGTCATTCAGCCTGCATATTTACTCGTGATGCCGTGACTCAAACCAGGGCGTAATCAGCATATGCGGAACTGCAAGCGCAGCCAGCGCCGCAAACAGGGACTGAATACCTGTTTTATCAGCGGGCAGCATCATAAAGGTGGTTACCGCTGCCAGCATGATGGCAGCGGTCAGTACTGGCCAGGTGGCATGCAGATAACCGATGTAACCTGTGCAGCCCAGCCGATCGCGCCGCTGCCGGGTTTGTGGCAGCGCATGCATGATTAAGAATCCCATGGAAAAGCCCACGAAAGCCGGAAGGAGCAGCAATGCCAGCATTCCGCCTGTGAGTCGCAGGTCGTGACGGATAACACCGGCGATGATCAGGCTGATAGCACAGACGCCTCCGGCGACGGCGATAGCCAAAGCGGCAGCGTCGGGCAGCGCGGAGAACAGCCCTGCCTGGTGCAGAATCGTTCTGAACTCACTCAGATGCAGGGTGGCAGGGGCCGCTATCATGCTAACACCGCGCGCCAGACGCTCGGCAAGGTGTCCCTGTGGTGCGTCTTCAACAGCAAAGTGTATAGCTGACGCCAGCAAAAAGCCGGGCAGCGCCAGGGTCGGATCGCAGTGCCACCAGATCAGGCATACGATAATCACCAGCCCATAAGATGTAAGAAACGGCAACTGACGCTCGCGCTTCACCACCTCCAGATCGCTGGCACCATGTGCCATACCGATAATGCCAATCGCCACTATCGCGAATAGCAACTGTACGCGAAGCGGACTAAATGAGGCAGCAAGCGCTGCCCCCCATAATCCTGTCCATCCGACGCGCTGTCGCGGGATCATCTGCTGACGGCACCCACACGTGGGGTGTGAGAGAGGGCTTTTTCGAGATTAGCCGCGGCGTAAAACGCATAGAAAACTTTGGCAATAACATCCAGAATTAAAAATGCCCAGATCGTTACCGGATCGGTGATGATTTTCAATCCTTCAGGGCCGACGAGAAACACAATCGGATAGATGAACCAGACGACGGTCAGCAATGCCACATTCCTGTTATAAGCACCAGCCAGCGCGTTGCCACGCTCTGCTGCTATCGTGCGTAGCGGGCCCCATAGCAGGTAAACCACCCCCAGAAACGCTGCACAGGACCAGAGATACCAGACCCATTTTGCGGTCACGCTTTCAGCCAGTGACGACACCAGACCGGTGATAATCATCATCACATCCAGCACGATAATAGCGGTCAGAAAACCGCCCATTTCACCCGGTTTACTGTTTTCACTAAACGCCAGCATCACCAGCCCGGCCAGCAAAATAGGGGTAGTGATTGACCAGTCAGCATAACGTGCCAGATAGACTGTAACGCCATTATTCAGTATCAGATTGCCAAACCCAAACGCCATGGCCAGATAAGCCGTAGCGGCAATAAAAGGGACTGATGCGTGCATCAGCGTATGGTGGCGGGCGGGGAATTTTTTGCCACCCGTGGCGTAAATAACCAGTGACGCAATGGCCATGATCGAAAACCCGATCATAAATGCGGTTCTATCCATATTCATTTCTCCTGAGCTGAGACATCATTCATGCGCCCGCTGGGCTGCCATTATGTCAATTTTGTTAATGATGAGTATATTCCTGTAAAGAATATGCTTTCAGTATATGGCGGGATTTCTCGTCTGCCAGGAATAAAATTCAGATACCCTTTTCAGAATTAAGCCGCACAAAATAGAATTATTTTCTTAACTCTGACGCTGAGTAATTAATCTCAGGAGTGTAAAGATATGTTTCTCCAGGTTTCTTTTCTTTCAGCGGCAGGCTTTTATAAGGTAAATAAAATTATTTTAATAATAATGAAATCAATGGATTAAATTCATATCCTGCTGGGTGAATCTCCTGGTGACCTATCTGAAAAGCGCAAAAAATATATTTCGGTGTGGAAAAATAAATAAGCTGCGCTATGGCGGGGCAAAGTCATTACGCCCCAGGCGTAGGGCTCTTTTTCCCAAAGAAATAACAGGGAAATAACCTTGCCTCGCTAAAAGCTGATTCTGATCGATATTTCAACTCTTCACGGTTAGCTGTTCCCAGGAAAGGTCGTGTCAGCGTCGCCCGACCCGCTGCTTAAGGAGCCGACAGCCGGGCGATCTGAGCCGAAACGGCATCACGATGGCGGCGTAATTCCTGTCGCTCCGATCGACTTTGAGACTATTACCCTTGCCTCAGCGTGCGCCAGCCAGGATCCTGCTCTATTCTCGGGGAAAATGGATTCCTCCAGGCTTTGTCGAGGCACTATGACGTACAAATCCCTGATTGCTGAAGTCCACAATCAGCAGCGCACCCTGACCGCGATTGTCGAGCAGGATGCGCGCACTGCCTATTTTTACATCTGGCCGACCGACCTGTTCCGCAGTCAGTATGCGGTGCGGGGCTGCTGGCTACGCAACCTGCTGCCCGCGCCGGTGCAGGAAGATCGCGCGGCGATGGAGCAGGGCATTGCGCCGCTGCTCAGCGCGGAGTATTGCCGTAACCTCGAAGCGGAGCCTGAGCTTGATCCTGCCGGGCTGCAAATCCTGTGGGAACCGAGCGATGATGGCGCGGCGCTCTGGTATTACGGCCAGCTGCTGGCGGTGATCCCCGGCTGGAGTCTCTATCAGGATAAACAGGTCAGCTTCTCTGCCGGCTGCATCAAGAAAAACCGGCTGACAGCGCCGCTTGGCTCGGCGTCGACCAATGATTACTATGCGCGCGCGGAGCACCAGCGGCAGTTCTGGCGTGAATGGCACGACGGCAGCGAGTGGGATAAGGTCCAGCAGGATCTGATGGCCTGCTATCAGGCCCGCTTTGGCGAGTCGGTGAAATATTACGCCATCGATCAGGGCAGCTGGCCGCCGATGGCGATTTCTCAGCACTGGCATCAGGGCGTCTGGTACTTCCTGACGATCGGTATGAGCATCCGTCCGATGCCGCAGGTCGATTATCTGTTTGATGAGCTGGCACCGCAGTATCGGCGCATCGAACTGGGAATGGCGGTTGACGGTGAGGTGATGACCGAAGGCAATGCGGTGCAGATGGCCAGCGCGCTGGCGGAGTTCGTTCATCTGCCGTGGGCGCGCCTCACCTGGCTGGGCGAAGGCCATACGCTGGCGTCCGAAGTGGCACCGGTGGGCTTTGAAAGTTTCCTGCTGGCCAGCGAACTGGCAACAGAGCAGGCGCAGCTCAAGCTGCCAAAGCGCGATGGCGATCGTCCGACGCTGCTGTGGACCACGCCGGTAACAGAAGCGGAGCGGCAATTTGCGCAGGCCGATGAGCATGGCGGCCAGCGTTTACGTGAGTTGTTAACCGCCGGAGGCAACAGCCATATTTTCCGTCCGCGCCAGCAGGTGGTTGATACAGAAGAGTAGTTTTGCCGTCGCGCACCGCTTCGCGGCATCGTCATGGCGGTGATAGTTCCCTTGCGGAACTAAATTTTTACATAAATTATACATTTATCAAATATGTGATCTTTATCCTCTCAAGTTCCTCTTAACCACGCCGTTAACCCGGATCAGGCAATCGCGCCGCACCAGGTTCAGGGGAACAAAGATGTTTAAAACAACACAATCCCGCTTTACCGCAACATTGATAGCGTTCTTTGTTGCGCTTTTACTCGTGACTGTCTGGGTCATTAACCAGTTTGTCGCGCCACAACTGGTTGACAGCGAGAGCCGACTGGTTCGGTATCAGGTGGATTCGCTGGCCTCCGGCATTGTTGAACAGATGAACCGGGTTCAGGCCCAGCAGCGCGCCATCACCGAAGCCGCCTCGGTGATGGACAGCGCCACCATCGACACCCTGTTGCCGACGCTGGTTAACCAGTATCAGGACAGCAACGTCTTTGGCGGCGGTATCTGGCCACTGCCGAACCGTCGTGATCCCGCCAAAGAGAAAGACAGCAGCTTTTTTGCCCGTAACGCCAGCAATGAACTCCAGGTCAACACCTACTGGAACTCCGACGCCGCGGACAAATACTGGGAGCAGCCCTGGTACAAAGATGGTCTGGCCGCCGCTAAAGGTCAGTGTGCCTGGGCGAAAGCCTATCAGGATGCCGCCAGCCCGCAGCCGCGTACCAACTGTGCCATGGCGATCTACCGCAACGGCTCCGCCTGGGGCGTGGCCACTATCGACGTGACCCTGGGATTCTTTAACCAGCTGGCGAAGCAGATGGGCGAGGCCATTCATGGCAACGTACTGATCGTGGAGGCCGACGGCAAAGTGGTCGGCAATGGTGCGCTGGTTAACGCCGCACCGAAGCTGGAGAACCTGGCGGATCTGCAAACGCCGATGGCGGCCCCGCTGAAGGCGTTGCTGAGCAGCGCAGGCAGCCAGCCGCAGCAAACTACCTATGACAGCGGTGACGGTGAGCAGACGCTGTTGTTGCAGGCGATCCCCGGCAGCCCGTGGTATCTCGCCAGCAGCCTGCCAACCAGCCTGCTGAAAGCGCAGTCACACAACATGCTGACCCGCCTCGGGCTGGTCCAGATCCCACTGGCGGTGATCCTGCTGCTGGTGTCGCTGAGCTTTGTCCGCGCCATGATGAAGCGCCTTAAGCTGCTCAACAGCAACATTGAAGCGCTGTCGACCGGCGGTGCGGATCTGACTCAACGTCTGCCTGCCAGCAACAGCCCGGAATTCAACGCGGTGGCGCAGAGCTTTAACCAGTTTATCAGCTACCTGCAAGGGTTGATGCAGCAGGTGGGCGACAGCGCGCTGGCGATCACCGCGGCGTCGCGGGAAATCGCCAGCGGCAACGCCAATCTCTCCTCCCGGACCGAAGATCAGGCCAGTTCGATTGTGGAAACCGCCGCCTCGATGGAGCAGCTGACCGGCACCGTCCGTCAGAACGCCGACAACGCCACCCACGCCAACCAGCTGGCGGGTGACGCTTCACAGGTTGCCGCACGCGGAACTGAAGTGGTGCGTCAGGTGGTCAGCACCATGGGTGAGATTCATCAGTCGTCACGCAAAGTGGTCGATATTATCAGCGTGATCGACAGTATCGCCTTCCAGACCAACATCCTGGCACTGAACGCCGCGGTAGAAGCGGCGCGCGCTGGCGAGCAGGGACGTGGTTTTGCGGTGGTCGCCTCGGAGGTGCGCAACCTGGCGCAGCGTTCCGCCAATTCCGCGCGTGAGATTAAAAAGCTGATTGAAGAGTCGGTAGCGAACATCGATACCGGCAGCGCGCTGGTAGAACAGGCGGGGCAGACGATGGATGAGCTGATGCAGGGCGTCAGCAGCGTCACCACTCTGATGAGTGAAATCATGTCAGCCAGCCGCGAGCAGAGTATGGGCATTGAGCAGGTTAACGTGGCGATTACTCAGCTGGATGGCACCACACAGCAGAACGCCGTGCTGGTGGAGCAGGTTTCTGCCGCTGCGCAGGCGATGGAGGTACAGAGCACCCAGCTTGAGCGGGTGGTTCAGAGCTTCCGACTGTAATACCGCATCAGGCCAGCACCGCTGGCCTGATTTTCTCCGGCGTCATCTTCCTGCCTCAGCCTGTCCGCTGGCAAAAAATCCCTGTTAAGCCGCCCAAATGACCAATCTTGTGCCAGAATAGTTGGGAATAATCTCAAGGAAACGCCATGTCTGCTATTGAAGTTATCCTCGTTGACCACCTCGATCGTCCCACCGGCAAAATGGAAAAGCTGGAAGTGCATGAAAAAGGATTACTGCACCGTGCGGTGACGGTCTACATCTTCAATTCCCGGCAGGAACTGCTGTTACAGCGGCGCGCCAGCGATAAGTATCATTGCGGTGGCTTATGGAGTAATACCTGTTGCGGACATCCCTATCCGCATGAGTCGACCCGCGACGCCGCTGAACGCCGTCTGCGCGAAGAGATGGGGATGGATGTGACGCTCACGCCGGTGTTTGAGCTGAGTTACAACCTGAAGCTGAGCAATGGCCTGACCGAGCATGAATATGGGCATGTTTTTTTTGCCGTCTCCGACACGCTGCCGCAGCTTAATCCACAGGAGGCCGATGCCTGGGATTATCGCCCGATGGCGCTGATTGAACAGCAGATGCAGCAGCAGCCGCAGCAATTTACCCCGTGGTTTTTGCATACGTTCCCGCGTATCCCCGACTATCTTGATGATTTTGCTTTTCCGGCATAAAAACCGGCTTAGTCAGGAAAGAGTATAAAGGTCACCGGTTTACTGCTGGTGACCTTTAACATTTTGGTTTACCTGTGCGGAGGGGGGCTATTATCGCTTTTAATAAAGCTAATGCCGATACCGTGAAAAGATCATGAACGGTACGTCTCCATATTATGTTGCTTTAACGGGTAAACAGTCATCGGTCAGATAGCGCAGGGTCACTTAATAAGAAGTGATTACTGACGTTATGCCTGGCGAACCTGACACAAACACTTCAGCAGGATAATGGGATCCGATGCAATGTGATAAAATCTTCCGCAGTTTGCTGTTAAGGACCAGACAAAATGGTGGCAAAGGTCATACAGGGATTGACTCAATTCAGGGAGTTAGGGTTGCCGGACCTGAGGGAACTGCCTGCCGAATTTCGGCGTGAAAATATTCCTGAAATTGAGCAGGCAAATAGTCTGGAAGATGCCATCGCCTTACTGGAAAGACATATAGGCTTTTTAGATGCCGACATGTTGACTGTTACAAAGATCACGCCGATTGGCACAATCAATATTATGCGTGAAAGCCTTAAACACATTGTAGAAAAGCGCCTTGATGCCCGCGAACGCTATATTCATCTTGCACTCGATACGCTAAAAAATCCCTACGAAGTATGGGAGGCCATGTATGACGACGATCTGATAAGGTATCTCTTTATCGGCACTTACAGCCAAAAACGTCAAATGCTGGTAGTGGTTGCGCCCTGGAAAGGGAGGGTGCTCTGGAATTTTATGCACACTGATGCCAAAAGCCTCAATAAACATCGCCATGGCAAAATAGTGTACAAAAGGCATTAAAAAAGCCGCCATTGTGAAATGGCGGCCTGTGTAGCATTTGAGCCTGTTTATTTTACACCTTCAGGCGGGAGGTGAGAGGTCTCACCCTGACACAGAATTCAGGGATTCTATGGGGTCCTTCCACCAACTATTGCACCCTGATGCAGTTGGCTTCTCGCTCTGAATTCAGATTACTCAAATTTGAGCATATCGTCAATCGATTGGGCCGGATGGTGGCTGCCCATCAGCTGCGAAACACAGGATATAGACCGGGAACCCAAAGCGCGCCGCCTTACTGTAAAACCGCTTGATGCGCCGTGTGATCGCCTTTTGCCTACCCCCGCCCCGCAAAATCCTCCGCATCAACGTCATACCCGGAAGGTTCCCAGCGGATCGCCAGCAGGGCCAGCAGGCCCGCCAGCGGAGCCAGGAAGATCACCCAGAACACGCCGGTGCCCAGCGCCGCCACCAGCACCGGAAACAGAAACAGCGACAGGGTCGAGCTGCCGCGCATCAGGGTCTGGTTAAAGCCGACGCCCACCCCACGCAGCGAGGTCGGGTAACTCAGCGAGGCAAAGGTCATGGTATGCGAACCCGGCCCGAAGCCCTGACCAAACAGGAACAGTGCCAGCATCGCAATCGCCAGCGCGGCTTCCTGACCGCCTTCCGGGCGACCAATCAGTGCCAGCCCGAGCAGCGCCACGCACTGACAGGCGTAACCCGCCACCGACATCTTCCAGGCCCCGAGGCGCGGTACCAGCCGCACCGCCAGGATCCCGCCCACAAAGGCGAACAGCAGATTCAGCGCCAGCGACACCAGAATAGTGGTCAGCATCGACTGGGCAAAAAAGCTGGTGATGATCACCGGCAGACCAAACGCCACCGCGTTGTAGGCAAACGACGAGGCGATAGAGGTGATGGTCGCCAGCAGGGTTCGGCGGCGATAGACGCCCTGCAACAGCGCGCCATAGTTACGCCAGCTCGCCTTGCGCACCGGCGTGGCGGGCGTCAGCGCGGCGTCGGGCGCGACCTGCGCATTGATATTCCACGCGCTGCGCAAAATCGCGGCGGCGCCCTTCAGATCCCCCTGATTCGCGGCCCAGACCGGGGATTCACTCATATAACGGCTGCGGATGGCGATGATGATGATCGCCGGAACCGCTCCAAAACCGAGGATCAACCGCCATAACCAGTCGGTGTGACTCTCCGGCAATACCGCGTAGAGCAGCAGCACCAGCAGATAGGAGATACTGATCGCCGCGTACCAGGTCGGACACCACATCGCCACGCTGGCCGCTTTATTCCCCTGGCCGCGCAGCTTCGAAAACTCCGCCAGAAACGCCATCGCCACCGGCAGATCGATCCCCACGCCCAGCCCCATCACAAACCGCGCGCCGCCTAACACATATTCATTTGGTGCAAAGGCGCAGGCGATAGCCGCCACCACGAAAAAGAACATATCGGCCATAAAGACCCGATAACGGCCAATTTTGTCGGTGAGGTAGCCGCCCAGCAGCGCACCGATGATTGCCCCAAAGGTGATGGCGGAGGCGACCATGCCGGTGCCGGTGGGGGTGAGATTAAATTCGCGCGTGACATCTTTAATACCAAACGCCAGCGCGCCGAGATCGTAGGCGTCGAGGAATACGCCACCCAGCGCAATCGCCACCACGATGCGGGCGTTGTTGCGGGCGCTGTCACCGCTGTTTACCAGGCGTGAGACGTCAGCCGCGCTACGAATCCACGCGGTTTCGCCACCCGGCGAACTCCCTGCTGTTGCCACATGGGCGGAAGAGGTCAGGTCAGTCATGATGTTATGATTCTTTTTTTTATGAAAACAGGTCTGGAAGGATAGCCGTTCAGACGCCCAGACGTAAATTCATTTGGGTTATATAAAATAATCTGCCTGTCTTAAAACGTTATTAATCTGCGAGAAACTCAGCGCCATCGCCGCTGCGCCAGGCTACGCTTTTAAAGCAGATCACCAGAGCGCATCGCCCTGACGCTGCCGTCAGCCGGTCGGGCAGTCAGCTGAACAGTCGGGCGCCGCGATGACGTCACGCGAAACACGACGTAATAACAACACGCGAACACGCGATAAGGAAAAGGTCATGGTCAGAATTCGGGGTTGGGTGGGCGCGAGCGCCTTGCTGCTCAGTATGGGAATGGCACAGGCCGCCGATCCGGTGCGGGTCGGCTCCAAAATTGATACCGAAGGCTCACTGCTGGGCAATGTCATTATGCAGGTGCTGGAGAAGCACGGGGTGAAAACCGTTAACAAAATCCAGCTCGGCACCACGCAGGTGGTGCGCGGCGCGATCATCGCGGGCGAACTGGATATTTACCCGGAATATACCGGTAACGGCGCTTTTTTCTTCAACGATGAAAAAGAGAGTGCCTGGAAGAATGCCCGTGAAGGCTACGAGAAAGTGAAAAAACTCGATGCGGAGAAAAACCAGCTGGTATGGCTGACGCCTGCGCCCGCCAATAACACCTGGACCATCGCGGTACGCAACGATCTGGCCGAAAAAAATCAGCTCAGCTCGCTGGCCGATCTC
Organism: Pantoea sp. C2G6; assembly: GCF_051336815.1. Taxonomy (NCBI): domain Bacteria; kingdom Pseudomonadati; phylum Pseudomonadota; class Gammaproteobacteria; order Enterobacterales; family Erwiniaceae; genus Pantoea; species Pantoea sp. C2G6. Next base: position 79,768 of record NZ_JBGMNJ010000001.1, read on the forward strand.
AGCGCCTGGCTGAAAAAGGGCGGCACCTTCAAACTGGCGGCGTCAGCGGAATTTATCGAACGCAGCGACGCCTTGCCCGCCTTTGAAAAGGCGTATGGCTTTAACCTCAAGCAGGATCAGCTGCTGTCGCTGGCGGGCGGGGATACCGCCGTCACCATCAGCGCGGCGGCACAGCAGACTTCCGGGGTGAATGCCGCGATGGCCTACGGCACCGACGGACCGGTGGCAGCGCTGGGCTTAAAAACGCTGAGCGATCCCAAAGGCGTGCAGCCTGTTTACGCACCAGCGCCGGTTATCCGGGCGTCGGTGCTGAAAGCCTATCCGCAGATTGCCGACTGGCTGAAGCCGGTCTTCAGCGCGCTTGATGAAAAGACGCTGCAACAGCTTAATGCCAGAATCGCGGTGGATGGCCAGGACGCCAGCAGCGTGGCGAAAGAGTGGCTGCAACAGCAAAAGCTGCTGTAACCGATGGGAATATCGCGGGACGCGATACGCCGTCCGGGCCAGCAGCCGGTAGCACTGCTGCTGCTGGTGCTGCTGAGCCTGGCGTTGACGGCGCTGCCGTTTCTGAACTACGCCCCTAACCGGCTGGTGGCGGGAGAGCCGCTGATGGGCTGGCAGCTCAGCGGGTTCGGCGTGCTGTTGCTGCCGCTGGCGGCGCTGTGGCTGCTGCTGTGGCGTCAGCCGACGCGCGTCACGCTGCTGCTGGCGCTGCTGCTGGCGGAACTGCTGCTGGCGGCGATCCTCTGGCTGAGCGGCCATCAGGCGACGCTGCTCAGCCAGCAGGGCAGCCGGCTGGCGCGGACCAGCTTTGCCAGCGGTCTGTGGTGCAGCGGCGCACTGATCCTGCTGCTGATCACCGATCGGGTGCGTATGCTGACCCGCCACCGGCTGGCGCAGCTGCTGCTTAACGTGCAGGTCTGGCTGTTGCCGGGGCTGCTGCTGCTCAGCGGTCAGCTCAACGATCTCTCTCTGCTGAAAGAGTATGCCAACCGCCAGGCGGTGTTTGACGCGGCGCTGAGCCGCCATCTCACCCTGCTGGCCGGTACGGTGCTGCCCGCGCTGCTCATCGCGCTGCCGCTGGGGATGCTGCTGTTCCGGCGGCCGGGCTGGCAGAGCAGCGTGTTCAGCGTGCTGAATGTGATTCAGACGGTGCCGTCGGTGGCGCTGTTTGGCCTGCTGATTGCGCCGCTGGCGGGGCTGGCGCAGCGTTATCCGTGGCTGGCGAACTGGGGCGTCAGCGGAATCGGCATGGCGCCCGCGCTGATCGCGCTGGTGCTCTACGCCTTGCTGCCGCTGGTGCGCAGCGTGGTCGTCGGTCTGCAACAGGTGCCGCAGGAGGTACGGGAGAGCGCCAGGGGCGTCGGCATGAGCGGCTGGCAGCAATTTTTCGCGGTGGATATTCCGCTGGCGCTGCCGGTCTGGCTGGCGGGCCTGCGGGTGGTGGTGGTACAGACGCTGGGCATGGCGGTGGTCGCGGCGCTGATTGGCGCGGGCGGCTTCGGTGCGATTATTTTTCAGGGACTGCTCAGCAGTGCGCTGGATCTGGTGCTGCTGGGGGTGATCCCGGTGATTGCGCTGGCGGTCACTGTCGATGCGCTGTTCCGCCTGCTGATCTCCCTGCTGGAGAGAAAAGATGATTGAGTTTGAGCGCGTTTCCCGCGCCTTTAACGGCAAAGCGGCGGTCAGCGATCTGTCGCTCCGGGTGGCGGAAGGGGAGTTTTGTGTGCTGCTCGGCACCTCCGGGTCGGGCAAATCGACCACCCTGAAGATGATTAACCGGCTGGTGGAGTTTGACCAGGGGGAGATCCGCTTTGCCGGGGAGTCGATTCGCCAGCTTGATGCCCGCACCCTGCGGCGGCGCATGGGCTACGCCATCCAGTCGATTGGTCTGTTTCCGCACTGGACGGTACGCAAAAATATCGCCACGGTGCCGGCGCTGCTGGGCTGGCCGCGAGCGAAGGTCGCTGAACGCATCACCGCGCTGCTGGCACTGCTGAACCTCGACCCCGATCTGCTGGAGCGTTACCCGCATCAGCTCTCCGGCGGGCAACAGCAGCGGGTGGGCGTGGCGCGGGCGCTGGCGGCCGACCCGGAAGTGCTGCTGATGGATGAACCTTTTGGCGCGCTCGACCCGGTCACCCGTGACGTACTGCAACAGGAGATGCTGCGCATCCATCGTCTCTCGGGGCGGACCATCGTGTTGGTGACGCATGATATTGACGAAGCCCTGATGCTGGCGGACCGCATTGTGCTGATGGATAACGGCGAGATTGTCCAGCAGGGCAGGCCGGTGGAGCTGCTGACCCAGCCGAAGAATGAGTTTGTCCGCGACTTCTTTGGCCGCAGCGAAATGGGCGTGCGACTGCTGTCGCTGGGGCAGGTGGGCAACGCCGTGCGGCGCGGTGAGTGGCTGGCGGGGGAACCGATTGCCGCCTCGCTGACGCTGCGTGATGCGCTGTCGCAGTTTATTACCCGCCGCACTGACAGACTGCCGGTGATTGACGATCGGCAGCAGCCGCTCGGGGTGCTTCATTTCGGCGATCTGCTGCGGCTGGATGAGGAGCTGACATGCGCTGGCTGAAAGATCCGCTGCTCTGGCTGGTGCTGCTCTATGGCGCGCTGCTCACGCTGCTGCCCCTGAGCGGGCCGCTGTTTCACCACTGGTTTCCCGAACTGGCCCGGCCGCTCTATCAGCAGGAGACCTTCTGGCAGCTGACGCTGGCGCATCTGTTTCTGGTGATCACCGCGAGCCTGCTGGCGATTGTGATCGGTATCGGCAGCGGCGTGCTGGTGACGCGGCAGGCCGGTCGGGCTTTCCGGCCGCTGATCGAGACCATCGTGGCCGCCGGACAGACCATTCCGCCGGTGGCGGTGCTGGCGATTGCGGTGCCGGTAATGGGGTTTGGGGCCTGGCCCGCGGTGGTGGCGCTGCTGCTCTACGGGCTGTTGCCGATATTACAGGGCACGCTGGCCGGGATTGATAGCGTGCCGGCCAGCAGCCGGGAGATCGCCACCGGACTCGGCATGAGTCGCTGGCAGCGTCTGTGGCAGATTGAGCTGGCGCTGGCCGCGCCGGTGATTATCGCCGGCATACGCACCTCGGTGATTATTAATATCGGTACCGCGGCCATTGCCTCGACGGTTGGCGCGAAAAGTCTGGGGTCGCCGGTGATTATCGGCTTAAGCGGCTTTAACACAGCCTATGTAATTCAGGGGGCGTTACTGGTGGCGCTGCTGGCCATCGTCAGCGATCGCCTGTTTGAGCGCCTGCAACGGCGGCTTAGCGTGAGTGCACGATGAGTGAATATCCCACCAGCATCAGTCCGCTGGTGCCGCCGGCAGCCATAATAAAAAACAGCGTGGCGAAAAAGGCTTTTTTCCAGTTCATGAGAAAACCTGAGCGTGTTGAACAGTCGGGCGGGGATAATAGCGCGCGCAAGGCAGCAGGCAAAGCGCCCGGCGTGCGTTTTTGTTATCAGGCGGGTTCGTGCAACCGCACGGAGTAGCCCTGCTCCTGCCAGTGTGACAGCTGTTCCTGCTGGCGACGGGTCAGTTTTTTACCGGTAAAAACAAACATGTTCATGCCGGGAAACAGTTCCGGGCGCGGCACATCCAGCGGCTCCGCCAGCACATCAATCCGCCAGCCGTGCTGCGACAACCGCCAGCCTTCCAGCCAGATACGGGTGCGATCGTCGATGCCCCAGCCAATAATCAGCGCATCTTTACCCGCTTTTTTACGGCTGCCGGTCAGACAGAAGGCCACGTAATCAATCAGCAGACCATCCAGCAGGCTGCACATGGTGCGGGCGGTGTTCTGATCCAGACTGAGCTTCTGACGTACCGGCATGAAAACGTGGTCGATCAGTGCGTCAACCGGATGTTCGCGGCCAATCGCCGCAATTTTGTTACGCAGTTTGGTGGGCCTGACGTGGCGTAAAACGCTGATCAGTTCATCCTGGAGGGTGGTCCAGCCATCATGGGCGTCAACATCGCCCCCTTCCAGCAGCGCCTTAACTTTGCCAACCGGCACGCCGCTTTCAATCCAGCGCATAATCTCTTCAATACGCTGAACATCTTCTTCATCAAACTGACGATGCCCGCCTTCAGTACGTTGCGGCTTCAGCAAGCCATAACGACGCTGCCAGGCGCGCAAGGTGACTGGGTTTATGCCACAGCGCTCGGCGACGTCACCGATACTGTATAAGGTCATAAATTCCTCTTTCGATTGATCTGAGTGCAAACACCATAACCAGGCAGGCTAAGTTGTACAATAGATTTTTCAATGTACAAGTTGACCGCTGCCTCTTTTCTGCGCTATATCTCATTTATGAGATTAAATCCCACATATGAGAAAGCGCCATGCCGGATCTGAATACCGAGCAACGACTGGCCGCCCGCCTTGCAGAATTACGCCTGCAACGCGGCTGGTCGCTGGATGAATTATCCGTCGCGACCGGCATCAGTCGCGCGTCATTATCGCGCATTGAGCGAAGCGAGACCAGCCCAACGGCCGCACTGCTTAATCGCCTGTGTGTCGCCTACGGCCTGACCATGTCCCGGCTGCTCAGCGAGGTGGAAGAGGAGGCCAGCCTGCTGATTCGCGCCGATCAACAGCCGGTGTGGCAGGATGACGCCAGCGGCTTTCAGCGCCGCAATGTTTCACCGCCTGCTACTCATTTTAGATGCGAACTGGTAGAGGGCAAATTACGGCCTGGCGCGCGCATCGATTATGAGGCGCCGCCGGTGCATGGGCTGGAGCAGCATATCTGGCTGCGGGAGGGCGGGCTGACCGTCAGCGTGGCGTCACAGCAGTGGACCCTGCAACCCGGTGACTGTTTACGCTTTCATCTGATCGGCAAATCCGCGTTTGAGGCGCACCTCACCGACGGCGCGCGCTATCTGCTGGTGGTGGCGAAACCATGATCGATTACTTACAGCTCAGCGCGGCTGAGGCACAACAGCAGCTGACCGGGCTCACCGACGTGCTCCAGGCCTGCGTCACCGATCATGCCAGCGTCGGCTTCACCGACCCGGCCGACAGGCTGACGATGACTCAGTTCTGGCAGCGGCAGATCGGCAATCTGGCGAGTGGCGACAGCGAACTGCTGATCGCTGCCTGGCAGGGCAGCATTGTGGCGACGGTGCTGATCCACAGCAGCGCCATGCCCAATGGCCGCCACCGGGCGGAGATCGCCAAACTGCTGGTGCATCCGCGGGCGCGTCGTCAGGGCATCGCCCGCCAGCTGATGCTGCGCGCCGAGCAGCGGGCCGCGGCGCTGGGCAAAACCCTGCTGGTGCTGGATACCCGCCGCGGCGATGTCGCCAGCGATCTCTATCGCGCGCTGGGCTGGCAGGTCGCCGGTTCGATCCCCTTTTATGCGGAATCCACCACGGGCGAGCTGGATGCCACCACCATTCTGTATAAAGTGCTGGCGTGACGCGCAGCTCGCCGCGGGAAATTCGCGAGGCGGCACGAAAAAATCGGCCCGGAAGCTGACGCCGCCGGGATACTGTGTAAAAATACAGGTCGTTTTTTCGGTGTGGTAACGCTAACAATGGCCCTGACAGCCGCAGTAAAAAGCCAGATTGCGCAGTGGTATAAAGCGCTACAGCAGCAGGTGCCTGATTTTATCCCGCGCGCGCCGCAGCGCCAGATGATCGCCGAAGTGGCGAAATGTCTGGCGGGCGACGATGCCCGTCATCTGGCGGTGGAAGCGCCGACCGGCGTGGGAAAAACCCTCTCTTATCTGATCCCCGGCATCGCGGCCAGCCGCGCCCAGGAGAAGAGCCTGGTGATCAGTACCGCCAACGTGGCGTTGCAGGATCAAATCTTCAGCAAGGATCTGCCGCTGCTAAAGAAAATCATTCCCGACCTTACCTTTACCGCCGCCTTTGGTCGTCGGCGCTATGTCTGTCCGCGTAATCTGGCGGCGCTGGCGGCGGATGACGATCAGCAGGGCGATCTGCTGATGTGGCTGGACGATGAGGCGGTCAGCAGCACCAAAGAGGAGCAGACCCTGTGCGGCCGGTTGCAGAAGTCACTGGATCGCTATCAGTGGGATGGTCTGCGCGATCACAGCGAGGAGAATGTCAGCGACAGCCTGTGGCAGCGGCTCTCGACCGATAAAGCCAGCTGCCTCGGGGCGCACTGTCGCTGGTATCGTGAATGCCCGTTTTTTGTGGCACGGCGTGAGATCGAGCAGGTCGATGTGGTGGTGGCCAACCACGCGCTGGTGATGGCGGCGATGGAGAATGAATCGGTGCTGCCACCGGCGAAAAATCTGATGCTGGTGCTGGATGAAGGGCACCATCTGCCGGAAGTGGCGCGTGACGCGCTGGAGATGAGCGCCGACATCACTCCAGGCTGGAGCAGCCTGCAACTCGATCTCTTTATCCGGCTGGTTGAGAGCATCATGACGCAGATGCGGCCTAAATCGCCGCCGCCGCTGGCCAACCCTGAGCGTCTGAAAGCGCACTGCGACGAGCTGCGTGAACTGCTGACCATCACCAGCCAGGCGCTGAATCCGCTGCTGCCGCCCGACAATCAGCCGGGAGAGTTTCGTTTTGTACTGGGCGCGCTGCCGCAGGAGCTGCTGGATCTCTGCGCCCGGCTGTTTAAACTCAGCGACGCGCTGCGCGGGCTGAGTGAAGGGCTGATCAACGCGCTCAGCGAGCAGACCGGCAAAGTCGATGTGGTGCGGCTGCATCGCAATCTGCTGCAACTCAATCGCCAGTTCGGCTGGTTTGAATCGGTGAGTAAACTGTGGCGGCTGGCGGCAATGGAGAAAGCCTCTGGCGCGCCGGTGTCGAAGTGGATCAGCCGCGAGCTACGCGAGGGCCAGGCGCATCTGCTGTTCCATTGCGCCGGGATCCGGGTCAGCGATCAGCTGGAAAAAATGCTGTGGCGTAAAATCCCCCATGTGGTGGTCACTTCCGCCACCCTGCGCTCGCTCAACAGCTTTAACCGGTTGCAGGAGATGTCCGGCCTGAATGAAAAGGCGGGCGACCGCTTTATCGCCCTCGACTCGCCGTTTAACCACGTCGAGCAGGGCAAGCTGGTGATCCCGCAGATGCGCTATGAGCCGCTGATGAGTCATGAGGTGGAGCACATCGCCGAGATGGCCGGCTTTTTCCGTCAGCAGATGGCGGAGAAAAAGCACAAAGGGGTGCTGGTGCTGTTTGCCAGCAACCGGGCGATGCAACAGTTTGTCGCCTGTCTGCCCGACCTGCGGCTGTCGATGCTGGTGCAGGGCGATCAGCCGCGCAGCCGTCTGGTCGATCTGCATCGTCAGCGGGTCGTCAAAGGCGAAACCAGCATTCTGATTGGCCTTCAGTCGTTTGCCGAAGGGCTGGATCTGAAAGGCGATCTGCTGAGTCAGGTGCATATTCATAAAATCGCTTTTCCCCCGGTAGACAGTCCGGTAATTTTGACCGAAGGCGAATGGCTGAAAAGCCTGAAACGTTATCCGTTTGAGGTGCAGAGCTTACCCAGCGCCTCGTTTACCCTGATTCAACAGGTCGGACGCCTGATTCGCAGCCATCAATGTTATGGCGAAATCGTCATCTACGACCGCCGTCTGCTGAGCAAAGCCTACGGCAGCCGGCTGCTGGCGGCGCTGCCGATCTTCCCGATTGAGCAGCCCGCAACGCCCGAGCCGGCCGCGATACCGGCCAGCGTGGTGCCAAAGCACACCGTGCGCAAACGACGTCCCACGCGGCGTTAAGCCGCGCACTTAACCGGAAGCGAGTGATGGAACTGAATAAAATCATTAAAGAGATTGGCCGGGGTAAAAATCATGCCCGTGACATCGATTTTGACAGCGCGGTGGCGCTTTACGGCGCGATGCTGGCAGGCGAGGTGCCCGATCTGGAGCTGGGCGGCATTCTGATTGCGCTGCGCATTAAAGGCGAAGGCGAAGCGGAGATGCGCGGCTTTTATCAGGCGATGCAGGCGCAGATGATGTCGTTGCGCGCGCCGGAAAACCGGCCGATGCCAATCGTTATCCCCAGCTATAACGGGGCGCGCCGCCAGGGCAACCTGACGCCACTGCTGGCGCTGCTGCTGGTGAAACTCGGCTTTCCGGTGCTGGTGCATGGCGTCAGCGACGACGCCACCCGCGTCACCAGCGAAGCGGTGTTTGCCGCTCTCGGCATCGCCCCTGTCACCACGGCGGAAGCGGCGCAGGCGAAACTCGATCGGGGCGAACTGGCGTTTATCACCATCGATCACCTCTGCCCGCCGATGGCGAAACAGCTTTCATTGCGCTGGCGCATGGGGGTGCGTAACAGCGCGCATACCCTGGCAAAGCTGGCGACGCCGTTTGCCGAACGAGCGGCGCTGCGGCTGTCGAGCGTGTCGCACCCGGAGTATGTGCCGCGCGTGGCGAAATTCTTCAGCGACATCGATGCACCGGCGCTGCTGCTGAATGGCACCGAAGGGGAGGTCTATGCCAATCCGCAGCGCTGCCCGGCGATCAGTCTGGTTCAGGGGGCGGGATCGGAAGCAGAAGTGTGGGTTGAACGTCAGCCTGAGGTGGCGGTGGAACTGCCAGCCGACAAGACGGCGGCGGTGACCGCGCGCTGGATTGAAGAGGTGCTGAATCAGCAGCGTCCGGTGCCGGAGTCGCTGCGGCTGCAACTCGCCTGCTGCCTGCGCGCCAGCGGGCAGTGTGACTCACTGGCGGCGGCGGAGCAGCGCATCCGCGCCGCCGGCTACTGACTCAATTGACTGGCAGCGCCTGCTCAACCAGATCCTGCCAGAAGCGAATGCCAATCGGCAGCAGCGCGTCGTTGAAGTCATAGCGGGCGTTGTGCAGCGGGGCGGAGGGCGTCGCGCCGTCCGCCCCGAGCCAGAAGTAGGCACCGGGACAGGCTTCCAGCATGCAGGCAAAATCTTCCGACGCCATCGAGGGATTCACCTGCCAGTGAAGCTGTTCTGCGCCCAGCGTCGCCAGTGCCACCGCACGCACCTGCTCAGCCGGGGCGGCATGGTTGGCAGTCACCGGATAGCCGGGCAACCACTCAATCTCACCGCTGACGCCAAACGGACGCGGCAGGGTGGCGACAAACTCATCAATCAGGCCGCGCACTTTATCGCGCACGCTGGTTTGCAGGCAGCGTACCGTGCCGCGCAGCACAATCTGTTCGGGGATCACGTTAATCGCTTCGCCACCGTGGATCTGCGTCACGCTGACCACCGCCGAGGCGAGTGGCGAGAGGCGGCGCGACGGGATGGTTTGCAGCGCCAGAATCAGCTCGGCGGCCACCACCATCGGATCGGCACCGCTCTCCGGCATCGCCGCATGGCAGCTTTTACCGTGCAGGGTAATTTCAAACGAATCCAGTGACGCCATCATCGCGCCAGGATTGACCGCCAGTGACCCCAGCGGCAGCCCCGGCCAGTTATGCATCGCATAGATCGCCTCCATCGGGAAGCGCTGAAACAGTCCCTCTTCCACCATTTTGCGCGCGCCGCCCAGATTCTCCTCGGCAGGCTGAAAAATAAAGTGCACCGTGCCGCTGAAGTGGCGCGTCGCCGCCAGCTGTCGCGCCGCGGCCAGCAGCATCGCGCTGTGACCATCGTGGCCGCAGGCGTGCATCACCCCTGGCGTGGCGGAGCGCCATTCCACGTCACCTTTTTCGGTGATCGGCAACGCATCCATATCGGCGCGCAGCCCAATCACCGGGCCGGGACCATTTTCCAGCGTGCCGATCACCGCCGTTCCCGCCAGGCCACGAAACACCTGCAAGCCCGCCCGCGCTAATTCAGTGGCGATAAGCTCGCTGGTCTGCTGTTCCTGGTAGCCGAGTTCAGGGTGACGATGAAACTGATGGCGCCAGCGCAGGGCATCTTCAAGCAGGGCAGGGGAAAGGGTCATGCAGAGTCGCGCTCCATACAGAATGAGAAGATTTCACTTTAGTGGTCGGCTGGCGTGGCGTCTATCGCTGTCAGGACTAAATCTCCCCGCTGGCTAAATCAAAATGGAATAAGTAATAAGGAAGTGCGGTCAGTGGCAGGCGGGGAAAGCGCGGGGTAAGCCATCGCTTACCCCGACAGCAAACTACTTCTGCATCGGCAGATTGAGGCCATGTCGGGCGGCGCACTGCTGCGCCAGCTCATAGCCCGCGTCGGCGTGACGCATCACCCCGGTGGCCGGATCGTTCCATAACACCCGCTCCAGCCGCGCGTCAGCCTCTTTACTGCCGTCGCAGACAATCACCACGCCAGCGTGCTGTGAGAAGCCCATTCCCACACCGCCGCCATGATGCAGGCTGACCCAGGTCGCTCCGCCCGCGGTGTTGAGCAGGGCGTTGAGCAGCGGCCAGTCGGAGACGGCATCGGAGCCATCCTTCATCGCTTCAGTTTCACGGTTAGGTGAGGCCACGGAGCCGCAGTCGAGATGGTCACGGCCAATCACCACCGGCGCTTTCAGCTCGCCGTTGCGCACCATTTCATTAAACGCCAGTCCGGCCAGATGACGTTCGCCCAGTCCCAGCCAGCAGATGCGCGCTGGCAACCCCTGGAAGGCGATGCGCTCCTGCGCCATATCGAGCCAGCGGTGCAGCGTTTTATGGTGCGGGAACAGCGCTTTGAGTTTCGCGTCAGTTTTATAAATATCCTCCGGGTCGCCTGACAGCGCCACCCAGCGGAACGGACCTTTACCTTCGCAGAACAGCGGACGGATATAGGCTGGCACAAAGCCAGGGAAATCAAAGGCGTTGCTGACACCCTCATCCAGCGCCACCTGACGGATATTGTTGCCGTAATCCACGGTCGGAATGCCCATATGGCAGAAGTCGAGCATCGCCTGCACGTGAACCGCCATCGAAGCACGCGCCGCTTTCTCTACCGCTTTGGGCTGTGAGACGCGCTCCTGCTGCCAGCGCGCCAGATCCCAGCCGATCGGCAGATAGCCGTTGATCGGATCGTGCGCCGAGGTCTGATCGGTCACAATATCGGGCTTCGGCCCGCCCGCCCTGGCGCGTTTTACCAGCTCCGGCAGGATCTCCGCCGCATTGCCGAGCAGCCCGACCGAAATCGCTTTTTTCGCTGCCGTTGCCTCAGCGATCAGCGCCAGCGCCTCATCCAGCGAGGTGGCTTTATGGTCTACATAGCGGGTGCGCAGACGGAAATCGATGCGCGACTCCTGGCACTCAATCGCTAGCACGCAGGCCCCGGCCAGCACCCCAGCCAGCGGCTGCGCGCCGCCCATGCCGCCCAGCCCGGCGGTGAGGATCCAGCGTCCGCTCAGGTCGTTGTTATAGTGCTGACGGCCCGCTTCAACAAAGGTTTCGTAGGTGCCCTGCACGATGCCCTGCGCGCCGATATAGATCCAGGAACCGGCGGTCATCTGGCCATACATCATCAGGCCCGCTTTATCCAGCTCATGGAAGTGATCCCAGGTGGCCCAGTGCGGCACCAGATTGGAGTTAGCCAGCAGCACGCGCGGTGCGTCGGCGTGGGTGCGGAAGATGCCCACCGGCTTGCCGCTCTGGATCAGCAGCGTCTCATCCGGTTGCAGCAGCCGCAGCGAGCGCAGGATCTGCTCGAAGCATTCTTGGTTACGCGCCGCTTTGCCGATGCCGCCATACACCACCAGATCTTCCGGGCGTTCTGCGACGTCAGGATCGAGGTTGTTCTGGATCATGCGGTAAGCCGCTTCAATCAGCCAGTTGGCGCAGTGCAGCGTGGTGCCATGCGGCGCACGGATTTCGCGCGCCACGGCCTGAGAAAGAGTTTTGTTCATGACAGTGTCCTTAATTCAGGAAGCAGAGCGCATGCTCGGCAGCAGCGCGGTTAATGGCTGAGGCCAGTCAGCGCGACTTGCCCACTGACGCATGGCCTCAATATCAGGGGCCAGCAGGCGATCTTCCTCAAGGAAGGCGACCTGCTCGCGAATGGTGTCGATGGCCTGCTCCATCAGCGCCGAGCTTTTCAGCGGCCGGTTAAATTCAATCCCCTGCGCCGCCGCCATCGCTTCGATACCGACCACTGCGGCGCTGTTAAAGCACATGCTGCCGAGACGGCGGGCGGCATAGGTCGCCATTGAGACGTGATCTTCCTGGTTAGCGGAGGTCGGCAGGCTGTCCACGCTGCCCGGATGAGCCAGCGATTTGTTCTCAGAGGCGAGCGCCGCCGCCGTGACCTGGGCGATCATAAAGCCGGAGTTGAGTCCCCCGTCGCGCACCAGGAAGGGCGGCAGACCCGATAAGCCGCTGTCCAGCAGCAGCGCCAGTCGCCGTTCGGAGATCGCCCCCACTTCGGCAATCGCCAGCGCCAGAATGTCAGCGGCAAAGGCCACCGGCTCGGCGTGGAAGTTACCGCCGGAGATCACATCGCCGCTGTCGCTGAACACCAGCGGGTTGTCAGAGGCGGCATTGGCTTCGATTTCCAGAATCCGCGCCGCGTGGCGGATATTATCCAGGCAGGCCCCCATCACCTGCGGCACGCAGCGGATGGAGTAGGGGTCCTGAACGCGGCCGCACTGCGCATGGGAGAGCACAATTTCACTGCCCGCAATCAGGCTGCTGACGGCTGCGGCGACCGCAATCTGCCCCTGCTGGCCGCGCGCCTGGTGAATACGGGCGTCAAAGGGTTTCAGCGAGCCTTTGATCGCCTCCAGTGACAGCGCACCGGCCATCAGACCGGCGGCAAACAGATTTTCACCTTCAAACAGGCCGCGCAGTGCCAGCGCCGTCGAGACCTGGGTGCCGTTAAGCAGCGCCAGCCCCTCTTTCGGGCCAAGCACAAAGGGTGACAGGCCGACGCTGGCCAGCCCCTCGCTCGCCGGGATCAGCTCGTCATTAAGCCGCACCTGGCCTTCGCCCAGCAGCATCAGCGACAGGTGCGCCAGCGGCGCGAGATCGCCGGACGCGCCGACCGAGCCTTTTTCCGGGATGCAGGGCATCACCCCGGCGTTGAACAGCGCCAGCAGCGCCTCAATCAGTTCGATGCGCACCCCGGAGTGGCCGCGCGCCAGGCTGATGATTTTGGTGGCGACCACCAGACGGGTGACGTTGTCGGGCAGCAGATCGCCCAGCCCGACGCTGTGTGACAGCACCAGATTACGTTGCAGATCCGCCAGCCGGCTGGCCGGAATCTGGGTCTGAGCCAGTTTGCCAAAACCGGTATTGATGCCATACACCACCTTGCCGGAGGCGACAATCGCCTCCACCGTTTGCTGCGCTGCGGCTATCGCCTGACGGGCGCTGTCATCCAGCGAGATCGTAACGTGACCCTGATAGATAGCGCGTAAGGTGGCGAGGTCCACCTCGCCCGGCACCAGGCGCAACGCCTGAAAAGAACCTGACATACTTTACTCCTGTCTATACAAGTGTGCTGACGTGGCGAAGCTGCTTTCCTTGCCCTGGCTCAGCGGGATAGTGCGAGTGAAACATAAGTGTCTATTCTTGTCTATACAACCAGCAAACGCCGTGCCAGATCGATCACAAAAATCGATCGCCCGCCCGCTGCGGGGCAGAGGTGAAACAGGGTGACGACGCTGCACCATCAGGAAGCGCGGATTGCACTCGCGGTGCAGGGTGCAACCGACTGGATGTATATACATCCACCGCGTGAGACAGTAAACTCAGGGCATTATCAGCATAAGGAACAGCAAATGGTCGAGCATACGGCACTGGCACAACTGGCGGCGGCGATGAGCGATGAGCCCGCCCCGATCTATCAGCGGGTGAAGCAGGCCATCATCAGTCAGATCCGTGAAGGATTATGGAAAGCGAATCAGCGCGTCCCGTCGGAGAGTGAGCTGGTGAATGAACTGGGCGTCAGCCGCATGACGATTAACCGTGCGCTGCGGGAACTCACCAGCGAAGGTTTTCTGGTGCGGATGCAGGGCGTCGGCACCTTTGTCGCGGAGATGAAAGGCTACACCGCCATGCTGGAGGTGCATAACATCGCCGATGAGATTGCCCAGCGCGGTCATCAGCACAGCAGTAAAATCCTGGCCATCGGCCAGAATAAAGCCGATCCCGAGCAGGCGGCGGTGCTGGGGCTGACCACCGGACAGACGCTGTTTCATTCGCTGATTGTGCATTACGAAAATGATCTGCCGGTGCAGCTGGAAGATCGGCTGGTCAATCCGCTGATGGCACCTGACTACCTGACGCAGGATTATCAGCAGATGACGCCTTACACCTACCTGATGCGCGTTGCGCCGCTGACGGCGGGCGAGCACATTGTGGAAGCGGTGCTGCCCGATGCGCGTCAGCGTAAATATCTGTCGCTGGATGAGCACGAACCCTGTCTGCTGATCCGCCGTCAGACCTGGAGCGACAACAAAATCGTGACCTATGCGCGGCTGCTCTATCCCGGTTCCCGTTACAAACTGCTGGGCCGCTTCAGGGGACACGGCTAAGGCGGGTAAACAGCAGCCGGGCAGGGGGACCGCAGGGGCGAAGCTCAGTCGCCTGATCCACCCACCACGCGCCCTGCTGCGCAGTCAGCCGTTGCCCTTCTGTGCATTGCCACTCTCCGGCTAACACCCAGGCGACACCGTGCAGGCTGCTGACCGGCGCGGTGACAATCGTCACCGTCGCCTGCCATTCGCCGCGGCGCGTCATGATATTAAAATCTTCGCTGACCCCGCCCTGCAACCGCGCCTCCAGAGGCCACTCCCCGGCAAACGCCCAGGGCTGCTCCGGCAACAAACGGTGCTGCACCGCCGGACCCGTGAGCTGCACCGGGTCGCCATGCAGCAGGGTGATAATCCGATCAACGCCCGGAAAGGCGGAGAAAGGGCCAGCCTGGGCCAGGGTTGCGATGCTGGCACGCCAGCCGAAGCGGTCACTGCCGGGCGGGAAGCTGATGATTTCGCGGGTCTCACCGCCGCCGTTCCGCCAGCGGCTGACCGCCAGATCGGCGTACGCAAACCGGGCGATCATCGCAGCGCCGCCATCACCTGAGCAAAGCGGGCGGCACAGGCCGTCTGCGCCGGATGAACGCCATCCTCCACCACCGCCTTGCCCGCCACATAGACGTCCCGAATCTGATCGCGCTGCCCGGCAAACAGCCAGCGGTTCAGCACGGCGTTCGTGCTGACACTGCCGAGCCACGCCGCATCACGCAGCACCAGCCAGTCGGCGCGTTGTCCCACCGCCAGCGTTCCCTGCTGAATGCCACACGCCTGCGCACCGCCCGCCGCGGCCTGCTGCCACAGCAGATCGCCGACCGACGGCTGGCCGGGCAGGGTAATCCGGTTGCGACGCTGGTCGCGCAGCCGCTGAGCATACTCCAGCCAGCGTAACTCCTCCTGCGCGCTCAGCGAGACGTGGCTGTCGGAGCCGATGCCCCAGCGTCCGCCCTGCGCGATGTACTCCACCGCCGGAAAAATGCCGTCACCGAGATTGGCTTCGGTGGTGGGACACAAGCCCGCCACCGCGCCGCTGCGCGCCAGCCGCGTCCGTTCATCATCATCCAGATGGGTGGCGTGGATCAGACACCAGCGCCCATCCACCGCAAAACGGTTCAGCAGCCAGGCCACCGGACGCTCGCCGCTCCACGCCAGCGAGTCATTGACCTCTTTCTGCTGTTCCGCCACGTGGATATGCACCGGCAGCGCGGGATCGCTGGCCGCCAGTACATCCTGCATCTGGCTTTCACTGACGGCACGCAGCGAATGAAAACAGAGACCCCGGTTCAGCAGGGGCCGCTGCCGCTGCCACGCCTCCAGTCGCGCCTGCTGTTGCAGATAGTGGTCAGCCTGCTGGATAAAACGCTTCTGACCCGCCGCCGGTGGCTGGCTGCCAAAGCCGCCGTAGCTGTAGAGCACCGGCAGCAGCGTCTGGCCGATGCCCGCAATCTCCGCCGCCTGGATCAGCTGTTGCAGCATCGCGTCGTCAGGGTAGGGGTTGCCGCTGGGGTCGTGGTGCAGATAGTGAAACTCCGCTACCTGGGTATAGCCGCCTTTCAGCATCTCAATGTAGAGCAGGGCGGCGATGTCACCGACCTGTTCAGGGGTCAGGCGCTGCACCATGCGGTACATCAAATCGCGCCAGGTCCAGAAGCTATCCTGAGGATCGCCCGCCACTTCGGCCAGGCCCGCCATCGCGCGCTGGAAGGCGTGCGAATGCAGGTTAGCGATGGCCGGGATCACCTCACCGTTGAGCCGGACCGCCTGCTCCGCGTGGCTCTCCGGGGTAATGGAGTCGATAAAACCAGCCTGATTAACGGTAATGCGTACCTGCTGTTGCCAGCCCTCCGCCAGCAGCGCGCGCGGGGCAAAAAAAGTCGCCATGGTTGATCCTCAACGGATGTGGTTGTATATACATATACATACTTTAACGCAGCGTGTAAACGGCGGAGGCACGAGAGCGATGGCAGAAGATATGCGGGTAGAGGCGGTGTGGACCGGGGCTGACCTGGTCACCATGCGCGACGGAAAGTACCATCTGATAGCGGGGGGCGCGCTGGTGGTCAGGGCGGGCAAACTGCTGTGGGTTGGCCCCGAAGCGGAGATGCCCGCGTTCGTTGCCGATCACCATCATCGTCTGCCGGGCGGCATCGTCACGCCGGGGCTGGTCGATTGCCATACTCATCTGGTGTTTGGCGGAGATCGCAGCCAGGAGTTTGAGCAGCGTCTGAATGGCGTCAGCTATGCGGAGATTGCCGCACAGGGCGGTGGCATCCTCTCGACCGTGCGCGCCACCCGCGCCGCCACCGAAGAGGAGCTGGTGGCCTCGGCGCGCTGGCGGCTCAACCGCCTGCTGGCGGAAGGCGTCACCACCGTGGAGATCAAGTCTGGCTACGGGCTGGATGAAGAGAGTGAGCTGCGGATGCTGCGGGCGATTCGCCAGCTGGGAGAGTGCGTGCCCGCCGATGTGCGCGCCACCTGTCTGGCGGCTCACGCCTTTCCGCCAGAGTTTAAGCACGACCCGGATAGCTGGGTCGGGATTATCTGCCAGCGCCTGCTGCCGCAGGTGCAGGCGCTGGGACTGGCCGATGCGGTGGATGCGTTCTGTGAACATCTCGCCTTTTCACCGCAGCAGGTGGCGCGGGTGTTTGACCAGGCGGTGGCGCTGGGGATGCCGGTGAAGCTGCACGCGGAGCAGCTCTCGGCGCTGGGCGGCGCGGCACTGGCGGCGCGCTACGGCGCACTCTCTGCCGACCACCTTGAATACGCCACCGAAGCGGATGCCCGCGCGATGGCGCAGCATGGCACCGTGGCGGTGCTGCTGCCCGGTGCGTTTTATCTGCTGCGGGAAACCCAGCGCCCGCCGGTGGAACTCTTCCGTCGCCACGGCGTGCCGATGGCGCTGGCCAGCGATGCCAATCCCGGCACTTCGCCCGCGCTGTCGCTGCGGCTGATGCTCAATATGGGCTGTACCCTGTTTGGTATGACGCCAGAAGAGGCGCTGGCCGGGGTGACGCTGTGGGGAGCTAAAGCGCTGGGGCTGGCGGAGAGTCATGGCTCGCTGGAGGCGGGCAAAGTGGCAAACTTCGTTCACTGGCCGCTGGCCCGTCCGGCGGAACTGGTTTACTGGCTGGGTGGTGAGCTGCCCTGTACCGTTATCTATCGTGGAGAAGTACAATGAACCCTTTCCATTTTACCCAGGGCAGCCTGCCACTGCTGGTCAGCATTCCGCACGCCGGGACTGCGCTGACGCCGGAGGTGGACGCCGGGCTGAGTGAGGCCGCGCGCGCGCTGCCCGATACCGACTGGCACATTCCGCTGCTGTATGATTTTGTCCGCGACCTCGGGGCCAGCGTGCTGATTGGTCGCTACTCGCGCTTTGTGGTCGATCTCAACCGGCCGCCCGACAATCAGCCGCTCTATAGCAGCGCCACTACCGGCCTGTTCCCTGAAACCCTGTTCGACGGCACCCCGACCTTTGTGCCCGGTAAAACGCCCGATGCCGCGCAGCGACAGGGTTACATCGATCAGATCTGGCAGCCTTATCATCAGCAGATTCAGCGGGAGCTGGCGCGGCTCAGGGCGCAGCACGGCTACGCGCTGCTGTTTGACGCGCACTCCATCGCCAGTGAAATTCCCCGCCTGTTTGACGGGCGACTGCCCGATCTCAATATCGGCACCAACGACGGGGCGAGTTGCAGCCCGGCGATGAGCGGGGCGATTGAGGCGGTCTGTGCCGCGCAGCAGGACTATAGCTGGGTGATCAACGGACGTTTTAAAGGCGGCTACATCACCCGCGCTTACGGCCAGCCGCAGCAGCAGACGGAAGCGGTGCAGCTGGAGCTGGCGCAGCTTAACTATATGGATGAAACCCCGCCTTACGCCTGGCAGCAGGCGCGTGCCGCAAAACTGCAAACGCTGCTGAAGGCGCTGCTCCAGGCTATGCTGGCGCAGGCTAAACTCTACTAACCAGCAGGGCTACTTGCGGCGCGCGTCCGGGCGGACCAGGTCAAAGCGTTGCGCTTCGCTGATGCCGTAATAGGCGCTGGGGCCGCCGGCACGCAGGATCGGCTCCGCTTTGGCGGTCTGGTAGATCCCCTCTTCCAGCAGGTTTTCATTGATGTGGATCGCCACCGCCTCGCCCAGCACCAGCCAGCTGTCGATCAGCTCCTCGTTGGCATCCTGCAACTGGATCAGCTGCGTCAGGCGGCACTCAAAGTTAACCGGGCTTTCGGCCACCAGGCTGGCGCGGACCTGCGACGCCGCCAGCGGTGTTAAACCGGCAAAGGCGAACTCATCCTGATCGGCGGGCAGCGACGCCGAGCTTTCATTCATCGCCTCGGCCAGCGGGCGGGTCGCCAGGTTCCAGACGAACTCTTTGGTGTCGGCAATATTCTGTACGCTGTCTTTCCAGCCGCTGCTGGCAAAACCAATAATCGGTGGATGGTAGTTGAAGCAGTTAAAGAAGCTGTAGGGTGCCAGATTGCGCTGACCGCTAAGGCTGACCGAACTGATCCAGCCGATGGGGCGCGGTCCGATAATGGCGTTCAGCGGATCGTGCGGCAGGCCGTGACCAGCACGGGGTTGATAGGAATAGCGTTTCTGAGTCATAACGTCTCCGGCAGGGGAATTTTATTTATCTTAGCCCGACAGCATCGCCCGGCGGAACCGGAAAGAGGTAAGCGGATGGTGCGGGTTTATTTTCCGTCGCCACCAGCGTATTGTACGCGCGCCCGAATAACAGAGAGAACGTATGAAAAAGTCAGCCAGCTCGTCGCCCTTCCACGCCCGCAATCGCCATCAGGGCGAGTACGATTTCGCCGCCTTAACCGCCGCTCATCCGCCGCTGGCGGCCAAAGTGCGGCCCAACGGCTATGGCGTGCAGTCGGTGGATTTCGCGGACCCGGAGGCGGTGATGCTGCTGAACCAGGCGCTGATCAAGCTGTTTTACCATATCGACTGGCAGCTGGCGCCCGGATCGCTCTGTCCGCCGGTGCCGGGACGGGCAGATTATCTGCACTATCTCGCCGACCTGCTGGCGCTCGATAACCATGGCGTGATCCCGGCGGCGGACGTGCTCGATATTGGCTGCGGTGCCAACTGCATCTATCCGCTGATTGGCGCGGCGGAATATGGCTGGCGCTTCACCGGCACTGAAATTGATGAGGCGGCGCTGAAAGCGGCCAACCGCATTGTGGCGGCCAATCCGGGCCTGGCCCGCCAGATCCGCCTGCGCCGCCAGAAAAACCGCGATGCGGTGCTGGCGGGCGTGGTCAGTAAAAATGAACGCTTCCACGCGGTGATCTGTAATCCACCGTTCCATGCGTCCGCCGAAGAGGCGCTGGCGGGGTCGCAGCGTAAAGTGCGCAATCTCGGACTGGATAAAAGCGCGCCGCTCAACTTTGGCGGACAGCATAATGAGCTGTGGTGTCCCGGCGGGGAGAAAGCCTTTATCGGCAGGATGATCGACGAGAGCGTGGCGCTGGGTCGCCAGGTGGTCTGGTTTACCTCGCTGGTGTCGCGTAAAGAGAATCTGCCGGCGCTGGAGAAGCAGTTGCAGGCGCAGGAGGTCGCGGAGCTGCGGGTGGTCAACATGGCGCAGGGGCAGAAGCAGAGCCGTTTTCTGGCGTGGAGTTTTATGCCCGCCGCCCAGCGCAGTAAACTGCTGAGTCGTCCGGGCAACTGAGGCAGCGCGCTGCGCAGGTAAGCTGAACTGGGCGAAGGGGATAAAGAACGGGCCGCGATATGCGGCCCGTTGTGATCAGGAGACGTGTTGCAGGAATTCGCGCAGCCGTTCGCTGGGCGGATTGCTGATCAGCGTGTCGGGATCGCCATCTTCCGCAATCCGGCCTTTGTCGATAAAGATCAGCCGTGAGGCGACCTTCTGCGCGAAGCCCACTTCGTGCGTCACAATCACCATCGTCATGCCTTCTTCCGCCAGATCCTGCATCACTTTCAGCACTTCGTGACGCAATTCCGGGTCGAGCGCCGAGGTCGGCTCATCGAACAGCATCATTTTTGGCTTAACCGCCAGCGCACGGGCAATCGCCACGCGCTGCTGCTGGCCGCCCGACAGCTCAGACGGGAAGTGGTGCGCCCGCTCGGCGAGGCCCACTTTGCCCAGCAGCTCACGCGCCAGCTGGCGTGCTGCTTCTTTGCTGGCACCGCGCACCCGAATCGGACCAAAGGCGACGTTATCCAGCGCACTCATTTGCGGGAACAGATGAAACTGCTGAAACACCATCCCCGCTTCCTGACGGATCAGGCGATCGTCAACTTTCGGATCGTTCACGCGCAGCCCATCGACAATCAGCTCGCCGCTGGTGATCTCTTCCAGCTTGTTAATGCAGCGCAGCAGGGTCGATTTACCGGAACCGGATGGGCCGATAATCACTACCACTTCGCCCTGGTTAATCTTCAGGTCAATATCGTGCAGCACCTGGGTCTGGCCAAAATGCTTGGAGACGTTCTTAAATTCAATCACAGGATTTTCACCCTTTTCTCAATGCGGCGCAGCACAAAGCTCAGCACCAGCGTAATCACCAGATAGATGATCGCGACGGCGCTCCAGATCTCCAGAGCGCGGAAGTTACCGGCGATAATCTCCTGACCCTGACGTGTCAGTTCAGCCACACCGATAACGATAAACAGCGAGGTGTCTTTGATGCTGACAATCCACTGGTTGCCCAGCGGCGGCAGCATACGGCGCAGCGCCAGCGGCATAATCACGTAGCGCAGCGTCTCGCGACCCGACAGGCCAAGCGCCAGTCCGGCTTCGCGGAATCCCTTGTTGATCGACAGCACGGCACCACGAGTGATCTCGGCAATATACGCGCCGGAGTTAATCATGATGGTCACCACCGCGGCGCTGAACGGGTCAATACGCAGATCGGGGAACGCCATCGGCAGCGCAAAATAGATAAACATCACCTGCACCACGATAGGGGTGCCACGGATGATTTCGATAAACACCAGCGCGATATTATTGGTGATCCAGCCACCATAAGCACGGGCAAAACCGGCGATCAGACCGATAAACAGGCCGCCAATCAGGCCGATAATTGAGATGATTAACGTCAGTTTGGCGCCTTCAAGCAGCGCTGGCATGGCGGGCCAGATGACGCTCCAGTCAAACTCCATGGTGTCACTCCAGATAGTTGCGATGGAAAAAAGCAGGGAAAAAGTTTCCCTGCTGAAAAGTGGGGGTCGGGCAGATTATTATTTAGGTTCGGTGCCAAACCATTTTTTATAGAGCGTGTTGTAGGTGCCGTTCTCTTTCAGCGTTTTCAGCGCGCCGTTCACCTTCTCACGTAAATCGTCGCTGCCTTTCGGGAAGGCGATACCATACTGTTGCGCTTCGATTGAATCGCCTACCGCTTTAAAGCGACCTTTACCGGCGGTGTGGATGAAGTAAAGGATATTTGGCGTGTCGTGCAGCACCGCGTCAGCACGGTTGGTGCCCAGCTCCATATAGGCGCTGTCGATGTTCGGGAACTGACGCAGATCTTTGGATTTAATGTGGGCTTTGGCATATTCCACCGAACCGGTGCCGCTTTTCACCGCCACCACTTTACCGTCCAGATCGCTAATGCCTTTGATGTTGTTTTCGTTGTTACGCACCATCACCTGTAAACCGCTTTTGTAATAGCCATCGGAGAACTCGATCGCCTTTTTACGCTCTTCAGTAATGGTGATACCGGCCAGCGCCAGATCGACGTTGCGGGTTTGCAGGGCCGGGATAATGCCACTGAAGTCCATTGGCTTCAGGGTGTAATCGAGCTTCAGCTCTTTGGCGATGGCATCCCACAGATCCACATCGAAGCCGACATACTTATCGCCCTGTTTGAATTCAAACGGAACAAAGGCGGTATCGGTCGCGACGACCAGCTTCTTTTCTGCTGCGGTGGAAGAGAGGGAGAAGGCCAGCGCCAGCGCGGCCACAGAAACTTTTAACAGTGACTTCATCATTTTTTCCTTTTTACGACCAGGCGGCAGGGGCCTGTGTTTGCGGCTTGTCATATGAAAGAATTATGCCAACTTTGCAAAATCTGCCAAATCAGCGGTTTAAATAACACAGCTGACACGATTTTGCAGTTAATTCTGCTATTGCACCTTTTTGGTGCTCTATGGTGGTGCAGATGGCTATTTTGGTGCAGTGGTAGTTTGCCCTGGAAGTTAAGGCTGTGAAGCGAAGGAAGGAAGAACTGTTAACAGAGTCATAAAAAAGAGATAACACAGACGTAAAAAAGGCGGGTTTCCCCGCCTGATAAGCTGCACTGACTGTTATTCAATGTTGGCTTCGATAAACCACAGGAACTTATCGAGGTCACGCGACGCCGCGGTAAAGATGTCAGCGGTATCTTCGTCTTTAACTTCGGTAATCGCTTTACGGGTGTCATTTGCCACCACGCTGTAGCGGTCCGCCAGCGCTTTCAGATGATCCTGCACGCTGTGAATGTTCAGTGGATAGCTCTTCAGTGGCGTCTTGTCGTTCACCACCTGCGCGGTGCCCAGCGCCACGCCACCCAGCTGGACCACACGCTCGGCGATGGTATCCTGATGGTCGGTAATGGCGGTGCGGAAGCCATCCAGCATCTCATGGACGCCAATAAAGTTAGCGCCGCGCATGTTCCAGTGCGCCTGCTTGGTGATCAATGAGAGATCAATAAATTCAACGACCAGACGGTTCAGCACCGCAATGGTGGCTTTCTTTTCGTCATCTGCCACGTCGTTGCGGGTGTAAATCAGGTCGGAAGATTTCGTTTTAACCAATTTAGCGGTACTCATCGTTTCAGTCCTCTCTTTGATGGTTGTCCTAATCAAGTACCGAATAAGTATAGCAGCGCTTTTCAACTTTGCAGTGATGGCTTTGCCGATGGCTGAAATAGCGTGCAGCTCGCGAGGGTGTAGCTTTCATCCGGCAGGGTTAACATCGTGTTAAAATATATTTCTGTAATAATACGCATTAAAATCAATAGCTTAAACAGCAGGTTAAATAAAAGCTCAGTCACTGCTGCTAAATAGGCCCGGCGAGATGCGGCTTCGGTTAAGAATAATTCTCATATTGCGCATGATTGTTATTTACCCGCCGTGCTGGCGGGCCGTTTACGCTTATTTCAGCTCGCTATCCGCTATTTCCACGCTGCTCAGCTGATTGCTTTTTGGCCGCATGGTGAGGGTTGAACCGGCGGAGGCGGTGATGATTGCCAGCAGCGCCAGCCACTGCAACAGCGTCAAGGTCTCGCCGAGAAACAGCATGCCGGAAAAGGCGGCCACCGCCGGCTCCATACTCATCAGGGTGCCAAAAATGCGCGCCGGTAAGCGGGTCAGGGCGATCATCTCCAGCGAATAGGGGATGGCGCTTGAGAGCAGGGCGACCAGCAGCGCCACCGGTATCACCGCCCAGTGCCAGATGCCGCTTTCTGCAAAGGTCAGGCCGAGCGGGACGAAAATGACGGATGCGATAAGCGAGCCCATCGCCACCGTCGCGGGGCCATGTTCCGCGCCAGCCCGCTGACCCGCCAGAATGTAGATAGCCCAGCAGGCTCCCGCCCCTACCGCCAGCGCCGCGCCCAGCGGATCGATAGCGGCCATCTCATTGCCAAACGGCAGCAGAAACCACAGGCCCATGACCGCCAGCAGGATCCAGACGAAATCGAGCAGCCGTCGCGATCCCGCCAGCGCCAGTGCCAGCGGGCCGGTAAACTCCAGTCCCACCGCGACGCCCAGCGGGACGGTGCGAATCGCCAGATAGAACATGAAGTTCATCGCTCCCAGCGCCAGGCCATACATCAGCAGCGGCAGACGCTGCTCCCGGCTGAAGCGCAGACGCCAGGGTTTGAAAATCGCACACAGCATCAGCGTGGCAAAGCCGAGGCGCAATGCGGTAATGCCGGTCGCTCCCACCGCAGGGAACAGCGTTTTCGCCAGAGAAGCGCCGCCCTGGAGCGAAAGCATCGCAATCAACAGAACCGCAATCGGCATCACTATCGGAGTAAGGTTTTTTGAAGCTGAAGGGGCTGACATCCTGTTTACCATTCCTGATCGTTCACCTGAAGAGTGAGCCAGTGTAAAGGATATGGGGCGTGAAAAAGTGCAGATCTGCGTTTTTAATTTGCGTTAACTGAGCGAATTTTGCGCAGAATCAGTCCCATTCAGGTAAAGAAATGTCAGGATTTTTTAGGATTTAACTTAAAGCACGAAATGTGCACGAAAGGATTGTTGCAGGAATATGACGGATTTTATAAGTAAAATGAATGACATAGGATGTTGCATTAACTTCCTGTTACACCAAACATTCTGTTAGACAACAAAATCCGGGCAGAGTTTCTCGCTATTTTTTGTTATATTTTCAGCGTTGTCAGGAGAGAAGTATTTTCACATTTGAGGTGGTTATGAAAAAAATTGCATGTCTTTCAGCATTAGCCTGTGTACTGGCAGTATCTGCAGGTTCAGCAATGGCACAGAGCACCGTAACTGGTGGCTATGCTCAGAGCGATTATCAGGGCGTAGCGAACAAAGCTAACGGCTTCAACCTGAAATACCGCTACGAAGACGGTTCTAACCCACTGGGTTGGATCGGTTCATTCACCTACACTGAAAAAGATCGTACCGAAGCTGGCGTCTACAACAAAGGCCAGTACTACGGTTTCACCGGTGGTCCTGCTTACCGTCTGAATGACTGGGCGAGCATCTACGGTGTTGTCGGTATCGGCTACGGTAAATTCCAGCAGAACGAAACCGCAGATCGTGCAAAATCTGATTCCAGTGACGTAGGCTTCTCTTACGGCGCAGGTATGCAGTTCAACCCAATCGAAAACGTTGCACTGGACGTGGGCTACGAGCAGAGCCGTATCCGTAACGTTGACGTTGGCACCTGGATTGCTGGCGTAGGTTACAGCTTCTAAGTTTACTTAGCTTAGCTGACCTGCCAAAAAACGGCCCTTTATGGGCCGTTTTTTATTGCGTTCAGCTAACCCGTCTGACTCTCTCCCTCGTTCTACCGCTTTCCGCGCTGCGTCGATTCGACCCGTTACAGGTTTTTTAACGCCTGAAATTCAGTGATGGGCAACAGGAAAGAGAAACGCGCAGATTCAGAAGAGTGAGCCTCTCAGCGGATCGCTGAAAGGCGCAGAAAGCGGGATTAGCCGCGCCAGATCAGATTCTGGCAGCGACGATCTTCAGGCTTATGGCCCAGTAGTTTTTCGATCAACATCAGACGCAGCGTGAAAGGGGAACGTGTCAGCAGGCACAGCCATGATTTTAACTCCGTGGTTGTCTGCTTTTCAGCCTGGAAGCATTTGTTGCAATCTACGCAACATTTCAGGGTGCTCATAGAATCACCTCCCAATCATTGACGACGCGGTAGCAGGCAGCCTCTGATCCCTTCTCATCTCACTCACCCCGATCGGGGGGATCGATCACAATCCGCTGTGTGCTGCTTACATTATCAACAAATATAGCACTGGCTATATCCTTTAGCCAAGGCTAACGAGGAAAAATTTGAGCTTCTTTGCGGCTGGTTTACAATAAGCGCAGCTAAATCCGTATGGCAGTGAGCGTGCGGGAAATAATAATGAGGAAGCTGAATGAGTCGTCGTGCTAAAAGCGTGGTTTCTGCCCCGCAAGGACCACTGAAAGATATAGAAGAGCATGTCGAGGGTTTTCGGCAGGTGCGCGAAGCACATCGTCGGGAATTAATTGATGACTACGTTGAGTTAATCTCTGATTTAATTGGTGAATTTGGTGAAGCGCGCCAGGTGGATATGGCGGCCCGGCTGGGCGTTTCGCAACCGACGGTGGCAAAGATGCTGAAACGACTCGGCAGCGCCGGGCTGGTGGAGCAGGTGCCTTACCGCGGGGTGTTTCTCACCGGAGAAGGGGAGAAGCTGGCTGAGGAGAGCCGCGCCCGGCATCACATTGTTGAAACTTTCCTGCTGGCGTTGGGCATCAGCCCGGAAACCGCCCGGCGCGATTCTGAAGGTATTGAGCATCACGTCAGTGATGAAACTCTGGCCGTGTTTAAGAAATTTTGTGAAACCCGCTAACCACTAAGGCGCACCGCCATTATGCCGCAACTGCTTCGATCTTTTTTGCATGACTCGATTTTGCATTTATTAATCGTTATTGGGGTTGTTCTGGTGTTTCTGGCGGATTTCCGCTGGCCCGATCTGCCTGGCGCAGTAGACTGGCACACCATTATTACGCTGACCGGTTTGCTGATCCTGACCAAGGGGCTGGAAACCAGTGGCTATTTTGATGTGCTGGGTGGCCGACTGATTGCCCGTTTCCGTCATGAACGTGCCCTGGCGCTGTTTATGGTGCTGGCTGCCGCGCTGCTTTCAACCTTTCTGACTAACGACGTGGCGCTGTTTATCCTGGTGCCGCTGACGCTGACGCTGCGGAAATTTTCCCATCTGCCGATCTCCCGCCTGATCATCTTCGAGGCGCTGGCGGTCAATGCCGGATCGCTGCTGACCCCGGTCGGCAACCCGCAAAATATTTTACTCTGGAGCCACGGCAAGCTGAGCGTTGTCGCCTTTATCGGGCAGATGCTGCCGCTGGCCGGCTGGCTGCTGCTCAGCCTGATGGCGCTGACCTGGTTCAGCTTTTCGAAGCGGTCAATCGATAAGCACGACAATCCTGAGCAGCCGCAGTGGCAGAAGCCGCTGTTTGTGGTCAGCGTGATCCTCTATCTGCTGTTTATCGCCGGACTGGAGCTGGAGATCACCGGCTGGGTGCTGCTGCTGATTTTCGCCACCTTCCTGGTGATGGCGCGTCCGGTGCTGCTGCGCATCGACTGGAGTCTGCTGGCGGTGTTTATCGCCATGTTTATCGATGTCTGGCTGCTGACGCGCCTGCCGGTGATGCAGGCGCACTTCGATGCCATCACCCACTTCGGCCAGGGACAGCTCTATCTGCTGGCGATTGGTCTGTCGCAGATCATCAGTAACGTGCCCGCGACGATTCTGCTGCTGCAAAAAGTGCCGCCTTCTGAGGTCATTGCCTGGGCGGTTAATATCGGCGGATTTGGTCTGCTGCCCGGTTCACTCGCCAACCTGATCGCCCTGCGTATGGCGAAAGATCGCGCCGTCTGGTGGCGTTTCCATCTCTTCTCTCTTCCGCTGCTCGCCTGGTCAATGGCCAGCGGCTGGCTGCTGCTGCGGTGGCTCAGCTAGCGCTGATTTCGCCTGCCACCCGCACAGGTGGCAGGACGTGCGCCATTTCTCAGCTTTCGTAAAGTTACGCTGGAATTTGTCAATTTCCGATCTAATGTTAACTGGACCTTTTATGCCCGGGAATTAGGGCCTTAGCCAGTGATGGGAACTATGAGCGAGAATAACCAACGCGATCCACACCAGCATGACGCAGAAGATGCGCCAGATAACCCGCAGCAGTCGGACGATAGCCAGGATAACGACCAGCAGCCTGAACGCAAACGCCCCGGTAAAAAGCCGCTGATTATCCTGGCGGTGGTGGTGGTGATCATGCTGATTGTCGGATTCTGGTTCTGGTTTTCAACCCGTAATCAGGAAACCACCGATGACGCCTTTACCGAAGGTGACGCGGTGACTATCGCGCCGAAAGCGTCCGGTTACGTGGTGAAACTGCTGGTCAAAGATAATCAGCGGGTGAAGAAAGGCGATCTGCTGGTGGAGATTGATCCCAGCGACAATCAGGCCCAGCGCGAACAGGCTAAGGCCCAGCTCGGCTTAGCGGTTGCGCAACTGCATCAGGCGCAGGCGCAGCTGGCGCTTTCCCGGGTGCAATATCCCGCTCAGCGCGATCAGGCCCTGGCGGATCAGGCGAAGGCGGAAGCGAACCTGCTGAACGCCCAGTCAGACTATCGCCGTCAGCGTGGCGTCGACCCGCGCGCCACCAGCCAGCGCAATATCGACAGCGCCTCGGCCCAGTTACGTTCAGCGCAGGCGCAACTTCAGAGCGCTAAAGCGCAGGTTGAAGTCGCTTCCCAGGTCGCGTTGCAGATCCGCCAGCAGGAAACCAATGTTGAAGCGCGTCAGCAACAGGTGGAACAGGCGAAAGCGCAGCTGAGCACCGCCGATCTTAATCTCTCTTATACCCAGGTCCGCGCGCCTTATGATGGGTTTATCACCAAGCGTAATGTGCAGCTGGGTACGCTGGTGCAGGCGGGCTCGGCGCTTTTCTCCCTGGTCTCGCCGGACATCTGGATCACCGCCAACTTCAAAGAGTCGCAGCTGGAACGCATGAATCCGGGCGACAGAGTGGAAATCAGCGTGGATGCCTGGCCCGATATGAAGCTGGAAGGGCACGTTGACAGTATTCAGATGGGTTCCGGTTCGCGCTTCTCGACTTTCCCGTCGGAAAATGCCACCGGTAACTACGTCAAAATCGTGCAGCGCGTGCCGGTGAAAATTGTCATCGACAAGGGACTGGACCCCAATCATCCGCTGCCGCTGGGGCTGTCGGTTGAACCCAAGGTCACGGTGGAACAATGAGTACGGCGCAGAGCTGGAAACCGGCCAGCAATCCGTGGTTAGTGGCGATCACCGTCACGCTGGCGGTGTTTATGGAGATCCTCGACACCACCATTGTTAACGTGGCGCTGCCGCATATCGCCGGTTCGCTCTCCTCCAGCTACGATGAGTCCACCTGGGTGCTCACTTCCTATCTGGTGGCGAACGGCATCGTGCTGCCCATCTCTGCGTTTTTCAGCCGGCTGTTTGGCCGCAAACAGTTTTTCCTGATCTGCATCGTGATGTTCACCATCTGCTCTTTCCTGTGCGGAATTGCCACTGAACTGTGGCAGATCATTCTGTTCCGGGTGTTGCAGGGCTTTTTTGGCGGTGGATTGCAGCCGGTTCAGCAGTCGGTACTGCTCGACTACTTTAAGGCGGAAGATCGCGGCAAGGCGTTTGGCCTCTCCTCGATCGCGATTATCGTCGCGCCGGTCATTGGCCCGACGCTGGGCGGCTGGATCACGGATAACTACAGCTGGCGCTGGGTCTTCTTTATCAATATCCCGGTCGGCGTGCTGACGGTGCTGGCGATCTATCAGCTGCTGGAAGATCCGCCGTGGGAGCGTAAGTGGGCGAAAGGGAAGCTGAAGATCGACTATATCGGCATCAGCTTGATTACCCTCGGCCTCGGCTGCTTGCAGGTGATGCTGGATCGCGGTGAGGATGAGGACTGGTTCGCTTCGCACTTTATTGTGCTGTTCGCGATTCTGGCGCTGGTCGGCATTGTGGGGGCCATCTACTGGCTGATGTATGCCCGTAAGCCGGTGGTCGATATTCTGGTGATGAAAGACCGCAACTTCTGGGTCGCCGGGCTGCTGATGGCCGGCATGGCGATGATTCTCTATGGCAGCTCCGTGGTGTTACCGCAGCTGGCGCAGCAGGATCTGGGCTACACTGCCACCTGGTCTGGTCTGGTGCTCTCTCCCGGTGCGGTGCTGATTGTGCTGACCATTCCGCTGGTGCTGAAACTGATGCCGATTGTGCAGACGCGCTACATTATCGCCTTTGGATTCAGCTGCCTCTCTCTGGCTTTCCTCTACTCCTCGACGCTCACGCCGAATGTCGATTTTACCACCCTGGTGATGATGCGCAGCGCGCAGTCAATCGGGCTCGGTTTCCTGTTTGTGCCGCTGACCACCATCGCCTTTATCACGATTCCGCAGCGGCTCAATGCTGACGCCTCAGCGCTGTTTACGATGTTCCGCAACGTCGCCGGTTCGATTGGCATTTCGCTCTCGACCGCGGCCATCACTGAACGCGAGCAGGTCCGGTCGGCGCACATGGTGCACAATATGACGCCGCTGAACGAGCAGTTTACCCTCACGCTTCAGCACTGGGCGCAGGCGATACGTGACTTCACCTCGGCGGTGGGCGATCCGGTGACGCTGGCGACCGGTCAGCTCTATCAGGAGATGATTGCGCAGTCGCGCATTCTCGCTTACATCGATGTCTTTTCAGGCCTGAGTATTGTCGCCCTGATTTTGATTCCATTTTGTTGGCTGCTGTCGCCGATTAAGAGCGAAGGCAGTGCAGGAGCACACTAACATGAAGGTTTTCTCTTCTCATCGCCTGAAACCCCTGACTCTGCTGCTGGCCATCGGGCTGGCGGGCTGTGCGGTCGGACCGGACTATCAGGCCCCGCAGCCTGCGGTGCCAGGCGGCTATCACACGCTGGATTCGCAGGAGGCGTCAAAGCCGCAGAGCGCCGCCATCAATTCGCGCTGGTGGCGCAGTTTTAACGACCCACAGCTCGACAGCCTGATTGAGCGGGCGATTGCGGGCAACCTGACGCTGCAACAGACGGTGCTGCGTATCGCCGGTGCGCGTGAGCAACTGGCGCAGGCGCAGGGCGGTCTGTTCCCCAGCCTGAACGGCTCGGCTAAGGTGACGCGCCAGCAGCTTGGTCTGGAAGGATTGCTCAAAGCCAACGGCGCGACCGACCAGCTCGACAGTAACGTAGCCAGTCAGCTTAATGGACTGACTCAGCCGGTTAATCTCTATCAGGGCAGCTTCGACGCCAGCTGGGAACTCGACCTGTGGGGTAGAGTGCGCCGTCAGATTGAGGCGGCCAATGCCCAGCAGCAGGCGGCCATTGAGCAGCGCAACGATGCGCTGGTCTCTCTGGAGGCTGAAGTGGCGCGCGCCTGGCTGCAACTGCGCGGGGCGCAGAGCACCATTCAGACTCTGCAACAGCAGATCGACGTGGCGCAGCAGACCGCCGAGCTGACTCAAAGCCAGCAGCGTAACGGGCTGGCACCGCAGACCGATGTGGAAAATGCCCGCGCCCAGCTCAGCAGCCTGCGGGCGCAGCTGCCGCAGTATCAGTCGCAGGCGCGTCAGGCGATGAATGGCCTGGCGGTACTGCTCGGTAAAACGCCGGGCGCGCTGGATGGTGAACTGAGTGCGCCGAAAGCGCTGCCATCGCTGCCGCAGTTTGTGCCGGTCGGCATCCCTTCAACCCTGGCGCGTCGTCGCCCCGATATTCGTCAGGCGGAAGCGACGCTGCATGCGCAAACCGCGGAGATCGGGGTCTCTGTCGCCCAGCTCTTCCCCAGCCTGTCGCTGACCGGCCAGCTGGGGGTGCGCAACACCGATGTCAGTTATCTCGATAACTGGAGCAGTCACTTCTATAGCTTCGGGCCGTCGCTTTCGATTCCGATTTTTCAGGGCGGGCAGCTGGTGTCGAGCGTGAAACTGGCGCGGGCGCAGCAGGCCAGCGCCGCGCTCGACTACCGGCAGACGGTGCTGACCGCGTTGCAGGATGTGGAGAACGCGCTGGTCAGCTACCGTGCCGATCAGCAGCGTGTCACCGCGCTGGATGAGACCACCGGCGCGCTCCAGCGTGCTTTCGATCTCGCCAGCGACAGTTACCGCCAGGGACTTTCAACCTTCCTGGAGGTGCTGGATGCGCAGCGTCAGCTGGCGCAGGCACAGGAGCAGGCGACCCAGGCGCGGATGCAGAGTGCGCTCGATTTAGTGGCGCTCTATAAAGCGCTGGGCGGCGGCTGGGAAACCTATCAGAACGTTGAGATGCCGCAATATCCGGTATTTGGTCCGGCCACGCAGGTTAATTAATCCTCATGGCGGTCACTGTTTTTACAGGATGACCGCCATCTCCTTTCTCTCTGCTTTTCCCCATCAGCCTGACGCGCGCGGTTATTTTTTCGCAACGATGACTTTAGGTTAGCGTTAAGGGATTTGAGCGCCGTCATCTTTATCGCGTTATTTTTATTGACTCTTTTTCCGGTCCGCTCGCGGGAGAAGTGGGTTTGCGCTCTGCGTTCTGCTGCGCAGCGCAGCAGGGTTATTGAAGGATTAAACGACCTGCGAATTATCTGACTCGTTAGCCGCCGGACAGATGTAAAAAAGTTTATATGCGATCCTGTAACTTAATAAATGAATCAGCGAGCTGTTAATGCACCTGTGCTATTTCGCGGCGGGCAGGATAAATTTTTACGCTTAATCTGTAAGCTATTGTGACTGAGATCGCTATCTGAAAAGATTTTTAATCAGCCGTGGGCGGCGTTGTGCAGCTGAATAAGGTATCTCAGAGTCAACTTTGTTGGGCGGCTTTTCCCCCCCGGCCGTCGCTATTAGCGGTCTGAAATCGTTTTCAGCGGTGGAGAGAAAGTGCGTTTTGTTGTTAATTTGGCGTTAATAAACCGTCAGCGAGACCCGGTTTTAAAACTGAATTTATTAGTGAATTAAAACTTAAGAATTGTCTGTAGAGTAAAAATAATTTATTTTTTTATTTGAATTAGGTAATCTTGCCGCTACAGTTTTTATTAACCCCCCTTAATCAAGGACATTGTGATGAGTGACGCATTTAAGGTACTGAACAATATTCGCACATTACGTGCCCAGGCTCGTGAACTGCCACTGAGCGATCTTGAAGAGATCCTGGAAAAATTAACAGTTGTTGTTACTGAACGCCGTGAAGAAGCAGAAGCGGAAGAGACACAGAATCGTGAAAAAGAAGAAAAGCTCTCTAAATATCGCGAAATGCTGCTGGCCGACGGTATCGATCCTAATGAATTATTAGGTGCGCTGGAAAGCGGAAAAAAACGCACCAAGCGTGCGCCGCGTCCGGCTAAATATTCTTACACCGACGAAAACGGTGAGCAGAAATCATGGACCGGCCAGGGCCGTACCCCGGCAGCGATTAAAAAAGCGCTGGACGCCGGTAAAAGCCTGGACAGCTTCCTGATCGATTGATCAACACATTCCTTGTAAGTGGGAGCCGGGGGCCGTCAGGGCCTGCCGGCTTTTTTATTTCTGTCGGGTTATCAAGCACCCCGCCACTTATGCGGGAGTGGCGCTGGCGTGCGCTGCGTCACATCTGGCATAATAGCCGCCGTTTTTTCATCCACTCTCTTCACAAAGGTCAATGCCGTGTTAGTTAGCAGCAATATCACCATGCAGTTTGGCAGCAAGCCACTGTTCGAAAATATCTCCGTGAAATTTGGCGGCGGTAATCGTTACGGTTTAATCGGTGCGAACGGCAGCGGAAAATCCACCTTCATGAAGATTCTGGGTGGCGATCTGGTGCCGTCAGGCGGCAACGTCTCTTACGATCCCAATGAGCGTATTGGTAAGTTGCGCCAGGATCAGTTCGCCTTTGAACAATATAGCGTGCTGGACACCGTGATTATGGGTCACCATGAATTATGGGAAGTTAAGCAGGAGCGCGATCGTATTTATTCTTTGCCGGAGATGAGCGAAGAAGAAGGGTACAAAGTCGGTGATCTTGAGGCGCTCTACGGTGAGATGGATGGCTACAGCGCTGAGTCACGCGCGGGTGAGTTATTACTCGGTGTCGGCATTCCGGTTGAGCAACATTATGGTCCGATGAGCGAAATTGCGCCCGGCTTTAAATTGCGCGTTTTGCTGGCGCAGGCGCTGTTTTCTAATCCCGATATTCTGTTACTGGATGAACCGACCAACAACCTGGACATCGATACCATTCGCTGGCTGGAACAGGTGCTGAACGAGCGTGACAGCACCATGATTATCATTTCGCATGACCGTCATTTTCTTAATATGGTCTGCACCCATATGGCCGATCTGGATTATGGCGAGCTGCGGGTTTATTCCGGTAATTATGATGAATATATGACCGCGGCGACCCAGGCGCGTGAACGTCTGTTATCGGATAACGCCAAGAAAAAAGCGCAGATTGCTGATTTGCAATCGTTCGTCAGTCGTTTTAGCGCCAACGCCTCGAAATCACGTCAGGCAACTTCGCGTGCTAAACAGATGGATAAAATTAAGCTGGATGAAGTGAAAGCCTCCAGTCGTCAGAATCCGTTTATCCGTTTTGAGCAGGAGAAGAAGCTGTTCCGTAATGCCCTGGAAGTTGAAGGGTTAACCAAAGGTTTTGATAACGGTCCGCTGTTTAAGAATTTAAATCTGCTGCTGGAAGTGGGTGAAAAACTGGCGGTGATCGGGGCCAACGGTATTGGTAAATCGACCCTGCTGAAAACGCTGGTCGGTGAGCTGGCGCCAGAAAGCGGCACGGTTAAATGGTCGGAGAATGCGCGCATCGGTTATTACGCGCAGGATCACGCTGAAGATTTCGCGAATGACCTGACGGTGTTTGACTGGATGAGTCAGTGGAAACAGGCGGGCGATGATGAGCAGACCGTGCGCGGTATTCTGGGACGTCTGCTGTTTTCGCAGGATGATATTAAGAAGCCGGCGAAGGTGCTGTCCGGTGGTGAGAAGGGTCGGATGTTGTTTGGTAAGCTGATGATGCAGAAACCGAACATTCTGATTATGGATGAGCCAACCAACCACCTTGATATGGAGTCGATTGAGTCGCTCAATATGGCGCTGGAGATGTATGAAGGCACGCTGGTTTTCGTTTCGCACGACCGCGAATTTGTCAGCTCGCTGGCAACCCGCGTGATTGAACTGAAAGCGGATCGCGTGGTGGACTTTACCGGCAACTACGAAGATTACCTGCGCAGTCAGGGCATCGTCTGATGAAAACGGGGTGGCGCAGGCCACCCCGTTTTTTTTGTCCCGAGAGGCTAAGACTTCCATTGCTTATGAGCCAGTAGTTTAGAGTTGTAACCGGGGTCAGGGAAGTTCAGCACTGGCTCAGGGAGCATACGCCTTCCGCAAAGACGCAAAAGCGCCATCCCTGGCCCGCGATGCTTTGCTACAGGCGTATGCTCCCGTCGCATTGAGTTTTGAGCTCTCTGCAAGTGGATCGAGCGCCCATGGACGGTTTAAGCGACTTTCCGATCTGACCCTGTTCTCTAAGCGGGTAAAATTTCAACACGGTGCGGGCTTCAGGGAGCAGAGGCATTCCTGCCAATGTTAAGCCCCACCGCCACACACTTCACAGTGCGCGTCCTGCGCCACTTTCATGCTGCGAAACTCCGCGCTTAGCGCATCGTACATCAGTAACCGGCTGGTGGCGGGCGAGCCAAACGCCGTCAGCACCTTAATCGCTTCCATCGCCTGCATCGCGCCTATCACCCCAACCAGCGGGGCCATGACTCCCGCTTCCACACAGCTCAGGGTCTGCTCGCCAAACAGGCGGCTGATGCAGCGATAGCAGGGCGTGCCGGGCTGCCAGTTGAAGACGCTGATCTGGCCCTCCATACGGATCGCGGCCCCGGAAACCAGCGGCACCCGCTGCTGACGGCAGAGCCGGTTGAGCTGCTCACGCACCGCGACATTGTCGGTACAGTCGAGTACCACCTGCTGCCGGGCGATCAGCGCCAGCAGCGCCGCATCATCCAGCTGACCATTGACCGGGTGCAGCTGGCAGTGGGGATTGATGGCGGCCAGACTCTGCGCGGCCGACTCCACTTTGGCACGGCCAATGTCAGCGTCGTGGTGCAGGATCTGCCGTTGCAGGTTAGAGTGCGACACGGTATCGAAGTCGAGCAGGGTGAGATGACCGACACCCGCCGACGCCAGATAAGGCGCCGCGGCGCAGCCCAGCCCGCCGAGTCCGACCACCAGCGCATGACTCGCTTTCAGTTGCTCCTGCCCCTCAAAATCGAAACCGCGCAGCACAATCTGCCGGTTGTAGCGCAGCATCTCTTCATCACTTAATTCAGGCAGCATTTACGCCTCCAGCAGGGCGTTGAACGGTTCCACCTCAACCCACTCGCCGGGTTCAACGTCGCCGCGCTCCCGTTCCAGCACAATAAAGCAGTTAGCCTGGGCAAAAGAGCTGAAGACGTGCGAGCCCTGCATCCCGGTGCTCTCCACTTCCAGCTCACCCTGGGCGTTCTGCCGCAGGATGCCGCGCTGGAAATCGAGCCGGCCAGCGGACTTTTTGAGGCGTGAAGCGCAGCGTACTTTCTGACGCGGCGGCAGCGCCGGTTTCTGCTGGCCGGTGAGGGTTGCCAGCAGCGGCTGGACCAGCTGATAAAAGGTGACGGCCGCGGAGACCGGATTGCCCGGCAAACCGCAGAACCAGCTGCTGCTCAGGCGGCCAAAGGCGAATGGCTTGCCGGGCTTGATCGCCAGCTTCCAGAAGCTGATGGCACCGAGCTGTTCCAGCATGCTTTTGGTGAAGTCCGCTTCACCCACCGACACGCCACCGGTGCTGATCACCACATCCGCCTGGCGATCCGCCTCTTCAAACGCGGTACGCAGGGCGGCCGGATCATCTTTAATGATGCCGAGGTCAATCACTTCGCAGCCGAGCTTATGCAGCATCAGCGACACCGCAAAGCGGTTAGTGTCATAGATCTGTCCGGCGGCCAGCGGTTCACCGACCGGCTGTAGCTCATCGCCGGTGGAGAAGATGGCGACCCGCAGCTTGCGCAGCACGCTGACCTGCGCGATGCCCAGCGAAGCGAGCAGCGGCAGCTCGGCCGCGCCCAGCCGGGTCCCGGCTTCCAGCACCACATGGCCTGGCTGAATGTCATCGCCGGTCAGGCGAATGTTCTGTCCGGGACGCACCGGCGCGGTGATGACAATCGCCTCGCCCTGGGTTTCGGTCTGCTCCTGCATCACCACTGCCTCACAGCCAGCAGGCACCGGCGCACCGGTCATAATGCGGATCACGCTGCCCGGCGGCCACTCACCGCTGAAGGGCGCGCCCGCAAAGGCTTTACCCGCTACCGGCAACGGCTGGCCGCTGTTCACGTCTGCCAGCCGGACGGCATAGCCATCCATGGCTGAGTTATCAAACGGCGGCACGGCAATCGGTGAGGTGACAGCTTTGGCGGTGATACGCCCGACGGCCTCGGCCAGCGGCACGCTGAGGGAGTCGGTGACAGGCTTCAGCTGTGCCAGCATTTTTTGTTGCGCCTCCTCCAGGGAGATCAAACCTGCGGTAAAACTTTCCATACTTATTTCAGCCTGGTGATTTCAGATGCTGCCTATTATGGTGGCAATTGGCCGCTGAGTCACATCGGCTTCAGCGCGGCGGGGCCGCCGCCCGGAGCGACGCGGAGCAGGGCAGTAAGAAAATGTTATAACCACAGGAACAGTTTCCGCTTTACAACACTTAGCAGGCTTTCTATAGTCAAAAATCAGTAAAAATGGCTGAAAACCATTCTAAATCAGTGTTTTTCCTGCTGAAGCAACCACGGGGTAGTGCGTTATGGTCAAAGCGGTAATCGCCATTCATGGAGGCGCAGGCGCCATTACACGTTCAGCGATGAGCGCCGAAAAAGAGCAGGCGTACCTTCAGGCGCTGCGTGAGATTGTGACCCAGGGCGAGCAGATCCTGGCGCAGGGCGGCAGTGCGCTGGATGCCGTCACGGAAGCGGTGCGATTGCTGGAGGAGTGCCCGCTGTTTAACGCCGGTAAAGGCGCGGTGTTCACCCATCAGGGCACCCATGAGCTTGACGCCTGCGTGATGGATGGCCGCACGCTGGAGGCGGGAGCCGTAGCGGGCGTGACGCGGGTGCGCAACCCGGTGCTGGCGGCACGCGCCGTACTGGAGCAGAGTCCCCATGTGCTGTTGATCGGTGAAGGCGCCGAGCAGTTTGCGCAGGCGCAGGGCCTGGAGCCGGTGGCGACCGACTATTTCTCTACCCCGGAACGCTGGGAGCAGTTGCAGCGGGCGCTGCACAGCGACACGGCGGTGCTGGATCATGATGGCGCGGCGCATCACGACGACCCGCTCGACCCGGACCGCAAATTTGGCACGGTAGGGGCGGTGGCGCTGGATCTCAATGGCAACCTGGCCGCCGCCACCTCGACCGGTGGCATGACCAACAAGCAGGCCGGACGGGTCGGGGATTCCCCGCTGCCGGGCGCGGGCTGCTACGCCAGCAACGACAGCGTCGCGGTCTCCTGTACCGGCACCGGGGAGGTGTTTATCCGTACCCTGGCCGCCTATGACGTGGCGGCGCAGATGCGTTACGCCGGCCGCAGCCTGCAACAGGCCAGCGTGAATGTCATCCATGATCAGGTGCTGGAGCTGGGCGGCAGCGGAGGTTTGATTGCGGTCGATCGCGCCGGCAATGTGGCGCTGCCGTTCAACAGCGAAGGGATGTACCGGGGCGTGGCGCGGGTTGGCGAGGCTGCGGAAGTGGCTATCTATCGCGAAAGTTAAGGAGCAGAGATGAGCGACAGGCAAACGTTACCACCGCTGGCCCCGGAACAGGTGCTGGCGGTGCGCGATCTCAGCGTGCGTTTTCAGCACGAAACCACCGTCACGGAAGCGGTCCGTCACCTGTCACTCGATCTGTTTCGTGGTGAGACGCTGGCGCTGGTCGGTGAGTCAGGTTCCGGGAAATCGGTGACCTCGCTGGCGCTGATGCGGCTGATTGAGCAGGGCGGCGGTCGCGCCACCGGTGAGGTGCTGTTACGGCGGCGCAATGGCGAGGTGCTGGACGTGATGCGCGCCACATCCGGTGAGATGCGCCGGGTACGCGGCGCGGATATGGCGATGATCTTCCAGGAGCCGATGACCTCGCTGAATCCGGTCTTTACGGTGGGCGAACAGATAGCTGAGTCGATTCGTCTGCATCAGGGTAAGAGCCACGCTCAGGCGCTGGCCGAAGCGCGCCGGATGCTGGATCTGGTGCGTATTCCCGACGCGCAAAATGTCTTAACCCGCTTTCCGCATCAGCTGTCAGGCGGCATGCGTCAGCGGGTGATGATCGCGATGGCGCTCTGCTGTAAACCGGCACTGCTGATAGCCGATGAGCCAACCACCGCGCTGGACGTCACCATTCAGGCGCAGATCCTGCAACTGATCCGCGTGCTGCAAAAAGAGATGCAGATGGGGGTGATTTTTATCACGCACGATATGGGCGTGGTGGCTGAGATGGCCGACCGGGTTCAGGTGATGTATCGCGGCGAAGTGGTGGAAAATGCCCCGGTGGCGCAGCTGTTCAGCGCCCCGCAGCAGTCCTACACCCAGGCGCTGCTGGCGGCGGTGCCGAGACTGGGCGCGATGCAGGGCGAGCCGCTACCGGCCAAATTTCCGCTGCCGGGCAGCCGGGCGGTGGCGGAGCTGCCGCAGGATACGGTGCGCCGCCAGCAGCCGCCGATTTTACAGGTGCGCGATCTGGTGACCCGCTTTGATATTCGCGGTGGCCTGCTGAATCGCGTGACAAGCCGGGTACACGCGGTCGAAAAAGTCAGCTTTGATCTCTACGCCGGTGAGACGCTGGCGTTGGTGGGGGAGTCCGGCTGCGGTAAGTCGACCACCGGACGCTCACTGCTGAAACTGGTCGCCAGCCAGGGCGGCACCATCACCTTCAACGGAGAGCGAATTGATCATCTCGCCGGTCCCGCGCTGGCGCATCTGCGGCGCGACATCCAGTTTATCTTTCAGGACCCCTACGCCTCACTCGATCCCCGCCTGACGGTCGGCTTCTCCATAATGGAGCCGCTGCTGGTGCACAAGGTCATGTCACGGCGCGAGGCGGAGCAGCGCGTCGGCTGGCTGCTGGAAAAAGTGGGCTTACTGCCGGAACACGCCCAGCGCTATCCGCATGAATTTTCCGGTGGTCAGCGTCAGCGCATCTCCATTGCCCGCGCGCTGGCGCTCAATCCCAAAGTGGTGATCGCCGATGAGTCGGTTTCGGCGCTGGACGTGTCGATTCAGGCGCAGATTATTAACCTGATGCTCGACCTGCAACGCGAGTTTGGCATCGCGTTTCTGTTTATTTCGCACGACATGGCGGTGGTGGAGCGGATCAGCCACCGCGTCGCGGTGATGTATCTCGGACAGATTGTCGAGATGGGACCGCGGCAGGCGGTGTTTGAACAGCCTCAGCACCCCTACACCCGCAAACTGATGGCGGCGGTGCCGGTCGCTGACCCGGCTCACCGGCGTCGTGAACGCGCCTTAATGGTCGATGAGATCCCCAGCCCGATTCACGCATTAGGGGATGAACCTGAAGTGGCACCGCTGATGGAGGTGGCTCCGGGCCATTTCGTCGCCCGCCACGTTATCAGCACGACCTGAGTAGTGAAGATGTCGCCCCGGCGACCAACCAGACAGGGATTACAGGAGAAAAATAATGCAGATGACAGTGCGTAAAGGGTTACTGGCGGCAGGTGTATTAAGCAGCGCCATCACACTGCCCGCCTGGGCAGCACAGGATGCGGTGATTGCGGTAGCGTCCAACTTCACCACCCTCGATCCCTATGATGCCAACGATACGCTGTCGCAGGCGGTGGCGAAGTCCTTCTATCAGGGGCTGTTCGGCTTCGATAAAGAGATGAAGCTCACCAACGTGCTGGCGGAGAGCTACCAGGCCAGCCCCGACGGCCTGACCTACACCATCAAACTGCGTCCCGGGGTTAAATTCCAGGATGGCACGGACTTCAATGCCGAGGCGGTGAAGGTCAATCTCGACCGCGCCAGCAACCCGGATAACCATCTCAAGCGTTACAACCTGTTTAAACGTATCGCCACCACTGAGGTGGTCGATCCCACCACGGTGAAAGTAACGCTGAAAGAGCCATTCTCCGCCTTTATCAACAACCTGGCCCATCCGGCGGCGGCGATGATCTCACCCACCGCGCTGAAAAAATATGGCAAGGAGATCGGCTTCCATCCGGTCGGGACCGGCCCCTTTATCTTTGAGACCTGGAACCAGACCGATTTTGTCAAAGTGAAGAAGTGGGACGGTTACTGGAAGCCAGGCTATCCGAAGCTGGACAGCATTACCTGGCGGCCGGTGGTGGACAACAACACCCGTGCGGCGATGCTGCAAACCGGCGAAGCGAACTTCGCCTTCCCGGTGCCTTATGAGCAGGCGAAACGGCTGGAGAAGAACAGCAAGCTCGATGTGGTGACGACGCCGTCGATTATGCAGCGTTATATCAGCCTCAACGTGACGCAGAAGCCGTTCGATAACCCGAAAGTGCGCGAGGCGCTGGAGTATGCCATCAATCGCCAGGCGCTGGCGAAAGTGGCCTTTGCCGGTTACGCCACGCCTGCGACCGGCATCGTCCCGCCCGCCATCGACTTTGCGCAGACCTATCCGGCCATCAGCTACGATCCGGCAAAAGCGAAAGCGCTGCTGAAAGAGGCGGGCTACCCGAATGGTTTCGAAACCACGCTCTGGTCGTCACATAACCACAGCACCGCGCAGAAAGTGTTGCAGTTTACGCAGCAGCAGCTGGCGCAGGTGGGGGTGAAGGTTAAAGTCACCGCGATGGACGCGGGCCAGCGCGCCGCGGAAGTGGAAGGAAAAGGGCAGAAAGAGAGCGGCGTGCGGATGTTCTACACCGGCTGGTCCGCCTCGACCGGTGAAGCGGACTGGGCGCTGACGCCGCTGTTCGCCACCAGCGCCTGGCCACCGGCGATCTTCAACACCGCGTTTTACAGCAATCCAAAGGTCGATAAAGATCTGGCCGACGCGCTGAAAACCACCGATCGCGCGGAGAAAGCGCGTCTCTACAAAGATGCTCAGGACACTATCTGGCAGGATCACCCGTGGATCCCGCTGGTAGTCGAGCAGCTGGTTTCAGCCAACACTAAAAACCTCAGCGGTTTTTATGTGATGCCCGATACCTCATTCAATTTTGATGAGGCGAGCCTGAAGTAACGGAACCGGCCAGCCCGCGTGGCTGGCCTTAGCCGCAGGATGTTGCATGTTTAACTATTTTATTAAACGACTGTTGGGGCTGATCCCGACGCTGCTGATTGTGGCGGTGCTGGTGTTCCTGTTTGTCCACCTGCTGCCGGGCGATCCGGCACGTCTGATCGCCGGGCCGGAAGCGGATGCCTCGGTGGTGGCGCTGGTGCGTCAGGAGCTGGGGCTGGATCTGCCGCTGCCGCAGCAGTTCTGGCACTTTATGCTGAACGCGCTTCAGGGCGATTTTGGTCAGTCGATGGTCTCGAAACGCCCGGTGGCGGAAGAGATCGCCTCCCGCTTTATGCCGACCTTATGGCTGACGCTGACCAGCATGATCTGGGCGGTGATTTTGGGTATGGCGATCGGTATCGTCTCCGCCGTCTGGCGCAACCGCTGGCCCGATCGCCTCGGCATGACGCTGGCGGTGTCGGGCATCTCGTTTCCCGCTTTTGCGCTGGGGATGCTGCTGATGCAGGTCTTCTCGGTTGAGCTGGGCTGGCTGCCCACGGTGGGGGCGTCGAGCTGGCAGCACTATATCCTGCCCTCAATCACCCTGGGGGCGGCGGTGGCGGCGGTCATGGCGCGCTTTACCCGCGCCTCGTTCGTGGAGGTGATGCAGGAGGATTATATGCGCACCGCCCGCGCCAAAGGGGTGCGCGAATCGCTGGTGGTGGTCAAACATGGCCTGCGCAATGCCATGATCCCGGTGGTGACGATGATGGGGCTCCAGTTTGGTTTCCTGCTGGGCGGCTCGATTGTGGTCGAGGTGGTGTTCAACTGGCCGGGACTGGGGCGGCTGCTGGTGGACTCGGTGGCGATGCGTGACTATCCGGTGATTCAGGCGGAAGTGCTGCTCTTTTCACTGGAGTTTATTCTGATCAATCTGATCGTCGACATGCTCTATGCGGTGATCAATCCCGCTATTCGCTTTAAGGAGTCGCGATGAAAAACTGGCGACGCGAGGCGGCACTGAAAGCCATGCCGCTGGTCGGGGAGAACCGGGTGCGCACGCCGTGGCGTGAGTTCTGGCGGCGTTTCAAACAGCAGCGGGTGGCGCTGCTGGCCGGGTTGTTTGTGCTGCTGTTGATTGTGCTGGCCTTTATCGCACCGTGGATTGCGCCGTTCGACGCGAAAAACTACTTCGATTATGACCAGCTTAACGAGGGGCCATCGCTGATCCACTGGTTTGGCGTCGACTCACTGGGGCGCGATATTTTCAGTCGGGTACTGGTCGGCACCCGCATCTCACTGATCGCCGGCTTCTTCTCGGTGGCCATCGGCGCACTGATTGGGACCTTTTTTGGCCTGCTGGCGGGCTACTACGAAGGCTGGTGGGACCGGATTACCATGCGTATCTGCGACGTGCTGTTTGCCTTTCCGGGCATACTGCTGGCGATCGCGGTGGTGGCGATCATGGGCAGCGGCATGAGCAATGTGATTGTGGCGGTGGCGATTTTCAGTATTCCGGCCTTTGCCCGCCTGGTGCGCGGCAATACGCTGGTGCTGAAGCATCAGACCTACATTGAGTCGGCGCGCAGTATCGGCGCGTCGGACTGGACCATAATCCTGCGCCACATCCTGCCGGGTACCGTCTCGCCGATTGTGGTCTATTTCACCATGCGGGTCGGCACCTCGATCATCACCGCCGCCAGCCTGTCGTTTCTCGGACTCGGCGCACAGCCGCCGACGCCGGAGTGGGGCGCGATGCTGAATGAGGCGCGCGCCGATATGGTGATGGCACCGCATGTGGCGATTTTCCCCAGTCTGGCGATCTTCTTCACCGTTCTGGCATTTAATTTACTCGGCGACGGGCTACGTGACGCGCTTGATCCTAAACTAAAGAGATGAAACCTTTCGATTATGATCAGGACTTCAGCACTATCGACTTCCGCCAGCATCCCGAACGTTATCAGGTCGGGCGCGGTGAGCAGGGCGTGCTGATGGTCGAGCCCTATAAAGGCGAAATTCTGCCGCACTGGCGTTTTCGCACCGTCCCCATTGCCCGTGAGTCAGCGGAGAAGATCATGACGCTGTTCGAAGAGTATCGGCGTCAGGATGATTTTGTCGGCATGGATATGGCGCGCAAATTTATTCAGATGGGCTATACCCGGGCGCGTCGCTACAGCAATCACAAAGGGGGCCGCAAATATGACGCTGACGGCAATGAGAAGCCGCGTGGGGTAAACGAAGAAAAGGCCGCCGCGGCGGCCATTTTCAAAACCTACTGGGACAGGATCCGGGCAGATGAGGATTATCTGCGACGCAAAAAGGCGCATCAGCAGCAGTATGGCTAAGCGCGCCATGCTGCGGCTCAGCGGGCAGCGCGGCAGCCACTCAGCCGCCGCGCCCACTCAGACCCGGTTGGCCCAGAGATCATACTCATCGGCATGGCTGACTTTCACCCACAGCATATCGCCGGGTTTGACGTTACGTTCACCGTTGAGATAGACCGCGCCGTCGATTTCCGGTGCGTCGGCCATACTGCGGCACACCGCGCCTTCCTCATCCACTTCATCGACAATCACCAGAATCTCGCGACCCACCTTTTCCTGTAAACGTTCGGCGGAGATCTGCTGTTGCAGCTGCATAAAGCGGTCATAACGCTGCTGTTTTACCGCCTCATCCACCGGGTCGGGCAGCTGGTTGGCGGTCGCCCCTTCCACCGGGCTGTACTGGAAGCAGCCGACCCGATCCAGACGGGCTTCTTTGATAAAGTCGAGCAGCTGCTGGAAATCCTCTTCGGTTTCGCCGGGAAAGCCGACGATAAAGGTCGAGCGCAACGTCAGCTCAGGACAGAT
This sequence comes from Pantoea sp. C2G6, assembly GCF_051336815.1. NCBI lineage: Bacteria > Pseudomonadati > Pseudomonadota > Gammaproteobacteria > Enterobacterales > Erwiniaceae > Pantoea > Pantoea sp. C2G6. The sequence goes on from NZ_JBGMNJ010000001.1 coordinate 124,458, forward strand.
TTCACGCCAGCGGCGGATCCGCTCCAGCGTGCGCTCTGCCACGCCCGGCCGCTTCATCAGCTTCAGAATCCGCGGGCTGGCGTGCTGCAAAGGAATATCCAGATAGGGCAGAATTTTGCCCGCCGCCATTAACGGGATAACCTCATCGACATGTGGGTAAGGGTAGACGTAGTGCAGACGCACCCAGACGCCGAGCTTCGCCAGCTGCTCACACAGGCTGACCATGCTGGTTTTGACCGGCGAACCGTTCCAGAAGCCGGTACGGTGTTTCACATCCACGCCATAGGCGGAGGTGTCCTGCGAGATCACCAGCAGCTCTTTTACTCCCGCTTTCGCTAAACGCTTCGCCTCATCCAGCACGTCGCCGATCGCCCGGCTCTCCAGATCGCCGCGCATCGACGGAATGATGCAGAAGCTACAGCGATGGTTACAGCCTTCAGAAATTTTCAGGTAGGCGTAGTGGCGCGGCGTCAGTTTGACCCCCTGTTGCGGCACCAGGCTGAGGAACGGATTGTGCTGCGGCTTGGGCACGTAGCGATGGACATGGGCCAGCACCTGCTCGTAGCTGTGCGGGCCGGTGATCTCCAGCACTTTCGGATGGACCTCGCGGATCTGGTCGACTTTCGCGCCCAGGCAGCCGGTGACAATCACCTTGCCGTTTTCATTCAGCGCTTCACCAATCGCTTCCAGCGACTCCTGGACCGCGCTATCGATAAAGCCGCAGGTGTTAACAATGACGATTTCCGCATCGTCATAGCGGGGAACCACGTCATAGCCTTCGGTGCGCAGTTCGGTCAGAATGCGTTCGGAGTCAACGAGGTTTTTCGGGCAGCCAAGCGAGACGAATCCGACCCGTGGCGGTAAGGTTTTAGTAGCAACAGACATGGCTCTCTTTCCGGTTCAGCACAGCGATGGCGCCGGATTTTACCCGCGTTGCGCCGGGAATTGTAGCATTATCGTTATGGGTATTGCCGCTGCGTAAAGGAGTGAAAAAAGAGGTAAAAGTGGCTGACGTTGCCGCCGCTAAAAGCGGGTCCTTTACGCCGGGCATTTTCCGGTAACTGACCGTGCTGTAAAAAGAAATGGTCATTCCCGGCAGGCTGGCGCGGACAAGCGAAACGCTGACATCGCTGCTGATTTGCGGCGGCCTGCAAAACGCGGGTTGATATTCACTTGTTTTCATTAATAATAAACGAGCAAACCAGACTGAAGGGGCTATGCCCTTCAGGTAATGAAATGGATAATGTGAGAGCTAAATAATGAAAGAGATCATCAACGGATTTCTGAATTTCCAGCAGAATGTGTTTCCTGAAAGGAAGGATCTTTTCAAAAGCCTGGCGTCAAATCAAAATCCGAAAGCGCTGTTCATCTCCTGTTCTGACAGCCGTCTGGTGCCGGAACTGGTAACGCAGCAGGAGCCAGGAGAGCTGTTCGTTATCCGTAATGCGGGCAACATCGTCCCCTCATTCGGTCCTGAGCCTGGCGGTGTTTCCGCCACGATTGAATATGCGGTGGTGGCGCTGGGCGTCTCCGACATCATCATCTGCGGCCACTCCAACTGTGGCGCGATGAACGCCATCGCCTCCTGCGCCTGCATGGATACCATGCCCGCGGTGGAACACTGGCTGCGCTATGCTGATGCGGCAAAAGCGGTGGTGGAGCAGCGTGAGTATGATTCACCTGAGAAAAAGCTGAACGAGATGGTGAAAGAGAACGTCATCGCCCAGTTGAACAATATGAAAACCCATCCTTCGGTGTCGGTCGCGCTGCGTAACGGCAAACTGCGTCTGCACGGCTGGGTTTATGATATTGAAACCGGCACCATTATGGCGCTGACCCAGGGCGGCAAGCAGTTCATCACCCTGTCGGACAATCCTGATACCTGCTTCGAGTAACCCCGTTCACCCGCTGCCTCCTGCGGCGGGTTTTTCCGCTGTTTAATCTTTTGTAAATCCGCAGGTTAACCCGCCGCTGGCTGACTACCCTTAAGGGCACTCTATCCCGTCAGGAGATTGCCATGTTCCGCCGCACCACTGCTTTGTTTCTGAGTAGCACGTTGCTCTGCGCCGCCCCGCTGTTTGCCGCCGAGGTAAAGGTTGAGGTGTTGCAGGATAAGTTACAACATCCCTGGTCGGTGGCGTTTCTGCCCGATAACAAAACCCTGCTGATTACCGAACGTAGCGGACAGCTGCGCAGCTGGAGCCCGCAGAGCGGCCTGTCGCAGCCGATTCAGGGCGTGCCACAGGTCTGGGCAGAACGGCAGAGTGGCCTGCTGGATGTGGTGCTGGCACCCGATTTCGCCAGCAGTCGTCGCGTCTGGCTGAGCTATACCGAAGCGAACAGCCAGGGCAAAGCGGGCGCGGTGGTGGGGGTCGGCACGCTGAGCGAGGATAACCGGCGGCTGCGCGATTTTCGCGAAGTGATCCGCCAGACGCCGCTGCTTTCGCGCGGCAATAATATCGGCACCCGGCTGGCGTTTGATACCCAGGGCTATCTGTGGATCGCCTTTGGCGATAATTTTGTCAGCAGCGCGGCGCAGGATCTGGATAAGTTGCAGGGCAAGCTGCTGCGGCTGAACGCCGATGGCAGCGTGCCCGACGACAATCCGTTCGTGAAGCAGCGCGGCGCACGGCCGGAGATCTTTGCCTATGGTCTGCGCAATCCGCAGGGGCTGGCGCTCAACCCCTGGACCGGCATGATATGGGAAAGCGAACATGGCCCGCGCGGCGGTGATGAAGTTAATATCATTGGCCGCGGTAAAAACTACGGCTGGCCGCTGGCGACTTACGGCATTGACTACAGCGGCGACAAGGTGCCGGAGTCGCAAGGCACCCATGTTGCGGGGACTGAACAGCCAGTCTGGCACTGGAAAGATTCGCCCGCCATCAGCGGTATGGCGTTCTACAACAGCGCCCGTTTTCCGCAGTGGAAAAACTCGCTGTTTATCGGCGCGCTGAAAGAGAAAAACCTGATTCGCCTGAGTATCAACGGCGAGAAAGTGGTGGAGGAGCAGCGTCTGCTGGGCGACCAGCAGGCGCGCATCCGCGATGTACGCCAGGGGCCGGATGGCTATCTCTATGTGCTGACCGATGAGGCCAGCGGCAAGCTGCTGAAAGTGGGATTAGCGCAGGACGCCAGCGCGACCCGCGGCTGATTTAACGCGCCCAGTGATAGACCTGCCATCCCCGGTTCAGCGCTTCGCGATGCAGCCGTTCGTCAGGGTTGACCACATGGGCGTGATCGGCCTGTTCCAGCAGCGGCAGGTCGTTCATCGAATCACTGTAGGCCCAGGTGCGCTCAAAGTGCTCCTCCTGCTGTAACGCTTTCCAGTCGCTCAGCCGGGTCACTTTGCCTTCTTTGTAGGTCATGGTGCCGTAGGTTTTGCCGCTGTAGCGCTCATCGACAATCTCGACGCCAATCGCCAGCGCGCCGCAGGCACCGAGCTGCTGCGCAATCGGCACCACCAGATGCTCACCGCTGGCAGAGATAATCATCACTTTGTCGCCGCGCGCCTGATGCCATTCAATCCGCTCGCGGGCCGCGGGAAAGACCCGTGGCATGATGTCGCGCTGAATAAAGCGGCGAACCCAGCCTTCAACGGTGAGGGTGGCCATGCCCGCCAGCGGAGAGAGGGTTTTGTCCATATACTCCTCAATCGACAGCGTCCCGGCATAGTAGCGGGTCATTAGCGCCTGCTCCTGCTCAATCAGTTCACTGGGGGCGAATCCCTGTGAAACCAGCCAGCGCAGCCACAGGCTGGTGCTGTCTTCACAAATAAGCGTCTCATCCAGATCAAAAAGGGCTAAATCCATGGTCGGTCTCCTCGGCTGACTGGCTTTCAGGTTAGCTGATATTTGTGACGGGCTTAACTGTTCTGCGAAAAATCGGAATTTCACGCATTTTTCGCGACGACAGGGTGGCGGAAAATCGGCACGCGCGCGGCGCGCATGCCAGGATTACTCGACTAAACTCTAAAAAACTTTACGATCCGGCGGTTTTTTTCACTGCCGTCAGGGGTTAGCGTTCTGAGTGAGCGTTTTACGCCCTCAGAATTCCGATTTAACAAGGACAATCCGGTCAAGCCCATGACAAACACTCGCTTCGCTTCTCGCCTGCGGCTCTTCGCTGCTACCTCACTACTTGTTCTCGCCCCGGTCAGCGTGTTCGCTGAACAGGCCCCCGCCGCGCCAGGCATTGACGCCAAAGCGTGGATATTAATCGATTACGCCAGCGGTAAGGTGCTGACCGAATCCAGCGCCGACCAGCGCCTCGATCCCGCCAGTCTGACCAAAATGATGACCAGCTATGTGGTGGGTCAGGCGATCAAAGCGGGCAAAATTAAACCGGACGATCTGGTCACCGTCGGACAGGACGCCTGGGCAACCGGCAACCCTAAGCTGCGCGGCTCCTCGCTGATGTTCCTCAAGCCTGGCGATCGCATTCCGGTGCATGAGCTGAATAAAGGGATTGTGATCCAGTCCGGTAACGATGCCTGTATCGCGCTGGCCGACTATGTGGCGGGCAGTCAGGATTCGTTTATCGGCCTGATGAATAACTACGTGAAGGCGCTTGGGCTTCAGAACACCCACTTTATGACGGTACACGGGCTGGATGCCGAAGGGCAGTACAGCACCGCGCGCGATATGGCGCTGATTGCCCAGGCGCTGATCCGCGATGTGCCTGACGAGTACGCGCTGAACAAAGAGAAAGAGTTCACCTTTAATAAGATTCGCCAGATTAACCGTAACCGTCTGCTGTGGAGCACCAACCTCAAGGTGGATGGGGTGAAAACCGGCCACACCTCGGGAGCGGGGAATAACCTGGTCGCCTCGGCGACCGAAGGCGATATGCGGCTGATCTCGGTGGTGCTCGGCACCACCAGCGACGCGATCCGTTTTCGCGAAAGTGAAAAACTGCTGACCTGGGGCTTCCGCTTCTTTGAGACGGTGACGCCGATTAAAGCGGATGCGCCTTTTGCCCAGCAGCGGGTCTGGTTTGGCGACCGGAGTCAGGTCAATCTGGGTGTGGCTAAAGACGCCGCGCTGACCATCCCGAAAGGGCAGATGAAGAACCTCAAGGCGAGCTTTACCCTGACGACGCCACAGCTGGAAGCGCCGCTGAAAAAGAATCAGGTGGTGGGCACCATCGACTTCCAGCTGGATGGAAAAACCATTGAACAGCGGCCGCTGGTGGTGTTACAGGATGTGCCGGAAGGCGGCTTCTTCAGCCGGATGATCGACTTCGTGATGATGAAGTTTAACGGCTGGTTCGGTAAGTGGTTTTCATAAGCGGGCAGGGACGCTGAGGCGTCCCTGAGACGAGTGCTGCTTCCAGATCAGAATCTGGCAGCAACGGATTCGCTCAGCACCCAGGGAACCGGGGCAGAAGAGGAAAGCGTCCCGCCAAGGGACGCTATCGCGTCCCTTTTTTAATTCTGCGTCCAGCCTTTACGAATCGGTAAAGCAAACAGCGCCCGATAGAGCGGATTGATCACCGCCAGCATCCGCTCGCCATAAAACTGCCACGCCAGATGCGACGCCAGACAGCCGAGCAGCCCCACCAGGAAACCGCCCAGCATATCCATTGGCCAGTGCACGCCAAGGTAGACCCGCGACCAGGCGATAGCGCAACCGGCCACCATTAACACCACACCGGACCAGAGCCGGTGCCAGAAGATAAAGGCCAGCGCAAAGGTGAAAATCGTGGTGCCGTGATCGCTGGGATAGGAGTCATCTGCGGCATGATGCAGAAACTGATAGCCGAGGCCGATAGCGAAAGGGCGGGGATGCGGAAACAGCTGGCCCACCGACCAGGAGATCGCCAGCGCATAGAGCAGCGCCATGCCGGTTTTCAGCACCAGGACCCGCTGGGAGGTAACCTGATGGCGCGGCCCCCACAGCCACATCGCGACGATTAACAGCGGAACGATGGCAATCAGATCTTTAGCGATAAAGGTGGCCAGTTGCAGCAACCAGGCGGGTGACGCTGGCGTGGCATTGATGGCGATAAACAGTGAGTGGTTCAACTCTTCCATTACGGGCTGGATTCCTCTGCAAACAGGCCGGTCATTAACGGCTGGCGGCACAGCCAGCCCCGGCGGTAAAAAAGGGCAGTCAGCACAAATCGCTAACTTAACAGACTGACCATCCTGCTTTTTGCCGCACAGCGCGTCTATAGAAAGGCTCTTAATTTGCCGCTGAGTTGTATTACGGTTTAACTTTTATCAGGCGTGGCAGGCGGATTCAGGCGCGACGTGACAGAGCTGGGCGAAAAAAGGGCATAAAAAAACCCGCCGGGAAAAAGACCAGCGGGCTCCACAATTTGGGGATTTCAAAGAAAAGCAGTGGCACTTATTATGACTGCCCCCCGATCAAAAAGTTCTGGACGTGAGCAAAAAAATTTTATAGGGGCAAAATCGGCCAGATAATCACAATCAGCGTACCGGCCAGCGTCAGCAGCACGTTGGCAATCGCATAGGTGCCGGCATAGCCCAGCGCGGGGATATTACTGCGCGCGGTATCGCTGATAATCTCCATCGCCGGTGCGCAGGTGCGTGCGCCCATGATCGCCCCGAACAGCAGGGCGCGGTTCATCCGCAGCACATAGGCACCAAACAGGTAGCAGATCACCACCGGCACCAGGCTGACCAGCAGACCGCACAGCAGCATCAGCACCCCGTCACTGCTCAGACCGTGATTGATGCCGCTGCCCGCGCTTAATCCCACGCCCGCCATAAACACCATCAGGCCAAACTCTTTCACCATAGTGAGCGCGCCCTGCGGAATATAGCCAAAGGTGGGATGGTTGGCGCGCAGAAAGCCGAGCATGATCCCGGCGAAGAGCAGCCCCGCCGCGTTACCCAGTCCGAAGCTGAAATTGCTGAACTGAAAGGTAATCAGACCAATCATCAGGCCAACAATAAAGAACGCGCAGAACGCCAGCAGATCGGTCATCTGGCTGTGAATCGCGATAAAGCCGATGCGATCCGCCACGCTTTTAACCCGTCGCGCCTCGCCGCTCACCTGGAGCACGTCACCTTTGTTCAGGATGATGCTGTCGTCGATCGGCATCTCAATCTGGCTGCGTATCACCCGGTTGAGGAAGCAGCCGTGATCGGTCAGATTGAGTTTGCTGAGGCGCTTGTTAACCGCGTTATGGTTTTTTACCACGATCTCTTCGGTGACGATGCGCATATCGAGCAGGTCGCGGTCAAATACCTCTTTGCCGTTGCGGAAGCTGGGATCGAGCCGCGCATGTGCATCGGGGTAGCCCACCAGCGAAATATCATCGCCGAGCTGCAACACCGCATCGCCATCCGGGCTGGCGAGAATGCCGTTGCGCCGGATGCGTTCGATGTAGCAGCCGGTCTGACGGTAAATGCCCAGCTCACGCAGGTTTTTGCCGCCGCTCCAGGCCACCAGCTCCGGGCCCACGCGGTAGGCGCGGATCACCGGTAAAAAGACTTTACGCTGGCTGTCCGCGTCGAGACCCCGCTCACGGGCGATCTGCTGCGCCGAGGTCGGCAGATCCTGATGTTGCAGCCGCGGCAGGTAACGCGCGGCGAAAATCAGGCTGACCAGACCGATCAGGTAGGTCACGGCATACCCCAGGCTTAGCTGATCCTGCATCAGGCCAAGCTGCTTAGCGTCGCTGATGCTTTGCCGCAGCGTATCGCCTGCGCCCACCAGCACCGGCGTGGAGGTCATCGATCCCGCCAGCATCCCCGCGGTCAGGCCAATATCCCAGCCAAAGAGTTTGCCCAGCCCCAGCGCCAGCATCAGCGCGCTGACCACCATCACAATGGCGAGCATGAAATAGTTTTTACCGTCGCGAAAGAAGATGGAAAAAAAGTTAGGGCCGGCTTCGACGCCGACACAAAAAATAAACAGCATAAAGCCCAGGCTCAATGCATCCGTATTAATCGTAAAATGCTGCTGGCCTAATAACAGCGAAACCACTAATACGCCAATCGAATTTCCCAGCTGAACGGAGCCGAGACGGAGCTTCCCCAGACAGAGCCCAAGCGCCAAAACGACAAATAATAACAAAATGTCGTTTCCACTTAACAATCCTGCGACGTTAATATTCACTGTTTAACTTCTTGTTTACATGTAAGCTGTTGAAGAGTGGCCTGTTTTTCGCTATCGTGAGCAAGCCGTTGGGGTACTGTTTAATTAACACTGTAAATGGAACCTTGCAGCGGCGGCTATTCTAATCAGAAAAATCTTCCTCAGCCACCAGGCTGATTTCATTCGTTGCCACAACGAACTGTTTCTTTTTATTTCCACCTGAATGCAGCAGGGTTTTCAGCGAGTTTTGTCTTGGTAAGTGTTAATCAGTGGGGTGATATGCTGCATCGTTCTTATCTCTGGACTAGCCGCCTGTGCGGCGTGGTGCTGTATAGTCTGGTTTTTCTCTTTACCCATTATTTCTGGCAGGTCGGCCCGGGTCCGCTTCGCGGTCAGCCTGAACTGCTGCTGTTTATGATACCCGGTATCGTCATGGCGCTGTGTGAAACGGAAAGCCCGTTGAAAAGCACGTTTCTGATGGCGTTGTGGGGCACGCTGCTGGCGGTGCTGCTGTTAAACAGCCACCTGTTTGTTCACGACAACGGCTTGTTTATGATCGCCTGGAGCCTCAGCGCCATCTTCTGGACCGGCTGCGGCGCGTTGCTGGTGCGGTTAATGCAGATCGTGATGACCTCACTGAATTGAGCTGAGCCAGGCGGTGCGCCGCCGGTTCAGACAGCAAAAAGGCGAGACAGGTGACCCTGTCTCGCCTTTGTCATTCTGGCTTTCGGCACTCAGGCCATAAAGCCCAGATTCTCTTTGGTCCAGGCGGCGAACTCGGTGTAGCCACCGATATGTTTTTCGTCCACGAAAATCTGCGGCACGGTCGAAACCGGTTTACCGGCGCTGGCTTCCAGATCGGCTTTGGTGATCCCTTCGGCCTGAATATCGACATACTGATAGCTAAAATCATCGCGCTCAGCGGTCAGTTTGTCTGCCAGCTCATGGGCACGAACACAGTAAGGGCAGCCCGGGCGACCAAAAATAACAGCAATCATTGAGAACTCCTTGCGGCGGCTATTGTGTGACGGGTATCACACAATAAAACAGAGAATGGCGACCATGATGCCCGCTCATATCGCTTAAGGAAAGCAGGATTTGCCTGTTAGTCTGATACCCGCTCGCTATGGCTGACGCCGCCACGCGCGCCGCAATTGGCCGTTTTTTGCGCGGTGGGCTGGCCACAATGAGCAATTTTCAGGTTGTTGACCATAATTGACGCTCAACATCCACAAAGGCAGGAGAATGCGATGCAGAGTGTAGCCCGCTTGCCCCGGCTGGTGGTGGTGGCAGAGGCGATCGGCGGTCTGTTGATCCTCGGCGCGCTGCTGCTGATCAACCACTGGCTGCCGCTGCCCGCGCAGACGGAGGTCAGAACCCTGGCGACCGTGCTGTTTATCGGCGGCGTTCTGTTGATGCTGCCCGCTGCCTGGCTGATGATGTGGCGCACCGCGCAGGCGATCGCGCCGCAGCTGTTTAATCACACCGATAAAAAAAGATAATATTGCTGGAGACTTTATGACACCGACCATCGATTTACTGTGCAGCCACCGCTCAATCCGCGCCTTTACCGACCAGCCGGTCAGTGAGGCCCAGCGTGAAGCGATTATCACAGCGGCGCAATCGGCCTCCACATCCAGTTTTTTACAGTGCTCCTCTATTGTGCGTATCACCGATAAAGCGCTGCGCGACCAGCTGGTAACGCTGACCGGCGGCCAGACATGGGTCGCTGATGCCCCTGAGTTCTGGGTCTTCTGCGCCGATTTTAATCGTCACCTGCAAATCTGTCCTGACGCCCAGCTGGGCCGGGCTGAGCAGCTGCTGCTCGGCTGTGTCGATACCGCGCTGATGGCGCAGAATGCCATGATTGCCGCGGAATCGCTGGAGCTGGGCGGCGTGTTTATTGGTGGCATCCGTAACAGCATCGCCGAAGTGACGGAGCTGCTGGGTCTGCCAAAATTTGTGCTGCCGCTGTTTGGTTTTTGCCTGGGCCACCCGGAGTCAAAACCGGATGTGAAACCGCGTATGCCGCACGCGATGCTGGTGCATGAAAACCGCTATCACCCGCTGGATCCGGCAGTGCTGGCTGAGTACGATAGCCGCACTGAACTCTATTATCAGCAGCGTGACAGCAACCAGCGTAGCGAAACCTGGAGCGAGCTGATTCAGCGGCTGATCATCAAAGAGACGCGCCCGTTTATGCTGGATTATCTGCATCAGCAGGGCTGGGCAACACGCTAAGCTGACCGCGGAGAGCAGAAGATGAAGATAGCCATCCTGTCGTGCGATGAGACGCTCTACTCCAGTCGGCGACTGCGGGAAGCGGCGGAAGCGCGCGGTCATCAGGTGCAGATTATCGATCCGCTCTCCTGCTATATGAATATCAACCCCGCCTCGCCGCTGGTGCACTACTGCGGCGAACCGCTGGGCCATTTCGACGCGGTGATTCCGCGCATCGGCACCGCCATCACCTTTTACGGTACGGCGGTGCTGCGCCAGTTTGAGATGTGCGGCAGCTATCCGCTGAATGAATCGGCCGCCATTACCCGCACCCGGGACAAACTGCGCTCGCTGCAACTGCTGGCACGGGAAGGCATCGACATGCCGGTGACCGGTTTTGCCTCCTCGCCGGACGATACGGCCGACCTGATTGCGATGGTCGGCGGCGCGCCGCTGGTGGTTAAGCTGGTGGAAGGGACGCAGGGCATCGGGGTGGTGCTGGCGGAAACGCGCCAGGCGGCGGAGAGCGTGATCGACGCCTTTCGCGGCCTGAACGCCCATATTCTGGTGCAGGAGTTTATCAAAGAGGCGCAGGGACGCGACATTCGCTGTCTGGTGATTGGCGATCAGGTGGTTGCCGCCATTGAGCGGGTGGCGAAAGAGGGCGATTTCCGCTCGAACCTGCATCGTGGTGGCCATGCCCGTCCGGTGGTGATCAGCGAGCTGGAGCGGCAGATAGCGGTGCAGGCGGCGGCCACGCTGGGTCTGGAGGTGGCGGGGGTCGATATTCTGCGCGCCGATCGCGGCCCGCTGGTGATGGAAGTTAACGCCTCACCCGGTCTGGAAGGCATTGAAACCACCAGCGGCCTCGACATCGCGGCGTTGATGATCGCGCGGATTGAGCAGCAGGCGATCCCCGGGCTCCGTCCTAAAACCGCTGGCTGACACGCGCTTTTCAGCAGTTTTCGTGGCATCGCCGCCCATTTTTCCGTAAGCTAAGTCGCCTGTTTATCACCCCACTGGGATTTTACGATGGATTCTCTTGTCGTTCCGGATATCGACCTGCTGCGTCGCTGGCTGGATCAGCAAAATATCACCTGGTTCGAATGCGATGCCTGTCAGGCACTTCATCTGCCGCACATGCAAAACTTCGATGGGGTGTTTGACGCTAAAATCGATCTGGTCGACAACGTTATTCTGTTTTCGGCGCTGGCTGAAGTGAAGCCGACGGCGCTGATCCCGCTGGTTGGCGATTTGTCGCAGATTAACGCCAGTTCGCTGACGGTTAAAGCCTTTATCGACATTCAGGATGATAATCTGCCGAAGCTGATTGTCTGCCAGTCGATGATGACTACCGCCGGTTTAACCTTCGGACAGTTCTCGCACTTTATGAAGCAGAGCGAAGAGCAGATCTCGATGGTGATCCTCGAAGCCTTTGCCAATAATCTGCTGATTGTTGGCGAAGAAGAAGAGCACGTGCCGGTAGCCAGCGTGCACTCCGTGCTGCATTAATCTCTGCCGGGCACAAATAAAGCCGTCCTTGCGACGGCTTTTTTATGCCCGCCGTTCCCCGCCGCGATAATTTTTTATTCTGCACTTTGCCCTTTAACGCCAGATATTTGTCGTGGTTTATGCCATCAAAGCCGAACCTCATAGCTTAAACATGCATAAAATATCGGTTTCAGGCGTTTTTTACGCTGGGGTCTGGTGAAGCCTGAGCCGGGGGGCTATGCTTGCGGGGCTGTGGCGGGCGCGTAACTACGCCACAGCTATAGGTTTTTGCTATTAAACTCCCGCTGAATAATGATTCATTGTGTCACTGATTTTTTCCCAGAACGCAATGCAGGGATCACTGGTTTGCAGCGTTGTAATGACCCGCTCAGGAGGATGGAAAACATGTTCAACTCACGTCAGAAATGGTTGTCAGCTGTGGTGGCTGGTGTGCTGATGGCCGCGTCGGCCAGCAGCGTGGCGGAAGATAAAACGCTGCACGTCTACAACTGGTCCGATTATATTTCGCCGGACACCGTGCCGAATTTTGAAAAGCAGTCCGGCATCAAAGTGGTCTATGACGTGTTTGACTCCAACGAAGTGCTGGAGGGCAAACTGATGGCGGGCAGCACCGGCTACGACGTGGTGGTGCCATCTTCCAGCTTCCTGGCGCGGCAGCTGCAATCCGGGGTGTTTCAGCCGCTGGATAAGAGCAAGCTGCCGAATTACAAAAACCTCGATCCGGCGCTGATGGAGAAAGTGGCGCAGCACGATCCGGGCAACAAATATGCGATCCCTTACCTGTGGGGCACCACCGGCATCGGCTATAACATCGACAAGGTGAAAGCGGCGCTGGGCGCGGACGCACCGGTCAACAGCTGGGATCTGGTGATGAAGCCGGAAAACCTGGAGAAGCTGAAAAGCTGTGGCGTTTCCTTCCTGGATGCGCCAGAGGAGATCTTCGCCACGGTGCTTAACTATCTCGGCAAAGATCCAAACAGCTCTGATGCCAAAGATTACTCCGGTGCGGCGACCGACCTGCTGCTGAAGCTGCGTCCGAATATCCGCTACTTCCACTCCTCGCAGTACATTAACGATCTCGCCAACGGCAACATCTGCGTGGCGATCGGCTGGTCGGGTGACATTTTGCAGGCGAAAAACCGCGCCGATGCCGCGAAAAACGGCGTGCATCTTGGCTACAGCGTACCGAAAGAGGGCGCGCTGGCCTTCTTCGATATGATGGCGATCCCGAAAGATGCGAAAAACCTCGACGGCGCTTACGCCTGGCTGAACTACATCATGGACCCGAAAGTGATTGCGGATGTCTCCAATAAGATGAACTACGCCAACGGCAACAAAGCGTCGCTGCCGCTGATTAACGCTGACGTTCGCAACAACCCTGGCATCTTCCCGACGCCGGAAGCGATGTCGAAACTGTTCGTGCTGAAAGTGCAGGATCCTAAACTGGATCGTGTGCGTACCCGCGCATGGACTAAAGTAAAAAGTGGTAAGTAATTCGTCCCGAACGGATTGACCTGTCACGCAGCAGCAACAGAGGTGCAGTGTCGGCCTCTGTTGTGCCATTTTAGCGGCGGAATCTGCCGCACTGTTCCGCCTGGCCCCGGAGAGATACGTTTGTGAACGATGCCATTCCCCGTCCTCAAAATAAGACCGCAAAAGCGTTAACGCCGCTGCTGGAGATCCGCAATCTGACCAAATCCTTTGACGGCCAGCACGCCGTGGATGATGTCAGCCTGACCATTTACAAAGGTGAGATTTTCGCTCTGCTGGGCGCGTCGGGCTGTGGCAAATCAACGCTGCTGCGCATGCTGGCCGGTTTTGAGCCACCCACCAGCGGTCAGATTGTGCTGGATGGTCAGGATCTGTCGCACGTTGCCCCCTACCAGCGTCCGATCAACATGATGTTTCAATCCTACGCGCTGTTTCCGCATATGACGGTGGAGCAGAATATCGCCTTTGGTCTGAAGCAGGATCGGCTGCCGAAAGGGGAGATCACCAGCCGGGTGGCAGAGATGCTGGCGCTGGTGCATATGCAGGAGTTTGCAAAGCGCAAACCGCATCAGCTCTCCGGTGGTCAGCGTCAGCGTGTGGCGCTGGCGCGCAGCCTGGCGAAACGGCCAAAGCTGCTGCTGCTGGATGAGCCGATGGGGGCGCTGGATAAGAAGCTGCGCGACCGGATGCAGCTGGAGGTGGTCGATATTCTGGAGCGCGTCGGGGCAACCTGCGTGATGGTGACGCACGACCAGGAAGAGGCGATGACCATGGCGGGCCGTATCGCGATTATGAATCGCGGCAAGTTCGTGCAGATTGGCGAGCCGGAGGAGATCTACGAGCATCCCACCAGCCGCTACAGCGCCGAGTTTATCGGCTCGGTCAACGTCTTCGAAGGCTTACTGCGTGAACGGCAGCCGGATGGCCTGGTGATCGACAGCCCCGGCCTGCGGCATCCGCTGAAGGTCGATTCCGATGTCTCGGTGGTGGATAACGTCCCGGTTCATGTCGCGCTGCGCCCGGAAAAGGTGATGCTGTGTGATGAAGTGCCCGCCGATGGCTGCAACTTTGCGGTGGGCGAAGTGGTCCACATCGCCTATCTCGGCGACCTCTCTATCTTCCATGTCCGTCTGCACAGCGGACAGATGATCAGCGCACAGTTGCAAAACGCGCATCGCTACCGCAAAGGGTTGCCGACCTGGGGTGACGAAGTTCGCCTCTGCTGGGAAAGCGACAGCTGCGTGGTGTTGACGGTTTAAGGAGCGGCCATGAGCCAGATTTTCCAACGCGCCAAAGCGCCCGCCCGACTGGTCGGCACGCCGCTGCAACGCTGGGCCACGCGGGTAAAAATGCAGCATGGCCGCAAGCTGGTGATCGCCTTGCCTTATCTCTGGCTGGTGCTGTTCTTCCTGCTGCCGTTTCTGACGGTGCTGAAGATCAGCTTCGCCGACATTGCCCGGGCGATCCCCCCTTACACCGAGCTGGTGAGCTGGGCGGATGATCAGTTCAGCATTGTGCTCAATCTCGGTAACTACCTGACGCTGACCGACGATCCGCTTTACATCGACGCCTATCTGCAATCGCTGAAAGTGGCGGCGATCTCGACGGTAATCTGTCTGCTGATTGGCTATCCGCTCGCCTGGGCGGTGGCGCACAGCAAGCCGTCGATGCGCACCATTCTGCTGCTGCTGGTGATCCTGCCGTCCTGGACCTCGTTTCTGGTGCGGGTCTACGCCTGGATGGGGCTGCTCAACAACAACGGTATTCTGAACCGGTTCCTGCTCTGGCTGGGGGTAATCGACCATCCGCTGGTGATCCTCTACACCAACACCGCCGTCTATATCGGTATCGTCTACTGCTATCTGCCGTTTATGGTGCTGCCGATCTACACCGCGCTGACCCGTATCGACTATTCGCTGGTGGAAGCCTCGCTGGACCTCGGCGCGCGTCCGCTCAAGACCTTTTTCAGCGTGATCGTGCCGCTGACCAAAGGCGGCATTATCGCCGGTTCGATGCTGGTGTTTATCCCGGCGGTGGGGGAGTACGTGATCCCGGAACTGCTGGGCGGCCCGGACAGCATCATGATTGGCCGTATTCTGTGGCAGGAGTTCTTTAATAACCGTGACTGGCCGGTGGCCTCGGCGCTGGCGGTGATCATTCTGCTGATCCTGATCCTGCCGATCATCTGGTTCCATAAGCATCAAAACCGTGAAATGGGAGAGAAGGCGTGAATAATCTGCCAACCATTCGCTCACCCTGGCGGACCGCTATTCTGGTCTGCTGCTTTCTGTTTCTCTATGCGCCGATGCTGCTGCTGGTGGTCTACTCCTTTAACCGCTCGCAGCTGGTCACGGTGTGGGAGAGCTTCTCGTTTCACTGGTACAGGGTGCTGTTCCAGGATAGCGCGATGATCGACGCGGTGCTGCTGAGCCTGACTATCGCGGCGCTGGCGGCGACCATGGCGGTGGTGCTGGGCACGCTGGCGGCGGTAATCATCGTGCGATTTGGTCGCTTTCGCGGGCACAACGGCTTTGCCTTTATGCTGACCGCACCGCTGGTGATGCCTGACGTGATCACCGGCCTGTCGCTGCTGCTGCTGTTTGTGGCGATGGGCAACGCCTTTGGCTGGCCGAGCGAGCGCGGCATGCTGACCATCTGGCTGGCTCACGTCACCTTCTGTACCGCCTATGTGGCGGTGGTGATCAACTCCCGGCTGCGGGAGCTGGACCGCTCAATCGAAGAGGCGGCGATGGACTTAGGCGCGACGCCGCTGAAGGTCTTCTTTGTGATCACCGTGCCGATGATTGCACCCGCGATCGTGACCGGCTGGCTGCTGGCGTTTACCCTGTCGCTCGACGACCTGGTGATCTCCAGCTTTGTCACCGGTCCCGGTGCAACCACTTTGCCGATGGCGATCTTCGCCACCGTGCGACGCGGGGTGAACCCGGAGATTAACGCGCTGGCTTCGCTGATCCTGTTTGTGGTCGGTTTAGTCGGTTTTATCGCCTGGCGGGTGATGGCACACGAAGAAAAGCAGCGTTTAAGCGATATTCAGAAAGCTAAACGTGGCTGAAATCCGTAACCTTTGCCACTATAAGAGCGGGCTGGTCTTACCGGCCCGTTTTCGATCAGGCGGAGCCACGGACCATGTCAGAAATCTTTAAAAGCAGTGCCACACTGTCGGAAGCGCCGGTTCCGGTGACCATAGCGGGCATTGCCATTATCGCCACCCGCTGCCTGAGCGTGGTGATGCTGGCGAATGAGCTGGGCTACAGCGAAATTGCCAACTTTGTCCATCGCAGCGCCCAGGCCTGGGACTCCACCTTCATCTTTATCGCCAGCCAGCTGATCTTCCTGTTTGAGCTGCGCTGCGCCTTTACCCTGATGCGCGGCAGCAACCGCGGGCGCTGGGGCTATGTGGCGACCCAGGTGGTGGTACTGGGCTATATGCTGGTGGCCTCGTTAGGCTGGATCTACCCCGAGATTTTCAGCATCGATGGCGAGAATAACAACCAGATTATCCACCACACCCTGACGCAGAAGCTGCCTGATCTGCTGGTGGTGGTGCTGCTGTTCCTGCCGGCCAGCAGCCGCGCATTTTTCAGAAAGCGATGATACAATCGCGCTCCGCCCGACCTCTCCACCGTTAAGGCTTTACCATGCACTGCGCGCTTTATGACGCTAACCGTTGCCGCTCCTGTCAGTGGCTGGAAAAACCCTATCCGACACAGCTGACCGACAAACAGGCACAGCTGGAGCAGTTACTGGCCGATCGGCCGGTGGCCGCGTGGCTGCCGCCGGTTACGTCGCCGCAGCAGGCGTTTCGTAATAAGGCGAAAATGGTGGTCAGCGGCAGCGTTGAGCGGCCGGTACTGGGCTTGATCCAGCGTGACGGTGAGGCGGTCGATCTCTGCGCCTGCCCGCTCTATCCCGCCAGCTTCCAGCCGGTTTTCGCTGCGCTGAAGCCCTTTATCGCCCGTGCCGGACTGACACCCTATAACGTGGCGCGCAAACGCGGCGAGCTGAAATTTCTGCTGATTACCGAAAGTCAGCAGGGCGGGATCATGCTGCGTTTCGTGCTGCGCTCAACCGCCAAACTGGCGCAGTTGCGTGCGGCATTACCGTGGCTGCAACAGCAGTTGCCGCAACTGGCGGTGATCTCTGCCAATATTCAGCCGGTGCACATGGCCATTCTGGAGGGGGAAGAGGAGATTGCCCTGACGCCCGACCAGGCGCTGGCGGAGAACTTCAACGGCGTGCCACTGTGGATCCGTCCACAGAGTTTCTTTCAGACCAACCCGCAGGTTGCCAGCGCGCTCTATGCCACGGCGCGTGACTGGGTGCGGGCGCTGCCGGTCAGCAGCATGTGGGATCTCTTCTGCGGCGTGGGCGGTTTTGGTCTGCACTGCGCCACCGCGGAGATGCAGCTGACCGGCATTGAGATCAGTGCCGAGGCGATCCGCTGCGCCCAACGTTCCGCTGAGATGTTAGGGCTGGAGAAGGTGCAGTTTGCCGCGCTGGATTCCACCGACTTTGCCACCGGACGAGACGCCGTGCCGCAGCTGGTGCTGGTTAATCCGCCGCGCCGCGGCATTGGTGAGGCACTGTGTGACTATCTCAGCCAGATGGCCCCGGATTACCTGCTCTATTCAAGCTGTAACCCCCAGACCATGGCGCAGGATCTGGCCCGACTGAGCGCCTATGAGGTCACGAAGGTGCAGCTGTTCGATATGTTTCCCCACACCGCCCATTTTGAGGTGCTGACGCTGTTAACCCGTCGTCAGCCACCGGAGAGCTGAAAACGCGACAGTGGCGCTGTGGTTATTCCGGGAACCACTTCTGGTTAAGCTGCTGCCAGCTGCCGTTGGCTTTCAGTTCGGTCAACGCCTGATTAAAGCGATCGCGCAGCGCCGTATTCCCTTTACGTACGGCAATCCCGAGGCCGGTGCCGAAATAGTCGGGATCGGTGACATGCTCACCCACCGTGGCGAGGTTGGGATTGGTCTTGAGCCACTGATTGACCACCGCGCTGTCACCAAATACCCCATCCAGCCGGCCATTCTTCATATCCAGAATCGCATTCTGGTAGCTGTCATACGCCACCACTTTCACTTCCGGGTGCTCATCCTGGAGATATTTCTGATGGGTGGTGCCGTTTTCGACGCCGATGCGTTTTTCCTTCAGATCAGCAAAGCTGCTGAATCTGCCTTTCGGGGCGATCACAATGGCGGAGTTGGCGTAGTAGGGCTGGGTAAAATCAACCTGCTTGCTGCGCTCAGCGGTAATATCCATGCCGGAAATCACCGCATCGTAGCGGCGGAACTTCAGCGAGGGGATCAGGCTGTCGAAGGCATTGTTGGTAAAGGTACACTCCGCCTTCATCTGCTGGCAGAGTGCTTTTGCCAGATCGATGTCAAACCCCACCAGGTTGTTTTCCCGATCCAGCGATTCAAAAGGGGGATAGGTGGCTGACGCGGCGAAGCGAATCTTATCCGCGGCCTCGGCGCTGAGTGCCAGCGAGGCCAGCGTGGCGGCAATAATCCATTTTTTCATTCTACGACTCCTGTAACCCGGCAGGGCGATCACTCTGAGAGGGGATTACCCTGCCAGATAATGCATTTTTATGCAATAAATTTGATTTTTCAGGCGGTAAGGGCGAGAGGCCTCGCCCGGATGTCAGTTGCGCCGCTCAAAGGCCAGCGCACGCTTCTCAATCAGTCGCATCATCAGCGTCAGCACGCCGTTGACGCAGAGATAGACCAGACCGGCTGCGGCATAGACCGTGACGTCATAGGTACGCCCATAGAGCAGCTGACCGTGGCCCATCACTTCCATCAGCGTAATGGTGTAGGCCAGCGAGGTGCCTTTAAACACCAGCACCACTTCGTTTGAGTAGGAGGAGAGGGCGCGCTTAAATGCATAAGGCAGCAGGATGCGCAGGGTATCTTTGCGACTCATCCCCAGCGCGGCGCAGGATTGCCACTGGCCCGAAGGAATGGCGCGCACCGCCCCATAAAAGAGCTGCGTGGTATACGCCGCGCTGTTCAGCGACAGCGCCAGCATCGCGCACAGCCACGGCTGCGACAGCAGGTGCCATAGCCAGGGGATCTGCTGGATCGCGGGGAACTGTCCCGGTCCGTAGTAGATCAGGAAGATCTGCACCAGCAGCGGCGTACCGGTAAACAGCGTGATAAAGCCTTTGACCAGCGGATTAAAAACCGGGGTCTTCAGGGAGAGTATCACGGTGAACAGCAGCGCGAGCAGCAGTGCCACCGCCAGTGACGCCGCCGTCAGCGTCAGGCTGGTGTGCAGTCCTTTCAGAAGTTCGGGCAGATAAGCCAGCATTAGCTGTTCCCCCGTTCAAAGCGGGTAGTGCGCAGCTCAATGCGGCGCAACACCGCCTGGCTGAACAGCGTAATGACTAAGTAGATCGCGGCCGCCACCAGGAACCAGGTAAACGGCTGCTGGGTACGGGTCGCGATGCTTTTGGTTTGCAGCATCAGGTCATTGACGCTGATCAGCGAGACCAGCGCGGTATCTTTCAGCAGCACCAGCCACTGGTTGCCGAGGCCGGGCAGGGCGTGACGCCACATCTGCGGCATGATCAGCCGCAGAAAAATGGCCGATTTTTTCATGCCGAGCGCCTGACCCGATTCCCACTGGCCGACCGGCACCGCTTTCAGCGCGCCGCGCAGCGTCTGCGAGGCATAGGCGGCGTAGAGCATCGCCAGCGCAATCACCCCGCACAGGAAAGGACTGACGTCGAAGTTCTCAATCTGCACCTGAACCGGCAGCTGAAACAGCCCGAAGTTAAGCGTGAAGCCATCGGAGAGGGTGAGCAGCAGCTGAGACGCGCCAAAATAGATAAACAGCACCACCAGAATTTCAGGCAGGCCGCGGATCAGCGTCACCAGGCCGGTGCCGACCCACGCCAGCGGTTTCAGGCGCAGCGACTCCCAGCCAGCGAAAATCATCGCCAGCACCAGGCCGGCGATCAGGGCACAGACAGCAAGGCCGACGGTCATGCCGGCGGCGCTTGCGAGTGGGATCATGTCATTCATCGGAAATTACTGCGGAAACCATTTGCTGTAGAGGGTTTTGTAGGTTCCGTCTGCTTTGATCTTATCCAGCGCGCTGTTGAATTTGCTTTGCAGCTCGGTGTTACCGGTGCGCACCGCGATGCCCAGGCCAGTACCAAAGTAGGCTTTGTCCGTGACTTTTTCCCCTACCGGTGCCAGAGTCGCGTTCTTCTTCAGCCACTCATTGACCACGGCGCTGTCGCCAAACACCGCGTCGATACGGCCATTTTTCAGATCCAGCACCGCGTTCTGATAGCTGTCGTAAGGTACGGTGGTGATCTCAGCGTGTTTGTCAGTCAGGTATTTCTGATGGGTGGTGCCGTTCTGCACGCCGACCCGCTTGCCTTTCAGCGCCTCAACGCTGGCGACTTTGCCTTTCTGCGCCACAAACAGCGCGGAGTTGTCGTAGTAAGGTTTGGTGAACAGCACCTGTTTCTCACGCTCTGGCGTGATGTCCATGCCCGCCATCACCGCATCAAAGCGACGGAATTTCAGGCTGGGGATCAGGCTGTCAAACGCCTGATTGGTGAAGGTGCAGGTGGCGTCAATCTCTTTACACAGCGCGTTGGCCAGATCGACATCAAAGCCCTGGATTTTGTTGTCAGCATCGACGAACTCAAATGGCGGGTATGAGGCTTCGGTGGCAAAACGAATCGTCTGCGCTGCGGTCGCGCTCAGGCTAAAACCAGCAAGCAGTGCAGCAAGTACCATTTTTTTCATTTTTAGCATCCTGACTTAGTGCGAAAGATAGTGGGCAAACGCCTCGGTTTGCGGCTGTGTAAAGTGGCTGGCATCACCCTGTTCCACAATGTGACCGTTCTCCATGTAGACCACGCGACTGGCGGTTTTACGCGCCACTTCCACTTCGTGCGTTACGATCACCTGGGTAATCCGGGTCTGGGCCAGCTCACGAATAATAGTGACAATCTGAGCGGTGATTTCCGGGTCGAGTGCGGCGGTCGGCTCATCGAACAGCAGTACCTGCGGCTCCATCATCAGGGCGCGCGCAATCGCCACACGCTGCTGCTGACCGCCAGAGAGGTGCAGCGGATAGCGATCGCTGTAGGGGGTCAGACGCAGCCGGTCGAGCAGCTTGTCGGCCCGGGCGCGCGCGTCGCTTTTGCTGAGCCCCAGCACCCGGCAGGGCGCTTCAGTCAGATTCTGCAACACGGTGAGGTGCGGCCAGAGATTATATTGCTGGAACACCATTCCCACGTTCTGACGCAGTTCGCGAATCGCGGCATCAGCGGGCTTCTGGCTGAAGTCGAACCGGTTACCGGCAATCTGCAACTGACCAGAGCGGGGCTGTTCCAGCAGATTAAGCACCCGCAGCAGCGAACTCTTGCCCGCGCCGCTGGGACCCAGCAGCACCAGGGTTTCCCCTTGCGGACATTCCAGGTTGATGTCGAACAGCGCCTGATGAGCACCGTAGAAGCAGTTTATTGCGTTAAGTTGAATACTCATGCGCCAGATTTGAATAGCTATTAGTGTCGCGGATTTTAACGTCACCAGAATAGTTATGCAATTAAGGTGGGTTAAAATTTGTAAAACAAAGGGGAAACAGCGGAAGTTTAGCAGATTATCATGCACTTTCGGACGTCCGTCCGGCCCGGCGTCGGCAATAAAAAAGCGCGGCGTCAGGGACACCGCGCTCAGCCTCACCGTTTCACGGTTCGCTTATTTTTTGGTTTTTTCCAGCATCTGGCTCAGGCTGCCCCCTTCGGCATGGACCGGGTTGCCCATGTAGCGCACATCATCCACCACCCAGCAGCTGCCCTGATGGATCATCAGCACTTCATCCTGCCACTGTTTGTTGTCGCGGCTGAGATCGACCCGCAGCGGAATGTTACGCGCATCGCGGTTCGGAATAGTGGAGGCGTCGGCGACGCTGGCGGCGGTTGGACCCTGTGCCAGACTGGAGAAGAGATCGCCATTGCGCCACTGTGCGCCCGCATTGCTGCCGCTGGCCGCCTGTAAGGCGTGATAAAGCGCATCGCTCAGATAAGGACGGTATTTAGCCAGAGTCGTGCTGTCAGGCAGGCCCTGGGTCGGGCGTTCGACCCGCAGATCGTAGAACTGCTGGGCCACCTGGTCCGGGCCACCTTCAATGCAGGGTGCGGTACGCGGGCCATTGTCCTTAATCACTGGCTCAACGGTGGTACAGGCGCTGAGCAGCAGGGCCGCTGGGATCATTAGCGCAAACGCATTGTTTCTCATCTCGATTTCCTTAAGGTTCTCTGGCAAGGTGCCCTTTTTAGCATAGAGTATAGCTTTGCTTTTTAGTCGAAAGAGCCTTAGCCCGCTTTTCAACAAGGAGAACAGCATGAAATTTTCCACTACCCCAACGCTGGAAGGTCACAGCATCAGCGAATATTGCGGCGTCGTCACCGGGGAAGCGATTCTCGGGGCGAATATTTTCCGTGATTTCTTCGCCGGCATTCGCGACATCGTCGGCGGCCGCTCCGGTGCCTATGAGAAAGAGCTGCGCAAAGCGCGTGAGATCGCCTTTAAAGAGCTGGAAGAGCAGGCGAAAGCGCTGGGCGCTAACGCCGTGGTCGGGATCGACATCGATTATGAAACGGTTGGTAAAGAGAGCAGTATGCTGATGGTCAGCGTCACCGGCACCGCGGTGATTGTTCGTTGAAACCGGGTCTGCTGCTGATGCTGGCCCTGCTGCTGGCGGGCTGCCACTCCGGGATAGAGTCCCGTGACGGTTACTGGGCCGATCTGCGGCATCCCGCCCAGGGCGCACGGCCGCGGGTGAAGGTGATTGTGGTGCACTACACCGCCGAAGACTTCCCCTCTTCGCTGGCGACCCTGACCGATCGGGATGTCAGCGCCCACTATCTGATCCCGCGCCAGCCGCCTCAGCGCGGCGGAAAAGGGGTGATCTGGCAACTGGTGCCGGAGCAGCAGCTTGCCTGGCACGCCGGACCCAGTTTCTGGCGCGGTGCCAGCCGTATCAATGACACCTCGATTGGGATTGAGCTGGTAAACCGCGGTTATCGCACAACCCTGACCGGCCGGGAATGGCAGCCCTTTACCGCCGGGCAGATCGCCGTGCTGGAGGCGCTGCTGCGGGATATTTCCCGGCGTTACAGCATTCCACCAGAGAACATCGTCGGCCACAGCGATATTGCGCCACAGCGCAAGCAGGATCCCGGACCGCTGTTCCCGTGGCAGCAGCTGGCAGCGCGCGGCCTCGGAGCCTGGCCGGACGCCCGGCGGGTAGCCTTCTATTTAGCCGGACAGGATCCGCACGCCAGGGTAGCGCCAGCGGTGGTGCTGGATAAGTTAGCCCGCTACGGCTATCCGGTGACGGCGGAGATGAGCGCGCGCCAGCAGCAGAGGGTGATCGCGGCGTTTCAGATGCATTTCCGGCCAGCGGATTACCGGGGCGAGGCGGATGCTGAAACCGCCGCGATAGCGGCCGCGCTGCTGGATAAATATGGCGCGGCGCAGTAGGGAACTACCGTTGCAGGAAGGTGCGCCAGAGGGCGACAACCTGCTCCAGCGCCGCACGATCGGCATCAAGATGCGTCACCAGCCGGGTGCGGGTTCCCGCGCTGATTAACACGCCGTTGGCCTTCATCCAGTCGCCCAGCGCTTTAACCTGGGCTTCCGGCACCCCGACAAACAGCATGTTGGTCTGCTGGTCGAGGACGCTGACGCCCAGCGCCTGCAACTGCTCTCCCAGCCAGGCGGCGTTATCATGATCCTGCTGCAACCGCGCCACATTATGTTCCAGCGCATAGAGTCCGGCCGCCGCCAGAATACCCGCCTGGCGCATGCCGCCGCCGGTCATTTTACGCCAGCGGCGCGCCCGTTCGATCAGCGCCGCGTCGCCACACAGCAGCGAACCGACCGGCGTGCCGAGACCTTTTGACAGACAGATGGTCAGGGTGTCGCAGTAGCGGGCGATCGCCGCCAGCGTGGTCTGCTGCGCCACCACCGCGTTGAAAATTCGTGCGCCATCGATATGCAGCGCCAGCTGGCGTTCGCGGGTGAACTGCCAGGCCTGTTCCAGATAGTCCATCGGCAGCACTTTACCGTGATGGGTATTCTCCAGGCTCAGCAGGCGGGTACGGGCAAAGTGAATATCGTCAGGCTTGATCGCGGCCGCCACCACGTCGAGCGGCAGGGTGCCGTCGTCGGCGGCCAGCACCGGCTGCGGCTGAATACTGCCCAGCACCGCGGCACCGCCCGCCTCATATTTGTAGTTGTGCGCCTGCTGACCAACGATATATTCATCGCCGCGTTCGCAGTGGCTGAGCAGCGCCACCAGGTTCGCCTGGGTGCCGGTAGGGAAAAACAGCGCCGCCGCTTTGCCGCTCAGCCGTGCGGCTTCCGCCTCCAGGGCATTGACGGTGGGATCGTCACGGTAGACGTCATCACCGGTTTCGGCGGACATCATCGCGTTTAGCATGGCGGCGCTGGGCCGGGTCACGGTATCACTGCGTAAATCGATCACCTTGTGCTCCTGAACGTGGCGGAAGATAAAAAAAAGGCGGGCATCGCGCCCGCCTGGATGATCTCTCTGTTTTACCGCAGCCAGTTGGTTTTCGCCAGTTCTACCACTTCATCGCCACGGCCATTCATGATGGCGCGCAGCATGTAGAGGCTGAAGCCTTTAGCCTGCTCCATTTTGATCTGTGGTGGCATCGCCAGCTCCTCTTTCGCGGTGATCACATCGACCAGCACCGGACCCTCATGGGCAAACGCCTGCTCCAGCGCGCCATTGAGTTCCGACGCCTTCTCCACCCGGATGCCTTTAATGCCGCAGGCCTGGGCAATCGCGGCAAAATCGGGATTATCCAGCTCGGTGCCATCGGTGAGATAGCCACCGGCTTTCATCTCCATCGCCACAAAACCCAGCACGCTGTTGTTGAAGATCACCAGCTTGACTGGCATTTTCAGCTGCGCCAGCGTGATAAAATCGCCCATCAGCATACTGAAGCCGCCGTCGCCACACAGCGCCACCACCTGGCGGTTGCGGTCGATCGCCTGTGCGCCCAGCGCCTGGGGCATCGCGTTCGCCATCGAACCGTGGTTAAACGAACCGAGCAGGCGGCGCTTGCCGTTCATCTTCAGGTAGCGGGCCGCCCAGACGGTGGGGGTGCCGACATCACAGGTGAAGATAGCCTCATCGCTGGCGTAATGGCTGATCTGCTGCGCCAGATATTGCGGGTGGATCGGCTGCTTATCGTTGGGCTGTGCCAGCTCGTCCAGACTTTTTCGCGCTTCGCCATAGTGTTTAACCGCGCTGTCGAGGTGGCGGCGATCGCTTTTGCTGGTCAGCTGCGGCAGCAGCGCCTGGAGCGTGGTTTTCACATCGCCGACATAGGCCTGATCGACGTGACAGTGCGATCCCAGGCTGCCGGGATTGATGTCGATCTGGATGATTCTGGCCTTTTCCGGGTAGAAGGCGCGGTAGGGGAACTGGGTGCCCAGCAACACCAGGGTTTCGGCATTCATCATGGCGTGGAAACCAGAGGAGAAACCGATCAGCCCGGTCATGCCGACATCGTACGGGTTATCATATTCAATATGCTCTTTGCCGCGCAGCGCATGGACGATCGGGGCTTTGAGCGCTTCCGCCAGCGCCACCACCTCCGCATGCGCCCCGGCACAGCCGCTGCCGCACAGCAGGGTGATGTTACTGGCCTCATTCAGCGTCTGCGCCAGCTGGGTCAGTTCGGCGGGCTGGGGTAATACCTGCGGCAGCTGCGGCGGATACCAGGCGGCAGTCGCGGTTTCCGGGGCTAGCTGGAGCGCCACATCTCCGGGCAGTACCACCACCGAAACGCCGCGATTCAGGATTGCTTTACGCATCGCGATACCCAGTACCTGCGGCAGCTGCTCGGGATTAGAGACCAGTTCGCAGTAGTGGCTGCATTCGCGGAACAGCTCCTGCGGATGGGTCTCCTGAAAATAGTTGCTGCCGATTTCGCTGGAGGGAATATGGGCGGCAATCGCCAGCACCGGCACCCGGTTGCGGTGACAGTCAAACAGACCGTTAATCAGGTGTAAGTTGCCAGGGCCGCAGGAGCCGGCGCAGACCGCCAGCTCGCCGCTGATGTGCGCCTCGGCGCCCGCTGCAAAGGCGGCCACCTCTTCATGGCGTGTGGGCATCCATTCAATGGTGCCCATGCGATTCAGACTGTCGCTCAGGCCGTTCAGTGAATCCCCGGTGACGCCCCAGATGCGTTTTACGCCCGCGCTTTCCAGCGTTTTGGCGACCAGCGCCGCCACGGTTTGTTTCATGCTCTTCTCCTTTTTCAGCTCGCCATACAGAGTGACGTGACCAGAACCGCAAAAAAGAAGCGTAGACGACACGGCAGAAAAGCAGCCGTGAAAAAATGCGCTGGCGACCACCAGCGCATCTCAGGCAGGGATCAGGCGGAGAAGAGGGCGATCAGAATCGGGGCCAACAGGCTCATCACAAAGCCATGCACGATGGCGGCCGGGACGATCTCATTGCCGCCCGCCCGCTGTAGCACCGGCAGGGTAAAGTCCATCGACGTCGCGCCGCACAAGCCTAACGCGCTGGAGCGGTGACGGCCAATCAGCGCCGGGATTAACATGATCGCCAGCAGCTCACGCAGCAGGTCGTTGAAGAAGGCGGCGCTGCCGATCACCGGGCCAAAAGCTTCGGTCATCAGTATGCCAGAGAGGGAATACCAGCCGAAGCCGCTGGCCAGCGCCAGGCCGGTCTTCAGCGGCACGCCCAGCAGCAGAGCCGCGATCATCCCGCCCAGCAGCGCGCTGACCAGCACCACGCTGGCGACCAGCAGGCCGCGCCGGTTAAGGATGATCTGCCGCAGGGTCATCCCGCTGCCGCGCAGTTGAATGCCGACCAGAAACAGCAGGAAGAGCAGCGCATATTCACTGGCGGTGGAGGCGTGATGCAGCAGCGACCACTGGGTCAGGCCGAGCAGAAATCCGAGCACCACCACGCCGCACAGCTTCAGGGAATCCAGCGCCATATGCAGCCGCGACGGCAGTTTTTCCTGCCGATGCATATGCTGCCACGGGGCATATTTTTCCAGCCCGCGTAACGCCAGCAGGTTGCACAGCAGAATGCAGAACGCCGCCACCAGCGCGGTGTGAAAGACGGCAAGCAGGTTGCTGCTGAGGTTGTCGAGAAAAGCCAGGCTGATGCCCATAAAGAAGAGAATGACGTAAACCATCCAGCCCAGCAGCTGATTGACCCGATGCTGGATAGCGGTTTTTCGTAACGGTATTAACCAGCCGGCGATCAGCGGCAGCAGAATAATCAGAAGTCCAGAGTACATAACATCAAGGTCATCCATGCGGGAAATGGCGACACGCTAGCGAAAAAGCGTAGCGGAGTAAACCCTGTATGAGATGAACTTGACCGGCTGGCTTGCGGCAACCATGCTTCGGTAAGCATAAGGATGGAAACCTATGATTCTGGAACATATCGACATTCACGGTTTTCGCGGCATCAACCAGCTCTCACTGCCGTTGACCCAGACCAATCTGCTGATTGGTGAGAACGCCTGGGGCAAATCCAGCCTGCTGGATGCGCTGAGCCTGTTACTGTCGCCCCAGGAGCCCGCCTATGTGTTTACCGAGGCTGATTTCCACTTTACCCCTGGCGATGTCAGCGATCCGATGCGCCAGCTGTCGGTGATCTTTCACTTTCGCGATACTGGCAGCGACCCGGATGCGCTGCTGTCACCTTTCTGGCAGCGTGATGCGCAGGGGCAGCGGCGTCTTTACTACCACGTCAGCGCGACCCGGCATGAGCGTGGCGTCGATACCCGCCGCGGCTTCGTGGATGCGCGCTATCAGCGCTTGCCTGAGCAGAACTGCGCGGCAGCGATCGATCTTTTGCTGCGGCGCTATCCGGTTTTGCGACTGCGTGATGCGCGCTTCGGTAAACGGCCGCGTCCTGTGGTGCGGCGTGATGAGCCAGCCTCCGCCCTGCATCCTCAATTGTTAGCGGGAATGGAACGGCTGGCGCGCGATCTGGAACGGCATCCACAGCAGCTCAGTGATGAGGTGCTGCGCCAGGGATTAAAAACCATGCAGCAGCTGATGCAGCACTATTTTCTGGTACAGCCGCCGGATGCCAGCATGGAGGCGCGGCAGCGCGATCCTCAGATACGCGATGGCATTGAGGGTTGGCGGGCGCTGGATCACCTGAACCAGCTGATTGCCGCTACCGACTCCCGCAGCCGTCAGCTGATCCTGTTGCAGATGTTTACCCTGCTGATTGAGGCGCGGGGCGACGTCCCGCTGGCCTCTGACGCCCGGCCGCTGTTGCTGATTGAAGATCCCGAAACCCGCCTGCATCCGATCATGCTGTCAGTAGCCTGGAACCTGCTGCGGCTGTTGCCGCTGCAAAAAATCGCCACCACCAATTCTGGCGAGCTGCTGTCGCAGGTGCCGCTGGAGAGCGTCTGCCGTCTGGTGCGGGAAGCGTCGCGCGTGGCGGCCTGGCGCATCGGGCCGGAGGGGCTGAGTGCGGAAGAGAGTCGCCGCATCGGTTTTCATATTCGGGTCAACCGGCCTGCGGCGCTGTTTGCCCGTTGCTGGCTGCTGGTGGAAGGGGAAACTGAAGTCTGGATCATGAACGAACTGGCGCAGCAGTGCGGCTATAACTTTGCCGCCGAAGGGGTAAAGGTGATCGAATTTGCCCAGTCAGGCCTGAAGCCGCTGATTAAGTTCGCCCGGCGAATGGGGATTGCCTGGCATGTGCTGACCGATGGCGACCAGGCGGGCAATAAATATGCCGCGACTACCCGCAGTCAGCTCTCACCGGATGAGGCGGAGGCGCGCTATCTGACGCAGTTACCGGCGCTGGATATGGAGAATTTTCTCTACCAGCACGGTTTCCAGGATGTTTATCACCGCGCGGCGCACCTGCCGTTAAACGTGCCTATGGGTGCCAGGCGTATTATTACCAAAGCGATTCACCAGAGTTCGAAGCCTGAACTGGCGATCGCGGTGGCGGCTTCCGCTGCGGAACGCGGGCCGGATGCCATACCGGCGCTGATTCAGCAGATGTTCGTCTGCGTCATCGGGCTGGCGCAGGGTCAGGCCGATTGAGGTGAGTGAAAATAAAGAAAATGCCAGCGCGGCTGGCTGGCATTTTAGAGCGAGTGCGCAGAAGATCGATAACTGTCAGGCCACAGCCTGCACTTCAACGGGCACGATCAGGCTGGCATGATTGCCTTTCGGGCCTTCATGGACATCGAACTGAACCTGCTGACCCGCCTTGAGCGTGCGGTAGCCTTCCATCTGAATCGTGGAGTAGTGCGCAAAAATATCTTCGCCGCCGTCTGATGGACAGATAAAACCAAAGCCTTTGGAATTATTGAACCATTTAACTGTACCCGTCTCCATGCTTTTACTTCCCTCGCAAGACATTTTATAAGTAGGTGAGGTCATCGAAGCTGTGAGTCGAGTTTGATTAAAACTCAATCAGCTTGTGCAGGTAGAATGTAGAGAAAGGGCGGCTGGCGTCAAGCAAACCACCGGGCCGGGTGGGGAGAAAATCATCAAAATTTGAGGCAGTTAACGCTATTGCGAATTTTGTGATGCAGGTCGCGCAAAGGAAATTCTGAATAAATTTTCAGCAGCGGCCAGCGGCTTGACAGGCATGTTAAACTCTCAACATGTAGCCACTTAAAGGCTAAAAGCGAAATCTCAACGGAACACTATGGCAAACACAAACGACTGGCTTAACTTTGAACATCTGGCCGAAGACAAAGTACGCGAAGGGTTAAAGCCGCCTTCAATGTATAAAGTCATTCTGAATAATGACGATTATACACCTATGGAATTTGTTATTGACGTTGTGCAAAAGTTCTTTTCTTATGATGTTGAACGTGCAACGCAGCTGATGTTGAAAGTTCACTATCACGGCAAGGCGATCTGTGGTGTATTTACCGCAGAAGTCGCCGAAACAAAAGCGGCCCAGGTGAACAATTATGCGCGGGAAAATCATCATCCGTTGCTGTGTACGCTGGAAAAAGCCTGATCCCGTCTCCATATAGGAAGCAGGTCAGGCGATAATTGGGGGAGGTGCCTAATGCTCAATCAAGAACTGGAACTCAGTTTAAACATGGCTTTCGCCAGAGCGCGTGAGCACCGTCATGAGTTTATGACCGTCGAGCATCTGTTACTGGCACTGCTCAGTAACCCGTCGGCCAGAGAGGCACTGGAAGCCTGTACGGTGGATATAGTGGCTCTGCGGCAGGAACTCGAAGCCTTCATCGAACAAACCACGCCGGTGTTGCCCGCCAGCGAAGAGGAGCGTGACACGCAACCCACGCTCAGCTTCCAGCGCGTATTGCAGCGCGCGGTTTTCCATGTCCAGTCATCCGGTCGCAGTGAAGTCACCGGGGCGAATGTGCTGGTCGCCATTTTCAGCGAGCAGGAGTCGCAAGCGGCCTATCTGTTACGCAAACATGAAGTGAGCCGCCTTGATGTGGTGAATTTCATCTCTCACGGTACGCGCAAAGATGAGCCGGGCCAGGCGCCAGGCGCAGAAAATCCGGTTAACGAAGAGCAAGCAGGCGGGGAGGAGCGTATGGAAAACTTCACCACCAATCTTAATCAGCTTGCTCGCGTCGGTGGGATCGATCCACTGATTGGTCGCGATAAAGAGCTGGAACGTACCATCCAGGTGCTGTGCCGTCGCCGTAAAAACAACCCGCTGCTGGTGGGTGAATCAGGCGTCGGTAAAACAGCGATTGCTGAAGGTCTCGCCTGGCGTATCGAGCAGGGCGATGTCCCGGAAGTGATGAAAGATTGCACCATCTACTCGCTGGATATTGGCTCGCTGCTGGCGGGCACCAAATATCGCGGTGACTTTGAAAAACGATTCAAAGCGCTGTTAAAACAGCTGGAGCAGGATGAGAGCAGCATTCTGTTTATCGATGAGATCCATACCATCATCGGTGCGGGTGCGGCTTCCGGGGGTCAGGTGGATGCGGCAAACCTGATCAAACCGCTGCTTTCCAGCGGTAAGATCCGGGTGATGGGTTCCACTACCTATCAGGAATTCAGCAACATCTTCGAAAAAGATCGTGCTCTGGCGCGTCGCTTCCAGAAGATCGATATTACCGAGCCGTCGGTTGAAGAGACCGTGCAGATCCTCAACGGTCTGAAGACCAAATACGAAGCGCATCACGACGTGCGTTATACCGCGAAAGCGGTGCGTGCGGCGGTGGAGCTGGCGGTGAAATATATCAATGACCGGCATCTGCCTGACAAGGCGATTGACGTGATTGATGAAGCGGGTGCGCGTGCGCGCCTGATGCCAGCCAGCAAACGTAAGAAAACCATCAACGTGGCTGACATTGAAACCGTGGTTGCGCGTATTGCGCGTATTCCTGAGCAAAGTGTTTCAGCCACCGATCGTGATACGCTGAAAAATCTGGGCGATCGCCTGAAGATGCTGGTGTTTGGTCAGGACAATGCCATTGAGGCGCTGACTGAAGCGATCAAAATGAGCCGTGCAGGTCTGGGTCAGGATCGTAAACCAGTGGGTTCCTTCCTGTTCGCCGGTCCGACCGGTGTCGGTAAAACGGAAGTCACTGTTCAGCTGGCGAAGGCGCTGGGGATTGAACTGCTGCGCTTTGATATGTCCGAGTACATGGAGCGTCACACCGTCAGTCGTCTGATCGGTGCGCCTCCGGGCTATGTCGGGTTTGATCAGGGCGGCCTGCTGACGGATGCGGTTATCAAGCATCCTCATGCGGTGGTGTTGCTGGATGAGATTGAGAAAGCGCACCCGGATGTCTTTAACCTGCTGTTGCAGGTAATGGATAACGGTATGCTGACCGATAACAACGGTCGCAAAGCGGACTTCCGCAACGTGGTGCTGGTGATGACCACCAACGCCGGGGTGCGTGAGACCGAACGTAAATCGATCGGCCTGATTCATCAGGACAACAGCACCGATGCAATGGAAGAGATCAAAAAGATCTTTACCCCAGAGTTTCGTAACCGTCTCGACAACATCATCTGGTTTAAACATCTGTCACCAGAGGTGATCCATCAGGTGGTCGATAAATTTATTGTCGAGTTGCAGGCGCAGCTGGATGCGAAAGGCGTCTCGCTGGAAGTCAGTGATGAAGCACGCGACTGGCTGGCAGAGAAGGGCTATGACAAAGCGATGGGCGCTCGTCCGATGGCGCGCACCGTGCAGGAGAGCCTGAAGAAACCGTTAGCCAATGAACTGCTGTTTGGTTCGCTGGTCGATGGTGGGTCGGTCTCCGTGGCGCTGGATCGTGAGAAAGGTGAACTGACCTATCACTTCCTGAGTGCGGCAAAACGGAAAACCGAAGGCACCGTGCATTAATCGCCTGATGCAGATATGAAAAAGGCCGGATGAAAATCCGGCCTTTTTTTTCGCTTCATCCTGAAATGAAGCGGCGAGACTATCGCCTGTTAGCGACTACGGAAGACAATGCGGCCTTTGCTCAGGTCGTACGGGGTCAGCTCGACGGTCACTTTGTCGCCCGTCAGGATGCGGATGTAGTTTTTGCGCATTTTACCGGAGATATGAGCAGTAACCACGTGTCCGTTCTCAAGTTCTACGCGGAACATGGTGTTAGGTAACGTATCCAGTACGGTACCTTGCATTTCAATATTGTCTTCTTTGGCCATCGAATCCTCTGGGTGTACTACCTTTCAGTTGAACCGGCAAGATAATGCCCAATTCAACGATTTATGTAAAGAACCGTCGGCGAGTGAGCCAACGCTTTGCCGGGCTTCGCCTGTGATCGCGAGCATCGGGTAAATTAGGGTGTTTATGTGACGTCTGCGGGGGATTAGCGGGCTAAGAATCTGTATCAACCGGTTACGCGCGCACGATTGAAAAACAGTTCCGAGAGTGCGTTGAGATTCCCAGCCTGGCAATTCCGGCTTGTTATTGCAAAGCGCGGACGACATACCAAACTCGACCATTATATCACTTATACGCTTTTATGTGTGCAAAACATCTCTGCGCGGCTAAAAAAGGGTTTGCGTCTGCCAGCAGCCGTCGCTGACCGGCTGGCACGCCAGGTTGTGAACATATTGCAGATAGTCAGCACGCGGGATCTCCTGCGCGCCCAGAGAGGCGGTATGGGGGTTAAGTACCTGACAATCCACCAGACGTCCCTGATGTTTGATGAAATGCTGGCAGAAGACCCAAAGCGCGGTTTTAGAGGCGTTCTGCTGGCGGCTGAACATCGACTCGCCGCAGAAGATTTGCCCCATCGCTAATCCATACATCCCGCCCACCAGCTGATGTTCATGCCAGACTTCAATCGAATGCGCGTGGCCCAGTTCATACAGGCGTAACCAGGCGCGCTTCATTTCAAAGGTAATCCAGGTGCCTTCCTCCCGACCATTGGCACAGCCGTCGATTACCTCGTCAAAGGCCTCGTTCATGGTGACCCGGTAGGGCGAGTGGTTATGGAAACGCTTCATGCTGCGGCTGAGGTGAAACTCTTCAGGTATCAGCACCGCGCGGGGATCGGGCGACCACCAGAGGATCGGATCGCCGGGGGAAAACCAGGGAAAAATGCCACGCTGATAGGCGTTCAGTAACCGGGCAGGGGAGAGATCGCCGCCCATAGCCAGCAGGCCATTTGGCTCGCGCAGTGCCATCTCCGGTGGCGGAAATTGCAGAGATTCCCGTGACAGTTGTACCAGTCTCATCGCGTTAGTTTACTCATCAGCATTTCGCTAAGACTATAGCGCAATCCGTTGCCGGAAACGCCAGTAGCGACCCGCTTTTGAGATTAATACGGCATGGCTACCCTGCTCAACGATGACGCCATTATCCATCACGCAGATACGATCCATCTGCTCCAGACCGCTCAGGCGATGAGTCACCATTATCACGGTTTTGCCCGCGGTCAGGCGTTGCAGCAGGTTAAGAATATGCTGCTCGGTGGTGGCATCCAGTCCTTCTGTCGGCTCGTCCAGCAGCCAGAGATCGCCGTTATGCAGCAGCGCGCGTGCGATCGCCAGCCGCCGCAGCTCACCGCCTGA
This sequence comes from Pantoea sp. C2G6, assembly GCF_051336815.1. Lineage (NCBI taxonomy): Bacteria > Pseudomonadati > Pseudomonadota > Gammaproteobacteria > Enterobacterales > Erwiniaceae > Pantoea > Pantoea sp. C2G6. Next base: position 158,851 of record NZ_JBGMNJ010000001.1, read on the forward strand.
GAGCGGGCGACCACCTTCACCCATCCAGGCGTTTAATCCTTCCTCTGTCTCCAGCAGGCGTTGCAGGCCGACCTCCGTCAGCGCCGCACGCAACTGCTCATCACTGGCGGCTGGACATGCCAGCAGCAGGTTGTCGCGCAGGCTCTGGCTGAACAGATGGACCCGTTGCGTGACCACGCTGATGCGCTGACGCAACTCTGACTCCTGCCATGCGCCGATCGGCAGATCGTTCAGAGTGATGACACCATGCTGGCTCTCCCAGCCACGGGTCAGCAGCGCCAGCAGGGTCGATTTGCCGCAGCCGGTCGGCCCTAACAGCGCGATCCGCTCGCCTGCGTCTACCCGCAGGGTGAGCCGGTTAAGCACTTTATCCGGGCGGTCTGGATAGCTGAAATCGAGCTGATCGATGGCTATCGCCAGACTACCGGGCCGGGCATCAGAGTGTGGCGGGAAAGTGATGGCAGGCGGCTGGTCGATGATCTCATTAACCCGCTGCGCGGCGGTATTCACCTGAGACATCGGCAGGAAAGCACCCGCAACCGGTGCCAGCGCTTCAAAAGCGGCCAGCCCACAAAACACCACCAGAGCGATCAGCGAACCAGGCAACTGCTCTGCCCGGATAGTACCGGCAGCCAGCCAGAGCAGTAATGTCACCGCCACACCGCTGATGAGCAGCAGCAGGCTCTGTGCCGCCGCCTGTAAGCGCTGCTGCTGACGCTGCGCCTGCTGCCAGCGAAGCTCATCTTCATCAAGCTGCTGACGCCAGGCGTGCGACGCACCATATAAGGTGAGTTCAGCCTGGCCCGCCAGCCACTGCATCAGCTGTAAACGCCAGCGGGCACGACCCTGCGCAATCGCGATCCCGGCAGGCGCGCCCAGGCGATAAAAGATCGACGGCATCAGCACCAGGGTAGCCAGCATGATGCCACCCAGCGTCAGGGCCAGCTGAAGGTCGATAAAGCTCATCCCGAGGGTAACTACCACCATCACTACAAACGCCCCGAAAAGCGGCGAGATGACGCGCAGATAAAGATGATCCAGCGTATCAACATCCGCCACAAACCGGTTAAGCAGATCCGCCTGCCGGAACTGCGAAAGCTGGCCCGGCGACAGCGCCATCAGACGGCTGAAAGTATAAACACGCAGATGCTGAAGCACCCGGAAGGTGGCGTCGTGACTGACCAGGCGCTCAGCGTAGCGTGCAGCGGTGCGAATGATGGCCGCGCCACGCACTCCTGCTGCCGGCAGCATGTAGTTGAAGGAGTAGAGTCCGGCTACTCCTGCCACGGAGGAGGCCGCCAGGAACCAGCCTGACAGCGTCAGCAGGCCGATGCTGGCCAGCAGGGTCACTATCGCCAGCACGATGCCCAGCGCCAGGCGAAAGGGGTGGCGCAGCCAGAGGCGAAGGAAAGGGCGCAGCGCTGACATCAGCGGATCTCCTGTTGACGATGTTGCAGCATCTGACTGAACGGTCCCGGCTGTTGCGAGAGCTGCTGCCAGCTACCCTGTTGCACCAGCTTACCCGCTTCCATCACCCAGATTGTCTGCCAGTGGCTGAGCGCATCAATCTGGTGGGTGATCATCAGCGTGGTCTGCCGGGCGGCGGCCTGGTTCAGCGCCAGCATCACATGTCGTTCACTGATCGCATCCAGGCTGGCGGCGGGCTCATCAAGCAGCAGCAGGTGTGAGGATCGGTAGAGCGCTCGCGCCACGGCAACCCGCTGCGCCTGGCCGACCGACAGGTAATGACCGCCATCACCCGGCTGGGTTTCGATGCCATCTGGCAGACGAGGCAGAAATTCATCGACGCCACAGGATGCCAGCACCGCGCTAAAACGCTCCGGGTCCCACGGGGCGTTCATCACGATGTTGTCGCGCAAGGTAGCCGCCGGTAACTGCGGGTTCTGTCCGACCCAGCTGAGCTGCTGGTGCCAGTCGGTCCGGCGAATATCGCGTAACTCGACGCCGTTGGCTTTAAGCGAACCCTGATAGGGCAGAAAGCCGAGCAGGGCGCTCATCAGGGCGGTTTTGCCCGCACCACTTTGCCCGACCAGCGCAACCTGTTCATCGGAAGCAATGTTAAAGGTCAGCGGACCACACAGCCGCTGACCATCGGGCGCACACACCACCAGATCCAGCGCGGCCAGCGCGATAGCCTGGTCAGCAGTAAACGGCAACTGGCCTTGCTGCGCTGCTGCGGCCGGTGTCGCCTGCATAAAGGTTTCGAGGGCATCCGCCCCGCCGACCGCCTGCGCTTTAGCGTGATAAAAGGCCCCTAAATCGCGCAGCGGCTGGAAAAACTCCGGGGCGAGGATCAGCACCAGAAAGCCGGTAAACAGTGTGACGCCCTGACCGTAAGCGCCGAAATGCAGTTCACCCAGATAGGAGAAGCCAAAGTAAACCGCCACCACCGCGATGGCTAACGAGGCGAAAAACTCCAGTACCGCCGAGGAGAGAAAGGCTAAACGCAGCACTTCCATAGTGCGCTGGCGAAAATCGGTCGTGGCCGCCGCCATCGCCTGCTGCTCCGCCGCGCCGCGATCAAACAGGCGCAGCGTCTCTCTGCCGCGCAGACGGTCAAGAAAATTACCGCTCAGGCGGGCCAGCACCAGAAAATTCCGCCGATTCGCCTCGGCCGCACCCATGCCGACTAACGCCATAAACAGCGGAATCAACGGCGCGGTGGCGAACAGGATCAGGCCAGCCGCCCAGTTCAGTGGAAACAGCGTCAGCAGAATGCAGCAGGGGATCAGCACCGCCAGCGTCATCTGTGGCAGGTAGCGCGCATAGTACTCCTGCATCTCCTCAATCTGCTCCAGCAGCAGGGTCGCCCAACTGCCCGCGGGTTTGCCCTGGATCCAGGCCGGGCCCAGCGCCGATAAACGATCTAACACCTGTTTGCGCAGCGCCTGACGGATAGCCTGTCCGGCGCGGTAGCCGGTGAGTTCGCGGGCGTAGTTAATCAGCGCGCGCAGGGCAAAGCAGAGCAGCACCAGCAGCAGGCGGGCGGTCAGGGTTTCGCGCGGCTGCTGCTCAACAATCAGCGCCTGAAGCAGCGAAGCCAGCAACGCGGCCTGCACAATGATCAGGAGCGCACTGGCCATCCCCAGCAGCGTGTTGAGTCGCAACCAGTGACCGGCGAAACGACGTTGCTGACGGAGCCAGTGGGTAAGATGCTGCTGCCGCGATTTATCCATGCGAGACCATGTTAAATGTCGATGAGGGATGAAAAGGGGATGAGATTCCCCTCACTTCAGGCGCAAGAATCTAGCATGAGGGCAATAAAAAAGGCGACTGAAAAACCGTCGCCTGGAACATTTAAGATCAGAGGATTAACAACTTACCGATCGTTTTTAACCAGCCCGTCAAGATAGCGCTCAGCGTCTAACGCAGCCATACAGCCGGTGCCCGCAGAGGTGATCGCCTGACGATAGATATGATCCATCACATCGCCCGCCGCAAAGACGCCAGGGATGCTGGTCTGGGTGGCGTTGCCATGCAGACCAGACTGCACTTTGATGTAGCCATTTTCCAGCGCCAGCTGACCGTCGAAGATGGCGGTGTTCGGGCTATGTCCGATGGCAACAAACAGACCGGCCACTTCCAGCGCTTCGGTTTCATCGCTGTTCTGGGTTGAGCGAAGGGTCAGACCGGTAACGCCCATCTGGTCGCCGACCACCTCTTCCAGCGTGCGGTGGGTATGCAGCACAATGTTGCCGCTGCGCACTTTTTCCATCAGCCGATCGATCAGGATCTTCTCGGCGCGGAAACTGTCGCGGCGGTGGATCAGGTGCACTTCAGAGGCGATGTTGGCCAGGTAAAGCGCCTCTTCTACGGCGGTGTTACCGCCGCCAATCACCGCGACTTTCTGATTACGGTAGAAAAAGCCGTCACAGGTGGCGCAGGCGGAGACGCCTTTGCCTTTGAACGCCTCTTCAGAAGGCAGACCGAGATAGCGGGCTGACGCACCCGTGGCGATGATCAGGGCATCGGCGGTGTATTCGCCGCTGTCACCGACCAGGCGGAACGGACGGTTCTGGAGATCCACGGTGTGGATATGATCGAAAATAATCTCGGTGTTGAATTTTTCAGCATGCTCCTGCATGCGTTCCATCAACGCCGGACCTGTCAGATCGTGCGGGTCGCCCGGCCAGTTCTCCACCTCGGTGGTGGTGGTCAGCTGTCCGCCTTTTTCCAGACCGGTAATCAGCACCGGATTCAGGTTGGCGCGTGCAGCATAAACGGCTGCGGTATAACCCGCTGGACCGGAGCCCAGAATGAGTAACTTACTGTGTTTGGCCGTACTCATGCGTTCCTCAGTTTCATTCGGCTGACATAGCCTGCGATTGTAGGGAATATCTGGCGGCAATGACAAGGCTTAGCCAATTTTGTTAACGATAGCTGCAAACGGCGTAGTCGATGAGTGGCGATTGTGCCTGGCCGTTGCGCTAAAAGGGGGCAAAAATCGGTTTTTGCTGGTGCAATAGTTCAAAAATACTCATTTAAAAACAGATACCCAGCGGTCTGTCTGGCATCTTGTACTGAATTTGGTGATTTTACTTTGACAATCGCCTGCGCTTTTGCGAAAACATTATCAGAAGCGAATAACATTTATCGGAATAAAACAGGGTTTCCTCCCCTGTTTTGCATGTAAAGCCAGATAAAAGCAGCCTGCTATAGGTCATGACGCATGATGTGGACAGACAACATGCGTCATATCAATAAGTGTGATAGCACACAGGCTCTGTTAGCTCACTTCAGAAATGCCCCGAACAATGAGCGTTTTCAGGGCGAGGCAGGTAAAGGGAAGGAATTAAGAGAGACAATAATAATGGTAGACAATAAGAAACGCCCCGGAAAAGATCTCGACAGAATTGACAGGAATATTCTGAATGAACTTCAGAAAGATGGTCGCATTTCAAACGTAGAGCTTTCCAAACGTGTAGGATTATCGCCTACGCCATGTCTTGAGCGCGTGCGTCGTCTTGAACGTCAGGGCTTCATCCTTGGCTACACTGCGCAGTTAAACCCACATTATCTGGATGCTTCACTGCTGGTGTTTGTTGAGATTACTCTGAATCGTGGTGCGCCCGATGTGTTTGAGCAATTTAACGCCGCGGTGCAAAAACTTGAGGAAACTCAGGAGTGTCACCTCGTTTCTGGCGATTTCGACTACCTGCTGAAAACCCGCGTGCCCGATATGTCCGCCTACCGCAAACTGCTGGGTGAGACCCTGCTGCGTCTGCCGGGCGTAAACGACACGCGGACTTACGTGGTGATGGAAGAGGTCAAACAGAGCAATCGACTGGTGATCAAAACTCGCTGATGCGGGGCAGGTGCAAAACCTGTGAGATTTCGGTACACTCCTGTGAATTCATACAGGACCAGCGTCGGGCCAGCCCGGCGCTGTTGCTTCTTACTTTACAGGCACCTGGAGAGTTCTCTTGAGCCAGGAATACACAGAAGACAAAGACGTTTCGTTACAATCGCTAAGCAGTGGACGTCGTCTGCTGGAAGCATTGCTTATTCTGGTGGCGCTGTTTGCCATCTACCTGATGGTTTCGTTAGTCAGCTTTAACCCTTCCGACCCGAGCTGGTCGCAAACGGCCTGGCATGAACCCATTCACAACCTTGGCGGCAGCGTGGGTGCCTGGCTCGCTGACACCTTGCTGTTCATTTTTGGTGTTATGGCTTACGCCATTCCGCCGGTGATTCTGGGCCTCTGCTGGATCGCTTTCCGCCAGCGCGATAACCAGGACTATATCGATTACTTTGCCATTGGCCTGCGGCTGATTGGCGTCCTTGCGCTGGTGGTCACCACCTGCGGCCTGGCGGCACTCAACGCGGACGACATCTGGTATTTCGCCTCCGGCGGGGTAATCGGCAGCCTGGTCAGTAACGCTATTGCCCCCTGGTTCAGTCCGGCGGGCGGCACGCTGACCCTGCTTTGCGTCTGGGCAGCGGGGGTCACGCTCTATACCGGCTGGTCATGGCTTACCATCGCGGAACGTATCGGCGGTGTTGTCATGGGTGTGCTCACTTTTGCCAGTAATCGCTCACGCCACGATGAGCCCTGGCAGGAAGAGGATGAGCGGGATACTCAGGATGACGGCGACGTTCCACTGCTGCATGCGGCGGATCAGCAGGAGGATGATGTGCTGCTCTCTGCCCCTCGTCGTGCCGCACAGCCTGTCCTGTCTTCAGAGGATCCGCTGCTGGTGAAAGCCGCGGCTGCCACCAGCGCCGCGGTCGCCGCTACCGCTGAAGCCGCTGAGGTGGCCATTACGCCAGCCGCGACGTCAGCGGCTGCCAGTCCAGCGGCGGCTCCGGCCGCGACGCCAGCGCCTGTCAGTGCATCGGCTACGACGCCAGCGCCTGCGGCGGCGGTTTCGCCTTCAGCCCCGGTAGCACAACCCGCTTCAGATACTGCCGCTTATGCTGCCGCCACCGCTCAGTCAGCGGCAACGGCCCAGGCAGCGGCGCAGCATGCTGCGACACCGGCCGCCACGCCACCGCTTTACCATTTTGAGATGCCTGACGAGGCGCCCGCTGCGCACTCATTTAATGCTTACGACGATGACGAGCCGAAAATGGGTAACTGGCGTGACACGCCATCGTTGCCTGACGTGCCAGTCGCCGCGGCCACCGCCACCGCTGCGGCAGCCCAGGCGGTGACCCGCACCGCGCCCGCTTTCGATCTGGCTCCCGAAACGTCTCTCAATCCGCAGGTTAAGCAGGGTATCGGTCCGACCCTGCCACGTCCTAACCCGGTTAAACTGCCGACCCGGCGTGAGCTGGCTTCCTATGGCATTAAGCTGCCTTCTCAGCGCATGGCGGAAGAGAAAGCGAAATCGACGAGTGTGGCGGTTGCTGACGCAGCTGCTGCACCTGAGACTGAAGCTGAAGAGGCGTTGCAGCAGGCTGAACTGCGCCAGGCCTTCCAGTCTGAACAGCAGCAGCGCTATGGCAGCAGCTGGCAGCAGGAGGAGGAAGATGAGCAGGAAGCGCATCAGCAGGCGGCACTGGCGCGTCAGTTTGCCGAGCAGCAACAGCAGCGCTATGAGCCTGAAGTGAAAAAAGAGTCGCCGGTGTTCAACATTGATACCGCGTCAGCCTTTGATTTCTCTCCGATGAAAGATCTGGTTGATGACGGCCCGTCTGAACCGCTGTTTACTATTGCTGCTACGCCGGAGCCGGAAGCCCCTGCCGCTTCACATGAACCCTGGCAGCAGATGAGTGAGGTCGCCACCCCTCAGGCAGCGGCTCAGGTTCCCGCGCCTGCCAGTTTCTCACCGGCAGAGCCTGCCTACGCTGCGCCAGCAGCACCGGAGCCAGCTTACAGCGCGCCTGTGGCCACTTCCGCACCCGCTTATGGCACGGCTGCACCGGCTTACGCTGCGCCTGCGACACCCGCTGCGCCTGCTTATGGCGCGCCGGCGGTGCCAGCGGCTCAGCCCGTGGAAGAGCCGAAGCCTTCGCTGCACGACAGCCTGATCCATCCTTTCCTGATGCGCCATGAGCAGCCGCTGGAGAAGCCGTCAACCCCGCTGCCTTCCATGGACCTGCTGACTGCGCCACCGGAAGAGGAAGAGCCGGTCGATATGTTCTCCCTGGAGCAGACCGCTCGCCTGGTGGAGTCGCGGTTAGGTGATTATCGCGTAAAAGCCGAGGTGGTTGGCATCTCACCGGGTCCGGTGATCACCCGTTTTGAACTCGACTTAGCCCCTGGGGTAAAAGCGGCTCGCATCTCTAACCTGTCGCGCGATTTAGCCCGTTCACTCTCGACCGTGGCGGTTCGTGTGGTGGAAGTGATCCCCGGTAAACCTTACGTGGGTCTGGAACTGCCGAACAAACATCGTCAGACCGTCTATCTGCGTGAAGTGCTGGATTGCCCTAAATTCCGTGATAATCCTTCACCGCTGGCGGTGGTGCTGGGCAAAGATATTGCCGGTCAGCCGGTGGTGGCCGATCTGGCGAAAATGCCGCACTTACTGGTGGCCGGTACTACCGGTTCCGGTAAGTCGGTGGGTGTGAACGCCATGATTATCAGCATGCTCTATAAGGCAACGCCGGAAGAAGTCCGCTTCATTATGATCGACCCGAAAATGCTTGAGCTGTCGGTCTATGAAGGCATTCCGCACCTGCTGACCGAAGTGGTCACCGACATGAAAGATGCGGCCAATGCGCTGCGCTGGAGTGTTGGCGAGATGGAGCGTCGCTATAAGCTGATGTCGGCGCTGGGCGTGCGTAATCTGGCGGGTTACAACGAAAAAGTGGAACAGGCTGACGCCATGGGCCGCCCGATTCCCGATCCGTTCTGGAAGCCGGGTGACAGCATGGATATGACGCCGCCGGTACTGGAAAAACTGCCTTATATCGTGGTGATGGTCGATGAGTTTGCTGACCTGATCATGGCGGTCGGGAAGAAGGTCGAAGAGCTGATTGCGCGTCTGGCACAGAAAGCGCGTGCGGCGGGTATCCACCTGGTACTGGCAACCCAGCGTCCTTCGGTGGATGTGATTACCGGCCTGATCAAAGCGAACATCCCGACTCGTATCGCCTTTACCGTGTCCAGCAAAATTGACTCACGCACCATTCTTGATCAGGGCGGCGCGGAGTCGTTACTGGGGATGGGTGACATGCTCTACATGCCGCCAAACTCCTCGTTACCGATTCGTGTACATGGTGCCTTTGTGCGTGACCAGGAAGTGCACGCGGTGGTTCAGGACTGGAAGGCGCGTGGTCGTCCGCAATATATCGACAGCATTACCGCAGGCGAAGAGAGTGAAGGCCCAGGCGGTATGGAGAGTGATGAAGAGCTTGATCCGCTGTTTGACCAGGCGGTGAGCTTCGTGGTGGATAAGCGTCGCGCCTCAATCTCCGGTGTGCAGCGTCAGTTCCGCATCGGCTACAACCGTGCGGCACGTATCATCGAACAGATGGAAGCGCAGGGCATCGTTTCTGCGCCGGGGCACAACGGCAACCGTGAAGTGCTTTCACCACCGCCCCATGATATGTAGCGGTGAATGACAGGTTTTGAAACAGTTATCAATGAGCCAGTTGCGACTGGCTCATTGTTTTTGTGCGGTTAAACCCCATATCTGAATCAGCTTTCGGTTTTTTCCTCTGTTCTGATGACGGAACGGCGACCAGGCTTAATGCAGTTATCGATGGGAACGTTTAAATAAGGAATTGAAGCAGATGAAATTACGCGCAATCGCTCTGGGCCTGTTGGCCACCTTTTCATCAGCCAGCGTTCTGGCTGATGCTTCCAGTGATCTGCAACAGCGCCTGAACAAGGTCAGCAGCTTCCACGCCAGCTTCACGCAAAAAGTCACCGACAGCAGCGGCGCTAATGTGCAGGACGGGGAAGGCGAACTGTGGGTCAAGCGTCCCAGCCTGTTTAACTGGCATATGACCGCCCCGGATGAAAGCATCATTATCTCTGACGGCAAATCGCTGTGGTTCTACAATCCGTTTGTTGAGCAGGCGACCGTCAGCCTGTTGCAGAACGCGACCAGCAACACGCCGTTTATGTTGATTGCCCGTAATCAGTCAAATGACTGGAAGCAATACAACATCAAACAGCAGGGTGACAATTTTGAGCTGACGCCGAAAAACAGCGACGGCAACCTGAAACAGTTCACCATCCAGGTGACTCCCGGCGGCACCATCAACCGCTTCAGCGCTATCGAACAGGATGGTCAGCGCAGCGACTACCAGCTGAAAAGCCAGCAGAATGGCGCGATCAGCCCGGATAAATTTACGTTCACACCGCCTAAAGGCGTGACGGTGGACGACCAACGTCAGTGAGGTCATGGTGAGTAACCTGTCCCTGGATTTTTCCACCGAAAATTTTAAACCTCTGGCCGCGCGGATGCGGCCAGAAACCCTGCAACAGTACATTGGTCAGCAACACCTGCTGGGCGCGGGCAAACCGTTGCCGCGTGCCATTGAAGCAGGGCATCTGCACTCCATGATTCTTTGGGGACCGCCCGGGACCGGCAAAACCACGCTGGCTGAAATTATCGCGCATTATGGCAATGCCGATGTGGAGCGCATCTCGGCGGTTACTTCAGGCGTCAAAGAGATCCGTGAAGCGATAGAGCGCGCCCGTCAGAATAAACATGCCGGGCGACGCACCATCCTGTTTGTCGATGAGGTGCATCGTTTTAACAAAAGTCAGCAGGATGCCTTTTTACCGCATATTGAAGATGGCACCATCACCTTTATCGGGGCCACCACAGAAAATCCCTCTTTTGAACTCAACTCCGCGCTGCTGTCACGCGCCCGTGTCTATCTGCTGAAATCGCTGACCCACGCTGATATTGAGCAGGTGCTGGATCAGGCGATGCAGGATAAGGTACGCGGTTACGGTGACAGCGACATCGTCCTGCCGGACAACACCCGCAGAATGATCGCTGAGCTGGTCAATGGCGATGCCCGACGGGCGCTCAATACGCTGGAAATGATGGCTGACATGGCCGAGACCAGCGCGTCAGGCCAGCGTGAACTGACTCCGCAGCTGCTGAATGAAGTGTCAGGAGAGCGATCCGCGCGGTTTGATAACAAAGGCGATCGTTTTTACGATCTGATCTCCGCACTGCATAAATCGGTTCGCGGCTCCGCACCCGATGCGGCGCTCTACTGGTATGCCCGCATTATCACCGCCGGCGGCGATCCGCTTTACGTGGCGCGTCGGTTGCTGGCTATCGCCTCAGAAGATGTCGGAAACGCTGACCCACGGGGTATGCAGGTGGCGATTGCGGCCTGGGACTGTTTCACCCGCGTCGGCCCGGCGGAAGGGGAACGTGCCATCGCTCAGGCGATCGTCTATCTGGCCTGCGCGCCCAAAAGTAATGCGGTTTACACCGCCTTTAAAGCCGCGATGCGTGATGCGCGCGATCATCCCGACTATGACGTGCCGGAGCACCTGCGCAATGCGCCCACCAAGTTGATGAAAGAGATGGGGCTGGGTAAAGAGTACCGCTACGCTCATGATGAAACCAACGCCTACGCCGCAGGTGAAGTCTATTTTCCGCAGGAAATGGCCAATGCGCGCTATTACCATCCCACCCAGCGCGGGCTGGAGGTAAAGATTGGTGAAAAGCTAAGCTGGCTGGCTGAGCAGGATCAAAATAGCCCGACAAAACGCTACCGCTGAAACAGACGTTACGGTAATGTGAGCAATGTTTTCAACGTATTCCGCTGGAATTCGTCCCTTCTTTCAACCAACTTTTTATACACAGGATAAGCATGCTCGATCCCAATCTGCTGCGTAATGAGCCAGACGCAGTCGCAGAAAAACTGGCACGCCGGGGATTTAAACTGGATGTGGAAACGCTGCGTTCGCTCGAAGAGCGTCGCAAAGTCTTGCAGGTGGAAACAGAAAATCTACAGGCAGAGCGTAACGCCCGATCCAAATCCATCGGTCAGGCCAAAGCACGTGGGGAAGACATCGAGCCGCTGCGTCAGGAAGTGAACGCGCTGGGCGAACGCCTGGATGCCGCAAAAGCAGAACTGGATGAACTGCAGAATCAAATCCGTGACTTTGCGCTGGCGCTGCCAAATATACCGGCAGATGAAGTGCCGCTGGGTAAAGATGACAGCGAAAATCAGGAAATCAGCCGCTGGGGTGAGCCGCGCCAGTTCGATTTTCAGGTGAAAGATCACGTTGAACTGGGTGAAGCCGCTAAGGGTCTCGATTTTGCGTCTGCCGTGAAACTGACCGGTTCGCGCTTTGTGGTAATGCAGGGGCAGATTGCCCGCCTGCATCGTGCACTGAGTCAGTTCATGATTGACCTGCATACTGAACAGCACGGCTACCTTGAAACCTACGTGCCTTATCTGGTTAACCACGAAACCCTCTACGGGACCGGACAGCTGCCTAAGTTTGGCGAAGACCTGTTTCACACCCGTCCGCTGGAAGAGGAGTCAGACAGCAGCAACTACGCGCTGATCCCAACCGCGGAAGTGCCGCTGACCAACCTAGTGCGTGACGAGATTCTGGAAGAGGAGAGCCTGCCGGTTAAACTGACGGCTCACACGCCATGCTTCCGTTCTGAAGCGGGTTCTTACGGTCGTGACACGCGCGGCCTGATCCGTATGCATCAGTTTGATAAAGTTGAAATGGTGCAGATCGTCAACCCGGAACAGTCGATGGAAGCGCTGGAAGAACTGGTCGGTCACGCCGAGAAAGTGCTTCAGCTGCTTAATCTGCCTTATCGTAAGGTTTTACTCTGTACCGGTGATATGGGCTTTGGATCGACCAAAACCTACGATCTTGAAGTGTGGCTACCGGCGCAGAACACCTACCGCGAAATCTCTTCCTGCTCCAATATGGGCGATTTCCAGGCACGTCGTATGCAGGCGCGCTGCCGCGGCAAACAGGATAAGAAGACTCGTCTGGTTCATACCCTGAATGGTTCAGGTCTGGCCGTTGGCCGTACCCTGGTGGCGGTGCTGGAAAACTATCAGCAGGAAGATGGCCGTATCGCTGTGCCTGAAGTTTTACGCCCTTACATGAACGGCGTCGAGATCATCGGCTAAACTTTCTCTCCGTTTATCAGACCCGGCTCCGGCCGGGTTTTTTTATGCCTCGTAGCCCTCATAGCCTGTCAGTCACCCTGTTTTTTTATCACAAATAAACGTTATCGATAGCAGATGGTGCAGGGCGCTTAAAAACTACAGTTTTCATAGAGATAGCAATTCTGGCTCAGCGGCTTGCAGGCTCTGTAACCTACTGAAGATTAGCAAATTAAATTGTCAGGCAGCAAAATGTGCTGCTGAAAATTTACCGCCATTGACTTTAGTTAAGTCAGTGGCAAACTGCGCGCAATTTCCTTCATTTGCTCTGGTTCCTCTTCTCTATGTCAACCTGGTCACGCCCTGTGATGTTGCTGCTTTGCGGCCTGATGTTAATGACCGTCGCGATTGCTGTGCTGAATACGCTTGTGCCGCTGTGGCTGGCGCATGACTTGCTGACCACCTGGCAGGTGGGCATCGTGAGTTCCTCCTACTACACAGGTAACCTGGCAGGAACTTTACTGGCGGGCTGGTTGATCAGAGAGTATGGTTTTAACCGGAGTTACTACCTGGCTACCGCGCTGTTTGCCGTGGCGACCGTGCTGCTGGCACTGCTTGATGGCTTCTGGGCGTGGAGCTCACTGCGTTTCATGGCTGGTATTGGCTGTGCGCTGATATGGGTTGTGGTCGAGAGCGCGCTGTTGTGTAGCGGAACGGTACGCAATCGCGGCCAGCTGCTGGCGGCCTATATGATCGTTTACTATCTCGGCACCGTGGCGGGCCAGCTGCTGGTCAGCGAACTCTCTACCGCGCTGTTAAGCGTTATTCCCTGGGTTACCTCGCTGGTTTTATGCGCCATACTGCCGCTGGTCTTCACCCGCGTTTCTGCCAGTGCCGAAGCGACGGAAGCTGCGCCTGTCCGAATCTGGCCGATGTTGCGCCGCCGCAGCTCCCGTCTCGGTATTAACGGCTGCATCATCTCTGGCATTGTTCTGGGTTCGCTTTACGGACTGATGCCGCTCTATCTGTCGCATCTTGGTATGAGTGATGGCAATGTGGGTTACTGGATGGCCTTGCTGGTCAGCGCGGGCATTGTCGGACAGTGGCCGATTGGGCGTCTGGCCGACCGTTTTGGTCGTATGCTGGTGCTGCGGGTGCAGGTTTTCGTGGTTATTCTGGGAGCGATGGCGATGCTGACCAACGCCGCGATGGCGCCAGCCCTGTTTGTGCTGGGACTGGCGGGCTTTACGCTCTATCCGGTTGCGATGTCCTGGGCTTGTGAAACGGTCGCCCACCATGAACTGGTTGCGATGAATCAGGCGTTGCTGATGAGCTATACCATTGGCAGTCTGGTGGGGCCGGCGATGACATCTGTTCTGATGCAGAGCTACTCTGATCGATTACTGTTCGTGATGATTGCGGCAGTGGCGGTGATCTATCTGGTGATGCTGCTGCGTAAAGCTGAGCATCATGCTACACCGGTGGCCCACGCCTGATTGCTGAGCAACAAAAAAGGGAGCGTAACGCTCCCTTTTTTGTGGGGAATGGATCAGTACATTACTTCGTGACCATAGCTGGCGAGTATATTTTTGACCCGCTCCATCGTCTCTTTACTCGGTGGTTTCACCCCATCCAGCTTGTACTCTTCACCCATCGCGATCCATTTATGCTTACCCAGCTCGTGATAGGGCAGCAGTTCAATCTTCTCCACATTTTCCATGTCACGGGTAAATTCACCGAGGCGGTGAGCCGTGTCATCGTCGTCGGAATAGCCGGGTACCACGACAAAGCGAATCCAGGTCCGCTTTCCCTTTTTCTGCAGGTAGCGGGCAAAATCGAGCGTGCGATGATTCGATACCCCAACCAGAATCTGATGAATGTCATCATTCATCTGTTTAAGGTCAAGCATTACTAAATCGGTTACGTCGAGCAGCTCATCGATCACCGGATCGTAGCGACGTACAAAGCCGTTGGTGTCGAGACAGGTGTGAATCCCCTCGGCTTTGCAGGCGCGGAACCAGTCGCGTACAAACTCAGCCTGCAAAATGGCTTCGCCGCCCGACGCGGTCACACCACCGCCAGAGGCATTCATAAAATGGCGATAGGAGAGAACATCCGTCATTAACTCTTCGACGCTTATCTCTTTGCCGCCATGCGTATCCCAGGTATCACGATTGTGACAGTAAAGGCAGCGCATCAGGCAGCCCTGGAAAAAGGTGATGAAACGGATGCCGGGACCATCAACGGTACCGCAGGATTCAAATGAGTGGATACGACCTTTAACTGACATTGCGATGTTTTCTCCAGTGAGTCTGCCGGGACAGACGGCGCAATCTCTGTTGCGCTCAGGGCAGGAAATCGATTCTGGTGGGGATCCTGATAAAGATGACCACCAGAGCCGACTTTCAGATAAAAGGCTCCGCGAGGAGCCTTTTTTATCGGGATAAGGCGGTGATTACAGTGACTGAGTGAACGTACGGGTAATCACATCCTGCTGCTGCTCTTTTGTCAGCGAGTTAAAGCGTACAGCGTAACCGGAAACGCGGATGGTGAGCTGCGGATATTTCTCTGGATGCTCCATCGCGTCCAGCAGCATTTCACGGTTCATGACGTTGACGTTAAGGTGCTGACCGCCTTCGATGCTGGCTTCGTGATGGAAGTAACCATCCATCAGACCGGCAAGGTTGGTTTTACGCACGTTATCATCTTTGCCCAGCGCGTTAGGCACAATGGAGAAGGTGTAAGAAATACCATCTTTCGCATAGGCAAACGGCAGTTTCGCTACCGAGGTCAGTGAGGCGACGGCACCTTTCTGATCGCGGCCATGCATCGGGTTAGCCCCAGGTCCGAACGGTGCGCCAGCGCGACGGCCATCCGGGGTATTGCCGGTTTTCTTACCATAAACCACGTTTGAGGTGATGGTCAGAACAGACTGCGTTGGTACCGCATTGCGATAGGTCGGCAGCTGCTGAATTTTCTTCATGAAGCGTTCAACCAGATCGCAGGCCAGGTCATCAACCCGTGGATCGTTGTTACCGAACTGCGGATATTCGCCTTCAATATCAAAGTCGATTGCCAGACCATCTTCGTCACGAATAGGTTTCACTTTGGCATATTTAATTGCTGAGAGTGAATCCGCCGCCACAGAGAGACCGGCGATACCGCAGGCCATGGTGCGATAAACATCACGATCGTGTAACGCCATCAGCGCGGCTTCGTAGCTGTACTTATCATGCATGTAGTGGATGATGTTCAGCGAGGTGACATACTGTTTCGCCAGCCAGTCCATGAAGTGATCCATACGGTCCATGACGGTGTCGAAATCCAGCACGTCGTCGCTGATTTTGTCGCCTTTCGGTCCAACCTGCATTTTCAGTTTTTCATCAACGCCGCCGTTGATTGCGTAGAGCAGGGTTTTAGCCAGGTTGGCACGTGCGCCAAAGAACTGCATCTGTTTGCCAACAATCATCGGGCTGACGCAACAGGCAATCGCGTAGTCATCATTGTTGAAGTCCGGGCGCATCAGGTCATCGTTTTCATACTGCAACGATGAGGTATCGATGGAGACTTTAGCCGCATATTTTTTGAAATTAATCGGCAGTTTTTCTGACCACAGAATGGTCATGTTCGGCTCAGGTGAAGGACCCATGGTGTAGAGGGTATTCAGGAAGCGGAAGGTGCTTTTTGATACCAGCGTACGACCATCAACACCCATACCTGCCAGGGATTCTGTTGCCCAGATAGGGTCGCCAGAGAACAGCTCGTCATACTCAGGTGTGCGCAGGAAGCGGACCATACGCAGCTTCATGACCAGATGGTCAATCAGTTCCTGAGCCTGTTCTTCGGTCAGTTTGCCTTCTTTCAGGTCACGCTCGATGTAAATATCGAGGAAGGTTGATACGCGGCCAAAGGACATGGCCGCACCGTTCTGCGATTTAACCGCAGCCAGGTAGCCGTAGTAGGTCCACTGCACCGCTTCGCGGGCGTTGGTTGCCGGGCCAGAGATGTCGTCACCATATTTTGCCGCCATCTCTTTGATCTGCTGCAACGCACGATGCTGGTCAGAGATCTCTTCGCGCAGACGAATGGTTGCTTCCAGATTAACGCCATTCTCTAAATCTTTCTGTAGAGAAGCGAACTGAGCGAACTTGTCCGCCATCAGGTAATCAATACCGTACAGGGCCACACGACGATAGTCACCGATGATACGGCCACGACCGTAAGCATCCGGCAAACCGGTCAGGATACCGGATTTACGGCAACGCAGAATGTCCGGGGTATAAACGTCGAACACGCCCTGATTATGGGTTTTGCGGTATTCGGTGAAGATTTTTTTCAGTGACGGGTCAAGTTCACGGCCATAAACTTTGCACGAACCCTCGACCATTTTGATGCCGCCATAAGGAATAATGGCGCGTTTTAATGGGGCTTCTGTTTGCAGACCAACGATTTTTTCCAGCGACTTGTTGATGTAGCCGGCGTCATGAGAGGTGATGGTTGAGGCGAGATCGGTATCAAAGTCTACGGGCGCGTGGGTACGGTTCTCAATTTTGATCCCTTCCAGCACGTTGTCCCACAGTCGGGTGGTCGCTTCAGTCGCGCCAGCCAGGAACGACTCATCACCTTCATAAGGGGTGTAGTTCTTCTGAATGAAGTCACGCACGTTGACGCCATTCTGCCATTCGCCTTCAGCAAATCCTTTCCATGCTGACGCCAGTTTTGCATTAAGTTCGGTCATAATATACCTGCCTTAGATGAGGAGACTGTTACGGTCGGGCACAGTGCACTTCCTGTGCCGTCAAAAATGCATTTTTAATGTACCTGGTCATCTTTACGCAGATAGATGACCCAGTACGTCAATCCAACCAGAACGCCACCGCCGATGATGTTACCCAGCGTAACCGGAATCAGGTTGTCGAAAATAAAGTTACCTAAAGTAAGCGATTGAAAATGTGCCGCAGTGGTTCCGGCCGCCTGCCAGAAATCCGGGGCGGCGAAGTCGCGGATGACAATCGCATAGGGAATAAGAAACATATTGGCAATGCTGTGTTCAAAACCGCTGGCAACAAACATCGCCACTGGCAAAATCATCACAATCAGCTTATCGGTAAGCGAACGGCCGGAATAGCTCATCCAGATGGCCAGGCAAACCAGCAGATTAGCCAGCGTCCCGAGGCAGACTGCCTCTATAAAGGTGTGATGCATTTTATGATCGGCGGTTTCCAGCACATTCAGACCCCAGGCACCGTTCGCCACCATGTGCTGTCCGGCGAACCACATCAGCGCGATAAAGAAGAGTGCGCCCGCCAGGTTGCCCACATAGACGTTAATCCAGTTGCGGGCCAGCTGACCCCAGCTGATGCGGCCACTGGCTTTGGCAACCACAATCAGCACGGTAGAAGTGAAGAGGTCAGCACCGCATACGACAACCAGCATTAAGCCGAGTGAGAAGCAGATCCCGCCTATCAGTTTGGCCACGCCATAAGGCATGGCACCGCTACCGGTGGTGGCTGTGATATAGAAAACAAAGGCGATTGAGATAAATACACCGGCGTTAATCGCCAGAAAGAAGGTGGTGAAGGGATGTTTGGTTGCTTTATAGATACCCGCGTCTTCGGCAACTTTCGCCATGGCGGCAGGTAATAACAGATTAAAAGGGTTGTCAGTTTTCACACTAACTTACTCCGGAAGTTGTCTGAAAAAATACTAACAAAGGAGTATAAGTCAGTAATTGATGTGGATCATGTTTGACCAACTGGCAGCGGCTTTTTTGCAACTCAGCAAAGAAAAATTCCGCTATTTGCTTGATTATTAAAGATTAAATAAATTTTAAAAATAAAAATATTTTTTAAGGAAAGGTTGGTGTTCAAGATTCGTGTCGGGAGAATGTTATAAAAATTAAATCATTATGTTAGTTAATCGTATTAGTTTTGATCGTAATAAATTTTAGTGCCGCTAATGTTTTCTGAAATAAAAAGGCACCGAAAAAAATCCAGTGCCTTTCTGATGCATTTATCCAGCGTTTACCGCGAAGCGTCAGGCATTTTGCCAGTAGTTGCGCTTGGCACGCTGTAGCTTTTCATAAGCCGCGAGCAGTGACTGATGAGCCGGGAAAGCCTGCAAATCTTCATCAATCGCCTGGAGTCCATTGAAAGGGCGCTCTCCGCTGATCGCCGCTGAGGCGGCTTCCAGGGCTTCCTCGCCATACATCCGCGTAAAGGCGTGATGATACTGTAATGGATCGCGCTCATCTTCCATCGCCAGTAGCAGTAATGTCTGTAGGCAGCGATAGTAGTTAGCCCGTTCCGGCGTAAAGATGGAGCTGTTGAACTCCATAGTCCATTCAGTCCAGATTAATGCCTGATCCAGATCGCCGCCCGCCAGCGCCAGCATCGCTTTTAACTCACCCACGCGCAGCGTGTACCAGCCATTATCTTTGCCGGTCGCTAAACCCAGCAGCTCACGAACGCGGGTGAAGTCGTCAAAACCTTCATCATCAAGCTGGGCAATCAGATCCAGATACTCTTCCGGGTTCCAGTTGCTGTCCGGCAGAGCAAGCAGGGTTTCACGGATACCGGCCCCCATGCTGTTGTTTGCCAACAGTAAATCTTCTGCGGGGTAAATATCAGACATGCCAGGCACGATGATGCGACACGCATAGACACCCAGGTGCTCGTAGTCAGCGATATAAACTTCCTGATCTTCGGCCGCAAAAATTGCCATCAGCGTGGCAAATTCCTCTTCGGTCGAGCCTGCAAAGGTCCAGTCGACAAAAGGATAATCCGCGGTTTCTTTAAACAGATCCCAGGAGATCAGGCCGCTTGAATCGATAAAGTGTGTTTCCAGGTTGGCATGCTCAGCGACTTCTTCATCGTCAAAGGTCGGTGGGGTAAACACATCCAGGTCTTTCAGGCTGCGGCCCTGTAACAGTTCAGTGACGGTACGCTCCAGCGCCACGCCAAAATCGGGATGAGCGCCAAACGAGGCAAAACAGGTGCCGTTGGCCGGGTTGAACAGCACCACGCAGATAACCGGATAGTTGCCGCCCAGCGAAGCATCATAGGCGAAAATCGGGAATCCTTCTGCTTCAAGACGGGCGATGGCCTCGATCACTTCAGCATAGCGTTGCATCACCTCATCAGGGATGGCGGGCAGGCTAATCGCCTCGGCAATGATGCGGTTTTTAATATAGCGCTCAAAGACTTCAGACAGCCCCTGAACGCGCGCTTCATTAGCGGTATTACCGGCCGACATGCCGTTAGAGACGTACAGATTGCCAATGATGTTCATTGGAATGTAGACCGTTTGCTGATCGGACTGACGGGTAAACGGCAGGGTGCAGATGCCGCGCTCAGCATTACCCGATTGCAGATCGATCAGGTCGCCGGCGGAAAGTGCATTGTCTGGATCGTAGAAAGCACGCAGACGCGGGTCCAGTATGCCTTCAGGCAGTGACTCATCAGCAGGCAGCGCAAACCATTTTTCATTGGGATAGTGAACAAAGTCACCGTTAGCGATGCGTTTTCCTAACCAGAAATCGGCGAAAAAATAGTTGGTGGAGAGACGCTCAAAATATTCACCCAGTGCCGAGGCGAGCGCCGCTTTCTTACTGGCACCCTTACCGTTGGTGAAGCAGAGCGGGCAATCGCGGTCGCGAATATGCACGGACCAGACATGCGGAACAGGATTAAGCCAGGAGGCTTCTTCAATATTAAAGCCAAGATCCTGTAGCTTGTTCTGGAAACGCGCAATGGAGTCTTCCAGTGCGGCATCTTTGCCCGGGATAAATGTTTGCGTCATGGTGCCGCTCTCTCAGTTGTCATAGGGTGCGTAAAGCGCGCAATGATACGGATTTTGCCGACGGTCCGCTATCAAGGCGGGATAATTTTACCGGCCCAGTTTTCATCACCTTGTCTGACAGACCAATGAGGAATCTTATAGGCTGGACGACGCCTCACAAAATTTCGTGCAGATTTGCATTGGTAACATAACCTCCGGTGAGGCGTTTTCAGAAAATGTGACCGCTACCTGATTTATGATTGCAGCCATCAGGATGCAGTGATAAAACCGGAGAGTTATTCATAACCGTTCGATATGACAGTGGTGAGGGGAAATGACGCAAGTTTATAATTTTAGCTCCGGCCCGGCGATGCTACCGGTTGAAGTGCTCCGTCGTGCAGAACAGGAACTGACAAACTGGCGCGGTCTGGGTACCTCCGTTATGGAGATCAGTCACCGTAGCAAAGAGTTTATTCAGGTCGCTGAGGAAGCGGAGCAGGACTTCCGTGATCTGCTAAAAATACCGGCCAATTACAAAGTTTTATTCTGTCATGGCGGAGCGCGTGCGCAGTTCGCTGCCGTGCCGGGCAATCTGCTGGGTTCAGCCACCAGCGCGGACTATGCTGATGGTGGTTACTGGGCGCACAGCGCAATAAAAGAAGCAGAAAAATATTGCTCCCCGCGCACCCTGGATGTCAAAACCCTGCGTGACGGTAAACGTGCCATCCTGCCGATGCGCGAATGGGAGGTGAGTGACACGTCCGCTTACCTGCACTTCTGTCCTAACGAAACCATCGACGGTATCGCTATCGATGAACAGCCTGACTTCGGCAGCAAAACCGTGGTGGCTGACTTCTCTTCCACTATTTTGTCTCGTCCGATCGATGTCAGCCGTTACGGCGTCATCTACGCCGGTGCGCAAAAAAATGTCGGCCCGGCTGGACTGACCCTGGTTATCGTCCGTGAAGATCTGCTGGGCCAGGCGCAGGCCTCTGTCCCCTCAATCCTGGATTACAAAGTTCTGGCCGATAACGATTCGATGTTTAACACCCCGCCAACTTTTGCGTGGTACCTCTCTGGCCTGGTGTTTAAATGGCTGAAAGAGAAGGGCGGTGTGGCAGAGATTGACCGTATTAATCAGGCGAAATCTGATCTGCTCTATAGCGTGATCGATCACAGCGGTTTCTACCGTAACGATGTGGCGACAGAGAACCGCTCACGCATGAATATTCCTTTCCAGCTGGCCGATGCCTCACTGGATGCGCTGTTCCTGGAAGAGTCATTCAACGCCGGTCTGCATGCGCTGAAAGGGCATCGTGTGGTAGGCGGTATGCGCGCATCAATTTATAATGCGATGCCGCTGGAAGGCGTGAAAGCGCTGACGGACTTTATGGCCGATTTTGAGCGTCGTCACGGTTAATCAATAAGAGACCAGCATTGAGCTGGTGCCAGACCTCGCCACATGGCGAGGTCTCTGTATTTTTTGAGGATTTCGTTTCACATGCAGGACTCCCTGACTCTTCAACCGATTGCGCGTGTCAATGGCACGGTCAATCTGCCTGGCTCCAAGAGCGTATCGAATCGTGCCCTGTTGCTGGCCGCCCTGGCGAAAGGTACCACCCGTCTCACTAACCTACTCGACAGCGACGATGTGAAGCACATGCTGAATGCGCTGACCACGCTGGGCGTAAAATATACGCTTTCCGGCGATCGTACCGTCTGCGAAGTGACGGGAAATGCCGGGCCTCTGGCATCATCTCAGCCGCTGTCGCTGTTCCTGGGTAATGCCGGTACCGCCATGCGTCCGCTGGCGGCAGCGCTTTGTCTGGGCCAGCACGATATTGAACTGACCGGCGAACCGCGCATGAAAGAGCGGCCAATTGGTCATCTGGTCGATGCCTTACGTCAGGGGGGGGCCAGCATTAGCTACCTGGAAAACGAGAACTATCCGCCGCTGCGTTTACGCGGAGGATTTACCGGCGGTGAAGTCAGCGTTGATGGCAGCGTATCCAGCCAGTTCCTGACGGCGCTGCTGATGACCGCGCCGCTGGCGGAGCAGGATACCTGTATCACCATCAAAGGGGATCTGGTTTCAAAGCCATACATTGATATTACCCTGAATCTGATGCAGTGCTTTGGTGTTGATGTCGAGAACCAGAACTATCAGCGTTTCCTGATTAAAGGGCAGCAGCAGTATCAGTCGCCTGGTGATTATCTGGTGGAAGGTGATGCCTCCTCCGCCTCCTATTTTCTGGCAGCCGCCGCAATAAAAGGCGGTACGGTTAAGGTCACCGGTATCGGTCGCCAGAGCGTACAGGGCGATATTCGTTTTGCTGACGTACTGGAAAAGATGGGTGCGACGATTGAGTGGGGCGATGATTATATCGCCTGCACCGCAGGCAAACTGCGGGCCATTGATATGGATATGAACCATATCCCGGATGCGGCGATGACTATCGCTACAGCGGCGTTGTTTGCGGAAGGGACCACTCAGTTGCGCAATATTTATAACTGGCGGGTGAAAGAGACCGATCGCTTAAGCGCCATGGCGACCGAACTGCGTAAAGTGGGGGCCGAAGTGGAAGAGGGCCATGACTTTATCCGCATTACCCCGCCAGCCACGCTGGTTCATGCGGATATTGGCACCTATAACGACCACCGTATGGCGATGTGTTTCTCTCTGGTTGCGCTTTCCGATACGCCAGTCACCATCCTTGATCCCGGCTGTACCGCAAAAACCTTCCCGGACTATTTTCAGCAACTGGCTAAAATCAGTCAGCCCGCCTGATGGTTCTCCGCCGGTGTGATTACGCACCGGCTCCTCCTGATTTAACATGGCCGTAACACCACCGAAATCCTCTGATTTGACTGGAATTACGCATCAGCGCAGTGTGAAAGGTTAACCCAGACTGGCTATGCAGCGTATAATGCTCACTATTACAGGTGACCATCAGGTCGAAATGCGCGCAGCAACAGGAGGGAATAATGACAGTAACTGCCCCGGTCATAACTATCGATGGGCCAAGCGGTGCGGGAAAGGGAACCCTGTGCAAAGCCATGGCGGAGTCGCTGCAATGGCATCTGCTGGACTCGGGTGCCATCTATCGCGTACTGGCATTAGCGGCGTTGCATCATCAGGTTGACATCGAATCTGAAGAGGCGCTGGTGCCGATTGCCGCACACCTTGATGTGCGCTTTGTGT
The DNA here is from genome assembly GCF_051336815.1 of Pantoea sp. C2G6. Taxonomy (NCBI): domain Bacteria; kingdom Pseudomonadati; phylum Pseudomonadota; class Gammaproteobacteria; order Enterobacterales; family Erwiniaceae; genus Pantoea; species Pantoea sp. C2G6. The sequence goes on from NZ_JBGMNJ010000001.1 coordinate 182,357, forward strand.
CACAAAACGGGGAATTGCAGGTGATTCTGGAAGGCGAAGATGTCACCAGCGAAATTCGTACGCAGGAGGTCAGCAACACGGCCTCGCGCGTGGCGGCTTTTCCCCGCGTGCGGGAAGCCTTATTGCGGCGGCAGCGCGGTTTTCGCGATGCGCCCGGCTTGATTGCCGATGGCCGTGATATGGGCACCGTGGTCTTTCCTGACGCGCCGGTTAAAATTTTCCTGGATGCCAGCCCGGAAGAGCGCGCGCAGCGCCGTATGCTACAGTTGCAGGATAAGGGCTTTAATGTTAACTTTGACCGCCTTTTAGCCGAGATAAAAGAGCGTGACGACCGCGATCGCAATCGCGCCATTGCGCCTTTAGTAGCTGCTGAAGATGCCTTAATTCTGGACTCAACTGCGATGTCCATCGATCAGGTCATTGAAAATGCGCTACACTATGCCCGCGAAAAGTTGGGTATCCCGGCTTAACTGAATTATCACCCTGTACCACGGATCCGGTGCCGGGCATGTGAAACAACCCCATCCGACATGAAGTCAGATGGACGTTAAATTGAAGAATCCTGAAGATTATCAATATGACTGAATCTTTTGCTCAACTATTTGAAGAATCCTTAAAAACAATCGAAACCCGCCCGGGTTCCATCGTTCGTGGTATCGTTGTCTCTATCGACAAAGATGTCGTTCTGGTTGATGCGGGCCTGAAATCTGAATCTGCAATTCCTGCAGAGCAGTTCAAGAACGCAGCCGGCGAACTGGAAATCCAGGTTGGCGACGAAGTTGATGTTGCTCTGGATGCAGTGGAAGACGGCTTCGGTGAAACCCTGCTGTCCCGTGAGAAAGCGAAGCGCCATGAAGCATGGATCACGCTGGAAAAAGCTTACGAAGACGCTGAAACTGTTACCGGTGTTATCAACGGCAAAGTTAAAGGCGGCTTCACAGTTGAGCTCAACGGTATCCGTGCGTTCCTGCCAGGTTCACTGGTAGATGTGCGTCCGGTGCGCGATACGCTGCACCTGGAAGGCAAAGAGCTTGAATTCAAAGTGATCAAGCTGGATCAGAAACGCAACAACGTCGTGGTTTCACGTCGTGCGGTTATCGAATCCGAAAACAGCGCAGAGCGCGATCAGCTGCTGGAAAACCTCCAGGAAGGCATGGAAGTTAAAGGTATCGTTAAGAACCTCACTGACTACGGTGCATTCGTTGATCTGGGCGGCGTTGATGGCCTGCTGCACATCACTGACATGGCATGGAAGCGCGTTAAGCATCCAAGCGAAATCGTCAACGTGGGCGACGAAATCACCGTTAAGGTGCTGAAGTTCGACCGCGAGCGTACCCGTGTTTCTCTGGGTCTGAAGCAGCTGGGCGAAGATCCATGGGTTGCTATCGCTAAACGCTATCCGGAAGGCACCCGCCTGACCGGTCGTGTAACCAACCTGACTGATTACGGCTGCTTCGTAGAAATCGAAGAAGGCGTTGAAGGTCTGGTACACGTCTCTGAAATGGACTGGACCAACAAAAACATCCATCCGTCTAAAGTTGTTAACGTAGGCGACGTGGTTGAAGTAATGGTTCTGGACATCGACGAAGAGCGTCGTCGTATCTCCCTGGGTCTGAAGCAGTGTAAATCTAACCCATGGCAGCTGTTCGCTGAGACGCACAACAAAGGCGATCGTGTTGAAGGTAAAATCAAGTCAATCACTGACTTTGGTATCTTCATCGGCCTGGATGGCGGCATCGACGGTCTGGTTCACCTGTCTGACATCTCCTGGAACGCGACTGGCGAAGAAGCCGTTCGTGAGTACAAGAAAGGCGACGAAATCGCTGCCGTTGTACTACAAGTTGACGCAGAGCGTGAGCGTATCTCTCTGGGCGTTAAACAGCTGGCAGAAGATCCGTTCAACAACTACATCACTTTGAACAAGAAAGGTGCCATCGTCACCGGTAAAGTGACCGCAGTTGATGCTAAAGGTGCTACAGTTGAATTAGCAGACGGCGTTGAGGGTTACCTGCGCGCTTCTGAAGCTTCACTGGATCGCATTGAAGATGCCACTCTGGTTCTGAACGTTGGCGACGACGTTGAAGCTAAGTTCACCGGCGTTGATCGTAAAAACCGTGTGGTTAGCCTGTCTGTCCGTGCGAAAGACCAGGCTGATGAGAAAGAAGCTATCAATACTGTTAACACCAAACAGGAAGAAGGCAATTTCTCTAACGCAATGGCTGAAGCGTTCAAAGCGGCTAAAGGCGAGTAATCGACCTGAAGCACCGGGTGGGCAACCACCCGGTTTCGGTAAAAGCTGTCATACATTCCTATAGGGATAAACCGGAGGTTACATGACCAAGTCAGAACTGATTGAAAGACTGGCGGGACAGCATACTCATATACCGGCGAAAGTCGTTGAGGATGCAGTAAAAGAGATGCTGGAGCACATGGCCACTACGCTGGCACAGGGCGAACGTATCGAAATCCGGGGATTCGGCAGCTTTTCTTTGCACTATCGTGCTCCGCGTACTGGACGTAACCCGAAAACGGGTGACAAAGTGGATCTGGAAGGAAAATACGTTCCCCACTTTAAGCCAGGCAAAGAGCTGCGCGATCGCGCAAATATCTACGGCTAAGCCGATACCGAACCAGATAAACGACATCTCAGGATGTCGTTTTTTTTGCCTGTCGATCCTGGTTGCGACCTGCCATCCATGCGGCTGATATTAACGCTGCAACATGACTATTTCTTTGCGAGGTAGCTCCACAACTTCCAATTAACCGCTGTCGCTTTCACCTCAGCCGCGCAGAATAAACGCATTAAATAAAGCGGATATGATTATGCTGACATGGACGGTTCTGGCCAGGCTGGCAATTCTCGCGACGTTGCCTTTGCTGTTGATTGCCCGGCTTCCCGCTGGCGAAGCGCTTATTGCCTTGCTGTTAACCGGAATCGGCCTGCTGCACACGCCTTATCACTTCATGCGTCTGCTGGGCGTAAGCCTGCTGTTGCTGACCTGGGCCGGTAACGATGCACGGCTGATGGTGCGGGATATTGAACATTTCTCTGCACGACCCGGCAGCTACACTCTTCGCATCAGTGAAGTGCGAAAAGATCGCAAACAGATCCGGGTTCGTCTGCTTAAAGAAGGCGACCGCCTGCTGTTTCCGCCACGCTTTGCCTGGCTCTATTTTGATTCCGACCCGGCGATCTACTGTCCAGGTCAGCGCTGGACGATGCAGCTGCGTCTGCGGCCGGTTCATGCCCGGCTCAATGAAGGGGATTTTGATGCGCAGCGTTTTGCCCTGGCCACCAACACGCCACTACAGGGGCGGATCCTCAGGCAGCAGGTGGTTAACAGTGACTGCGACTGGCGCTGGCAATTTATTTTATGGCACCGTGCGCGAACCCAGGCACTACCTTCACATGCCACGCTGGAAGCGCTGGCCTTTGGCATACGCGATGAGATGAGCCAGCAAACACGCCAGTTATTAAGGGAGACCGGGACCGCTCATCTGATGGCGATCTCGGGGATGCATATCGCCCTGGCCGCCAGTACCGGCTGGCTTATGGCGCGTGGCGTGCAATGGATATTACCGGCACGTTGTATCGGCTATCTCTTTCCCCTTATCGTCAGCTGGCTGTTCGCTGCGGTGTATACCTGGCTTTCCGGGGCACAGCCGCCTGCCGAGCGGGCGCTGCTGGCGCTCACGTTCTGGACCCTGACGCGGGTCGCTGGTGTTCAGCTGAACAGCTGGCAGGTCTGGACATGCTGCATGGCGGTGCTGCTGGTGGCAGAACCGTTAACCGTCTTATCGGACAGCTTCTGGCTCTCGGTATTAGCGGTGGGAATGCTACTTGTCTGGTACCACTGGTTCCCGTTACCGGCGGCGCTACGTCATCGACGCCGCTGGCTGCCGGTTCAGCTGCTGCATCTACAGGTGGGCATGATGATTTTAATGGTGCCGTTGCAGGTGGCGATTTTCAACGGCATCAGCCTGACTGCTCTGGTGGCTAATATGGTCGCCATCCCGATGGTCTCCTTTATCACCATGCCGCTTCTGACGCTCGCTATGCTGTTGCCGGTCGCGGATTTATCCGCATTCTTCTGGCAAGCCGCCGATCTCTCTTTGCGAGCGCTGCTCTACAGCCTGGCGCTGTTGCCGTCAGGCTGGTTGCCGCTGAGCGGCGCCAGCGGGTTTGCGGTGATGGTGTGGGGCGGATTGATTGCCTGGCGGGCTCAGCTGTTTTTCTGTCTGCCATTCAGCAGTATCACCCTGGCTCTGGCGATGCTGCTCAGCCGCCAGCCGAACCGGGAGGAGGGCTGGCGTATCGATATGCTGGATGTCGGGCACGGTCTGAGTCTGGTGATCACCCAAGGCGATGAGGCCGTAATCTATGACACCGGACCTCGCTGGCAGAGCGATGATGCGGGCAGCCGGGTGATCGTCCCCTGGCTGGAGCGCAAACAGCTGCGGTTAAAACAGGTGATCCTCAGCCATAAGCATCTGGATCATACCGGCGGACTGGCGGCCATTACCCGGCGCTGGCCAGAGGCTGAAGTCAGAAGCGCGCTGGCAAATACAGGCCATTTACCCTGCGTACGCGGCACAGCGTGGCGCTGGCGGCAGCTCCACTTTCGGGTGGTCTGGCCGCTCACCGCACCCTTGCCGGGAGGCAATAATGACTCCTGTGTGGTTATCGTCGATGATGGCGAGGTTCGCTTACTGTTAACCGGCGACATCGAAGCGAAGGCGGAGCGCCAGCTGGTTGCGCTGGAGAAGCAGGGGCTGAGCGTGGATATTTTACAGGTGCCTCATCACGGCAGCCGGACCTCATCCACCCCCTTGCTGCTGCGTAACGCGGCGGGGCATACCGCCATCGCGTCGCTGGCACGCTACAACGCCTGGCGTATGCCAGCGAAAAGTGTGCTGGAAAATTACCGTAAAAGCGGTTTTCACTGGCTGGATACCGGCCAGTCTGGCCAGATCAGCATCACCATCCGGCAGGGTAAAGTGCTGGTTTCCACTCTGCGCGATCAATTAATGCCGCGTTGGTACCATCAGTGGTTTGGCGTCAAAGACGAATCCAGGTAGAATGGCCGGCTATTTCCAACAGCGTGAATAAATAATGCATCTAGATAAAGATCTCTCTACGTGGCAGACATTTCGCCGACTCTGGCCGATGATCGCGCCTAACAAGGCGGGATTAATTGTAGCGTCCATCGCCCTGGTTATTAACGCTGCGGGTGACGCCTTAATGCTCTCCCTGTTGAAACCGTTACTGGATGATGGATTTGGCAAAGCTGACAAGTCAGTGATGCTTTGGATGCCGTTAGTGGTTATTGGGCTGATGCTGCTGCGCGGGATAACCAGTTATATTTCCAGCTACTGCATCTCCTGGGTCTCAGGCAACGTTGTGATGAATATCCGTCGCCGGCTGTTCAGTCATATGATGGGTATGCCGGTCTCGTTTTTCGACCAGCAGTCGACCGGCACCCTGTTGTCCCGCATCACCTATGATTCAGAGCAGGTTGCGTCTTCCTCATCGGGTGCGCTGGTCACGGTTGTCCGTGAAGGGGCCTCGATTATCGGCCTGTTCATCATGATGTTCTATTACAGCTGGCAGCTGTCGTTGATCCTGATTGTACTGGCACCTATCGTCTCCTTTGCGATCCGCACCGTTTCCAAACGTTTTCGTAGCATCAGTAAAACCATGCAGAACACCATGGGGCAGGTGACGACCAGCGCTGAACAGATGCTGAAGGGCCACAAAGAGGTGCTGATTTTCGGCGGTCAGGAGATTGAGTCGGAGCGCTTTGCCCGCGTCAGCAACCGCATGCGTCAGCAGGGGATGAAGCTGGTTTCCGCCTCCTCAATTTCCGATCCGGTGATTCAGCTGATCGCCTCTCTGGCGCTGGCATTTGTGCTGTATGCCGCCAGCTTCCCGAGCGTGATGGATACCTTAACCGCCGGTACTATTACCGTGGTCTTCTCCTCAATGATTGCCCTGATGCGCCCGCTGAAGTCGCTGACTAACGTCAACGCGCAGTTCCAGCGTGGCATGGCGGCCTGTCAGACGCTGTTCTCCATTCTGGATAGCGAGCAGGAAGTGGATCAGGGCACGCGCGAAATGACCCGCGCAAAAGGAGACATTGAATTCCGTAACGTCACCTTTACCTATCCAGGGCGCGATACCCCGGCGCTGCGTAATATCAACCTGTCGCTGCCGGCAGGCAAAACCGTCGCCCTGGTTGGACGTTCCGGTTCCGGTAAGTCGACGATGGCGAGCCTGCTGACGCGCTTTTATGACATCCAGCAGGGCGAAATCCTGCTGGACGGCTTTGATCTGCGTGAGTATACCCTGCGCTCACTGCGTAATCAGGTGGCACTGGTCTCGCAGAATGTGCACCTTTTCAACGACACCATCGCAAACAACATCGCCTATGCCCGTAGTGAGCAATACAGCCGGGAAGAGATTGAGCGGGCCGCCACCATGGCCCATGCCATGGACTTTATCACTAAGATGGATAAAGGACTGGATACGGTCATCGGTGAGAACGGCGTGCTGCTGTCAGGCGGCCAGCGCCAGCGTATTGCCATCGCGCGAGCCCTGCTGCGCGACTGTCCTATCCTGATTCTGGATGAGGCGACCTCCGCGCTGGACACCGAGTCAGAACGCGCGATTCAGTCGGCGCTGGATGAGTTGCAGAAGAACCGCACCTCACTGGTGATTGCGCATCGACTCTCCACCATCGAAAAAGCGGATGAGATTGTGGTGATTGAAGATGGTCAGATTGTCGAACGCGGAACGCATCAGGTGCTGCTGGCGGAACGCGGTGCCTATGCTCAGCTGCATAAGATGCAATTCGGCCAATGATTGAACGTATCTGGAGCGGTCGCTCACCGCTATGGCTGCTGCTGTGGCCCTTCAGTCTGCTGTATGGGGCCATTACCGCTCTGATACGGTTCAGTTATCAGCGTGGCTGGCGTAAAAGCTGGCGCGCACCTCTGCCGGTGGTGGTGGTAGGGAATTTAACCGCCGGTGGCAATGGCAAAACGCCGGTGGTGATCTGGCTGGTTGAGGCGCTGCAACAGCGTGGCCTGCGTGCTGGCGTGGTCTCACGCGGCTACGGCGGCAAAGCGGCGCACTATCCTCTGCTGGTGACGGCGCAGACCTCAACGCAGCAGGCGGGCGATGAGCCGGTGCTGATCGCCCAGCGCACCGGTGCGCCGGTGGCGGTCGCCCCTCAGCGGCGGCTGGCGATCGAGGCGTTGCTGCAACAGGGGCCGCTGGATGTGATCATCACTGACGATGGCCTGCAACATTACGCCTTGCAACGCGATCGCGAAATTGTGGTGGTGGACGGCGTGCGTCGCTTTGGTAACGGCTGGTGGTTGCCAGCCGGTCCGATGCGCGAACGCGCCGATCGCCTGCGTCAGGTCGATGCGGTGATTATTAACGGTGGCGACGCGCAGCCTGAAGAGATAGCCATGCAGCTTCAGCCCGGGCTGGCCACTCATCTGCTCACCGGCAGGACCTGTCCGCCTGAGCAGCTTAAGCAGGTCGTCGCGATGGCCGGTATTGGTCATCCTCCGCGCTTCTTCGCCACCCTGAAACAGCAGGGCATCACGCCGGTCGCGGAGGTTGCCTTCGCCGATCATCACGCCTACAGTCAGGATGAACTGACCCGTCTGCTTCAGGCCGATCAGCAGCTGCTGATGACCGAAAAGGATGCGGTGAAATGCCGGCATTTTGCCCAGCCCGAGTGGTGGTATCTGCCGGTAGATGCCCGATTAACGGGTAGCGCGGTCACTCCCTTACTGGATGACATTGAACAACTCTGCCGCGCCGCGTCGCGCCAGTAATTCAGGTAGAGCCTGATAAGGAAGAGGATGAACACCCCACATTCACTTTCGTTACAGCAGGCTCGCCATCTCCACCTCGCCGCTCAGGGCCTGTTGCGTCCTCCTCCCGGACGCGCCCGTTATCGGGATCTGATTGACTGCATCTCCCGCATGTCGCTGCTGCAAATCGATACCATTCATGTGGTGGCCCGGAGCCCCTATCTGGTGCTGTTCAGCCGCCTGGGTGACTATCCGCAGGCGTGGCTGGAACAGGCGCTGGCCGGGGGCGCGCTGTTTGAATACTGGGCACACGAAGCCTGCTTTATTCCCCGCGCCGACTACCGGCTTCTTCGTCATCGTATGTTGTCGCCAGAGCGGCTGGGCTGGAAATACAATGCGCAATGGGTCGCCGACCATCAGCAGGCGATTAGCGATCTGCTACAGCAGATCGCTGAAAACGGCCCGGTGCGCGCCGCAGATTTTACCCACACCGGAAATCCGAAATCGGGATGGTGGGCGTGGAAACCGCATAAGCGACATCTGGAAAATCTGTTTAGCGCCGGTGAACTGATGGTTGCTGAACGCCGTAATTTTCAGCGCGTCTACGATTTACGCAGTCGCGTGATGCCGGAGTGGCAGGATGCGTTGCATAGCATCAGTGAGGCTGAGGCTATCTATCAGATGCTGCTGAACAGCGCCCGCAGCTTAGGGATTTTTCGCGCGGCCTGGCTGCCAGACTACTATCGCCTGAAGCGGGTCGATCTGAGCGCCTTTCTGGCAGAGGCGGAAGCGTCGGGTGAGCTGGTAGCTGTTGATACGGAAGGGCTGGGCGGGATGTGGCTGCATCGCGATTATCTGCCCTTGCTGGAGATGCCGCTGCGGGCGACGCACAGCGCCTTGCTGTCGCCGTTTGATCCGGTGGTCTGGGATCGTAAACGTGCGCGGGAGCTGTTTGATTTTGATTACCGCCTTGAGTGTTATACCCCGGCGGAGAAACGCCAGTTTGGTTATTTTGTTCTGCCGATCCTCCACCGGGGTCAGATCAAAGGCCGGCTCGATGCCCGCATGCTGCGCCAGCTAAAGCAGCTGGAAATTAAAAATATCTGGCTGGAAGATAAGACGCGCGTCACCGCGCAGTTCACGGCGGATATCCGGCGGGCAATCGAACGTTTCGCGGCCTGGCAGGGAGCGGAGAGCGTCGCCATCCTGCACGCACCCGATCCCCTGCGACAGCAGTGGCCAGCACAATGGACGCTTAATTAAGCGATTCACCGCTGGCGACTGAAGTTGATGTTTTACCCCATCCCGCCCGCGCTGGGCTATGGTATGCTTTATCCCCTCTGCATTCGGTCCCTGATGGAGGACATATGGATCATCGTTTACTTGAAATTGTTGCCTGCCCGGTATGCAACGGCAAACTCTACTACAACAATGCTCAGCAGGAGCTTATCTGCAAACCCGATGGTTTGGCGTTTCCGGTCCGCGATGGCATTCCGGTCCTGCTGGAAAATGAAGCGCGCACGCTCTCCGTTGAAGAGATTCACCCATGAGTTTCACCGCCATCATTCCTGCACGTTATGCGTCGACCCGCTTACCGGGCAAGCCGCTGCTGGATATTCACGGCAAACCGATGGTGGTGCATGTCATGGAGCGCGCCCGTGAGTCGGGTGCCAGTCGGGTGATTGTCGCCACCGATCATCCCGAGGTGGCGCAGGCGGTCGAAGCGGCAGGCGGTGAGGTCTGCATGACCCGCGCCGATCATCAGTCGGGCACCGAGCGGCTGGCCGAAGTGATCGAAAAGTATCAGTTTGCCGATGATGAGATCATCGTGAACGTGCAGGGCGATGAGCCGATGATTCCGGCGGAGATTGTGCGCCAGGTGGCCACCAATCTGGCGGGATCGGCGGCTGGCATGGCGACCCTGGCCGTGCCGATCAGTGATGCGGAAGAAGCCTTTAATCCCAATGCGGTGAAAGTCGTTATGGATGTGAATGGCTATGCGCTCTACTTCTCCCGGGCGACCATTCCGTGGGATCGCGAACGCTACGCCGTTTCGCGTGAGCAGCCTGGCGACACGCTGCTGCGTCATATCGGTATCTACGCCTATCGTGCCGGTTTCATTCGCCGCTATGTGGCGTGGGCACCCTGTCCGCTGGAGCAGATTGAGCTGCTGGAGCAACTGCGTGTGCTCTGGTACGGCGAAAAAATTCATGTCGCCGTGGCGCAGACCATCCCCAGCGTGGGGGTGGATACGCCAGACGATCTGCAACGTGTCCGGGCCGCCATGCAGGCCTGAAACGGGGGGAGAGCTTCTCTCCCCGTTGCTGCGCAACTTTATTGATCCGCCGCTAAACTTCTCTCCTGCACTCCCTTCAGGATAAGGTGATATTCATCTCAGGAGGATGCCGCATGAAACATCTTAAAGCGGAACTCACGCTGGCGCTGGGTGAAGACATCAGCCGCCTTGAAATGATCAGCGAACACCCGCCGACCCGACTCTATGCCTTATACGATGGCGAGGGGCACCCGATGCCGCTGCTGGCGAAATATTTTCGTCATCAGGGGCGGGCGGCACTCGAAGCGCGCAAGCTGGCGCTGCTCGGGCCGGCCGGACTGATCGCGGTGCCGGTGGTCTATGGCGTCGTGATGAGCCAGCAGCCTCCGGTGCACGAACTGTTGCTGATGGCGCGGCTGAACGGCGTTTCGGCGGAGGTGCCCGCCCGCGATGCCCGGCGCTGGCAGCAGTTTTGTGAACAGGTGGTCGAGGGGCTGCTGGCCTGGCACCGGCTCGACAGCCACGGTCTGGTAGGCACGGTGGACAGTACCCAGCACAACAGCTGGCCCGCCTGGTATGCGCAACGGGTTGAAGTGTTGTGGGCGACGCTAAGTTATCTGCGTCCACCCGCCTTTACGCTGGAAGATCGCCAGATTCTGTTCCGCTGTCGGGCGCGGCTGGCACACCTGTTTCGCGACTTTGACGATCCCTGCGTGATGGTACACGGCAATGTCCGGCTGCAAAGTATGCTGAAAAACAGCCGCAGCGATCAGTTACTGGCGATGACCGAGCCAGGCACCATTCTGTGGGCGCCGCGGGAATATGATTTGATTCATCTGGATGATTCACCGGCGGAAACGGCGCTGCTACAGGCTTACCTGCAACGCGCGCCGCTGTCAGAGGGCTTTCTCTGGCGTCGCTGGGTTTATCAACTGTGGGACTGCATCGATCAACTGGTGCAGAGCGGGACGTTTAACCGCCCGCGGTTTGACCAGGCACACCGGCAGCTACTCCCCTGGCTTGGCTGAATCTTTCTGCTCTCCCTTTAACCGCTGCAAAATCGTGCCCAGCGATTCATAAACAGCCCGCTCACTGTGACTCAGCCAGAGGGAAGAGGGAATGGCGCGCTCCCAGCCGTTGAGCGGGGAAGTGATGGCCAGTTGGTTGGCGGGCGCGACTATCGGATTCAGCCCTGCGGCGTGGAAAAAACCCAGGGCGCGCGGCATATGATTGGCGGACGTGATCAGCATGAAAGGGCGATCGCCCACCACGCTTTTAACCGCCAGCGCTTCATCCGCCGTATCGCGGGGTTGATCAACCAACTGAATGTGGTCGCCCGGTACGCCCAGGCTCTCCGCGACCTGTGCGGCGACCCAGGCACTGCTTCTGGGATTGTTGCCGCCCGCCCCACCGGTAAAAATCAGGGTGGATTGCGGATCGCGTCGCCACTGACGTACCCCTTCTGCCACCCGAGGCAGACTGTTATTCAGCAGGTTTGAACTCGGCGCCCAGGCCGGGTTAAAGGTATAGCCTCCGCCCAGCACCACGATGTAATCCACTTTTTGCTCACCATTCCAGGTCGGATAGCGACTGTCGAGCGGTAACAGCAGCCGATCGGCCAGCGGTTGCAGGCTGAGCAGTAAAAGCAGCAGCCAGCTGACAGAGATCGCGATTTTGCCGCTTTTCTGCCAGCCGCTAAACCAAAGCAGTAAAATGCCCAACGCCATCAGCAAAAGCAGAAACGGCAGGGGTAATAGCAGGCCGCCGATCACTTTTTTCAGGGTAAATAACATCGAAAAAGAGTCCTGTTGTCCGAAAAAACAGCAGCCGGAAGCGAAGATGGGGATGAAAGGTTCATTCTTCTGGTGCCTGTGACAAAATAGCATAAGTCTCACCGCAGCATACCGGAGCGCATGCCATGCAGGATCGTAACTTTGACGATCTCGCGGATAAATTTTCGCAAAACATATACGGCACCACCAAAGGGCGGGTGCGTCAGGCGATCCTCTGGGATGAGCTGGAAACGATACTGCCCGGTCTTTCGCCACATCCGCTGTCGATACTCGACGCAGGCGGCGGCGTGGGCCAGGTCTCCAGCGGGCTGGCCGCGCGTGGCCACCAGATTCTGCTGTGCGATCTCTCCGGCGAGATGCTGCGCCGGGCGCAGGAAAATGCCGCGGCGCAGGGTGTGAGCCACAACATGCAATTCAGACAAATTAGCGCTCAGCAGGTGGGCGAACATTTGGATAAGCCGGTGGATCTGGTATTGTTTCACGCGGTGCTTGAATGGGTCGCCGAACCGGAGAAGGTGCTGAAAGCGTTGTTTGATCTGTTGCGTCCGGGCGGTGTGATGTCACTGATGTTTTACAATCTGCATGGCCTGACGTTGCGCACCTTAACGCTGGGCAACTTCGGGTATCTGCGCACCAACTTAACCAAACGTAAAAAGCGGACGCTGTCACCCGATTATCCGCGCGACCCCGATCAGGTCTATCGCTGGCTGGAAGCCTGTGGCTTTGTGATTGAGCAGCGTGCCGGTATCCGGGTATTCAGCGACTACATGAAGCCGCCGAAAGGCGAGCCAAAAAGCGACGACGAAATTATTGAGATGGAGCGGCGTTACTGTCGCCAGGAACCCTTTTTAAGCTTAGGGCGCTACATCCACGTGACCGCGCGTAAACCCGGGCAGAAGGACGAATTATGAGTGAAATATCCCAGACGGTACCGGAACTGGTATCCTGGGCGCGCAAAAATGACTTTTCCCTTGCGCTGCCAGTGGAACGTCTGGCCTTTTTGCTGGCGATCGCCACCCTGAACGGTGAGCGGATGGATGGCGAAATGAGCGAGGGCGACCTGATTGATGCTTTCCGACACGTCAGCAAAGCCTTCGAACAAACCCATGAAACCGTACTGGTTCGTGCCAATAACGCCATCAACGACATGGTGCGACAGCGCCTGCTCAACCGTTTTACCAGCGAAATCACCGAAGGCAACGCCATCTATCGCCTGACACCGCTGGCGATCGGTATTACCGACTACTACATCCGTCAGCGTGAATTTTCGACGCTGCGCCTGTCGATGCAACTCTCCATTGTGGCCAGTGAGCTGAAGCGTGCAGCGGATGCCGCGCAGGAAAACGGCGATGAGTTTCACTGGCATCGCAACGTCTTCGCGCCGCTGAAATATTCAGTGGCGGAGATCTTCGACAGCATCGACATGACCCAGCGGCTGATGGATGAGCAGCAGCAGGCGGTTAAAAATGACATCGCCGAACTGCTGAATAAAGACTGGCGCGCGGCGATCTCCAGCTGTGAAATGCTGCTCTCTGAGACCTCCGGGACGCTGCGTGAATTGCAGGATACGCTGGAGGCGGCAGGCGACAAGCTACAGGAAAATCTGCTGCGCATTCAGGATGCGACGCTCGACAGCCCGGATCTCGGCTTCGTCGATAAGCTGGTGTTTGACCTGCAAAGCAAACTTGACCGCATCACCAACTGGGGCCAGCAGGCGATCGACCTGTGGATCGGCTATGACCGTCACGTCCATAAATTTATTCGTACCGCCATCGACATGGATAAAAACCGCGTCTTTGCGCAGCGTCTGCGGGTGTCGGTGCAGAACTACTTTGATGCGCCGTGGGCGCTGACCTACGCCAACGCCGACCGTCTCTATGATATGCGCGACGACGCGCTGACGCTGCGTAACGACGAAGTGATGGGCGAGCTGCCGCCAGAGATGGAGTATGAAGAGATCAACGAAATCCGCGAGCAGCTGGCCGCGATGATTGAAGAGGCGCTACAGATCTACAAAGCGCAACAAAAACCGCTCAACCTCGCGTCAGTGATGCGCGACTACCTGGCCCAGTATCCCCGCGCCCGCCATTTTGACCTGGCGCGTATTGTGGTGGATCAGGCGGTGCGTCTTGGCGTAGCGGAAGCTGATTTAGCCGGTTTGCCTGTGGAATGGCAAGCCATCAATGATTACGGAGCCAAGGTGCAGGCACATGTCATCGACAAATATTGAACAAGTGATGCCGGTTAAGCTGGCACAGGCACTGGCCAACCCGATTTTCCCCGCGCTGGACAGCCAGTTACGCGCCGGACGCCACATCGGCATTGAAGAGCTGGATAACCACGCCTTTCTGATGGATTACCAGTCATTTCTCGAAGAGTTCTACAGCCGTTACCACGTTGAGTTAATCCGGGCGCCGGAAGGCTTTTTCTACCTGCGTCCGCGTTCAACCACGCTGATCCCGCGCTCGGTGCTCTCCGAGCTGGATATGATGGTCGGCAAGATCCTCTGCTATCTCTATCTCAGCCCGGAGCGGCTGGCGAACGAGGGTATCTTCACCCAGCAGGAGCTGTATGACGAACTGCTGTCGCTGGCCGATGAGAACCGGCTGCTGAAGCTGGTTAACCAGCGCTCAACCGGTTCCGATCTGGACCGCACCAAGCTACAGGAGAAAGTACGCGCCTCACTGAGCCGTTTACGCCGTCTGGGCATGGTCTGGTTTTTCGGCAATGACAGCAGCAAATTCCGCATCACTGAGTCGGTGTTCCGCTTTGGTGCCGACGTGCGCAGCGGTGACGATGCCCGTGAGGCGCAGCTCCGCCTGATTCGTGATGGCGAAGCGATGCTGCTGGAAAACGCCACCGCGCCGGTCGAGGCCGATGAAAGTGAAGGGCAGGAAGGCGACGCCAGTGAGAACGCAGAGGAACAACAGGCATGATTGAACGCGGAAAGTTTCGTTCGCTTACGCTGATCAACTGGAACGGCTTTTTTGCCCGTACTTTTGATCTTGATGAATTAGTCACCACGCTGTCAGGCGGCAACGGGGCCGGTAAGTCGACCACGATGGCGGCCTTTGTCACGGCGCTGATCCCCGATCTGACCCTGCTGCACTTCCGTAACACCACGGAAGCGGGCGCGACCTCAGGTTCACGCGATAAGGGCCTGCACGGTAAACTGCGGGCGGGCGTCTGCTACTCGATGCTGGACGTGGTCAACTCACGCCATCAGCGGGTGGTGGTCGGCGTGCGGCTGCAACAGGTCGCCGGACGCGACAAAAAGGTCGACATTAAACCTTTCAGTATCCACGGTCTGCCAACCGATACCAACCCGACCGATATGCTGACCGAGGTGCTCAACAGCCGTCAGGCGCGGGTGTTGCCGCTGAATGAGGTGAAAGAGCGGGTTGAGGCGCTGGAAGGGGTGCAGTTCCGCGCCTATAACTCCGTCACCGATTATCACGCCATGATGTTTGATCTCGGTGTGGTGCCGCGCCGCCTGCGTTCCGCCAGCGATCGCAGCAAGTTTTATCGCCTGATTGAAGCCTCGCTCTACGGCGGTATCTCCAGCGCGATTACCCGCTCGCTGCGTGACTACCTGCTGCCGGAAAACAGCGGGGTGCGCAAAGCCTTCCAGGACATGGAAGCGGCGCTGCGTGAAAACCGCATGACGCTGGAGGCGATCCGCGTGACCCAGTCCGATCGCGATCTGTTCAAGCATCTGATTTCAGAAGCGACCAGCTACGTCTCCGCGGACTACATGCGCCACGCCAACGAGCGTCGCGGCCATCTCGACAGCGCGCTCCAGCTGCGTAATGAGCTGTTCAGCAGCCGCAAACAGCTCGCCTCCGAGCAGTATCGTCACGTGGAGATGGCGCGTGAACTGGCGGAGCACAGCGGAGCGGAAAACGATCTCGAAATCGATTATCAGGCCGCCAGCGATCACCTCAATCTGGTGCAGACCGCGATGCGTCAGCAGGAGAAGATTGAGCGCTATGACGCTGATATTGAAGATCTGACGCTGCGGCTGGAAGAGCAGACCGAAGTCGTGGCGGAAGCGCGTGAAATTCAGGAAGAGAATGAAGCCCGTGCCGAAGCGGCGGAGCTGGAAGTCGATGAACTGAAAAGCCAGCTGGCCGATTTCCAGCAGGCGCTTGATGTGCAGCAGACCCGCGCCATCCAGTATCAGCAGGCGTTGCAGGCGCTGGAACGTGCCCGCACGCTCTGCCAGCTGCCCGACCTGACCATCGACAATGCCGCAGAGTGGCAGGAAAGTTTCCAGGCTAAAGAAGAAGAGGCGACCGAGCGGCTGCTGCATCTGGAGCAGAAGCTCAGCGTGGCGGAAGCGGCACACAGTCAGTTTGAGCAGGCGCTGGCGCTGGTCACCAGCATCGCCGGCAACGTTTCCCGGCAGGATGCGTGGCAAACCGGCCGCGAACTGCTGCGGGACGCCAGCAATCAGCGTCATCACGCTGAACAGCTCTCCTCATTACGTCTGCGTCTCAACGAACTGGAACAGCGGCTGCGCGAACAGCATGAAGCTGAGCGTCTGCTGGCGGAGTTCTGTAAACGTCAGGGCGCGCACTACGAAGCAGATGCGCTGGCGGGCCTGCAACAGGAGCTGGAAGCGCAGATTGAACAGCTGAACAGCAGCGTCGCCGATGCCGGTGAGCAGCGCATGATGATGCGTCAGGAGCTGGAGCAGCTGCGTGAACGCATTGCCGCGCTGACTGCCCGGGCGCCGCACTGGCTGGCCGCGCAGGAGATCCTGACCCAGCTCAGCGAACAGACCGGCCAGGCGCTGAGCAGCAGCCAGGACGTGACCGAATATATGCAGCAGCTGCTGGAGCGTGAGCGGGAAACCACCGTCGAGCGCGACGAGGTGGCGGCGCAAAAACGTGACATCGAGCAGCAGATCGAACGGCTCAGCCAGCCGGGCGGGGCTGAGGATGCGCGCCTGACTCAGCTGGCAGAACGTTTTGGCGGCGTGCTGCTGTCAGAAATTTATGATGATGTCACGCTGGATGATGCTCCCTACTTCTCCGCGCTCTATGGCCCGTCGCGGCATGCGATTGTGGTGCCCGATCTTTCCCGGGTGCGTGAGTTACTGGATGGACTGGAAGAGTGCCCGGAAGATCTCTATCTGATCGAGGGTGATCCTCAGTCCTTTGATGACAGCGTGTTCAGCGTCGACGAGCTGCAAAACGCGGTGGTGGTGAAGGTGGCGGAGCGTCAGTGGCGCTACTCCCGCTTTCCGAAAATACCGCTGTTTGGCCGCGCGGCGCGTGAAAATCAGCTGGAGTTACTGCACCTGGAGCGCGACAAGCTGGCTGAACGTTACGCCACCCTGTCGTTTGACGTGCAGAAAACCCAGCGACTGCACCAGTCATTCAGCCGCTTTATCGGCAGTCATCTGGCGGTCGCCTTTGACGCCGACCCGGAAGCACAGATCCGTCAGCTGGGCGCACGCCGTGGCGAACTGGAGCGGGCGCTTAACCAGCATGAAAGTAACAATCAGCAGCAGCGTCAGCAGTATGAGCTGGCGAAAGAGGGCGTGTCACAGTTAAACCGGCTGCTGCCGCGCGTCAATCTGCTGCTGGACGACACGCTGGCTGACCGCTGTGAAGAGATCCGTGAGCAGGTCGATGCGGCACAGGAGGCGGCGCGCTTCCTGCATCAGCACGGGGCGAAACTGGCGAAACTTGAGCCGATTATCGCGGTGTTGCAGAGCGATCCAGAGCAGCATGAGCAACTTCAGGCGGACTACCAGCAGGCGCAGCAGCAGCAGCGCAACGCGCGTCAGCAGGCGTTTGCGCTGACCGAAGTGGTGCAGCGTCGCGCCCACTTCAGCTACGACGACTCGGCCAGCATGCTGAATGGTAACAACGACCTCAGCGACAAACTGCGTCAGCGTCTGGAGCAGGCTGAGGGCGAACGCAGCCGCAGTCGTGACCGTCTGCGTGAACATCAGGCGCAGCTGACGCAATATACTCAGCTGCTGGCGTCACTGAAAAGTGCCTGGGACGCCAAGCGTGACATGCTGAAAGAGTTGCAGCAGGAGATGCAGGATATTGGCGTCCAGGCGGACGCCAGCGCGGAAGAGCGGGCGCGGGTCCGTCGTGATGAGCTTTACACGGCGCTGAGCCATAACCGCGCCCGCCGCAATCAGCTGGAGAAACAGCTGACCTTCTGCGAAGCGGAGATGGATAACCTGCAAAAGCGCCTGCGTCAGCTGGAGCGGAATTATCATCAGGTGCGTGAGCAGGTGGTCAGCGCCAAAGCGGGCTGGTGCACGGTGCTGCGTCTGGTGAAAGAGAATGGCGTGGAACGTCGTCTGCATCGCCGCGAGTTAGCCTATCTGAGCGGGGATGAGCTGCGATCGATGTCGGATAAAGCGCTGGGTGCGCTGCGTCTGGCGGTGGCGGACAACGAACATCTGCGCGATGTGCTGCGGCTGTCGGAAGATCCGAAACGCCCGGAACGTAAAATCCAGTTCTTTATTGCGGTTTATCAGCATCTGCGCGAACGCATTCGCCAGGATATTATTCGCACTGACGATCCGGTCGAGGCGATTGAGCAGATGGAGATCGAGCTGAACCGCCTGACGGAAGAGCTGACGGCGCGTGAACAGATGCTGGCGATCAGCTCCCGCAGCGCGGCCAATATCATCCGCAAAACCATTCAGCGTGAGCAGAACCGCATCCGCCAGCTGAACCAGGGTTTGCAGACCGTCAGTTTTGGTCAGGTGCGCAGCGTGCGGCTCAACGTGAACGTGCGTGAAACCCACGCCATGCTGCTGGATACGCTGTCGGAAGAGCATGAGCAGCATCAGGATCTGTTTAACAGCAATCGCCTGACCTTCTCGGAAGCGCTGGCGAAGCTCTATCAGCGTCTCAATCCGCACATCGACATGGGTCAGCGCACGCCGCAGACCATCGGTGAGGAGCTGCTGGACTACCGCAACTATCTGGAGATGGAAGTGGAAGTTAACCGCGGTTCCGATGGCTGGCTGCGCGCAGAGAGCGGTGCGCTCTCTACCGGTGAAGCGATCGGTACCGGTATGTCGATTCTGGTGATGGTGGTGCAGAGCTGGGAAGAGGAATCACGGCGTCTGCGCGGCAAAGATATTTCACCCTGCCGCCTGCTGTTCCTCGATGAAGCGGCGCGTCTCGATGCCCGTTCCATCGCCACGCTGTTTGAGCTGTGTGAGCGACTGGAGATGCAGCTGGTGATTGCGGCGCCGGAAAACATCAGCCCGGAGAAAGGCACCACCTACAAACTGGTGCGTAAGGTCTTTAACAATACCGAGCATGTGCATGTGGTTGGGCTGCGCGGCTTTGCTGCCGATCCTTCCCCGGTGCGCAGAGAGAGCGAAGCGGATGCGCTGCCCGATTTAACCGCGGAAAAATCGCAGGCGGAAACGTAGTCAAAAACTGAACCATTCGTTAATCTGGTCACGGCATTTGTCGCATGAGGCAAATGCCGTTTTTGTTTGTATACTCAACATTATGAGTCACGACGCGGTCGCAGCGGTTTCAGGGAACGCTGCGGAGTTGAACAGAGAGGGGGCAGGGATGTTGCGGTCAAAAAAATTACATCATCATCGCGTTGTATCATGGTTAGCGCTGGCGCTAACCGTTGTTCCATTTACGCTACCGCAGGCCGCGGTCATTGCCGCCATGCCAGGCACCACTCAGGCGAGGATCTCCGTTACCGAAAGTCAGCAGCGTATCCGCCAGGCTTTTTCCAGCGCCGATCAACCTTTTTATCTGGCGCCGCTGGCAACGCTTTATGCCTCACGCCATATGCAGCCGATCTGGCAGAATCGCCAGGCGGTACAGAATTTCCAGCAGCAGCTTGCCGAGGTCGCGCTTTCTGGTGTCCAGCCTCAGTTCACCCGTTGGATTGAGCGGCTGACCGATCCGGCCATCACCGGCTTTGCCCGTGACGTGGCGCTGTCAGATGCGATGCTGGGCTACCTGCAATTTGTCTCCAGCGTCCCGACCCAGGGTGAAACCTGGCTCTACAGCAACGTGCCTTACAGGCTGACGCAGCCGTCCGTGGCGGTCGTCAATCAGTGGCAGAATGCGGTTAACGCCGGATCGGACACGACCTTTATCGCTTCATTACAGCCGCAGCATCCCCAGTATCAGCCGATGCATGCCGCGCTGAAAACGCTGCTGAGCGATAAGCGCCCCTGGCCGCAGCTGAAAAATGCGGAAACCCTGCGTCCGGGCCAGGTCAGTGATGATGTGCCGGCGCTGCGTGAAATTTTACAGCGCAGCGGCATGTTAACCGCGTCGGTTAAAGCCCCAACACCGGATGATGACGCGGTGCCGGTCGCCAGCGTCCCGGTCAGCCACAGCGATCAGCCGGTAGTTGTCTCACCTTCTGCCACGCCGCTGAGCGAGCTGCCTGCGCCATCCCCGCAGTCGCCGGGTAATGTCCAGAGTCTGACGCTGGAGAATAATAGCGCCAATATTTATGACGAAACGCTGGTGGCAGCGGTAAAACGCTTTCAGCAGTGGCAGGGCCTGGATGGCGATGGCGCGATTGGTGCCAGAACGCGGCAGTGGCTTAACGTCTCGCCACAAATGCGCGCTTCACTGCTGGCGCTCAATATTCAGCGTCTGCGCCTGCTGCCGGATGATATGCATAACGGCATCATGGTGAACATCGCCAACTACTCGCTGACCTACTACAACAACGGCAATAAAATCCTCTCTTCGCGGGTGATTGTCGGCCGTCCTGACCGCAAAACGCCGCTGATGCGCAGCGCGCTGAATAATGTCGTGCTGAATCCGCCGTGGAACGTGCCAACTACGCTGGTGCGTAAAGACATCATTCCCAAGGTGAAGCAGGATCCCACTTATCTCTACAAACATGGCTATACGCTGCTGTCGGGCTGGAGTGCCGATGCGGAAGTAATCGATCCCAGCATGATCGACTGGCGGATGGTTTCAGCCTCATCCTTTCCCTATCGCCTGATTCAGGCACCGGGGCAGATGAACGCGCTGGGACGCTACAAATTTAACATGCCGAGTTCGGATGCGATCTATCTGCATGACACACCGAACCACAATCTGTTTCAGCGCGACATCCGGGCGCTCAGCTCAGGCTGCGTGCGGGTGAATAAAGCTTCTGAACTGGCGGGCCTGTTGTTGCAGGATGCAGGCTGGAACGACTCCCGTATCTCCAGCACGCTGAAAGAGGGTGACACCCGCTATGTGCCGATTCGTCATCGTATTCCGGTCAATCTCTACTACCTGACCGCCTGGGTGGCTGATGATGGCAAACCGCAGTTCCGCACAGATATTTACAATTATGATGATACCGCCCGTTCAGGCAGCAAGGCACTGAACCGGGCTCAGCAACTGCTGCTCTAGTCATTGATTTTGCATTATTCGCCGCATCCCGACGGTTAAAAAAAGGTGAATCCTCTGGCGATGTCGTCTGGCATCGCTTTCCAAACCTGACCTGGATGGGTTGACGGTCCCCTGAGAGAAAGTTATGGTTCGGCCTGTGCGCTTTTTGCACATTTCTATGGCTTCACTCTCAGGTAATACGCTACATGTCTACTATTGATTCTTTTCGTCGCAAACTACTGCTGTGCGGTAGCGCCACCGCTGGCCTGGCCCTGCTGCCAACGTCTGCAATGGCCTCACTTTCAACGTCTCGCCCGCGTGTATTGATGCTTAATAATCTTCACACCGGTGAAACCCTTAAAACTGAGTTTTTTAATGGTAAGAGCTACGACAAGGATGAGTTGTCACGACTAAATCACTTTTTCCGCGATTACCGCGCCAATAAAGTGAAAAGCATCGATCCGCATCTGTTTGATCAAATCTTCCGCTTGCAGGCGTTGCTGGGCATGCGTAAACCGATCCAGCTGGTGTCGGGCTATCGTTCACTGGCGACCAACAATATGTTGCGCGAGAGCGGCCCAGGGGTGGCGAAACACAGCTATCACACCAAGGGTCAGGCGATGGACTTCCATATTGAGGGCGTTTCCTTAGCCAATGTACGCAAAGCGGCGTTATCTCTGCGCGCCGGTGGTGTAGGATATTATCCTCGCAGCAACTTTGTGCACATTGATACCGGGCCGGTCAGGCACTGGTAACGACGCCGGCAACGCTGCGTGAGCCGGCCATGGAGCGTTATGAACTACCACATTATTCCTGTTACCGCCTTTGCGCAGAACTGTTCGGTTATCTGGTGCGAAACGACGCATGAAGCCGCACTGGTCGATCCCGGTGGCGATGCCGGATTGATCAGGCAAACGCTGGAGCAACGTAAACTGAAGCCGGCGCAGATCCTGCTGACCCACGGCCATCTCGATCATGTCGGGGCCGCAGTGGAACTCGCCGCCTTTTATCAGATCCCGATTGTCGGTCCGCAAAAGCGTGATGCATTCTGGCTGGAGGCGTTGCCAACCCAGAGCCGGATGTTCGGGCTTGAGGAGTGCGCGCCTTTTACTCCCGATCGCTGGCTGGAAGAGGGGGAAAGCGTTCAGGTAGGGCTGACCACGCTGGAAGTCCTGCACTGTCCGGGACACTCGCCTGGCCATGTCGTTTTCTTTGATCGGCCGGGACGGCTGCTGATTTCAGGGGACGTGATTTTCAATGGCGGCGTGGGACGTACAGACTTCCCACAGGGCGACCATCAGCAGTTGATTGATGCTATCCGCACCAAATTGCTGCCGCTGGGCGATGATGTCACCTTTGTACCAGGTCACGGCCCCATCTCTACCCTGGGGCATGAGCGCCTTACCAATCCTTTCCTGCAATAAAAAATGGGCCATCAGGCCCATTTTTCTATACTGCTGTCGTTACAGCACCGCGACAATCGCTTCGCACAGCGCCGACATATTATCGGGCGTCATGCCTGCCACGTTGACCCGGCCGGAGTTCACGGCGTAGACACCAAACTCATCGCGCAGGCGAATCACCTGCTCTTTGGTCAACCCACTGAACGAGAACATGCCGTTCTGCTTGATGATAAAGCTGAAGTCACGCTGCGCGCCTTTTTCCGCCAGAGTGTTTACAAACAGCTGGCGCATGCGCTGAATGCGCTGGCGCATATCGGACAGCTCCTGCTCCCAGATGGTACGCAGCGTTTCATTGCCCAGAATGGTGGCGACGATGGCCGCGCCATGCGCCGGTGGGTTGGAGTAGTTGGCACGAATGGTGTATTTCACCTGGCTGAATGCGGTATCTGCCACGCTGGCTTCCGCCGCCACCAGGGTGATGGCACCCACACGCTCGTTATACAGGCCGAAGTTCTTGGAGTAAGAGCTGGCGACAATCAGTTCCTGATGCGAGGCGGCAAAAATACGCAGGCCTTCGGCATCTTCATCCAGACCACGGGCAAAGCCCTGATAGGCGAAGTCGAACAACGGCAGCCAGCCATTGGCCTGTGAAAGCTGAGCCAGCTGTTGCCACTGCTCCGCTGTCGGATCGATACCGGTCGGGTTATGGCAGCAGCCGTGGAACAACACCACGTCGCCAGGCTGCACCTGTTTCAGTGACGCGACCATTCCCTCGAAATCCAGCGTGTGATTTTCCGCGTCGTAATAGTGGTATTCACAGACTTCAAGGCCGGCAGCATTAAACACATTTTTATGGTTTGGCCAGCTCGGATTACTGATCCAGACTCGCCTGACCGATGTTTGGGTCGCAAGGAAATCCGCCGCAATGCGCAATGCGCCAGTGCCACCCGGCGTCTGGGCAGTGCGTGCCCGGCTGGCGGCGATCAGTGGGCTGTCGTTGCCGAACAGCAGTGCCTGGGTGCAGCGGGCGAAATCCGCCAGACCATCAATGCTGAGATAGTTTTTGGTAGTTTCGTTTTCCAGCAAATACTGCTCGGCTTTTTTAACGCTGGTCAGCACCGGGGTCTTGCCGGTTTCGTCTTTATAGACGCCGATACCCAGGTTAATTTTGCCGGGGCGGTCGTCAGCGCGAAACAGATCGGCCAGCCCGAGAATAGGATCGGCGGGTGCAGCAGAGATCGATTCAAACATGTGTCAGGTCCATTAGCGTGAACTTTAGCAAGAGAGCTCTCAGGTTAGCGTCACACCAGGCAAATGCCAACCGTTTGCGAGACTAATTCGTGCATTTTACGGCGTGAACAGGGAGGCGGAGAAAAGTAGACGCGGTGGCGGCGTAAAAGGAGGACAGAACAGTGACCAGCAAATGGCAGAGATAAAAAAACGGGGCCATAGGCCCCGTTTTGAAAACATGTGTAAAGCGGAATCAGAACTGGTAAACCAGGCCCACACCAACCACGTCGTCTGTGTTCAGACCCAGTGGGTTGTCGTCATTCAGCTGGTTGATTTTGTAATCAACATAGGTAGACATGTTTTTGTTGAAGTAGTAGGTTGCGCCCACATCGAAGTATTTAACCAGGTCCGCATCGCCTACGCCTTCAATGTCCTTGCCTTTAGACTGAACGTAGGCAAGGGATGGACGCAGACCGAAGTCGAACTGATACTGTGCAACCAGCTCAATGTTCTGTGCTTTGTTTGCAAACGCAGTAAAGTCACCGGAATTGATTGGAGTTGAGTTGCGGGTCTCACCGTACATGGCAGCCAGGTAGACATTGTTAGCATCGTACTTAAGTGCGGTTGCCCAGTTTTCAGCACGTTTACCTGCGCCAACACCAGTGCCTACATCGGTATTAGTATCGGTATTACGAACGGTACCAGCCGACTGTGCGTTGGTACGGTCGCTGCTGCTGTATGCTGCTGCGAAGCCCACACCGATAGGTGATGTATAAGTTGTAGATACGCCGTAGCCATCGCCGTTAGCACGACGGATGTCTGCGCGGTCGTTTTTACCCTGATACTGAGCTGCGAAGTCCCAGCCATCAACCAGACCAAAGAAGTTGGTGTTGCGGTAGGTCAGCAGACCGGTGCTGCGGCCGTTCATGAAGTTATCTGAATATCCTGAGTCGCCACCGAACTCTGGCAGCATATCGGTCCAGCCGATTGCATCATAAACCACACCATAGTTACGGCCGTAGTCGATTGAGCCAGCGTCACCGAATTTCAGACCGGCAAAGCCCAGACGGGTTTTGTTGCCGTTTTGTGCATCAGAACCTTCAGAGTTGTTCGCCTGAATGTTGTATTCCCACTGGCCGTAACCGGTCAGTTGATCGTTAATCTGGGTTTCGCCTTTGAAGCCAAAGCGGACGTAAGAATTGTCACCGTCATTACTTGCGTCGTCAGAGAAGTAATGCAGACCAACAGCTTTACCGTACAGGTCCAGTTTGTTGCCGTCTTTGTTATAGATTTCGGCAGCGTTTGCTGCGCCGGCGGCTAACAGAGCAGGGATAACCACTGCAAGAATATTGCGCTTCATCATTATTCATTACCCTCATTGGAGTTATTTGTACACCTGCCACTGCCGTCAAGAAACCTTTACGGGAACCCTGAGAGAAGTTTGGTGTCTTCCTGTGTCTGCACGCATCTTTCCATCCCCCCAGCTCTATTTCTACCTCGAAAATGCTACTAAAGTCGTAATCTGGTTTCTAAAGGAAAATATGTATTACAAAATGTAAAAAATACGGAACTTTGTGAGAGAACTCAAAATTTACAAAAATAAAAAAAGGCCGGCAGTGCCGACCTCTTTATATATATGAATTTCTTATAATTAATCTTAAATTTTAGAAACTCGCGTTGCGTGGCGTGCGCGGGAAGGGGATAACGTCCCTGACATTCTGTACGCCAGTTACATAGGCGATTAAACGTTCAAAGCCCAATCCGAAGCCTGAATGGGGAACCGTACCGTAGCGACGCAGGTCACGATACCACCAGTAATCTTCTTTATTCAGACCCATCTCTTCCAGACGCGCGTCCAGTACATCAAGACGCTCTTCACGCTGTGAACCGCCAATAATCTCACCAATGCCAGGCGCCAGCACATCCATCGCCGCCACGGTTTTACCATCGTCGTTCAGGCGCATATAGAACGCTTTAATGTCTTTCGGATAGTTTTTCACCACAACCGGCGCTTTAAAGTGTTTCTCCGCCAGATAGCGTTCATGTTCGGAAGAGAGATCGATGCCCCAGGAGACCGGGTTCTCGAACGTCTGACCGCAGTTCATCAGGATTTCAACCGCATCGGTATAGTTGACCTGGGCAAAATCAGTGGTAATGAAACGCTGTAAGCGCTCAACCGCCTCTTTGTCGACACGCTCAGCAAAGAAGGCCATATCATCAGCGCGCTCTTCCAGCACCGCGCTGAACACATATTTCAGCATCGCTTCGGCCAGTGCGGCGGCATCATCCAGCGACGCAAAGGCAATTTCCGGCTCCAGCATCCAGAATTCCGCCAGGTGACGGCTGGTGTTGGAGTTCTCAGCGCGGAACGTCGGGCCAAAGGTATAGATTTTCGACAGGGCGCTGGCATAGGTTTCGCCGTTCAGCTGACCCGATACGGTCAGGAACGCCTCTTTACCAAAGAAGTCTTCGCTGAAGTCAACTTTACCCTGATCGTTACGCGGCAGGTTTTCCAGATCCAGTGTGGAGACCCGGAACATTTCACCCGCGCCTTCGGTATCTGAGGCGGTGATCAGCGGCGTGGAGACCCAGAAATAGCCGTTTTCGTCGAAGAAACGATGCAGCGCCTGCGCCAGAGTATGGCGAACGCGGGCAACCGCGCCAATCAGATTGGTGCGCGGGCGCAGGTGAGCCACTTCACGCAGATACTCGATGCTGTGGCGTTTCGCCGCCATCGGGTAGCTGTCGGGATCTTCCACCCAGCCCACCACTTCCAGCGCGGTCGCCTGAATCTCGAACGCCTGGCCCTGACCCGGCGAGGCCACCACTTTACCGGTGACGATCACGGAACAACCGGTGGTCAGACGCAGCACTTCATCCTGATAATTATTCAGAGAATTATTGACGACAGCCTGAACGGGATTAAAGCAGGAGCCGTCATAGACAGCGATGAAGGAAAGACCGGCTTTGGAATCTCTTCGGGTACGCACCCAACCACGTACGGTGACTTCACTGTCAACCGCGACGCGACCGTGCAGTACGTCCGCTACAGGCACTACGCTCATAAATATCTCTCTATATAGAAGAAGTGAGTAAAAAAGTTGCCCCATCCGGGGTTTTGCTATGTTACTTGCGAGTCTTCAGGAAACAAGCAAAATTCGGGCGGAAAGGCAGATTTATTACGGCAGAGGCGGGGCGCTTTCACGCCCCGTGAAGAGAAGAGTTAACTCGCTTTTTTCACCAGCGGCAGGTCGAACGCCTTGCGCAGAGCTTTGACAAAGGCTTTATCCTGGCAGATGGTTTTACCCGGACTGTCAGAGAGTTTCGCTACTGGCTTGCCGTTACACTGCACCAGTTTGATCACAATATTCAGCGGGGTGACACCGGGAATATCGCAGGTCAGGCGGGTTCCGATGCCAAAAACGACATTGGTGCGCTGACCAAAGTGACGGTAAAGCGCCAGTGCTTTGTCGAGATTTAAGTTGTCGGAAAAGACCAGCGTTTTACTTTGCGGATCGATGCCCAGCTTCTGATAGTGGGCGAGGGCTTTCTCTCCCCACTCCACCGGATCGCCGGAATCGTGGCGCAGCCCCTGATAACGCCGGGCAAATACCGGACCGAAATCACGCAGGAAGGCATCCATAGCGATGCAATCGGTGAGGGCGATACCCAGCTGGTCGTCATATTCATCCAGCCACGCCTGAAGGGCAGCGCGCTGGCTGTTGGCCAGTACCGGACTGATCTGCTGGAACGCCTGGAACCACTCGTGGGCCTGGGTGCCCACCGGCGTCAGGGAGAGGCGGCGCGCCAGGTCATAGTTGCTGGTGCCAATCAGCCACGGAAAATCCTGTTTCAGCGTTGAGACGATCGACTGCTGCACATCCTGCGAGTAGCGACGGCGGGTGCCGAAATCCATCAGGCGGAAGCGCGACATATCGAGATCGGCCACCTGGCGGGTAAAGTCGCCGAGTTTGTGATGTAAATGGTCAATCGCCTGCTGGGTCGTCACCTGCGGCGTGCGATGCCGGTGCACAATCTCACTGATCAAGGCCAGCAAGGGCACCTCCCACAATATCACCTCACGCCACGGCCCCTGAATACGAATATCCAGTCTGCCGTGGTGATTACGCACCTCAACCTGATCCGGGTTGTAGCGGAACTGGCGCAGCCAGCTCAGGTAATCCTGATGGAAAAAGGGCAGATGAGACAACCAGACCGCTTCATCATCGGTCAGCGCCAGGCTGTGCATTGCGGTTATCGCGTCACGAATTTCGTCAGCGTAGAGACCCAGCAGTTCGTCGCCGCGGCAGCGAAACTCCGCCGCCACCGTTACATCCGGGTAGCGGTGGAACACGGCTTGCTGCATATGGAGCTTATAGGCGTCCGTATCCAGCAGCGAGGTCAGTATCGGGGAAGCATGTCCTGTCATGGCGCGTTTCAGCATCCTGTTCGGTGGCGCAGAGCCCGGTGTTGTATAAAGTCGTAAAGACGCAGAAGTATAATTCACTCTCTGAAGCCGATCACAGCATATTTCAGTCCAGCGGGTCGAGGCCAATCTGTGCCTTTGTTAACAAAGTGTAGCCATTTCACGCTTCAGCTGCATTGTGCGTGGCAAGCTGGAAGTAACCAGCTTAGACTTTGCCGGTAAACTTATAACAACGCGAGACGCCATATGACGCAACAGCCCCAAATCAAGTATCGCCACGATTACCGTGCGCCTGATTACACCATTACCGACATTGATTTAACCTTTGAACTGGATGCGTCCACCACCCGTGTCACGGCCATCAGTCAGGTTAAACGGCTCGGTGCCAGCCAGAGCGATCTGCGGCTGGACGGTGAAGCGTTAACGCTGATTGCGCTTGAAGTCGACGGACAGCCCTGGAGCGCTTTCCGGGAAGAGGAGGGCGCGCTGGTGATCAGCCAGCTGCCGCAGAGTTTCACGCTGAAAATCATCAATGATATTCACCCGGATCAGAACAGCGCGCTGGAAGGGTTATATCAATCGGGCGAGGCGCTCTGTACCCAGTGTGAGGCGGAAGGTTTCCGTCATATCACCTGGTATCTCGATCGTCCCGACGTGCTGGCCCGTTTTACCACCACGATTTATGCCGACGGTGAGCGCTATCCGTTCCTGCTCTCCAACGGCAACCGCCTCGACAGCGGGCGTGACGAGCAGGGTCGCAGCTGGGTGAAGTGGCAGGACCCGTTCCCGAAACCCTGCTATCTGTTTGCGCTGGTGGCCGGTGATTTCGACGTGCTGCGTGACAGTTTCACCACCCGTTCGGGGCGTGACGTGGCGCTGGAGATCTTTGTCGATCGCGGCAATCTCGACCGCGCTGACTGGGCGATGACCTCACTGAAAAACAGCATGAAGTGGGATGAAGAGCGTTTCGGTCTCGAATATGACCTCGACATTTTTATGATCGTGGCGGTCGATTTCTTCAACATGGGCGCGATGGAGAATAAAGGCCTTAACGTCTTCAATGCCAAATATGTGCTGGCTAAAGCGGAGACCGCCACTGACAAAGATTACCTCGGTATTGAAGCGGTGATCGGCCACGAATATTTCCATAACTGGACCGGCAACCGCGTCACCTGCCGCGACTGGTTCCAGCTCAGCCTGAAAGAGGGGCTGACGGTGTTCCGCGATCAGGAGTTCAGCTCAGACCTGGGTTCACGCGCGGTGAACCGCATTGATAATGTGCGTATCGTGCGCGGGGCGCAGTTTGCGGAAGATGCCAGCCCGATGGCACACCCGATCCGCCCGGATCAGGTCATCGAGATGAACAACTTCTACACTCTGACGGTGTATGAAAAAGGGTCAGAAGTGATCCGTATGATGCACACCCTGTTGGGTGAAGAGAATTTCCAGAAAGGCATGCGGCTCTATTTTGATCGCCATGACGGCAGCGCCGCTACCTGTGATGACTTTGTTCAGGCGATGGAAGATGCCTCTAACGTCGATCTGTCGCAGTTCCGCCGCTGGTACAGCCAGTCCGGTACGCCGGTGCTGACGGTGCGCGACGATTACAATCCTGAGCTGGAGCAGTACACGCTGCATGTCACCCAGCACACGCCAGCGACTGCCGATCAGAAAGAGAAGCTGCCGCTGCATATCCCGCTGGATATCGAGCTTTATGACGGCGAAGGCAAGGTGATCCCGCTACAGAATAACGGTCATCCAGTACATCATGTGCTGAATGTCACCGAAGAGTTCCAGACCTTTATTTTCGATAATGTCTACTTCCAGCCGGTGCCGTCGCTGCTGCGTGAATTTTCTGCTCCGGTGAAGCTCGATTATAAATGGAGCGATGCTCAGCTCACCTTCCTGATGCGCCATGCACGCAACGACTTCTCCCGCTGGGATGCGGCTCAGAGCCTGCTGGCGACCTATATTCGTCTGAATGTCGCCCGCTATCAGCAGGGCCAGCATCTGTCGCTGCCGCTGCATGTGGCTGACGCGTTCCGGGCGGTGCTGCTCGACACCGACTGCGATCCGGCCCTGACGGCGCTGATCATGACGCTGCCGTCGGAAAATGAGATTGCCGAACTGTTTGATACTATCGATCCGCAGGCGATTGCACTGGTGCGGGACGCCTTGCAACGCACGCTGGCCCGCGAACTGGCCGATGAGTTCTTTGCGATATACAACGCGAATAAGCAGGATGAATATCGCGTCGAGCATGCCGCCATTGGTCAGCGCAGCCTGAAGAATGTCTGCCTGAGCTATCTCGCCTTCAGCGACGCGCAGCTGGCGGACAAACTGGTGCAGGCGCAGTATCAGCAGGCGACCAACATGACCGATGCGCTGGCGGCTCTGTCAGCGGCGGTGGCAGCCCAGCTGCCGTGCCGTGATGCACTGCTGGCGGCCTACGATGAGCGCTGGCATCAGGATGGTCTGGTGATGGATAAGTGGTTTGTGCTACAGGCGACCAGTCCAGCGGCCAATGTGATGCGCAACGTACGTCAGTTGCTGAATCACCGCTCTTTCAGCATGGGCAACCCGAACCGGGTTCGTTCACTGATCGGCGCTTTCGCCTCGGCGAATCCGGCCGCGTTCCATGCCAAAGATGGCAGTGGCTATAAGTTCCTGGTGGAGATGCTGACCGATCTCAACACCCGCAACCCACAGGTTGCCGCACGGATGGTGGAGCCGTTGATTCGCCTGAAACGATACGACGAACAGCGTCAGGCAATGATGCGCCAGGCGCTGGAGCAGCTGCTGGCGCTGGATAAACTCTCTGGCGATCTCTATGAGAAGATCACCCGGGCGCTGAACGCCTGATAACACAAGGCGGAGCGCCGGTTACGGCCTCCGCCTTTTTTTAACGCTGCTGCGCGTAGCGTAACGGCTGCGGCCGCTCTGTGCGCTGCATTACCCGATCCAGCACCTCTGCTTCCAGCTCTGCCAGGCGCGCCGATCCGCGCCGCCGGGGTCTGGGCAAATCCACCAGCAGATCCAGCCCGATCTCGCCCTCTTCGATCAACAGTACGCGATCCGCCATCATCACCGCTTCACTGACATCATGCGTCACCAGCAGCACGGTAAAGTGATGTTGCTGCCACAGCGACTCAATCAATCCCTGCATCTCAATGCGGGTCAGGGCATCCAGCGCCCCCAGCGGCTCATCCAGCAGCAGTAAACCGGGCTGGTGGATCAGCGCCCGCGCCAGTGCCACGCGCTGTTTCTGCCCACCCGATAGCGCGGCGGGCCACTCATCGGCCCGATCGGCCAGCCCCACCGCCGCCAGCGCCTCTTGCGCCGCGCTGCGCCATTCGCGTCCGCGCAGGCCCAGCCCGACATTATCAATCACCTTTTTCCACGGCAGCAGCCGCGCATCCTGAAACATCAGGCGGGTCTCTTCCTGTGCCGACTGCAACGGGGCATTGCCCGCCAGCAGCTCACCGCGGGTGGCCTGTTCCAGACCGGCCAGCAGCCGCAGCAAGGTACTTTTGCCGCAGCCGCTGCGTCCCACCACCGCCACAAACTGACCGGAGGGAATGTGCAGGTTAATCTTATTCAGAATAGTACGATCGCCATACCTTTTGCTGACCTCATTCACGCCAACCGGGGTACCGCTGTTGAGGCGGGCCGGGGAAAAAGTCTGACTCATGCGTTCTCCTCCTTCAGTTGATAAGCCGGATGCCAGCGCAGCCAGACCCGTTCCAGCAGCAGTGCGGTGAGATCGGCCAGTTTGCCGAGCAGGGCGTAGAGAATGATCGCCACCACCACCACATCGGTTTGCAGAAATTCACGCGCGTTCATCGCCAGATAGCCGATGCCAGCGTTGGCGGAGATGGTCTCCGCCACAATCAGCGTCAGCCACATCAGCCCCAGCGCAAAGCGGACGCCGACCATAATGCCGGGCAGCGCGCCGGGCAGGATCACCTGGCTAAACAGGCTCCAGCCGGAGAGGCCATAACTGCGCGCCATCTCGACCAGACCGCGATCGATATTGCGGATGCCGTGATGGGTATTCAGGTAGATCGGAAACAGCGTGCCCAGCGCCACCAGAAAGATTTTGGCTGACTCATCGATGCCGAACCAGAGGATCACCAGTGGGATCAGCGCCAGGTGCGGTACGTTACGCAGCATCTGAATCGAGGTGTCCAGCAGCCGTTCGCCGGTCCGTGAGGTGCCGGTGATCAGACCCAGCAGCAGACCGAGAGATCCACCAATGCTGAAGCCGATCAGCGCCCGCCAGCTGCTGATCGCCAGATGCTGCCACAGCTCGCCGCTGGCGGTCAGCTGCCAGAACGTGGTCACAATTTTCTCCGGCGCGGGCAGAATGCGGTTCGACAACCAGCCGGTCTGCGAGGCAATCTGCCACATCACGACAAGCAGCGTCGGCAGCAGCCACGGCACCAGCGTATCGGCAAGACGTTTTCGTGTTCTGGCCATTCTGTTCTCCTCAGCCCTGCGCGACTTTTTTCTCAGGGGTAAAATCGTTGGCGACCGCTTCACCGTGCGCCTGAACCACCCGCGGCTGAGGCACCAGCGGAACCTGAAGGTCGAGGTGCGGGAACAGCAGTTCGCCGACGCGATAAGCCTCTTCCAGATGCGGGTAGCCCGACAGGATAAAGGTCTCGATGCCCAGTGCCTCGTACTCTTTAATCCGGGCAGCGACGGTCGGACCATCTCCGACCAGCGCAGTACCGGCTCCGCTGCGCACCAGGCCAACGCCGGCCCACAGATTTGGACTGATTTCGAGCTTATCGCGGCGGCCGCCGTGCAGCTCAGCCATCCGGCGTTGCCCCACCGAGTCTGCCCGCTGGAACGCCGCCTGCGCCTTCGCGATGGTCGCGTCATCCACATTGGCAATCAGCCGGTCGGCGGCCTGCCAGGCCTCCTCATTGGTTTCACGTACGATGACGTGCAGACGAATGCCAAACCGTACCGTTCTGCCCAGCGCCGCCGCTTTTGCACGCACCTGATCAATCTTCTCTTTGACCTGCGCCGGTGGCTCTCCCCAGGTGAGATAGACATCGACCTGCTCAGCCGCCAGCGCCTGGGCCGGTTCGGATGACCCGCCAAACCACAGCGGCGGACGAGGCTGCTGCACCGGTTTAAACATCAGACGCGCGCCGCGTACCTTCACATGCTTGCCTTCGTAATCGACGGTTTCGCCTTCCAGCACCCGACGCCAGACGCGGGTGAACTCGGCAGATTCAGCGTAACGCTCACGGTGGTCGAGGAACACGCCGTCACCCGCCAGCTCTTCCGGGTCGCCGCCGGTCACCAGATTAAACAGCGCCCGTCCGTTGGAGAGGCGATCCAGGGTGGCTGCCTGACGCGCCGCCTGAGTCGGCGAAATCACCCCCGGCCGTAGCGCCACCAGAAAGCGCAGGCGCTGCGTCACCGGGATCAGCGAGGCGGCCACCAGCCAGGCATCCTCACAGGAGCGGCCGGTCGGGATCAGCACGCCGCCAAAACCCAGCCGGTCGGCCGCCTGTGCCACCTGTTGCAGATAGGCGTGATCAACCGGTCGCGCCCCTTCGGCGGTGCCAAGATAGTGACCGTCGCCATGCGTCGGCAGGAACCAGAAAACGGAGATGCTCATTGTTGCTCCTTATTGCGTCACGGTTTGCGGATGCCAGATGCGATCCTGAATGGTCACTTTTACTGGCAACAGATGAGAGGCATAAAACAGATCGGCGGTGCGTTGCTGGGCCGCCGCCGTTTCCGCGCTGACCGGAGAAATGCGGGTCGGCGGGCGATGACTGAGATAGCTGGCGATCACCGGTTCGGGTAAGCCCATCGCCTGCGCCAGCAGGGTAGTACTCTGCTGACGCTGGCTGCGGGTCAGTTCGTCGGCGGCGCTGAAGGTGTCGAGCACCTGCTGGATAAAGGCCCCATGCGCTTCGGCATAGCTGCGGGTGGCTAAATAGAACGAGCCAGTCAGATTAAGTGAGCTGCCATCAATCAACAGCCGTGAGTTCCCCTGCAACAGCACCGAGGAGTAGTAGGGGTCCCAGATCGCCCAGGCGTCGACGTTGCCCTGCTGGAAGGCGGCACGGGCATCGGCCGGGGTGAGGTAGACCGGGGTGATGTCCTTAAAGGTCAGGCCCGCCTGTTGCAGGGCACGCAGCAGCAGATTGTGTGAGCTGGAACCTTTCTGGAAAGCGACTTTTTTACCCTTAAGGTCCGCCACCTGTTTCAGCGGACTGTTTTTCGGCACCAGAATCACCTCAGATTTCGGTTTTGGCGGTTCGGAACCGACATACAACAGGTCTGCGCCAGCGGCCTGGGCAAACAGCGGCGGGAGATCGCCCGTGCTGCCAAGGTCGATGCTGTTGATATTCAGCGCTTCCAGCATCTGTGGACCGGCGGGGAACTCGATCCACTTAATCTGCGTATGAGGAAAACGCTTCTCCAGTAACTGATGCGACTTTGCCAGCACCATGCTGACCGAGCCTTTCTGATAGCCGATGCGAATCTCAGCCGGGTCCGATTCAGCGGCCTGAACCTGAAGGCCAGCCAGCAGAAGTCCCGCCACCAGCCACTTTCCTAATCTCTGCTTCATCGTTCTCTTCCTTATACCGCTTGTGCAATGGGATGATGGTGACGGGTCAGCGCCAGCCAGAAAGCGGAGACCGCCGCATCAAGACGCTGCGCCAGCGAATCCTGCAACGCGGGCTTGCGGTCGTAATGCTGGATTTGGTGATCTTCGGCATAGACGCCATGCAGGATCTCCTGCGCCTTGAGTGCGTTGAGCACCGGTTTCAGGGCGTAATCGAGCGCCAGCATATGACCGGCACTGCCGCCGCTGGCGAGCGGTAACACTACTTTGTGCTCCAGCGCGCGCTCCGGCAGCAGGTCGAGCAGGGTTTTCAGCGCCCCTGAAAACGACGCTTTATAGATGGGCGTGGCGACAATCAGGCCATCGGCCGTCGCCAGATCCTCACGTAATGCCAGCAAGGCGGGCGCATCAAAACGCGCATTAATCAGATCGTCCGGCTGGAAGTTATGAATATTCCAGGGGATGACTTCCACACCATACGCTTCCAGCTTGTGCTGGCAGATCGTCAGCAATGAAGTTGAGCGGGAGGGAAATCGTGGGCTGCCTGCCAGCGTCACTACGCGCATCGCTACTCCTTATAACTAAAAGTTATTGATTGTCGATTAGTGAGAACTTATGCCCTCATACTGTCAGAGCAGGGAAGCGGGCTTAAATGATTTATCTGGCAAACCTAGGGTGAAAACTGCAAATAGCCTGAGCGGGCCAAAAATGGGGATTCAGGCTGTTCCGATAATTCTTAAATTCGGCGTTGAGGGTGATATGAATCATTAAGGACGGTGATACGAAACCGCGAAAACAGGCCGATCGGGCAGAAAAAATATCCTCAGTCTGATTGCTTAATCATTCAGACCAGGGCAGGAGCGGAATAAAAGCGTAACGGCACGCAGAGAAGTGAAGTAAAGCATGGATAAATCAACGCGGATGCCGGGCAGGTCGCCGCCACTATTCAGATTAATTGCAGATGCTGCACTGAAATAAAAATGAAGTAAAAGTGAAGATATTCATCATTTCATATCTCTGGTTACAGTTTCCCGCGACTGGTTACGTCGGCTTCAGGCGGTGATTTTAAATAAATCCTCAACGCTTTTAACATTAATGTGGGGCATGCATGCGTTTTCTTTAACAGTGAATCCCAGCTGAAGCGCTCATTGCGTTTTTGCAACTGGTCTTTTTTCGCGTAACCGGTTTAAGATAATCGGGCTCAATGAAAGCAAAAGAATATGATTTTATTCCTCATTTCCGACGTTTCGCCTCTGGTCAGGACCTGCATCAGGCAGGTGAACCGTATTGTCATTTTCTAACAGCAGAGAATTGCATATGTCTGACACCCTGTTATCGGTTATTATTCCAACTTACAATGTTGAGAAATATATTGTGGAGTGCGTTGATTCGTTATTACGTCAGGTTAAAGCGCCCAATGAAATAATCATTGTGAATGATGGATCGACCGATGGAACATTAGCCTTAATTGAACAGAATTATGCGCATATTGCTCAGGTGAAAGTGATCACCATTGAAAATGGCGGCCTCGGTAATGCGCGCGACACCGGTATCGCACTGGCAAAAGGGCAGTTTCTCTTCTTCTGTGACCCGGATGATGTGGTGGTGGATGGTTTAGTGGCGGAGCTGGCGAGCGTAGCGGAACAGCATCCTGAAACCGATCTGTTCTGTTTTAACTCCTGTGTCTATGAAGATGGGCATATTGAGGTCACGTCGCCCAAAGTCAGACATGAGCAGTTTGGTCTGCAAAAAGCGCAGGACGTTTTTATGCGTCTGCTGCGCAACGGCAGCTATACTTCCGCCGTCTGGAATTATGTCGTCAGAAAAAGTCTTATTGAACAGCATAAATTGCGTTTTGTGCGTCGCCTGCATGAAGATCATAATTTTACCCTGTCGGTATTTTTAAAGAGTCAGCAGGCGTGGGTCAGTCATCAGGTCTATTACAAACAGCGTATTCGCAGCGGTTCACTGACCAACAGTACCAAAGGCGAAGCGTTTTTCTACCAGCGCTATGACGCTTTTATGCACGCCTACAATACGTTGAACAGCGCAATGCCAAAATCTGCCTGGCGCAGCCAGCTGGAAAAAGCCTATTTAGTACACTCATTTCGTCTGATGATCTATTTATCGCTCTATAACCGGACGCCGGTGCCGGAATATATCTGTAATGCGATCCGCTTTATGGGGCGTAACCTCAAAACGGAAAACTTTAAAGAGTGGCTACTCTTCAATCGCCCTGAACTGTTTATTGCCTTACAGCATTACAAGGTCCGCCGGGAACTTAAGCGCGCAGCCTGATTCTGAAAAGCGTGAAGTAATATTGTTTATGCCTTAGCGAAATGAGAAGGTGAGACATGCAATGTGTATAAGGTTGTTGCGACATGGCAAAAGTACTCGATAAAAGTCTGGTTGTTAATATTTTCTCGCTGCTGGCTTACCGCGGCGCCTCCTTTTTGTTCCCGCTGGCCACGCTGCCTTACCTGGCACGCATTCTGGGTGTCGAGCAGATGGGGACGCTGGCGCTGGCGATCGCCTGCGTGCTCTATTGCAGTACCATCTCTGACTGGGGCTTCAATGTCTTTACCACCAAAGACATTGCGCACCATCGCGATGATAAAAACCGGGTCAGCCAGCTCTTCTGGTCCACCTTCAACGCCAAGCTGATGCTGCTGCTACTGACCAGCGGCACGCTGCTGACCGCCACCTGGTTTAATCCCGCCTGGCATCCGCTGTTCTTTATTATCCTGGCCAACTGCACCACGCTGGTAGGCTCGCTGTTTTCATTTGGCTGGCTGATGCAGGGGTTTGAGAAACTGGGTAAAACGGCGGTGATCGCCACCTTTGGTAACTTCTGCGCCATTCCGCTGACCTTTTTGCTGGTGAAATCGCCGGAAGATACCTGGCTGGCCGCCCTGATACCGGGTGTGGTTTCCATTATCAGCGCGGCAATTACCCTGCGATTCGTGCTGGAGATGAAGGTCATTGGCCGTTACCGCTTTGAGCCGCGCGAAATCAAACAGCGCATTACCGACAGTATGGATGTGTTTATCGCCATCGCCGGGGCCAACCTGTTTAACAGTGTCAACGTGGTGATCCTCGCCTCCTTCACCTCCACCTATATGGTCGGGATCTATAACGGTGCGGATCGTCTGCGTAAAGCCGCTAACTCAGTACCCGAACAGATCGGCAGCGCCTTTTTCCCGCGCGTCAGCCATCTGTTTGGCCGGGATAAGCGGGCCGCTATTGCGGCGACCCGTAAAAGTCTGCTGCTCTCTTTCTCACTGAGCCTGTCGATTGTGATTTTTACCTGGCTGTTCGCCGATCAGGTTGTTTCACTGTTACTGGGTAAGGCGTTTATACCCTCAGCCGATGTGCTGCGGGTGTTTGTGCTCTGCTTCCTGTTCGGTAACATCTCCTATCCGGCCGGTTTACAGATCCTGATCCCTCACGGTCTGGCGCGTCAGCGTATGCTGGTGATGATGGCGGCGGGGGTAATTAATGTGCCGCTCTGTTGTCTGCTGGCGTGGAAGTTTGGCGCGATAGGGGCCGCCTGGTCGATGGTGCTGGCTGAAGCGTTCGTCTGTATCGGCATTTTTGGCATCATGCTGCGCCGCGGTATCCTGCGTGACTATCTGTTTCCTGCCCAGGCCACCACGCAGCCCGTAAACGATTCCGCTGCGTAAGATCAAAGCATTTTCACTTATCTTTGCGCACTCCTTCCGTTCGATTTACTTTTGCGCCAGAGCCCTTTACCATTCTGGCGCACAATTTCCCGTGCACCGACTTTCACGATTGCTTCCGTCCTTCAGGAGAGTGCATGTTTTATCCTATCGTCCGACCGGCGCTGTTTAAACTCGACCCCGAACGCGCACACGAACTCACCTTTCAGCAACTGCGTTTTATGAACGGCACCCCGCTGGCGCGCTTTTATCGCCAGAATCTGCCGTCGCGCCCGGTAAGCTGTATGGGATTAACCTTTAAGAATGCGCTGGGCCTGGCGGCGGGTCTGGATAAAAACGCCGAGTGTATCGATGCGTTTGGGGCGATGGGCTTTGGTTTTGTTGAGGTGGGCACCGTGACGCCGCGCGCCCAGGCGGGTAATGACAAGCCGCGGATGTTTCGTCTGGTGGAAGCGGGCGGCATCATCAACCGGATGGGATTTAATAATCTGGGCGTTGATCACCTGGTTGAAAACGTGAAGAAAGCGCGTTTTAACGGCGTGCTGGGGATCAATATTGGTAAAAATAAAGATACCCCGGTTGAGCAGGGCAAAGAGGATTATCTGATCTGCATGGAAAAGGTCTATGCCCATGCCGGTTATATCGCGATTAATATTTCCTCACCCAACACGCCAGGTTTACGTTCGCTGCAATATGGCGAAGCGCTGGATGACCTGCTTTCCGCTGTCAAACAAAAACAGAAAGAGCTGGAAAAGCGTCATCTTAAATATGTGCCACTGGCCGTAAAAATCGCCCCGGATCTTTCCGAAGAGGAGTTAATTCAGGTCGCAGACAGTTTACTTCGTCATCAGATTGATGGCGTGATCGCCACCAATACCACTCTCGATCGCAGCCTGGTCAGCGGCCTGAAACATGCTGAAGAGATCGGTGGGCTGAGTGGCCGTCCGGTCCAGTCGCGCAGCACCGCGGTGATCCAGCGCCTCTCGCAGGAGTTGCAGGGACGCCTGCCGATTATTGGCGTGGGCGGCATCGACTCCCTGACGGCGGCGCGTGAAAAAATTGCCGCTGGCGCGACGCTGGTTCAGATTTATTCCGGTTTTATCTATCAGGGGCCAGGATTAATTAAAGACATCGTCACTCACCTCTAAGACAATTCCCACAATCACCCGCCGGGGGGTTTATTTATCGCCTCGGCTCGTTTATATTTTGGCCTGTTGCACGATTTTTCAGCTTTTCCTTATGTTTCTTTTTTCGCTGAATTCTGCGTGATTTTTGGCGCAGCGGTAAATACAGGGCACACTATGAAAATCAAACCCGATGACAACTGGCGTTGGTATTTTGACGGCAGCCATGACCGAATGATGCTCGACCTTGCAGATGGTATGCTTTTTCGCTCCCGTTTTTCCCGCAAAATGCTCACCCCGGACGCTTTCGGTGAATCAGGCTTTTGTGTCGATGACGCCGCGCTTTATTACACCTTCGACGAATCCTGCCGCCAGTGCCGCCTCAGTGACAGCCATCGCGCTGAGCTGGTGCTGAATGCGCTGGTGGCCGCACGCTTTCTCAAGCCGCTGATGCCGAAAAGCTGGCACTTCTCCGCCTGCGCCCCTGCGATGCAGCCTCAGGTGGGTGAGATGGTCCAGGTGACGCTGGCTGATAATGGCGAAATGGCGCGTCTGCTGGTGGTGGAAAAGGGCGATAACGCCGCGCTTTGTCTGCTGGCACAGCCAGGTCTGACCCTGGCCGGAAAAGGAATGGTACTTGGCGACGCCATTAAAGTGATGAACGATCGTCTGCAACCTTACTACCAGGATGTCGCGCCGCGTTACGCCCGCGCGGTCTGATTCAGTTCAGTTCCACATCGCCTGCCGGAATACAGCTGCAACTTAACAGTGTGCCATCCTGACGCAGGGCGCTTTGCTTCAGCGCTTTGACCTCTCCGGTGACCAGATTCAGTTTGCAACTGCCGCACAGCCCCGCCCGACAGGAGTAGGGGATGCGGAATCCCTGCATCTCCAGCTGATCCAGCAACACCTGCTGATTATCGCCGGTAAAAGATTGACCCTGGAAGGTAATGGTGACGGCATCCGGCTTCTGCGGCTGCGGTTTCAGGGTTTGCACCACTTCACCCGCCCCATAGGTGCGTGCGGGGTGGCGTTTCAGGATGGTTATCTCATCACCCGCCCGCACCACGCCGCTGCTGCGCGCCACCAGGTTCAGACCAAAGTCGATGTCGCCACTGCCATCCTGCGCGCTACGGAAGTTTTGCAGGGTTGCCAGCGGCTGCCCAGTCGGATGCTTACGCCCGCTCTCCGGGCTGACGGTGGTCAGCACACAGCGACTGCACGGTTTAGCCACCTCGAAGATGACCTCGCCAATCTGAACTTCTGCCCAGCTATCCTCATCCCAGGCGGCCGCGCCGCTGACCACCAGATTCGGGCGGAACTGATCGATACGGACGCTGGCCGGGCAGCGCTGTTGCAGATCGTGCAGTGAGGCGCTGTTGACCAGCAAAAATGGATAGCCATCGGCAAAGCTCAGCGGGATCGCGTCAAACTTTTTGACCCGGCGGCTGGGTTGCGGTCCGATCCAGCGCAGCTGCACCTCACGCGGGAAAAACCCGCTCAGCCACTGATTGATGGCTTCGGGCGCGATGCGCGCGGTGAAACGGCTGCCCCAGACTTCGGTGGGATGCTCCTGCGGGTCAAAATCGCTGAAGCGGATCAGTGCCTCACTGCCGTCCGGGGCCGCCAGCAGCAGCCCTTCCGGTAAGATCGCTGGGGTAAAACGCACCATTTCGGGATATTGTCGCGCGGTAATAAAAGTGCCATCCAGCCCGGTCACCATGAACAGCCGATCAAAGGCGAGTCCGCTCAGACTGACCCGTGCATGCGACAGCTGCAATCCCCGCATCGACTTCACAGGATGAATAAATAAGCGGGAAAGCGTGATCATGGTGTTCTCCTTGAAACCAGGTGCGCATCACAAAAGAAGCTAACTTTATGACATAGGTCGCCGATTCGCTATAATGCGCGACAATTTTCTCAAGAGTTAAAAAGTGACGATATGAATTCTCTGTTTGCCAGCACGGCGCGTGGGCTCGAAGAGCTGTTAAAAAGTGAGCTGGACGCGCTGGGCGCGCAGGATTTGCACGTGGTGCAGGGAGGCGTTCACTACGAAGCCGACGATCGCGTCATGTACCAAAGCCTGATGTGGAGCCGTTTAGCATCACGCATCCTGTTGCCGCTGGGAGAGTTTGGCGTCTACAGCGATCTCGATCTCTATCTGGGTGCCCAGAGCGTGGACTGGCCGACGATGTTCGGCAGCGATAAAACCTTTGTGGTGCACTTCAGCGGCACCAATGAGTCGATTCGCAACAGCCAGTTTGGCGCGCTGAAAGTGAAAGATGCCATCGTTGACAGCTTTACCCGTCAGGGGCTTGAGCGTCCGAACGTCGATCGCGAGCAGGCGGATATTCGTATCAACGTCTGGCTCAATGACGACCGCGCCAGTCTGGCGCTGGACCTCAGCGGCAGCGCGCTGCATCAGCGTGGCTATCGCCAGCAAACCGGTCAGGCTCCGCTGAAAGAGAACCTGGCCGCGGCGATTGTGCTGCGTTCTGGCTGGCAGCCGACCACACCGCTGATCGATCCGATGTGCGGTTCCGGTACGCTGCTGATTGAAGCCGCGCTGATCGCCTGCGATCGCGCACCGGGCCTGCTGCGTAAGCACTGGGGCTTCACCGCCTGGCGCCAGTTTAACGCTGCGCTGTGGCAGGAGGTGAAAACCGAGGCGCAGAACCGTGCTCGTGCCGGCACGGCCGCGACACCCGCGCGCTTCTTTGGCTACGATAATAATGGTCGGGTGCTGGAGTGGGCGCAGGCCAACGCCCGCCGCGCCGGTGTGTTTGAACTCTTTACCTTTGGCCAGCAGGATCTGCTGAAGCTGACCAACCCGGTCGCGCCGGAGATTCAGGGTACGGTGCTGAGCAACCCACCTTACGGCGAACGTCTGGAGAGCGAACCGGCGCTGATTGCGCTGCACAGCCAGCTCGGACGGCTGATGAAGCAGCACTTTGGCGGCTGGAACCTGTCGCTGTTCAGCGCCTCACCGGAACTGCTGAGCTGCCTGCAACTGCGCGCCGATCGCCAGTTTAAAGCGAAGAACGGTCCGCTGGATTGTGTGCAGAAAAATTACCAGCTCTCGGTGAACAGCAGCGAGAGCGCCGGTCAGATCGCGGAAGATTACGCGAACCGTCTGCGTAAAAACCTGAAGAAACTGGAGAAGTGGGCGCGCCAGGAAGGCATTGAATGCTACCGCATTTACGATGCCGATCTGCCAGACTACAACGTTGCCGTCGATCGCTACGCTGACTGGGTGGTGATTCAGGAATATGCGCCACCGAAAACCATCGATCCGAATAAAGCGCGTCAGCGCCTGTTCGATGTGATTAGCGCCACGCTGAGCGTGCTGGAACTGCCGGCCGATCGTCTGATTCTGAAGACACGTGAGCGGCAGAAAGGCAAAGCCCAGTATCAGAAGCTGAGCGAGAAGGGCGACTACTTCGAAGTTAAAGAGTTTAATGCGCGTTTCTGGGTCAATCTGACCGACTATCTTGATACCGGTCTGTTCCTGGATCACCGCATTGCCCGTAAAATGCTCGGCCAGCTGAGCCAGGGCAAAGATTTCCTGAACCTGTTTGCCTATACCGGCACCGCCAGCGTGCATGCCGGGCTGGGAGGCGCGCGCTCAACCACCACGGTCGATATGTCGCGGACCTATCTGGAGTGGGCTGAGCGTAACCTGCGTCTCAATGGGCTGACCGGGCGTCAGCACCGTCTGATGC
Organism: Pantoea sp. C2G6; assembly: GCF_051336815.1. Lineage (NCBI taxonomy): Bacteria > Pseudomonadati > Pseudomonadota > Gammaproteobacteria > Enterobacterales > Erwiniaceae > Pantoea > Pantoea sp. C2G6. Next base: position 225,797 of record NZ_JBGMNJ010000001.1, read on the forward strand.
AGGCTGACTGCCTGAGCTGGCTGCGGGAGAGTGACGAGAATTTTGACCTGATCTTTATCGATCCGCCGACCTTCTCTAACTCAAAACGCATGGAAGAGAGTTTCGACGTACAGCGCGATCATATGATGCTGATGCGTAACCTGAAGCGCCTGCTGCGCCGCGGCGGCACCATCATGTTCTCGAACAACAAACGTGGTTTCAAAATGGATATGGATGGTCTGAAAGCACTGGGTCTCCAGGCGCAGGATATTACCCAGAAAACGCAGTCGCAGGACTTCGCACGTAACCGTCAGATTCACAACTGCTGGCTGATCACGCATGCCGGTAAGGAATAAGATTACATGTCATTAATCAGTATCCACGGCGCTTATCTCTCCTTCAGCGATGCGCCGCTGTTAGACAATACCGAACTGCACATCGAAGAGAACGAACGTGTCTGTCTGGTGGGCCGCAATGGCGCGGGTAAATCGACGCTGATGAAGATCATCAACGGCGAGCAGCCGCTGGATGATGGCCGCATCATTTATGAAACCGATCTGGTGGTGGCGCGTCTGCAACAGGATCCGCCGCGTAATATCACCGGTTCGGTCTATGACTTCGTGGCCGAGGGCGTGGAAGAGCAGGCTGAGCACCTCAAAGCCTACCACGCCATCTCCCATGTGGTGATGGAGGATCCCAGCGATAAAAACCTCAACGAGATGGCGCGTCTGCAAAGCATTCTCGACCATCAGAATCTGTGGCAGCTGGAGAGCCGTATCCACGACGTGCTGGAGCAGATTGGTCTGCAACCTGATACCGAGCTTTCGTCGCTGTCAGGCGGCTGGCTGCGTAAAGCGGCGCTAGGCCGCGCGCTGGTCAGTAATCCGCGCGTCCTGATGCTCGATGAGCCAACCAACCACCTCGATATTGAAACCATCGACTGGCTGGAAAACTTCCTGAAGAGCTTCAGCGGCAGCATCGTCTTTATCTCGCATGACCGTTCGTTTATCCGCAACATGGCGACGCGCATTGTCGATCTCGACCGTGGCAAACTGGTCTCCTGGCCGGGCAACTACGACCTCTATCTGGAAGGCAAAGAGGAAGCGCTGCGCGTTGAAGAGATGCAGAACGCGGAATTTGACCGCAAGCTGGCGCAGGAAGAGGTCTGGATCCGTCAGGGTATCAAAGCCCGTCGTACCCGTAACGAAGGCCGGGTGCGTGCGCTTAAAGCGCTGCGTCGCGAACACTCCGAACGTCGTACCGTGATGGGCAAAGCCAACATGCAGGTGGGCGAGGCGTCCCGTTCCGGTAAAATTGTGTTTGAGCTGGAAAATGTCGACTACGCCGTCGAGGGCAAAGTGCTGGTGAAGGATTTCTCGGCACAGGTTCAGCGTGGTGACAAAATCGCGCTGATCGGGCCAAACGGCTGCGGTAAAACCACCTTGCTGCGCCTGATGCTGCAACAGCTGAAAGCCGATCATGGACGGGTGCATTCCGGTACTAAACTGGAAGTGGCCTATTTTGACCAGCATCGCGCTGAACTGGACCCGGACCGCACCGTGATGGATAACCTGGCGGAAGGCAAGCAGGAGGTGCTGGTCAACGGTAAGCCGCGTCACGTGCTGGGCTATTTGCAGGACTTCCTGTTCCATCCTAAACGCGCGATGACGCCGGTGCGGGCGCTGTCGGGCGGGGAGCGTAACCGTCTGCTGCTGGCGCGCCTGTTCCTGCGTCCCAGCAACCTGATGATTCTGGATGAACCGACCAACGACCTCGACGTGGAAACGCTGGAGCTGCTGGAAGAGCTGATTGATGGCTATCAGGGCACTGTGCTGCTGGTGAGCCACGATCGTCAGTTTGTCGATAACACCGTGACCGAGTGCTGGATTTTCGAAGGCAACGGTGAAATCGGCACCTTTGTCGGTGGTTATCACGATGCGCAGCAGCAGCGTGCCGCCTATAAGCAGCATAAAGCCTCTGCACCCGCGAAAGCGGCCACCAGCGCGGCCAAACCTGCCGCGGAGAAGAGCGAGGCAGCGAAGCGCAACGCCAACAAGCTGAGCTACAACCTGGCGCGGGAGCTGGAACAGCTGCCGCAAAAGCTGGAGCAGCTGGAAGCCCGTATCGGTGAATTGCAGGCGAAGATGAGCCACCCGGACTTCTTCAGCCAGTCACATGACCAGACGCAGCCAGTACTGGATGAACTGGCTCAGACCGAGCAGGCGCTGGAAACCGCGTTTGCGCGCTGGGAAGAACTTGAGTCATTGAAAAACGGCGTATAGGCAGGGATAACGGATGTGTTCAGCAGTCAAAAGTGATCTGTGGATGCTCTGTCCACAATGCGATTTAATGATTAAGCTGCCGGACATTCCCGTTGGCAGCCGTGCTTCATGCCCGCGCTGCCATACCTCGCTGACGGCCAACTGGCATGAGCCGAGTAAGCGGCCTACCGGTTATGCGCTGGCCGCCCTGTTTATGCTGCTGCTGGCGAACCTGTTTCCTTTTGTCTCAATGAAAGTGGCTGGTCTCACCAGCCAGATCACGCTGTCACAGATTCCGCAGGTGATGGTGAGGGAAGATTACAGCAGCCTGGCCACCCTGTTCCTGCTGTTTGTGCAGGCCGTTCCGGCCTTCTGCATGTTCACTATTCTTCTGCTGGTCAATCCCATCCCGCTGCCGGCTGGTCTGAAAATCGTTCTGGCGCGCATCCTGTTTCAGCTGCGCAACTGGGGAATGGCTGAGATCTTTATGGCTGGCGTGCTGGTCAGCTTCGTCAAGCTGATGGCCTATGGCGACATCGGACTGGAGATCAGTTTCTGGCCGTGGGCGCTGTTCTGCCTGCTGCAACTGCGCGCTTTTCAGTGCGTTGACCGGCGTCGTCTGTGGAACCGGCTGTTGCCGATGCCTGCGGTGCCACATCCGCCTCAGGTGGGCATCAGTGGCTTAGAGCAGGGGCTGCGCTCCTGTCCCTGCTGTACCGCCATCCTGCCTGAAGCAGAACATAAGTGCAGCCGCTGCGGCGTTACCGCCCAGGCGCGACGTAAGCACAGCCTGCAATGGACGCTGGCGCTGCTGCTGACCTCGGCGCTGCTCTATATCCCGGCTAACCTGATGCCCATTATGGTGACGGAAACGCTGGGAACGGCCTACCCCTCGAACATTATGGCGGGGGTGATCCTGCTCTGGAGCGACGGCTCCTATCCGGTGGCGCTGGTGATTTTTATCGCCAGTATCATGGTTCCTACGCTGAAAATGCTGGCGATTGGCTGGCTCTGCTGGGATGCCAGCGGACGTGGTCAGCGCGACAGCCAGAAAATGCACCTGATTTATGAAGTGGTCGAGTTTGTTGGCCGCTGGTCAATGATCGACGTATTTGTGATTGCTGTGCTCTCTGCGCTGGTGCGTATGGGGCAATTGATGAATATCTATCCTGCGTGGGGCGCGGTCCTGTTTGCGATGGTGGTGATTATGACCATGATCGCGGCCATGACCTTCGACCCGCGATTAACCTGGGATCGTGTCCGCGAAAACACTATGAAGGAGTCGCGCCTTGACGGAAACTAATCACGGCCATGCTAAGGTGGAACAGATCAAGCGCTGGTCGCCGGTCTGGATTGTCCCCATCATCACGCTGTTAATCGGCGGATGGATACTGTTTTACCACTTCAGCCATCAGGGGCCGGAAGTCACCTTAATCACCGAAAATGCCGAAGGCATCGTCGCCGGTAAAACCACCATTAAAAGCCGCAGTGTCGATGTCGGCGTGGTGGAGAGCGCCGTGCTGAGCGACGATCTTCATCATGTCGAAATCAAAGCGCGCCTTAACGCCGGCATGGGAAAACTGCTGCACAGCGACAGTGTCTTCTGGGTGGTGAAACCGCAGGTGGGGCGCGAAGGGATCAGCGGTCTCGGCACCCTGTTGTCAGGCGCCTATATTGAATTGCAGCCCGGTACCAAAAGCGAAGCGCCGGAGCAATTCAAGCTGCTGGATGCGCCGCCTTTGGCGCCACCGGATGCCAAAGGGATCCGTATCGTGCTGGACAGTAAGAAAGCGGGTCAGCTGAATCCGGGCGATCCGGTGCTGTTCCGTGGCTACCGGGTAGGGACGGTGGAAACCAGCACCTTTGACACCGACAAACGCATGATGACCTATCAGCTGTTTGTCGCCGCGCCATACGATCGTCTGGTGACGACCAACGTCCGCTTCTGGAAGGATAGCGGCATTGCCGTCGACATGTCCGCGTCAGGTATGCGGGTTGAAATGGGGTCACTGACCACGCTGTTCAGCGGCGGCGTCAGTTTTGACGTGCCGGATGGCTGGGATCTGGGCAATCCCGCGCAGAATAAGTCGGACTATCATCTGTTTGACGACCAGCGCAGCATTCAGGATTCGCTCTATACCAACCATATCGACTATGTGATGTTCTTCTCTGACTCGATCCGTGGCTTGCAGGCTGGCGCGCCGGTAGAGTTCCGCGGTATTCGCCTCGGTACGGTCGCTGAAGTGCCGTTGATGAAAGCCGGACTCGACCAGGCGCTGAACAACGATTACCGCGTCCCGGTGCTGATCCGCATCGAGCCGGATCGCTTTATCAGTCGTCTGGGTGAGAATTTCGATCTGGAGCAGCATCTTCAGGATGGCAAAAAACGCGGCCTGCGTGCGACGCTGAAAACCGGCAACCTGTTGTCTGGCGCGCTCTATGTCGATCTCGACTTCTATGACAACGCCCCTGCCTACAAAGGCCCGCAGCGCGTTTCCGGCTATGAGGTGATCCCGACCGTCAGCGGCGGCCTGAGCCAGATTCAGCAGAAACTGATGGCGGCGCTGGATAAGATTAACAGTCTGCCGCTCAATGGCATGGTCAACGAAGCCACCGGCACGCTGAAAGAGAGCCAGAAAACGATGCGTGATCTGCAACGCACCATCGATAACATCAACAAAGTCACTGCCAGCCCGGCAATGAAAACGCTGCCGGAAGATCTGCAACAGACCTTGCGTGAGCTGAACCGGAGCATGAAAGGACTACAGCCAGGCTCTCCGGCGTACAGCAAGCTGGTCGGGGATATGCAGCGACTGGATCAGGTACTGCGTGAACTGCAACCGGTGCTGAAAACGCTCAACACCAAGAGCAATGCGCTGGTATTTGAGGCCAAACCGGGACAGGATCCCCAGCCGAAGAGGGCAAAACAGTGAAAAAAGGATTGATACTTTGTGCCGCGCTGGTGTTGAGTGCGTGCAGCAGCAGCGTTGACAATACCTGGTATCAGCTGCCCTCCGGGGCAGCCTCGATGCAGGTCAGCAACAGTCAGCTCACTGAAGCGCAGCCGATGCTGTGGGTACAGCAGGTTACGGTGCCGGACTCGCTGGCTGGCAATGGACTGGTTTACCAGACCAGTGATGTCAGATATGTGATTGCGGCGAATAATCTCTGGGCCAGCCCGCTCGATCAGCAACTGCAACAAACGCTGATCACCAACCTGAGTAAAGCGCTGCCCGGACGGCTGGTGGCCGCGACACCCATGGGTGCGCAGCACGACACGCTCAATGTCACCGTCACCGGCTTCCAGGGGCGTTATGATGGTAAAGTCATTGTCAGCGGTGAGTGGACGCTGGAGCACCAGGGCCGGCTGACTAAACAGACGTTTAATCAGGTGCTGCCACAGGCCGAAGATGGCTATGAGGCGATGGTCAGGACACTGGCAGCAGGCTGGCAGCAGGTCGCTCAGCAAATCGCCAACAGTGCGGTGCGTTAAATTAAGATTAATGTGAATAAATAAGCTAAGCCCCTGATTTGTCGTCGCGAATCTCCGATGCCAGCCAGGGGCTTTTTTATTAGCTGAATCAGCGGGATAGTGCTGATGTGCTCATCACAAAACAGCATTAATTTTGACGATTGAGGTCACATTTATGACACTGGCGTGAAGATTGAGCATTGATCTTTGGGTGCGCAGGAGGTAGAACATAAGGGTGGTTGAACATTAATTCACCACCTTTTTCTTTCCACCAGATTCCACAGACCTTACATGAGGGACACGGAGTATGAAGAGACAGAAACGAGACCGCCTCGAACGCGCCCATTCACGTGGTTATCAGGCAGGCATTACTGGACGCTCAAAAGAGATGTGTCCGTATCAGATGATCGACGCTAAGTCTCACTGGTTGGGAGGTTGGCGACAAGCCATGGAGGACAGGTCGGTAGCGGCATAACTGACTGTCACTGAAAAGGGAATATAACCTCCGCCATGCGCGGAGGTTTTCGTTTCTGCGGGGGAAACGCTTAGAAAGCGGCGGTATCTTTGAACAGACCCACTTTCAGATCGCTGGCGGTATAGATGAGATTGCCATCCACCAGCACTTCGCCATCCGCCACGCCCATCACCAGCTTACGGTTGATAACACGTTTGAAGTGGATGCGGTAAGTGACTTTCTTCGCTTCAGGCAGAACCTGACCGGTAAATTTCACTTCGCCTACGCCCAGCGCACGACCTTTACCTTCGCCGCCCAGCCAGCCGAGATAGAAGCCCACCAGCTGCCACATGGCATCGAGACCCAGGCAGCCTGGCATCACCGGATCGCCAATAAAGTGACAGCCAAAGAACCAGAGATCGGGGTTAATATCGAGTTCAGCTTCAACAAAGCCTTTGTCATATTTGCCGCCATCTTCAGTCATTTTGACCACGCGGTCCATCATCAGCATGTTGCCAGAGGGAAGCGGCGGACCATTTTCGCCAAACAGTTCACCGCGACCTGACAGAATCAGATCTTCTTTGGTATAGGATTCGCGTTTATCTACCATGTTTTCAATAAGCCTTGTTTTAGTGAATCACGAATATTAGCGAACAGTTGTACGCTGAGCAAATCGGATTAACGGTGGTTAAACCAGTTAAGCCAGCGCAGCGCCCAGGGACGGTGCGGCACGTCCGGCTGGTTCAACAGACTAATGCGTTCCTGGATGGTGTTCAGCAGGCAATCCCCCTGACCCTCCTCAGTGCGCCAGATTTTACCGGTCAGCAGCGGTAGTGCTTCATCAGCGCGCTCGATCGCCCAGATATGGAAGCGACCCTGTTCAACCGCGCTGACCACCGCCTGACTGAGACAGAGATGACGCACGTTACAGGCGGGAATAATTACCCCCTGCTGACCGGTGAGTTCACGCTGATGACAGATGTCGAAGAAGCCTTCAATCTTCTCATTCAGGCCACCCACCGGCTGCACGTTACCGAACTGATCGACCGAACCGGTCACGGCAATCTGCTGATTGATCGGCTGATTTGCCAGCGCACTGATCAGGGCGCACAGCTCCGCCAGTGAGGCGCTGTCACCATCCACTTCAGAGTAGGATTGCTCAAACACCACCGAGGCGGAGAAGGGAAGCTGCTGATCCAGCTCCAGTTCAGCGATCAGGTAGGCCTGCATAATCATCATGCCTTTGGCATGAATATTACCGCCCAGCTCCGCTTTACGCTCAATGTCCATGAACTCACCGTCACCCGGATGCACCACGCAGGTAATGCGCGACGGATCGCCCCAGGTGCGCGGATGGCCCGGATACTCAACCACTGACAGACCATTAATCTGACCGACCGCTTCGCCTTCGGTCTCAATCAGGATCTGTCCAAGCAGGATCTCATCACGCATCCGCTCGTTGAGATAATTTTCCCGCCACAGCCGCGCCTCCAGCGCATCGCGTAACGCTTCCGCGTTGAGCTTATCGCCCATCAGGGCCGATTCGCGCATCTGACGCTGTAACCAGCGTGGACAGAGTGGCAGGGTTTCCTGATCGCCACTGTAGCGTACGCCTTCTTTGATCAGCTCTGGCCAGAAATCTTCTTCCGGCGCAGGCAGGCCCGCCTGTCGGCCCAGCTCGCTGCTCCAGCGGCACCAGGCGAGCATGTCATCTTCATCCAGAATCTGAATGTTCTCTTCAAATTCTGTGTAGATCGCCATTTCATGGACTTCAGGATCCAGCTCCTGGAAATCGGCCAGCGCCTCGCGGTCGCCGCACAGGACCAGATTCAATTGCAGCGGTAAAGGCGGCACAGAGACGGGCAGGGGACGACGTTCATCCTGCGAGGTCCACTCCACAAAGCCCTGCTCAATGCATTTCTTCAGTCTTAACCAGAGCACAGGCTGTGCCATCAGGCTGCGCAGCGACAGCAGCAGCGTACCGCCATTGGCGCGATGGATCAGGCCAGGCTCCAGCTGGATCCGCTCTTTATATTGACGCACGCAGCCAAACAGCTGCTCCATCTCAATCCACTCGGCAAAGTGAATGCCACCCTGACTGGTGAACGGGCGCTGAGGATCGGAGGGCGGTTGCAGCGTGACGTTGTCAGCCATGATATGGTAATCACCGCCATATAAGCGGGTGTCGTCGCTGGCTACCCGCTGGGCCGCCTGCGCAATAAGGGAGAGATAGTCGCGATTCTCCTGGCTGCGAACCAGCAGTAAGGGAAACCCTTGCGTCTGGTGATGTAAATGGGCCAGTGCATTCAGCAAGCGGGGCTGAACCGTTGCCAGAGCATCGGTTTCTTCATCAGCAATTCGGGAGAAAACGGATTGGTATTGCGCGCTATCCGGCTGTAAGGTTTGCCACGTAAGTTGGGTGCTGGTCAAAATAATCGCATTTGTCTGATTTAAGAAAAGCGAGATTATACAGGATTACCCCCTGTTAAGCACTGCGGAGTTCCTGTTGAAGATGTGATGTTGGCAGCATGTTTTTCGTTGCTGCATCCGGTAAAAAAGCTGTTATTCTTAGCCTGTTACGTGATCACGATGAGATTCCGATGAAATACCAGCAACTCGAAAATCTTGAATGTGGATGGAAGTGGAAATACCTGGTGAAAAAACATCGGGAGGGTGAACTGATCACGCGTCACCTTGAACTGAGCGCGGCACAGGCAGCCGTCGATAAACTGCTGGCGATGGAAAACAATCCCGTGACGGTGAATGAGTGGATTGCTGAACATATTCATCCTGACCTGGATAATCGTCTGAAGCAGACAATTCGTGCCCGGCGTAAACGCCACTTCAATGCAGAACATCAGCACACGCGCAAAAAGTCGATAGATCTGGAATATCTGGTCTGGCAGCGCCTGGCAGGACTGGCCCAGCGGCGCGGTTGCACGCTTTCCGAAACCATTGTGCAGCTGATTGAAGATGCGGAGCGCAAAGAGAAATATGCCACGCAGATGTCGAGTCTGAAGCAGGATTTGCAGGCAATTCTGGGATCAGGTTCCGAAGGCGAGTAAGCGAGCAGGGAAGAAAAACGGCGGTTTCGCTGTAGGAGTGCCATAAAAAAACCCCGCCTTAGCGGGGTTTTTTATTACGTGTAAACTTAAGCTTGTGGCTGAGTTACAACGTCTTTGATACCTTTAACGTCGATTTCAACACGACGGTCCGGCGCCAGGCAGTCGATCAGGGCGTTACGGCCTTTCACGCTGTCACAGGTGTTGCCGGTAACTGGGTTAGATTCACCCATGCCACGTGCAGAGATCTTGTTAGAAGGGATACCTTTAGAAACCAGGTAATCAACAACAGACTGAGCGCGTTTCTCAGACAGTTTCTGGTTGTACTGCTCTGAACCGATGCGATCGGTGAAGCCCAGTACCACAACGGAACCATCTTTAGGATCCATTGAGCTCAGCTGGCTGTACAGCTGATCCAGAGCCTGCTGGCCTTCTGGCTTCAGGGTGGCTTTGTTGAAGGTGAACAGAACGTCAGACTTCAGGGTGAAACGCTTGGTTTCAACAACTGGAGCTGGTGCTGGAGCCGGAGCTGGCGCCGGAGCAGCGACATCATCCTGACCGAAGCGGTATGAAACGCCTACGCTCAGCATGCCGTTGTCTGGACGGGCACCAACGGTCTGTGCATCACCGATGTTGTTAACCCACTGATAATCCAGGCGGGTAGCCCAGTTTTTAGTCAGCGCATATTCAACACCAACTGCTGCCAGCGGAGATACGCCGGTGTCGTGGTCGCTGATGCGGCCAGTAGTTGGGTTGGTCTGCGTTGCATCAGCACGCCATACCATACCACCCAGACGAGTATACACGTCCAGATCGTCATAGATTGGGTAGCTCAGCTTAGCGGCCAGCTGAATGCCCTGTGCTTTGAATGCGCCGTTAGTCACGCTGCCTTTGTTTGGCATGCGACCCAGCCAGTCATAGCCCATCTCGAAACCCAGGTATGGGTTTGCCTGATAACCAACGAACGCACCTGCGCCCAGCTGGCTTTCATGAGTTGGACCGTTGTTGTTCTCGTAACCGTGACCGTAGTAGCCAGTGTCGTGATACTGAGACCAGCCCAGTTTAGCACCGGTGTACCAGGTGTCATCTTTCGGAGCGGCCTGCGCTACGGTAGCGAAGCCAGCCAGTGCCACTGCAATTGCGATAGCTGTCTTTTTCATTTTGCGCCTCGTTATCATCCAAATAGGCAATGAGCAAAAAGGTTGCTCTTGGTTTAAATCCTTCGCCGGGTCAAAACGCTCGCTTATGACTCTACCGCAAAAAACGGAGGTTATTGAGCACCCTGGCGAGATAAAGTCTACAACGAGATTGGAAACTTACAAGTATGATGTGAGGCGCTTCTGTAAAAAAACAGCGATTTATACATAAATTCTAACAATTAGCCTGGTATTATTATGGCGGCTCAGCGTCCAAAAAACCTGCTAAACCATTGTCAACGCTCGAACTAACAGAATCAGTGGCTTAGCGACAACAGATAAGAAAAATAGCTTGGGAAACTTCTGATTTTTACTTAATGAAACAAATCCGACTGAATTTTTATCGCGTTTTGCGGTCTGAGAGGCGCTTCAGCTATTCCACCTGAACGCAAAATCAATCCCATTGCTTCTCCCTCCGCGGCCGCAATTTCCAGTTGACGCCGCTCTTCTTCATCCAGTTCATACGGAATCCATGCCAGAACGACACTGTAATTTCCGGTGCGCAGCGCTTTAATCATCGCTTCAACCGCATTCAGGCGTTCAGAATCGGCGATATGCATACTCTTATCAAGCGGTAATCCCGACTGCTGAAGCCAGTTGCGATTCAGCTTGTGAGCCGGGGTTAACCATAACTGCCAGCGCGATTGCTGACTCAATTGCTGCAATAAAGGTAAGAGCAACATCTGCAACATTCCTGGCTGCTCGCTATAGCGTAACTCCGTGATCCCGCCGCGATGAGAAGCTGGCACGGAAGAGGAGGCATAATGGTGAGCATAGCGTGCATTATTCGGATGTTGTGTTCGCATATGTTAATCACTCAGCAGTTGACTGTATGAATATACAGTACTGTCATCCTGGATAAAGATCAACCCAAATTTCTGAAAACGCCTCGCAAAAACGGCACAAGATTAATGGAAACGCTAATTATTCGTTGAACGCCCTCACGGTTTTTTCTATCTTCTAATTGCCTGATACCAAACGTAATTTAAGACATTTCTTTAACATGGAGGTGGAGTGATGAAAAAGGTGAATCCGGTTGTAGAGCGCTCCAGAGCGCAGCTTGCCCCGCTGGGAACGATAGAGTCTCGCACCCAATTTGGTGGCTACTCGCTGGCTGTTGAACGTGTGGTCTTTGCGCTGGTGAATAAAAATGAACTTTATCTGCGCGCCAGTGAGCCTCTGCGTGATTATCTGGTGGAATGCCCACTGGAACCGCTGGTGTTCCGTAAGCGTGGCATTCTGGTCAGTCTCAATTACTATCGGGTCGATGAGACGCTGTGGCGTAATTCTGGCGCTTTGTTAAGGCTCTCTGCCGCGGCGCTGGAAACGGCGCAACTTGAGCTGCACGACAAAGAGCTGGCTCCCCGTTTAAAGGATCTGCCGAATCTCAGCGTACGTATGGAGATGCTGCTGCATGAGGCGGGTATCATGAATGTGAACCATCTTTATCAGATTGGCGCTAAGCAGTGCTGGCTGAGGCTTAAAGCGGTCAACCAGCACATTGGTTTTCAGACGCTGCTGGCGCTACAGGGGGCGATTACCGGTCATCATCATGCCGCCCTGCCGCAGGCGACCAAAGCTGAGTTAAATGCGTGGTTTCAGCGCACGCTGCTGTCGATGCTCAACCCCGGAAACAGCGACAGCTAATCGGCCTGAAGCGTGCGGCGCAGGCGGGCAACCTCTGGCATTAAAGCAACCAGCAGACCGAGTTGTTGCAGCACCAGCGGCGCACGTGTATCGGCATCGGCGGCCAGCTGGCTGATCCGCTGCGTCAGCTGATGACGCATGGCTTCAGCCTGCTCATTACTGACATGGTCAGTTTGCAGCACATCCTCCACATAGCAGACCGTGTCATCCAGCAACGTCAGCAGATCCGGCTGAGTGATTCTGTCGCGATGCGCGCCCAGGGCAGAGATGTAGCTCAGGAATGAGTGGTTTGAGCAGAGCAGCTGAAACGCGGATTCGCGCAGCTTCTGGCTGGTACGGCTCTCGCTGCTCATATTCGAGACCACTGACGCCAGCTCAGCATCCGCATTATGCGCGTCACGGCGGGCAATCCGGTAGGCGAGGCGATTATCTTTGCCCTGATGATATTGCTCCATAATCGCATCCAGATAGCGGCAGTTCGCTTGCAGGGTTCGCTCCGCCACGGCGGGTAGCTGACGGAAACGCCAGTCAGGCCAGATAAAGGCAACGGCCAGCCAGGCCAGACCACAACCAAGCAGCGTATCCACCACCCGCGGTAGCGCCACTTCAAACCCTTCACCCAGCAGGTTAAAGCAGAGCAGCACCAGCAGGGTGATGAACAGGGTCGCCTGGGCATACTGCACCTGGCGGAAGGCGAAAAACAGCACGCCAGCGATGACGATCAGGATGAGCTGACCTTCAACCGACGGCACCAGCCACAGCACCGGCAGACCAATCGCGATCCCCGCCAGCGTCCCGCCAATACGCAAAGCCAGCCGTCGCTGCGTCGCATTGTAGTTAGGCTGACAGACGAACAGACTGGTCAGCAAGATCCAGTAACCCCGCTCCAGCCCGGTCACCTGAATAAAGCCGTAACCGATACAGAGCACCACTGACATACGCACCGCGTGGCGGAACAGCGCTGACGCGGGCGAGAGATGACGGCTGAAGCGCAGCCTGATGTCGCTCCAGCCGCGCAATCCTTCGCGTGACAGCAGGTTGTCGCTGTGCTGCGTATCTTCACCGGCGAGCGTCTGCTCTGATTCGATAGAGGCCAGCTGAGCGTCAATCGCGCGCAGATTGCGCAGTAGCCAGAACAGCGCGCGGGTATGTGCGGCTTCCGGCTCCCGCTGTTCCAGTCGCTCTATCGCCTTCTGTAAGCGCTCAAATGCACGCTCAAACCGACTGTCATGCACCCATCTTTCACGCATCAAAATAGCGTGCGCCAGCTGCCGGCAGGCCTGGGCCTGCATGTTCAGCAGACGCTGAAAGCGAAACAGAATTTCGTTATAACGCCAGTCACCGCGCAGCAGGTGATATTGCAGATGAGAAGAGCTGGCCCGCTCATGAATATCCTGCGCCACAAAGTAGTAGTGCAGGCTGCGGCGGGTGCCGCGTGACCCCCGATCGCCGCGCAGACGACTTTGCAGCGTGGTTTTGGTCAGATTGAGTTGCGCCACTAACTGGCTGTTGACCATCGCCGCATCAATAAAGGTCGCATCATCCTGTTCGCCTGCGTCGGGATCGAACAGGTTGGCTTTCGCGTCCAGGTAACGCGCCAGCTGGGAAAAACTTCCGGCCAGCTGCTCCTGCACCGGCCGGACCGGAAACATCAGATGACCCAGCAGCGTCAGCAGGTTGTACCAGAGCGCGCCCAGCAGCAGCAGGGTCGGCTGCATGTACCACTGGCTGAACAGCCCGATGCCGAGCATGGTATAGACGGCGATCAGCAGTGCGCCAAAAGCGATGGTGGCGTAACGCTGTCCCAGCGCACCCAGCAGGATAAAACCCCAGGTGGAGATCGCCAGCCCGATAATAAAGGCCAGCGGATAGGGAAACAGCAGCTCCACCGAAACGGATGCGATGCAGAAGCAGAGCAGGGTGATCAGCAGGTTCTTCAGCCGACCGGTCAGGCGATCGTCAAGATCGGCCAGCGCAGCGGCGACCACGCCCAGCGTCAGGGGAATGGTCCATTCAATCTGATGCAGCCACCAGGGAATAGCGGCGCAGCCGCTCAGCGCAAACAGAATGCGCAGCAGATAACGCCAGGTGCTGTTAAACAGGTATTTCCGCCAGCCTGGCAGTGTGTTCGATACTCTGTTAATAGCGGCGGGCATTGGCTTCCCGCGCAGCGCGCGCCTCTTCAACCGATACTACCCGGCGTCCAACCGGCCAGAGCGCAATCGCGGCGATTTTGAAGTTCGCAATGCCGACCGGGATTCCGATGATACTGATGCACTGCACAATCCCGACTGAAATGTGAGAAAGGCAGAGCCACCAGCCAAAGAAAATCAGCCAGAAGATATTCAGGAAGGTCCCGCCGGTATTGAGAAGATGACTTTTACTCTCAGGACGAAGCAGATCCACATGCACCGCCTCATTGCCAAACGGCACCAGCGACAGTTTGGTGATCTCCCAGCAGGAGCGGGTCAGAGGCAGGGTAAAAATCAGCACGATGCTGATTAAGGTGGCGAACAGCCAGCTCAGGGTGGTGAAAAAGCCGCCCAGAACAAAATTAAGAATATTTAAAACGGTGCGCATGACCTTTTTTCCTTTTGCATTCCGCAAGATGTGACGCCAAGTTTAGCCTGTTTTAAGGCTGGAGCGCCAAGGGTCTGACAGGTAAACTCCCCCTAATCCTATTCTCTGACGTTGGTGTCGGCGTGGAACTGAAAGCAACCTCGATGGGCAAACGGCTTGCCCAGCATCCTTACAATCGCGTTCGTCTGATGGCGGCTGGTGTTGAAGTCAGCGGCGATAAGCATGAGTACCTGATCCCCTTTAACCAGTTACTGGATATTGCCTGTAAGCGCGGGCTGGTATGGGGCGAACTCGAATTTTTGCTGGCCGATGACAAAGTGGTCCGGCTGCATGGTACTGAATGGCAGGAGACGCAGCGCTTTCACCACTATCTGCTGCAAGCCTGGCAGAGCTGGAGTCTGGAGATGAGCACGGTGTGTCACGAGGTGCTGGAGGCGCTGCGCGGCGATATTGATGCGTTCAGCGCTCAGGATCGCTGGCTGAATCGCGGTGAGCTACAGGCGCTGAAAGAGAACATCGTGAAGCAGTTTGACGCGCTGCCGCTGCCGTTGTCGCGGCTGAAAGATTTTGCCGATTGCCGCGATGACTGGGAATTCTGTCAGCGCTGGCTGGAGCAGGGTGAAACCGCGTTGCGGCAGCGAAACCGCGACTGGACCGCCGCGATGCTGAGTCGGTATCAGGAATTCTTCGCCAGCGTCGAATCCACACCGCTCAATCAGTCGCAATCTGAAGCGGTGGTCAATGGCGAAACGTCGCTGCTGGTACTTGCCGGGGCCGGCAGTGGTAAAACCTCGGTGCTGGTGGCGCGTGCCGGCTGGCTGATGCAGCGCAGGCTGGCCAGCCCCGACCAGATTCTGCTGCTGGCGTTTGGCCGCCAGGCGGCGGAAGAGATGAACCATCGCCTCCAGTCACGCCTGGGGGCTACTGACATCCAGGCGCGGACATTCCATGCGCTGGCCCTGCACATTATTCGTGAAGGCAGCAACAAGCAGCCGGCGATCAGTCAGCTGGAGAGCGACGCCGAAGCCCGTCGGACGCTGCTGATCCAGCACTGGCGTCAGCAGTGTCAGGATAAAAAAGCCCAGGCCAACGGCTGGCGTCAGTGGCTGCGTGATGAACTGGCGTGGGAAGTGCCAGAGGGGGCGTTCTGGGATGACGACAGGCTTGCCAGCCGTCTGGCACCGCGTCTGGAGCGCTGGATCGGCCTGATGCGGATGCACGGTGGCGCGCAGGCGGCGATGATCGCGGAGGTGCCGGATGAAAGCCGTGAGCTGTTCAGTAAACGCATCAGGCTGATGGCCCCGTTACTGAAGGCCTGGAAGAGTGCGCTAAAAGAGGAGGGCGCGGTCGATTTTTCCGGTCTGATTCACCAGGCGATCGCCATTCTGGAAAAAGGGCGCTTTATCAGCCCGTGGAAACATATTCTGGTGGATGAGTTCCAGGACATCTCACCCCAGCGCGCCGCCTTACTCAGCGCATTACGGCAGCAGAATAAGCGCACCGCGCTGTTTGCCGTTGGCGACGACTGGCAGGCCATCTACCGCTTCAGCGGTGCGGAGATGACGCTGACCACCGCGTTTCACCACTACTTTGGCGAAGGCGACCGCTGCGTGCTGGACACCACCTATCGCTTTAACGATCGCATTGGCGACATCGCCAGCCGCTTTATCCAGCAGAATCCGCAGCAGCTGCGTAAACCGCTGAACAGCGTAACCAAAGGCAATAAAAAGTCGATTTCGTTGCTGGCGGAGGATCAGCTGGAGGCGCTGCTGAACAAACTCAGCGGCTACGCAAAACCGGATGAGCGGATCCTGCTGCTGGCGCGGTATCACTACCTGCGGCCCGAATTGCTGGATAAAGCCAGAACCCGCTGGCCAAAACTGAAGCTCGATTTTATGACGATCCACGCCAGCAAAGGTCAGCAGGCGGATTATGTGATCCTGCTGGGGTTACAGCAGGGCAAAGAGGGCTTTCCGGCTGAGGTGCGCGAGTCGATCATTGAGCAGGGGCTGCTCCCGCAGCCGGAAGCGTTCCCCGATGCGGAAGAGCGCCGTCTGGCCTATGTGGCGCTGACGCGGGCGCGCCAGCAGGTTTTTCTGCTGTTTGACAAGGCCGCGCCGTCGGTGTTTGTTGAACAGTTCCGTGAGCTGGGCGTGCCGGTGCTGCGCAAAGCCTGAATTATTTCAGGCGGTCAGCCAGGTAGCGTGGATAGTCAGGGATCATAATATCGACGCTGCGGGCAAATAGCGGCGACTGAATAATGAAATCGGCGGTTGAGCGGTTGGTGGCGACCGGAATATTCCACACCGTCGCCAGCCGCAGCAGCGCCTTGACGTCAGGATCGTGCGGCACGGCATTCAGCGGGTCCCAGAAAAAGATCAGCGCATCAATTTTACCTTCCGCGATCAGCGCACCAACCTGCTGATCGCCGCCCAGCGGCCCACTGAGCATGGCATTCACGTTCAGACCAGAACCGCGATTAATCAGATTCCCGGTGGTGCCGGTAGCGTAGAGCGTGTGCGGCTCCAGCGCGGACTGGTTTTGTTTCACCCAGTCAAGCAAAGCGGCTTTGCAGTGATCATGGGCAACCAGCGCGATATGTTTGCGGATGCCGAGGGTGCGAACAGTCTGTTCCATAATGCGTTCCTGATGAAGTGGATGCGGAAGAAAAGGTGGCGCGATTTTACCTCTGGCCTTTCCTCGCTATCAACCTGTCAGCGATCAGCTGGTGCGAAGCATTTTTACCAGCGTCAGCAGCTGCTGGCGGGTCGCTTCATCAAAGCGCTGGAACCAGCGTTGCAGGGAAGGTGACTCTTTCTGCGTCAGGCTGAGATCGGCGGTAAGCTGCGCCGGGGAGGGCGAAACGGAGAGGGGATGAGCAAACCGCGGCACCGAGGCGATCTGACGGGTGCGGTTATAGTTCAGCATCGCTTTTTCTATATCCGCCGTTGCCGTGAGCGGAAGATGGTCGCGCAGCGTCATAATCTCTTTACCGCTTTCATCTACCAGCTGGAAATTGAGGTTGCGCTCAAAGTGCTGACGATCGCGTTTTGTCTGGAGCACCGGCAGGCGGATAGTGATGGTTTTAGCCACGGCGGTGAAGGTGACGATCATTGGCACCGACTGATAGCGCGGAACGCTCTCTTTCTGGTCATGATGCAGCTGTTCAACCCGGAACAGAAACTGATGCTGCCCGCGATCCAGCTCTAAACTGTCGGCTCCGCGCAGCAGTGCACCTGAAATTTTCCGGCCATCCAGCACTAACAGGTCGATTTGCGGGTCGAGCCTGAGGGTGATGGCAGAACAGGACGCCGAAACGAGGAGCAGGAGTAACCCCGTAACAGCCAGCAACAGCTTCATTTCAACTCCGGTGGCAGAGAACGCGACGAATGGCGTGTAGCAAATTCTTACATTATGGCAGTTAATTTACAATTAAACATATTTATTCGTGCTGCGGTTCAATTAATTTCGCCGCCGGTTTAGCCGTTAATGGGCCGGCCCATCTACACTCAATACTGGCCTGAAAGGAGATAACAATGAACGACCAGACAATCCGTGAGGTGCTGACACGTACCCGCCGTATCGCCTTAGTCGGGGCGAGCGATCGTCCCGAGCGTCCAAGCTACGGTGTGATGAAATATCTACTCGATCAGGGATATGAGGTGATCCCGGTCAGTCCGAAACTGGCGGGAAAAACGCTGCTGGGACAGCAGGCTTATGCCACGCTGGCCGAGGTGCCGGGCAAAATCGATATGGTGGATGTGTTCCGAAACTCTGAAGCCGCCTGGGGAGTGGCGCAGGAAGCGATCGCGGCGGGGGCGGATACGCTGTGGTTGCAGCTGGGGGTGATTAATGAGCAGGCTGCGGTGCTGGCGCAGGATGCGGGCATGACGGTCATTATGGATCGCTGCCCGAAGATTGAAATTCCGCGGCTGGGGATAACAGCGTAGGCGCATCAGGACGGCGGCAGGTGCCGCCGCCAATTAATGGCGCAGATGAGGGGCCTGGAGTTGCTGACGCACCGAGGCGGCCAGTTCATCCATTGAGGGCTGTTCCGGGTGCTCAAGACTGGTTTCACCGGCGAGCTGGATCTCAGCCACATAGGTGTGCACCTGATCGCCTTCTTCATCTTCCATCACAACGTGATACCAGGGAGCGCTTCGCATCTTCTCTTCCGCACCCACTTCTTCAACTTTAGGCTCATCCAGCGAGTATTCAGGATCGACATCCACAATAACCCCCAATACACCAGACAAACGATGACGAACCTGCTGACCAATACCAAATTTAGTGGCAATCATAGTGACCTCCGAAAAAAACTCCTCTCTTTACTATGGGGGCAGCAGGCGGTTTTTCAAGTCACATCACACGGCAGGCAAAACCTTTCAGGTAGAGGCCTTCCGGATAGCTGGCGATCACCGGATGATCGGCCGCCTGGCGGAACTGCTCAATAAACTGCACCTCGCGCCCGGCATCCAGCGCCGCATCCGCAATGATCTTCTGGAACAGATCGGTGGCCATCAGACCGGAGCAGGAGAAGGTCAGCAGGATGCCGCCCGGATTGAGTAGCTGAATTGCCAGCATATTAATGTCTTTATAGCCGCGGCAGGCGCCCATCAGCTGGTTTTTGTTTTCCACGAACTTTGGCGGGTCCATGATGATCAGATCAAATTTCTCGCCCTCATCACGGTAGCGACGCAGCAGCTTGAAGACATCATCGCGTTCAAAGCGCGCGCGTGCGAGATCCAGCTGATTCAGCTCGACGTTCTGACGCGCCACATCCAGCGCCTCCTGCGAGGTATCAACGCTGATCACCTCTTTACAGCCGCCCATCAGCGCCGAGACCGCGAATCCGCCGGTATAGGAGAAGCAGTTAAGCACGCGGGCGTTGTCAGCATAACGGCGGGTAGCAAGACGGCTGTCACGCTGATCGAGGTAATAGCCGGTTTTATGACCACCCTGAATATCGACCAGCAGCTTCATGCCATGTTCGGTGATCGGCAACAGAGGCGGCGGCAGTTCGCCAGTTACCGGACCCTGGGTCAGTTCCAGACCCTCTTTCTTACGCACGGCGACGTCAGAACGGTCATAGATGGCGCAGCCAGGGAAGCAGTGTTGCAGCGCGGTGATAATCGCCGCACGCTGATACTCTGCGCCCGCCGAAAGCAGCTGCATCACTAAAAAGTGGCCGAAGCGGTCGATGGTAACGCCGGGTAAGCCATCAGATTCACCAGCAATCAGCCGGTAGCTATCCAGGCCATCACGGGCGGCCAGCCATTCACGCCACTGCTGCGCCTGTTCAAAACGACGCACAAAGAAGGCGATGTCGATGGATTCATCGGCCTGCCAGCTCCAGACGCGGGCGCGGATCTGCGACTGAGGCGAATAAGCAGCGCGAGCCAGCCATTTACCGTTACTGTCACAAACATCGATGGTTTCACCCAGTTGCGCTTTACCTTCCATGCGCGCGACCGCGCCGGAAAAGACCCAGGGATGGCGACGAAGCAGGGACTTTTCACGTCCCTTCGCGAGAATCAATCTGACTGTCATAGTTTGCTATGCTTACCTGAAAAAATGAGGCGCCATTGTCCGGTGGATAACGGGAAATTGCAACGAACAGCAGCGGGAGAGAAGAATGTCAGCACTTGGATTCAAAGCATGGGTTCATGGCCGCGTCCAGGGCGTAGGTTTTCGTTACAGCACCCAGGCCGAAGCGAAGCGGCTGGGCGTGCAGGGCTATGCGCGCAATCTGGACGATGGCAGTGTCGAAGTGCTGGCCTGGGGCGAGGCGGAGCCGGTTGAAGCGTTGATCGCCTGGCTTAAAGCGGGCGGACCGCGCAGCGCGCGGGTCGATAAGGTGCTGGTGGAGCCGTATCAGCCTGCACAGCCGCCACGCGACTTCACCACCGGTTAATTACAGACATTTCGCTGGCTTTGGCAGGCCGGCGATCTTTGTCGCCTGTTTAGCCGGTCCTTCCGGGAACAGACGAAACAGATAGCGGCTGTTGCCTTTCTCTTCGCCATATTTTTGCGCCATCGCCTTCACCAGCATCCGCACCGCGGGTGAGGTGTTATATTCCAGATAAAAGGCGCGCACGAAATGAACCACTTCCCAGTGAGCTTCGCTCATGGAGAGCCCTTCCTGGTCGGCAATGTGCGCAGCCAGCGCTTCGCTCCAGTCGGCGGGGTTCTTCAGATAGCCTTCGGCATCGACGGCGATTTCGTTACCGTTAAAATTCACGTGACTTCCTCTTAATTAATGACGGCGCAGTTTATCAAACCTGGCGAACAGTAAAAGCAAAAACCCCGCCGGAGCGGGGTTTTACAGGCTGACGGTTATTGCCGGTTAGTTGCTGCGGGCAAAACCCAGCAGGCTCAGCAGGCTGACAAAGATATTATAGAGGGAGACATAGAGGCTGACCGTCGCCCGGATATAGTTGGTTTCGCCGCCCTGAATGATATTGCTGGTTTCCCACAAAATGGCACCGGCGGAAAAGAGAATAAACAGGGCGCTGATGGCCAGATGCAGCGCAGGCAGTTGCAGGAAGATATTCGCCACGACCGCCACCAGCAGCACCACAAAGCCCGCCATCATCATCCCGCCGAGGAAGGACATATCGCGGCGGGTGGTCAGCACATAGGCTGAACAGCAGAAGAAGACCAGCGCCGTTCCGCCCAGCGCCAGCGCTATCACGTCGCCCATGCCCGCGCTCAAAAAGGAACTGAGGATAGGGCCAAGGCAGTAACCCAGGAAGCCGGTAAAGGCAAAGGCGGCCAGAATACCCATCGGGCTGTTAGCCAGACGGTAGGTTAAAAACATCAGTCCATAAAAACCGACCAGCATCAGGATCAGGCCCGGTGCCGGCAGCGCCAGCAGGGTACTGGCCGTGGCGGTGACGGCTGAAAAAGCCAGCGTCAGTCCAAGCAGAAAATACGTATTACGCAGAACGTTGTGTGTCGCCAGCAGTGACGACCGGGATGAGGTGACAATTCTTTCCATGTTGCGCTCCTTTAAGCAGAACACTAAATATCTGCCGAGAATACGCAGGCCATTAATGAGGGAAAAGGCGTTTTACCCTTCTTTACGCGCTATTCTGCTAATTGTTTGAGCAGAGTGGCGATTTTGGCAGCGAAAAATCACAATCTGACTGTTTTTCAGGCGAATGAAAGGATACAGGCTTTACATCGCGAAACGGGATGTTTATAGTGCGCGTCATTGCGGAGGGGTGGCCGAGCGGCTTAAGGCAGCGGTCTTGAAAACCGCCGATGGGAAACCATCCGAGAGTTCGAATCTCTCCTCCTCCGCCACTTTATCTGCTTAATGCGATAAAGGGCAAAACGTTCAGATGATTTTGCCAGTGCAGTACCGTTACAAAACGGAGGGGTGGCCGAGCGGCTTAAGGCAGCGGTCTTGAAAACCGCCGATGGGAAACCATCCGAGAGTTCGAATCTCTCCTCCTCCGCCACATTTTACAGGCCAGCACTCAGTGCTGGCCTGTTTCGTTTCTGCTGTCCACTTTCTTCTGCCTGTCCGAAAAACACCTTTTTGCCTCAGCGCTGTGCGGTTGCGCATTCATCTCTCTCTGGCATCTCTGCTATAGTCCAGTCACTGTTTTTGCAAACATCTGGCGCTTTTCTCCGGTGAGCTGAGTTACACTAGTGAATACTTCGCTCTGAGATGAGCTAATCGGTTGATAGCCAGAGTGTTTCTTTACTGAATAATGGAATAGGCACAATGATCAAGAAACTGAGTCTTTGCGCATTGTCTGTGCTCGCTGCGTTACCGGCCGGAACGGTCGCCTTTGCCGCTGATGGCAATATGCAGCTGCAACAGGTGCTGATGTTAAGCCGTCACAATCTGCGTGCGCCTCTGGCGGACAACGGCAGCGTGCTGGAGCAGGCAACGAAAAAAAGCTGGCCGCAGTGGGATGTTCCCGGCGGCCAGTTGACCACCAAAGGTGGCGTGCTGGAAGTCTACATGGGTAACTACACCCGTCAGTGGCTGGCGCAGCAGGGCCTGGTGAAGAATGGCAGTTGCCCTGACAGCAACAACGTTTTTGTTTATGCCAACAGTCTGCAACGCACTGTCGCCACGGCGCAGTTCTTTGTTAATGGTGCCTTCCCGGGCTGTGACGTCGCGGTGACGCATCAGGATGCGATGGGCACCATGGACCCTATCTTCAGCCCGTCGGTCACTGACGGCAGCGAAGCATTCAACAAAAAAGCGCTGGCCGCGATGGCGGCCGCCAATGAAAAACTGGCTCTGAAACCCGCCTTCCAGCGGCTGGAAAAGATTATCGACTACAAGTCGTCGCCAGCCTGCCACAACAAAAAGCAGTGCGATCTCAGCAATGGTCAGAACAGCTTCAGCGCGGATAATGGTCAGGAACCCAACGTCAGTGGTCCGCTGAAAGTGGGCAATTCGCTGATGGATGCGTTTACCCTGCAATATTATCAGGGTTTCCCGATGGAGCAGGTCGCCTGGGGCCAGATCACCACGCCTGAGCAGTGGAAAGAGCTGTCAGCCATCAAGAATGGGTATCAGGATACTCTGTTCACCAGCCCGGACATTTCCCGTGAAGTCGCGGCACCGCTGGTGGATTACATCCGCAGCCAGCTGGTCGATCAGGATAAAGCCAATGCGCCTAAAATTACGCTGATGGTGGGACACGACTCCAACATCGCTTCGCTGCTGAGTGCTTTGCAGGTCAAACCTTATGAGCTGCCTGACACCTATGAAAAAACACCCATTGGTGGCCAGGTGGTGTTCGAGCGCTGGCACGATGTGAAGAATGACAAAGATCTGCTCAAAGTTGAGTATGTCTATCAGAGCGCCGATCAGCTGCGTAACGCCGATGTGTTAAGCCTGAAGAATCCGGCGAAGCGCGTCACGCTGCAACTGGCGGGCTGTGAGACGGACGCCAACGGTTATTGCAGCTGGGATCAGTTCTCTCAGGTGCTGAATGCCGCGTTGCAGGGCACGCCAATGCAGCCTGCGGCACCGGCACCAGCACCGGCTCAGTCCGACGACAGCAACGCGCCAGCCGCTGCGACCGGTGACGCGGCGGCCGACAAGGCCGGAACCGATAAAGCGGCGGCAACGGAAGATAACGCTAAAACGGATAAAGCGACCGCGGGCAAAGCCAACGCGGATAAAGCGACAGATGACAAAGCCGCCGCTGAAAAAGTGAAAGCGGATAAGGCCGCGGCTGAAAAAGCGGCCGCTGAGAAAGAAAAAGCGGAAAAAGCCGCTGCTGAGAAAGCGAAAGCCGAGAAGGCCGCCGCGGATAAAGCTGCCGCTGAAAAAGCGAAAGCGGACAAAGCCGCAGCTGACCAGGCAAAAGCAGACAAAGCAGCGACCGGGAGCGCGCCTGCTGATAAAGCGGAAAGCGCTAACCCGTCCGCTAAGTCGCAGAGTGACGAAACGAAGTCCGCTGCGGTGGCGACACCCTGAAGGTTTCCTTCGCCCGATAATAAAAAACCCCGTCGAGACGGGGTTTTTTTATGGCCGCGGGCAATGTTATCCCGCGATGACCACCAGCTTCTGGTTAGCAAACTCTTTGATACCGAGATCGGAAAGCTCACGCCCATAGCCTGAACGCTTCACGCCACCAAACGGCAGCTCGGCGGAGGTGTCACTCTGAGAGTTGATAAACACCATACCGGTTTCGATAGCCGAGGCCAGCTTACGGCCACGCGCCGTGTCGCGCGTCCAGACCGATCCCCCCAGACCATAGTGAGAGTCGTTCGCCAGCGCGATAGCGGCCTGATCGTCACCCACCACATAAACCTGGGCTACCGGTCCGAAGAACTCCTGGTAGTAGGCGGGGTTGTCCGGGGTAATGCCGGTCAGGATGGTTGGCTGATAGAAACAGCCCACGCCCTCGACGGCTTTCCCGCCCGTCACCAGTTTCGCGCCATTGGCAACCGCTTCATCCACCTGTTTCACCAGACGGTCACGCGCATCGGCGGAAGAGAGCGGGCCAAGCGTGGTTTTCTCATCAAGCGGATCGCCCAGCGTGGCCGCACTCAGGGCGGCACTGAACTGGCTGATAAAACGATCGGCAATCTTCTCATGCAGAATAAAACGTTTTGCCGCGGTACAGACCTGACCACAGTTGCTGAGGCGCGCCTGCACGCCCTGACGCACCGCTTCATCGAGATCGGCATCGTCCAGCACCACAAACACGTCGTTGCCGCCTAACTCCAGCGTCGACTTCTTAAGATGCTTGCCCGCCTGCTCAGCCACGGCGCTGCCGGCGCGCTCTGAACCGGTCAGGGCGACGCCCTGCACCCGGTCATCGGCAATCAGATCGGCCACCTGATCGGTAGAGATAAACAGGTTGGTCCATGCCCCTTCCGGCGCACCCGCTTCGCGGACCAGTTTTTCAAACACATCGGCACAGTGCGGCACAATGTTGGCGTGTTTCGCCAGCACCGGGTTACCCAGCGCCAGATTAGGTGCCAGCACGCGCATCAGCTGATAGTAAGGGAAATTCCAGGGCTCCACGGCGACCAGTACGCCAATCGGGTGATATTCCACCCAGGCTTCGCCCAGTTCGCTGGGATAGGATTGAGGCTGAAGAATGCGCTCCGCGTTCTCAGCGTAATAGCGGGCAATCTGCGAGCAGATTTTCACTTCGCCACGGCTCTGACCAATCAGTTTACCCATCTCTTTACTGGCGATGGTGGCCAGCTCTTCCGCACGGCTATCAATCAGGTCAGCCAGTTTTTTCAGCACCTGGAGACGAGGCTGAATATCCCCTTTACTCCATGCTGAGTGGAACAGGCGATCGGCCACCTCCAGTGCATGGCTGACAGCCGCTTCATCATGTGAAGGCCAGCTTTTCAGCAACTGGTTGTTGGCGGGATTAATGCTTTGATAGGAAGACATAGCGTACTCCTTGGTGTGCTAAAAATAAGGGCGGGAAATTCCCGCCGCTGAATCAGACGTTCTTGCGCTCGACGGGTTTATCATCCCAGGTCAGGAGATCTTTATCGGTTTTTTCAAAAGCGCGGATCAGCACGTCATCACTACCTTGCTGACGCCAGATCTCTTCGGCCAGTCGCTCGTCATAATTCGCCACTTCAAAAATGGCCTCGGCGATTTCAGGTGAGGTGTGACGCAGACTGGCCCATTCGCCAACGTGATGTGCTTTAGATTGTTCAGTAGACATATTATTCTCCTTTGATTAACTCAGTCCTTCAGTTTGACTGTCAGCCCGGCAACATGTTCACCCTGAAAACGGGCGATATTCAGTTCCTCTTCCGTAGGCTGACGCGAACCATCTCCACCCGCCAGCGTGCTTGCCCCATAAGGCGTACCGCCGCGAACCTGGGAAATATCAAATAACTCTTTTGTGCCATAACCGATCGGGACAATCACCATGCCGTGATGCGCCAGGGTGGTCCAGACCGAGGTAATGGTCAGCTCCTGGCCGCCACCGGTGCCGGTAGAGGTAAAGACGCTGGCCACTTTGCCAAACAGTGCACCCGACGCCCACAGACCACCGGTGCGGTCCCAGAAGGTGCGCATCTGTCCCGCCATATTGCCGAAGCGGGTCGGGGTGCCGATGATAATCGCGTCATACTGCGGCAGCACCTCAGGGGTCGCTTCGGCTGCCTGCTGGTCAGTTTTACCGCCTACCTGCGCAAAGCGATCGGCATCCATCGTTTCTGGCACCCGCAGAATATCCACTTCCGCGCCGGGTACCCGACGAGCGCCTTCTGCCACCGCATTCGCCATCGTTTCGATATGTCCATACATCGAGTAGTAGAGCACCAGAATCTTAGCCATTGATCTCTCCAGGTAAGTTGACGTCCAGAAAAAGTATAGAAGAGCTTTCCGGTTACGTCGGCGGCAGCGGTGCTGACACCCGGTATCTGCGTAATAAATCTCCAGTTAATTGGCAGTAAGGCGAGAGAATGTTCGATGTTTAGCCAGATTCAGGGTTAATTCTCTGTTGCGAAATGTGACTGTCAGACGGGTTAACCGGGATGTTGACTACGCTTTAAGCAGGAGTTGCTCCCGGCTTGCCGTCATCAGCCCCCGGCTTTTCCATTTTTCGTTATCGCGCTACGCGACAGGAGTAAACCATGACAACACATCGTGGCGGTTCAGGAAATTTCGCTGAAAACCGTGAGCGTGCCGCTGAAGCGGGACGCAAAGGCGGGAAAAACAGCGGCGGTAATTTTAAGCACGATCCGCAGCGTGCCGCTCGGGCCGGTGAGAAGGGCGGACGCCACTCTCCGAAAAGCCAGAACGAGGCGTAATCCGGCTTTGCCGCCGGTTCTGACCGGCGGCAAAGCCGGATTGCTTTTCCCCTTATCCCTCCGCACAATAGCGCCCGGACAGCTGATCAGGTGAATTATGTCGGACGCACGCCGTGGTTTAACCCTGCGCCTTACGCGGCAGGAATGGGTATTACTTTTTATTACTCTGGTCTGGGGCGGCACCTTCCTGGTGGTGCATCGCGCGATGCAGCACTCCGGTCCCTTCTTCTTTGTCGGCCTGCGTTTTGCGACCGCCGCGCTACTGCTGGCGCTGTTTTTCCGCCGTTATCTCACCGCCATCAGCTGGTTGGAAGTCAAAGCGGGCACGCTGATTGGCCTGGCGATCGCCGCGGGATATGGCCTGCAAACCTGGGGAATGCAGACCATATCCAGCAGCCAGTCCGCTTTTCTTACCGCGCTCTATGTGCCGGTGGTGCCACTGCTGCAATGGCTCTTTTTACGCCGTCCGCCGGGGCTGATGTCGTGGCTGGGCATTGCGCTGGCGTTTACCGGCTTACTGCTGGTGGCGGGGCCGCAGGAGGGGCGCATCAGTCTCAACGCTGGCGAAATCGCCACGCTGCTCAGCACCCTGGCGATCGCCGCCGAGATCATCCTGATCAGCCGCTATGCCGGTCAGGTCGATGTGCGGCGCGTCACCCTGATCCAGCTGGCGGTGGCGTCGCTGTGCGCTTTTGCGCTGATGATCCCCAATGGTGAATCTGTACCCACGCTCTCAACCCCGCTGCTGCTCAGCGCGCTTGGGCTGGGTGCGGCAAGCGCCCTGATTCAGGTGACGATGAACTGGGCGCAGCGCAGCGTTTCGCCCACCCGCGCCACGGTGATTTATGCGGGGGAACCGGTCTGGGCGGGAGTTGTCGGGCGCATTGCCGGGGAGCGTCTGCCTGCGCTGGCGCTGCTGGGTGGGGCGTTGATCGTCTGCGGCGTGATCGTCAGTGAGCTGCGGCTGAAACGAAATAAAGCGGTGCGGCCGGCTGCCACACCGCTGGAGTAGTTAACCCTGCTGTCGCGCCAGCGGCTTATCCTGCGGCGCGGCGTGACGGCGGCGCAGAACCGCATTGAGGATAATCGCGCCAAAGGTAGCCGTGCCGATGCCGCCCAGCGTAAAAGAGCCGATTTTCAGCGCGAAATCCCCTGCGCCAAGTACCAGCGTGGTGGCCACCATAATCAGGTTACTGTTCTGACCCAGATCGACATGGTTCTGCACCCAGATGCGCGCACCCGCCACCGCAATCAGCCCGAACACCACAATAGACGCGCCGCCAATCACCGGAGCCGGAATGGTGTGGATCAGCGCGCCAAATTTGGGGGAGAAGCCGGCAAGGATAGCGATGATGGCGGCGGCGACAAACGCCAGCGTGGAGTAAACTTTGGTGACCGCCATGACGCCGATGTTCTCGGCATAGGTGGTGACACCGCTGCCGCCAACCGAGCCGGAGAGAAGAGTGGCCAGACCGTCACCGACAAAGGCCCGTCCCATATAGGGATCGAGATTGCGCCCGGTCATGCCCGCCACCGCCTTCAGATGCCCCAGATTTTCCGCCACCAGGATGATCGCCACCGGTGCGATCAGCACCATCGCCTGTAAATCAAACACCGGCGCGGTGGTGTGCGGCAGCCCGAACCAGGCGGCCTGGGAGAGCAGGGTAAAATCGACCGGCTTACCCAGCCCCAGGCCGTTGGTCAGCAGCGCATAGATCGCCCAGGCCAGGATTAAACCGACCAGAATCAGCAGGCGCTGGATCATCCCGCGGGTAAACACCGCCACCAGACCGATGCACAACACCGTCATGACCGCCACCCAGCTGTCGAATGAGGAGGCGGAGACGCTGTGTACCGCAATCGGTGCCAGATTCAGCCCAATCGCCATCACCACCGCACCGGTCACCACCGGCGGCATCAGGTTTTCAATCCAGCGGGTGCCCGCTTTCATCACCACCAGGCCAATCAGCGTGTAGAGCAGGCCGCAGGCGATCACCCCGCCCAGCGCCACGCTCAGATGGGGATTGAGCCCCTGACCGCTGAAGCCGGTGACCGCAATCACCACCCCGACAAAGGCGGCGCTCGATCCCAGATAGCTGGGCACCCGGCCGCCGGTGATAAAGAAGAACAGCAGCGTGCCGATCCCGGAGACCAGAATCGCCAGGTTGGGGTCCAGCCCCATCAGCAGCGGCATCAGCACCGTTGCGCCAAACATCGCCACCGCATGCTGCAAACCCAGCACTAGAGTCTGCCCCAGCGGCAGCGTTTCATCCGGGGCGATAATACCGTTTTCTGTTAAAGCCGACTTCTTCTGCCATTGCGGAAACCAGGATCGTGCCATCGTCTACTCCAGAGCGTAAGGAATGCCGGGGGAAGGTCAGTACAGGGCTGACGGATTAACAGGCTTGCTGCCGTAACAGCGGATGGTAGCCGCGGTCAAACCACGCCAGGCCATGCGTTTCATCGTTACGGACCAGCGCCACCACTTCGCAGAACAGCGTGTCGTGGGTGCCGACGCTGACAATCTGAGTAATGCGACAGTCAAACGACGCCACCGCACCGCTCAGCACCGGCGAACCGGTCACCGCCGTTGACCATTCGGCGGCAACAAAGCGTTCAGCCATCGGCGTTTTGCCGCCAAACAGGTTGGAGAGCGCTTCGTGGCCCGCCGCCAGGGTGTTGACGCACAGCTGCATATTTTCGCGAAACACCGGCCAGACCGAGGCGGAACGGTTCAGGCAGACCAGCAGCGTCGGCGGCGAGTCGGTGACGCTGCACACCGCGGAAGCGGTAAAACCGGCACGTCCGGCCGGGCCTTCGGTGGTGATGATATTGACCGCAGCGCCAAGCCGGGACATCGCATTACGGAACTCGTTTTTCTCAACCAGCGGGAAAACAGGTTTCAGGCTCATGATCTTCTCCGTAAAAGGTTATCCGGCGACGCGCTGGAAGGTCTGTGCGTCTTCGGTTTCATTCAGCCACTGCATCAGCAGGGCGTTAAACTGTTCTGGTTCGGTCACGCTCATGGCGTGTCCTCCCGTGGCCATCAGCTGTTCAGTGGCGTTGGGCAGGGTGGCGGCCAGCTGCGTCGAACAGCTCCAGGGCACCAGCAGATCGTCCTGGCTGGCGATCGCCAGCACCGGGTGCGGAATAGCGGCGGCCCGGCTGCTGAAGTCGGCACTCATCAGGGCATGCAGGCGTCGCAGCAGGTTCTCCATCCCCTGAAAATGATCCAGGTGGTGCTGATCCTCCTGCGCCAACCGCGCCTGATGGCGGGCCATCCATTCGGCGGGATAGAGAAACAGCGGCTGGGCACGCACAAAAGCCTCAACGCCGACGTTGAGCAGCAGATCCTGACGCACCTGAAAGCAGCGCTGAGTATGGGGATGCAGCGTCAGCCAGCCGTTGATCACCACCAGCCGCTCAAGCCGCGCCGGGTAATCCAGCGCCAGCTGCATGCCGATCAGACCGCCCAGCGCGTGCCCGATCAGGCTGAAGCGCAGGATACCGTGCTCTGCCAGCGCGGCGGCCAGCTCCGCCGCCATCATCGCCATGCTGTAGCCTTCCGGTAAGCTCTCCGCGCTGCGACCGGTGCCGCGCTGGTCGTAGAGCACCACCCGGTAAGCGGCGGTCAGGGCCGCGAGCTGCGGCTGCCAGAAGCCCGCCACGCCGCCCAGACCGGATGAGAGCACCAGCGTTGGGGCATCGGGGCTTTGCAGGCCGAGAATATCAAGCTGCATCAGGCCCCCTTTTTGCCGATATGCGCCACGCTGGCGATCTCGATCAGCGCATCCGGTTTCACCAGTCCGCACTGAATGCAGAAGCGCGCCGGTTTTTCACCGGGGAAGTACTCGGCGTAAACCTGATTCACCGCGGCATAATTCGCCCAGTCGGTGATAAAGATGGAGTTGAATGTCACATCGGACAGGCTGCCACCGGCGGTCTCGATCACCTTTTTGATGGTTTCCAGCACATGACGGGTCTGCGCCGCGGCATCGCCCACATGAACCACATTGTTCTCCGCATCGAACGGCAGCGTCCCGGAGACATACACCACTCCATCCGCCAGCGTACCCGGCACAAAGGGTGCAATCGGGGTAGGGGTGCCCGGTGGAATAATCACACTTTTTGGCATAGCAACCTCCTCAGGGGATCAACGGGCGTTAAGGCTTTCGCAGAAGGTATCGACATCCGATACCCAGCCAAAAAAGGTTTCGATATTGAACAGGGCCGCCTGCTGCGCAAAGGCCGGACCCGCCTGATAGGTGGCGTCTTCCAGCACCACGCCGAAATATTCCAGAAAGAACCCGTCGCGCAGCGTCGATTCCACGCAGACGTTGGTGGCGATGCCGGTAAAGATCAGATGACGGATACCGCGACTGCGCAGCATGCTGTCGAGCGGGGTATTAAAGAAGCCGCTGTAGCGCGGTTTTGGCAGCACAATGTCGCCCGGCTGCGGCACCAGTTCATCCACCAGCGCGTAATCCCAGCCGCCTTTCGACAGCAGCGTGCCCTGGAGTTCGGGCTGTCTGCGCATGGTTTTCAGGGCGTTCGACTTGTGGAAATTCGGGGAGCCCGCGTCGCCCGCCTCAACATAGTCGCTGTCCCAGCCGTTCTGGAACCAGATGATCTGGATGCCCGCCGCGCGCGCCGCCGTTACCGCCTGATGGATCTTCGCAATCACCGGTTTCGTGGCGGAGACATCAAAACCGGCCAGGTCGAGATAGCCGCCTTCGGTGGCGTAGGCGTTCTGCATATCAACCACGATCAGGGCACTCTGGCCGGGCGGGAAGGCGATCGGCTCAGGACGTGCGGGCAGTTCAACCTGCGGAATATCCGGGATATGAGCGCAGTAAACAGTACTCATTACGCCACCTCCTGCGCGGTATCCAGCAGGGCGCTGCGGCAGGCCATCAGCGGCTGTATATGCTGACCAAAATTCTCAATGCCCTCGAGGAAATCATCAAAGGTCAGCAGCACGCCGTGGGTGCCTTCCACCTGCGCTACTTCGTCCAGCATCCGCGCCACGCTGGCCCAGGAACCCACCAGCGTGCCCATGTTGATATTCACCGCCGAGGTGGGATCGGCCATCTGGCGCACATTGGTATCGCTGCCCGATTTGGTGTCCTGCTGGCTTTGGGTTGTGAGCCAGGAGAGCGCCTCTTCATCGGCACCCGCTTTATAGTGTTCCCACTTCGCCCGCGCCGCTTCGTCCGTTTCGGCGGCGATAATCATAAACAGCACATACGAACCGACGTCGCGCCCGGTTTTTTCAGCGGCCTGCTTCATGCGGATGGAGGTTGAGCTGAACGCAGCAGGCGTGTTGACCCCTTTGCCAAAGCAGAAGTTGTAGTCAGCGTGCTGGGCGGAGAAGGCCATACCGGCATCGCTCTGCCCGGCGCAGATCACCTTCATCGGGCGTTGCGGCTGCGGACTGACGCGGCAGTCGTTCATGGTGAAGAAATCCCCTTTGAAATCTGACTTGCCGGTGCCCCACAGATCGCGCAGCACGGTGACATATTCGGTCAGATAGGCGTAACGGCTGCTGAAATAGTCATCGCCGGGCCAGAGTCCCATCTGCTCATATTCGGGTTTCTGCCAGCCGGTCACCAGGTTGACACCGAAGCGCCCGCCAGAGATAGAGTCGATGGTGGCCGCCATGCGCGCCACGATGGCCGGTGGCAGCGTCAGGGTCGCGGCGGTGGCGTAAATCTCAATGCGTGAGGTCACGGCGGCGAGGCCCGCCATCAGGGTGAAGGACTCGAGGTTGTGATCCCAGAATTCGGTTTTTCCGCCAAAGCCGCGCAGTTTGATCATCGAGAGCGCAAAGTCGAAATGGTAGTGCTCCGCTTTCAGCACAATCGCTTTGTTGAGTTCAAAGGTCGGCATGTACTGCGGCGCATTGGATGAAATCAGCCAGCCATTGTTACCAATCGGAATAAAGACGCCTATCTTCATGTGAAACCTCGTTGCAGTAAGGGAAAGGTGTTTCACGCGCGGCACTGCATCCTGCGTCATCCATGAGGGCTGCGCTCAGTCACAATTCTGCAAACTGTGTGCCACAATTTTTAATGCATTAGATAACAATGAGTTAAAATTAACCCGAAAGAGGTAAGTGGAGTGGCCGGTCCGTTTCGGACCGTTTGGTCAAAAATCGCTGCACATTTTCCATGCAGGCTGGGCAAAAAAGGTGCAGGGCGCAGGTTAGGCAGCGCAGCATCCCTTTGCTATGATGCGATCAGACCAGATGGATGAGGTAAACGTGTGAAAAGTGATGAAAAAAAGCCAACGCGGCGCTCGCGTGCGGTGGCGGCGAAACGGTCGGCGATACTGGAGGCGGCGTTAACCCTCTTCTCACAGTTTGGCATTCATGGCACCAGCCTCGATAAAGTCGCCGAGCTGGCCGATGTTTCGAAAACCAATCTGCTCTACTACTTCCCCTCGAAAGAAGTGCTCTATGTAGCGGTGCTTAAGCAGATTCTGGATGTCTGGCTGGCTCCGCTGCGCGCGCTGGCGCACGATCAGGATCCGCTGGTAGCGATTCGGCGCTACATCCGGCTGAAGCTGGAAGTGTCACGCGACCATCCGCAGGCATCACGGCTCTTCTGCCTGGAGATGTTGCAGGGCGCGCCGCTGCTGAAAGGGGAGCTGGCGGGCGATCTCAAGCAGCTGGTCGATGATAAAGCGGCGATTATTGAGCGCTGGATCGATGAAGGGCGACTGGCGGGCGTCCAGCCGCAGCATCTGATTTTTATGCTGTGGGCCACCACGCAACACTACGCCGATTTCGCGACCCAGGTGGAGGCGGTCACCGGCCAGACGCTCAGCGATCCGGCGTTTTTCGATCAGGCGGTCGACAATGTGCAGCGCATGATCATCGAAGGGATCCGGGTGCGTTAACTCAGGTTACATTCACAGGCGGCAACGGAGTAAACCGATGGATTCTGTTTCGCAATGGGTACTGGGCGCCACGGTCAGCGTGGCGGTGATGGGGCGACGGGTGCCCATCTGGCAGGCCGCGCTGGTGGGTGGCGTCTGTGGCACGCTGCCCGATCTTGACGTTTTCATCGATCATGGCGACGCCATTCGCAACATGACGCTGCATCGCACCGACAGCCATGCGCTGCTCTGGCTCACGCTGGTTTCGCCGCTGCTTGCCTGGCTGGTGGCAGGGCTGTTCCGCCCGCGGCTGAGGTGGCTGACATGGTGGCCCGCCATCTGGCTGGCGCTGATTACCCATCCGCTGCTCGATCTGATGACGGTATATGGGACTCAGCTGGGTCTTCCGCTGACCGACCATCCCTACGCTATTGGTTCGGTTTACATCGTCGATCCGCTCTATACCTTGCCGCTGCTGATGGGTCTGGGTGTGGCGCTCTGGCGGCGCGGTGAACAGGGTGTACGCTGGAGCCGGATCGGACTGACCTTCAGCACGCTCTACCTGGTGTGGAGTGTCGTGATTCAGGGCGTGGCAGGCTGGCAGATCGGCGCGTCGCTGCGGGAGCAGGGCATTCCGGCCGATAAGGTGCTGGTTACGCCGACGCCCTTCAACACCCTGGTCTGGCGCAGCGTGATCATGACGCCGGACCGCTACGGCGAAGCCTGGTGGTCACTCTGGTCGCCTGATCGCCCGTTGCAGGTTAAGTGGTATCCGCGCCACCCGGAACTGTTCGACGCCTTCCGGGGGAGCTGGTACGCCGGGCGGGTGGCCTGGTTCAGCCACGGCTTTTACGCCATGCGTGAGCAGGATGGGCAGACCACTATCGCCGATCTGCGCATGGGAGAAGGGCAGAACTACACCTTCACCTTTGGTCTGGGCACCCCCGAGCGGCCCGATGCTCAGCCGCAGCGTCTGCCGTCCGAACGCCCCTCGCTGTCAGCCACCTTCTCCGCGCTGGGTGATCGGCTGTAAAAAAAAAGCCCGGTCAGATGACCGGGCCAGCACAGTAAGGCGGTGGATCAGTGGCTGCGACGACGACGCAGCAGCCAGCCAATCGCCAGCATGACAAACCACAGCGGCGTCACCATCAGCGCCTGGCGCGTATCTTCCTGCAAGGTAAGCAGCACCAGCACAAAGGCAAAGAACGCCATACAGACCCAGCACATAAATTTACCCAGCGGCATTTTGAAGCCGGACTGCGCGTGGCGCTGCGGATATTTTTTACGGTAGGCCAGATAGCTGCACAGGATGATGGTCCAGACAAACATAAACAGAATGGCTGAGACGGTGGTCACCAGCGTAAAGACCTTCATCACATCCGGGATCAGGTAAATCAGCGCCACGCCCGCCAGCAGACAGAAGCAGGAGAAGAACAGGCCGGTGGTCGGCACCGCACGGGCCGAGAGTCGCCCAAAGGCGCGACTGGCCACACCCTGCTGCGACAGGCCGTAGAGCATACGGCTGGTGGAGAAGATGCCGCTGTTGGCCGAGGAGGCCGCCGAGGTCAGCACCACGAAGTTGACGATACTCGCCGCCGCCGGCAGACCAATCAGCACGAACATCTCAACAAACGGGCTGCGATCGGCCATCACCTGGGTCCAGGGCGTCACCGCCATAATCACCATCAGCGCCAGCACGTAGAACATAATGACCCGCAGCGGAATCGCATTGATCGCGCGCGGTAACACTTTATGCGGGTCGTGGGTTTCCGCCGCCGCCGTCCCCACCAGTTCAATGCCGACAAAGGCGAAAACCGCAATCTGGAAACCGGCAAAGAAGCCGCTGAGTCCTTTCGGGAACAGGCCGCCATGATCCCAGATATTGCTCAGCGAGGCGGTGCCGCCGCCGGGTGACGGATAGTGCATCGACACCAGTACAATGCCGGTGATGATCAGCGCCACAATCGCGACGATTTTAATGATGGCGAACCAGAACTCCATCTCGCCAAACAGTTTGACGGTGGCAATGTTCAGCGCCAGGAAAATCACCACGCAGAGCAGGGCGCTCATCCAGATGGAGAAGCCGGGGAACCAGAGCTGGAAATAGGCGCTGATCGCCACCACATCGGCAATGCCGGTCACCACCCAGCAGAACCAGTAGGTCCAGCCGGTAAAGTAGCCCGCCCAGGGGCCGAGCAGGTCAGCGGCAAAATCGCTGAAAGATTTGTACTCCAGGTTGGAGAGCAGCAGCTCGCCCATGGCGCGCATAACGAAGAACAGCATAAAACCGATGATCATGTAGACGAAAATGATCGACGGTCCCGCCAGGCTAATCGTCTTGCCGGAGCCCATAAACAGGCCGGTGCCGATAGCGCCGCCAATGGCGATCAGCTGGATATGTCGGTTGTGCAGGTTGCGCCGCAGCTTATCCGGCCCTTCCTGCGTGATTGAGGTTTCTTTTGCGTGATCAACCATAAACGTGTCTTTCCTGTCTTGATGTTGTGTCAGCTCTGTTGGCTGTTACTGAACGAGGTTGCCCGTGGGCAAGACGGCATAAGATAGAGGAAGAGAGCCGGAAGCCGGTAACGGTTTTTTATCAATTGTGACACCGGCCGTCGCGGATCGGCTGATAAAACGCGATTTCGTTCAATCCTCCGTCAGTCTGGGTAATTATTCATCACGTTGTGTCAGCCCGGCCGCGTGCAGGCGATTGGGCTTCTACACTTTTTATTTGCTAATCATCATGCTGCCAGAGGGACGATGCGCACGCTTATCCTGTTTTTGTTGTTAATCGCGCTGGGCTGGGTCAGCTTACCCTGGCTGAAACAGCATCTGCCGCCGCAGTTCAATCCCTTTACGCCGCTCTCGGTCACCGATCCGCCGGGCTGGATGACACAGATGAAGATGAAACGGCTGGCCAGCGATCCCGACGCCTGCCTGGCGGTGATGCGCCGTGCGCAGCAGGCGGGCTTCGTCAGCTTCAGTGAGCGTCCGGCGGTCAGCGGGCAGTGTCCGCTCAGCCATCCGTTGCGCATTCAGAAGTTTGGCCCGGTCAGCCTCAGCAGCAGTTTTCTGGCCAGCTGTCCGATGGCGGTCGCCAGCACCATGTATGCCCTGCGCAGTCGCGCGCAGACCGCACAGCAAATGCAGAGTCCACTGGTACGGATTTCCCATGTCGGCAGCTACGCCTGCCGTAATATTTATCATCGGGCGCAGGGACGGCTCAGCGAACATGCCACCGCCGATGCCTGGGATGTCACCGCTTTTCAGCTGGCTGACGGGCAGCGGCTGGAGGTGAGCCGCCACTGGCAGCAGCCGGAAGAGAAGGCGGCCATGCTGCATACCCTGTGGCGCGGCGGCTGTGGCGTATTCGGTAACGCGCTGGGACCTGACTACAATGCGTCGCACGCTTCCCATTTCCATCTCGGTATGCGCGGCGCCGGCTATTGCCGATAAATCATCAGAAAGGATTAATACCGCTATTTGATCAAATAGGGAGGCGTCGCAGAGGAAAAAAACAAAACCACCTTTCCTCGCGGCGTGTGACATAAATCAAATGGCGTCCGGTAATGTTTTCTCCCGCTAATCATTAACCGCTCTCAGGACCAGCAGAATAAAGAGAAAATAGCGGGCTGATTAATCCCCCGGCTCAGCCGGGTATCTCTGCAAAGGGAGGCCGGAATGAAACCTTTTCACGCCGCGGCAGGGCGCAATATCGCAGCATTTACCACATTAATAAAAAATTGCGGTGAGAAGGTGGCCTGTAAACCCGGCAACGTGCTTATTTTCAGATGGTTTAGTCGCGTGATTATCAGCATAACTAAAATAGTGGCGGTGGCTTAATACAGTGTGGCGAAAAATAATTGTTGTCCGTTCTGATAGGGCTTTGCTCTCTGCGTCAGCGTCAGCCCGCTTTTTTTCTGCGGTGCGCAGCGCCATGCGGCATAGCGGCCGGTGCGACACTGTCTCTATGGTAGAGCGAACAGGAATGAGACGCGCTCTTATTTCGTAGGGAAATAGGTGCCAGGCTGGCTTTATCTGCGCACTGATAAATGACACGTTTAACGCCGGGTATAAAGACTAATTACCCCTAAATCGAGTAGCGCGATTAAAGATTATCATTCTGTTCTGGCAGGGCTGCTGGAAAATTAAGCGCGCTGGCGGGGATTGAAATCTTATAAGAAAAATCTTATTCTCTTCGGGTAATTGAATTTGCCGCAGTCGGCCTCACATTCAGCAGACAGGGGTGATTTTTTATTCACACCTGACGATGAAAATTTTATGCCCGGGCTATTACGGTGGGTTCATCACGCACAATAAATTTATTTTCTTCTGATAATTTATTTTTTATCTGATGAGCCAGAATCAATACTACCGCACTGGTGCGTGAAAAGAATGCTGAGGCAATATGTGTATCGAGAATTATTTCGCCTGGCGAGGTGAGGTGAAACAACAATTTCAGGCATTAACGGCTCTTTCTGAATTGAAAGCGTTATTGCAACGTTTAACAGAATCGCTGGGCTTCGACTACTACGCTTTTTTGATTCAGCATCCGGTGCCTTTTACCCGACCGCGCATTCATTTATATAGCACCTATCCCAAATTATGGGTGAAGCATTATGTAGCGCACAACTATTACGCGGTCGATCCGGTGTTGCAGTTGTGCCAGCGGCCAGGCCGGGGAATGGCCTGGACGGGGGAGTTGTTCAGTGAGGCAGGCAATCTGTGGCGTGATGCCAGGGCGCATGGGCTACAGAGCGGTTTTTCTTGTTCTGCAATGGCACCAAATCGTGTCATTGGTATATTATCTATCTCATCGCAGCAGCCTGTTTCTGTCCAGCCCCGTCATATGGAGCTGGAAGTTAAACTACACTTTTTAGCGGAACTAAGCCTGGATACGCTGGAACGCTTTAGCGATGACGCCATGATGGTACTGAAAAAAACGTTCAGTCAGCGCGAGCTGGAAATTCTGAAATGGACTGCCGAAGGGAAAACCGCGGTCGAAATTTCGCTTATTTTGTCGATATCCGAACACACCGTTAATTTTCACCAAAAAAATATGCAAAAGCGTTTTAATGTTTCCAATAAAACGCAGATTGCCTGCTATGCCGCGGCAATCGGACTGATTTGAATGAAAAGCAACTACTACCTTTGGTAGTTCCTTTGCACAATTCCGTTGTCTACCCTGCGCCGGGGCTTTGTCTGGGCTGGCGCAAAGAAATCATTGCAAACATGGGGATGTCAGAGGCGCATGATGAAAATAGTGCAAACGCAGTTAAAGGATATGCCATCCTCTTTGCTTGCCGAACTGGGAAGCTACCGATACAGCGTCTTTGCACGTGGCGAAGGATGGTCAATCCCGCCGCGTCTGAGCACGCCGGGGCAGGAGTACGATCGCTACGATCGTTCCGATGTCACCTGGCTGATTGCCTGGAATGCCCGTGACGGCATCAGTGGCTGCGCACGTCTGATGCCGTGGTTTGAGCCTGAACAGAGCGAAGGCATTGTGCTGCCGTTCAGCCATGAGAAAGTGTGGGAGATGTCGCGCTTCTCGGCACGGCTGGAGGTGGACGCTGAATTGCCGCTGAATATTCTCTGGCACGCGGTGCAGCTGGCGGAGCTGAACGGTATGGAGTACATCATCAGCTCGGCGACGCCGATGCTGGAGAAGATGTTTGAGCAGCACCAGGTGGTGTATGAGCCCTTAACGCCGGGATTGATCGTGTCAGAAGATAATCTGTTTGCGATCCGCATTCCGGTGGCGCAGCCCGCCCTGGCAGAGAAATATCGGGGCACACGCCGCTTCAGCCCGGAAGAGGTGCTGCCATCGCTGGGGGTCTCGGTCAACTGGCAGTCGCATAGCTGAATGAGTTGCCCCCGGACGCTGGGGGCAAAAGCTTACTGACGGTAAGCGGCTTTAATCTGCTTGATGGTATTGCTGAACACTTCCGCCTGTGGTTTATCGCCCAGCGTCTGCACATAGCGTTCCATGTTGATAATCACTTTTCCGGCGTCAGCCTGGCCCATTCCTTTCAGAATCAGGGTGATCATCATCTTCAGACCAGCGATTTCATCCGATAATTTCCGGGCTTCCTGCGAAGTTGCAAAATCTTCATCGCTCATGAGTTTCTCCTTGGTGAATGACAACTTGTTGGCAATCTGTCCGTATAGCAGTGCGTGAGTATATCACAGGGTCGTTAAGTTGCTGATGTAACCGGTTCGCTTGTATGTAAAAGCAGCGTTAATGCAGTGCTGCTAATTAATCGCCTGACGTAATCACGCGGGTAACCGCCTGGGCCGCAGGGCAGGAAGACTATCTCTTTGTTAAGCGGTCGAGTGGATTAATCTACTGAAAAACCAACATTTAAACCGTTATTTAAACAATTCAGAGGGCGCGGAATTAGCGTATTCTTCGCCAGATAGCGTGCGTCAGCCGAATCATGCACCCTGACCACTGTTTTGCTTTGTTGATGTGCTTTTGGGGTAAAAGCGGGTATGATTGCGCTTCTCAATAGCTAATTGCTCCCTCTTTTTTTAGCCTCTGGAGTCTCCCCGTTGATCAGTGTGCTTCTTGTTGATGACCATGAACTGGTACGTGCTGGTATCCGCCGCATCCTGGAGGATGTCAAAGGTCTGGTGGTGGTCGGGGAAGTGAACTGTGGCGAGGATGCGGCAAAATGGTGTCGTGCCAATCAGGTGGATGTGATCCTGATGGATATGAACATGCCAGGTATCGGTGGGCTGGAGGCGACGCGCAAAATCGTGCGTTACAATCCCGACATCAAAATCATCATGCTGACCATTCATACCGAAAATCCGTTGCCGGCTAAAGTGATGCAGGCGGGGGCGGCGGGCTACCTCAGCAAAGGCGCTGCGCCGCAGGAGGTGATCAACGCCATTCGCTCAGTGAACGCCGGGCAGCGCTACATCGCTTCAGATATTGCTCAGCAGATGGCGCTGAGCCAGATTGAGCCGCAGAAAGCGGAATCTCCCTTCAGCTGTTTGTCGGAACGGGAATTGCAGATTATGCTGATGATCACCCGGGGACAAAAGGTGACGGAAATTTCCGAGCAGTTAAATCTCAGTCCTAAAACCGTTAACAGCTACCGTTACCGCATGTTCAGTAAGCTGAACATCAGTGGCGACGTAGAGTTAACGCATCTGGCCATTCGACATGGCCTCTATAATGCGGAGCCGTTAATCAGTAGTGAGTAACGTTTTTGATTCCAAAGCTTTTCTGAGTACGGTAACCAGCAAGCCCGGCGTTTACCGCATGTATGACGCCTCAGAGACCGTCATCTATGTGGGCAAAGCCAAAGACCTGAAGAAGCGTTTGACCAGCTATTTTCGCACTCAGGTCGGCAGTCGCAAAACCGAAGCGCTGGTGAGTAACATTCAGCACATCGATGTCACCGTAACCCACACCGAAACCGAAGCGCTGCTGCTTGAGCACAACTACATCAAGCTCTACCAGCCGCGCTATAACGTACTGCTGCGCGACGATAAATCCTATCCTTACATCTTTCTCAGCAGCGACACCCATCCGCGTCTGGCGATGCACCGTGGCGCGAAACATGCCAAAGGCGAATACTTTGGCCCGTTCCCCAACGGTTACGCGGTGCGTGAGACCCTGGGGCTGCTCCAGAAAGTCTTCCCTATCCGCCAGTGTGAAAACAGCGTCTACCGCAATCGCTCCCGACCCTGCCTGCAATATCAGATTGGCCGCTG
Organism: Pantoea sp. C2G6; assembly: GCF_051336815.1. Lineage (NCBI taxonomy): Bacteria > Pseudomonadati > Pseudomonadota > Gammaproteobacteria > Enterobacterales > Erwiniaceae > Pantoea > Pantoea sp. C2G6. The sequence goes on from NZ_JBGMNJ010000001.1 coordinate 267,328, forward strand.
TCTGGGGCCCTGTGTGGCTGGCCTGGTGAGTGAGGAGGAGTATGCGCAGCAGACCGACTATGTGCGTCTGTTCCTGGCGGGCAAAGATGACCAGGTGCTGAACCAGCTGGTGAAACGGATGGAAGAGGCGAGTATTGGCCTGCGCTTTGAAGAGGCCGCGCAGCTGCGCGATCAGATTCAGGCGGTGCGACGCATCACCGAAAAACAGTTTGTCTCTAACCAGGGCGATGACCTGGATGTGATGGGCGTGGCCTACGAGGCGGGCATGGCCTGCCTGCACGTGCTCTTTATCCGCCAGGGCAAAGTGCTGGGCAGCCGCAGTTACTTCCCCAAAGTGCCAGCGGACACCGATATGGCCGAAGTGGTGCAGACCTTTGTCGGACAGTTCTACCTTCAGGGCAGTGAAGCCCGCACTCTGCCAGGCGATATTCTGCTCGACTTCACCTTACCGGAGCGCGAGCTGCTGGCGGAGTCGCTGAGTGAACTGGCGGGTCGACGGGTCAATATTCAGAGCAAGCCGCGCGGCGATCGCGCCCGCTATCTGAAACTGGCGCGGACCAATGCCGCGACGGCGCTGACCACCCGACTATCGCAGCACTCCACCATCCATCAGCGGCTGGCGGCACTGGCGGAGTTTCTTGATCTCGACAAGATTACGCGCATGGAGTGTTTCGATATTAGCCACACCATGGGCGAACAGACCATCGCCTCCTGCGTGGTGTTCGATTCAAATGGCCCGCTGCGTGCCGATTATCGTCGCTATAACATCAGCGGGATCACGCCAGGCGATGATTACGCCGCGATGAATCAGGTGCTACGTCGTCGCTACGGTAAAGCGATTGAAGAAGATAAAATCCCGGATGTCATCCTGATCGACGGCGGTAAAGGGCAACTGGCGCAGGCGATTGAGGTTTTCGCTGAGCTGGATGTGCCCTGGGATAAAACCCGACCAATTTTACTGGGCGTGGCCAAAGGCAGCGATCGTAAAGCCGGACTGGAGACACTCTTCTTTGAAGCGGAAGGTGAGGGGGTTTCTCTGCCACCGGACGCGCCGGCGCTGCACGTCATTCAGCACATTCGTGATGACGCTCACAATCATGCAATTTCGGGCCACCGTAAAAAGCGGGCTAAAGTGAAGAACACCAGTGCGCTTGAGAGCATTGAAGGGGTGGGGCCGAAACGCCGCCAGCAGCTGCTTAAGTACATGGGGGGCCTGCAACCGCTGATGAACGCTTCAGTGGAAGAGATCGCCAATGTTCCCGGCATCTCACATGCGCTGGCAGAAAAAATATACTACTCGTTGAAACACTAGCATTGAAACGGGGGGGGCAATGTAGGAACATAGGTGAAATTCTACCTATTCCAGACAGTTACCGGCATATGCAATTAAACATTCCGACGTGTCTCACCCTGTTTCGAGTCGTGCTCATCCCGTTCTTTGTGCTGGCTTTCTATCTGCCGTTTTACTGGGCTCCGCTTGCTACCGCATTGATTTTTATCTTTGCTGCCGTCACCGACTGGTTCGACGGCTTTCTGGCGCGCCGCTGGAAGCAGACGACCCGCTTTGGCGCTTTTCTCGACCCGGTAGCGGATAAGGTACTGGTGGCGATAGCGCTGGTGCTGGTCGCGGAATATTTCCACGCCTGGTGGATTACCCTGCCTGCCGCCACCATGATCGCGCGCGAGATCATTATCTCCGCGTTGCGCGAGTGGATGGCGGAGATTGGCAAGCGCAGCAGCGTCTCCGTTTCCTGGATTGGTAAAGTGAAAACGACGGCACAAATGTTGTCTCTTTTTGCACTGCTGTGGCGTCCTGACGCCACCGTGGTCGCGATTGGTGTGGCGGCGTTATATGTTGCGGCGGTGCTGACTTTCTGGTCGATGTTCCAGTATTTAAGCGCAGCGCGCGGCGATCTGCTCGAACCGTGATCGATACGATTTAAAAAGCAGCAAACGGACACGCGGTGAGGATAATTTTATTGACTCATTGCGTCAGGTCAGTAGAATGCATCGCATCGAACGGCAGCCAGTCTGCCAGAAGATAAAGAAAATCAGCAGGTTCGATGAAGTTGCTGAAAAATGCGGGAATAGCTCAGTTGGTAGAGCACGACCTTGCCAAGGTCGGGGTCGCGAGTTCGAGTCTCGTTTCCCGCTCCAGATTCGCAGGTCAGGTTAGCCTGACGGCACATCAGTTTAAGGCGCGTTGGCAGAGTGGCTATGCAGCGGATTGCAAATCCGTGTACCTCGGTTCGACTCCGGGACGCGCCTCCAGTTACACCCTGCCCGGGTGGTGAAATCGGTAGACACAAGGGATTTAAAATCCCTCGATCGTAAGGTCGTGCGGGTTCAAGTCCCGCCCCGGGCACCATATCGAATTACCAATAAAATCAATGATAAGCAGTGTCGTATGACCGCCCCTCAGAGGCGGTTTTTTTGTGCTGCAATCAGTTTCCTAATATCACTTCCTAATATTATTTCTTCTTTGCCTGCCCACCGACCACAGGAACTACAACGATTTTCCTGTCATACGCCGCAGTCTGCTCAACATTTTTATGGCCTGTAATAGCGCGCTTTTCGTACAAATCACCCTCCAGATCAGAAACCCCCTTTGCCTTCAAATCGTGAAATGTGAAATCAAATAGTAGCTCTGGAAATTTTTGCTTTGCTGCTTCGCGTGCAGCACTCCAGCGACTATTAAACCCGTCCCGGGTATAGCCAGAACCGTTAGGCTGGTGGATGATGAAAATACTACTCATCCCGGGTTTAAGGGTAAGTTCAGCAGCCATTTTGATTGCTGCTGCAAACCGTGGCGACCACGCTTTAATCTGAGCAACACTGGTTTTACTCTGTTTAATCAGTATGCCCTCATCCACGATCTGGCTCTTTTTCATTGCGAGAATGTCACCCTGACGCGAGCAGGTGAGGTAGGCCAGTTCCATAGCTATCTTGACCACATCAGGCGCGCATGAATAGAGAGCCTGGTACTCTGCATCGGTCACATACCGATCACGCGACACCTCCTTGAACTTTTTAACCCCTTTCGTTGGATTGCCCTTAACCATGCCACGCTCATAGCCCCAGCGGTACATGCGGGACATAAACGCTTTTTCGCGGTTGGCCTGCACCCGGCTCTTTAATCCGCGCTTGTCCATGTACTTTCTGACGTGCTCTGGCCTGATTGCATCAGAAGGCATGGCCCCGAAAACAGCTAAAACATTTTTTGAATATTTCAGGTAGTCCCTCTGTGTCTCCCGCGCCAGTTCAAAAAAATCAGCCGATCTGAAAAAACGCTCAGCCAGTGACGACAACAACTTATCATCAGGTATTTCGTTAATTAGCGCCTCATACGCAGCCCATACCGCAGACTGAGCAGCATCCAGATTACAGAGACGAATAGCGCCACCATTTTTTGGATGGAACTCATATGCCGATCTGCCACGATATACGCGAGGGGGCATCCAGGCATCGGCGCTATTTTTGCGAACGCGCGCCATTACTCTAATGCTCCGAAATTAGGTTCATACTGATCAACGATTGGGGTTTTACGCGACGATAATGGATCATTAAAGTGCTGCCAGGTAGTTCTGGGGCGACCCCGGTGAGTTTGGGCTATCTCAGTATGCTGGTGGCTCTGATATTTGGGTTGTTTTTTATTTCACGCTATAGCAAACTCGTTCCAGACGTCGCGATATATAATATTTCCATCAGTATATTTCCAGGTGATCGCCGCATATCGTAGTTCAATAGTTTCAAGATGGGTGCTGCTGAGACCATTGGGTGCCAGATAGGGCGATATCGTGGTAATTTTTATATGATCAAGCATTATATTAAAATATTCCTGTTCAATTCCTGATTCAACAATGCGATACATTTTTATTGTGCCTTTCCTGAACGTACGGCCCTCACAGACTCCTCGATAAAGGAGCGGCGTTGTCTGGTCGAACTCTTTAACGATAGTTATAGGGCTGTGAATACGCGATCCGGTTAGTTTTCCTCTGGATGTATCGACTGGAATGGTAATGTGATGTGAGAAAGATTTTAACTCAATAGAATTTAACCGTAAGGGCATCTGGCAACTACCAACGATTGGTGAGCCATTTTCATCCTCAAGCCATAAATGAGCTGGTGTAGACATGTTATTTCCTTATAATAAAAAATAATATTCGCCAAGGATTTTTATCATTTAACGATTTTTGTAAAGAATATTATTACCAATGCCACGAAGACAGGTATGGGCCAGTAAGGACCGTCTGGAAAAATCCGTACAAAGATTATTGAAAAAGCAAGAACAAGCAAAGGCGGACCATAAACTTCAGTCATTGATTTAAAGGCTCTTCTGAAAAAATTGAATGTAAAATTTTTCATCATCTAATCACTGGATCATTTTAGTAATTATTTTTATGATTTCACTATCAGAAGGGTATGGCTCCCTGAGCGCCCCCGATCTATCAAATAAAGGATCAAGCAAGAAATACATCATTTCCAGATCATTGGCGTATAAAGCTGCATAATATGCAGGCAGGGCATAACTTAACCGGTTAGCGCAATCTGCCGCTTTCTGAACTACCCCATACATTCCAGCAATGGCAACAGCAGTACCAGCCTTGCGGCCAACCAGTGTGCTCATATCAAGACTCAGTTTCATGCCAATAGCAACAGCCGCCGTAACTGCTAAAACAAAACCGTGCTGAGTGAGATTACTGGCTCCTATGTGTATGTTCATCCCTATCAACGATTTTTTGATGCGGTCTATCTGATTATTATTTTTATTTCTGAATACTGCTTCAAAATATATTTTAAGCATTTCAATAATAATATCTTCATGACTTAAAACTTTAGAGGCTCCTTTGATAAATCGTATATCCTCTTTTTTTTGTTGCTGACAAACCTCCTGGTATGCTTCAGTAAAACATGATGTGTAACAAACTGCACGCCGTACGCCTGCGCCGATGTTTTTAATCTGATTCGATACTGCATCATTAACATCAGAAAACGCATGGTCTAGTTTTTTAGCTAAAATGTTGTTTGACTGTAGGTAAGTTATAACTTCTTTGTTATATGGCATAACCCTATCCTTTTGGTTATATATGAACCAACAAAGTAAAGGGTGCATATTTTTATGTAAACAGGCATATGATTTGGTAATGCGTTTGATCAAATTAATCTGGAATATATTCCGAAGTTTTGGTGAGAAAATTCATCATGACAACCGGAGGCTTTATTTTTTAAGCCTCTTTGAACCGGAGACGTTATGATTAACGAATTTGCTAATTAACTGCCCGATGTCACGGGTGCAGTTATAGGGGACGTTGTCTGGCAACTGATAGCTATCAGGGAACTATACCGACCGATGATCTGAAAAACCTTCACAACATGCCCTAAAAAATATCTCTAACCTATTGAAATAGTTGTGGTCATTTTAATGCTCATATTATGAGAAAATCAGCTAATATTATTTTATAAGTGTTCAGTATCTTAATTAAAATGCCTCGATCGTAAAGGCGTGCGGGTTCAGATCCCGCTTTGGGTACCCTGTTTCTTCCAAAGAAAAGCAAATATAATCAAAACAATATGCAGTAATGCCGTAACCGCCCAAGGGCGGTTTTTTTGTGTCTGCAATCCTCCTCCAGAATCGCCTCTCGCTTTAACCGCAAAAGCCTGTCAGCCGCGTGAGCTGAACACCAGTTGATCGTCCGTGTCACTGACCAGATACATCGGGTGGGCTTCACCACTGGAGGAGACAAAGGTCACCTCATGTCCGACGCCGATCGTCCCTAGCGCATCAACTGGCTGCGACTGCTTCTGAATCTCCAGCACCATTCGCGAATCAAAGGGTTTGTCATTGACCGTATCGATACGGTAATGGGCCGTGAAATTCAGCTCGGGTTGATCAATCACATAAAATTGTCCTGACGGCATAGTGATAACCTCTGCAAATTATTGGCGGTAAATGTACCGGTCGCCTGGGGCTTAAGGTTAGTTCAATAATTCACTGCTGTAAGAGATACCCGGTTATTTCTCAGGTCATTCACGTTTTTAAAAAATAACTACCGCTTGCGCTTGCCTGGTAACCCGGCGGCACTACCCTTGTTCAGACAGGCCAGCTTCAGATCAAACAAAACCGCGAAAGGGCGCATTGATGTCCCGAAAGGCAGACCCGGAGAGTCTGGTTTGAAGGGGGGCGGAAAGCGTCGCCGGTGAATGGTGGGATTTGATACCGGACTGTCACGCAGCAGATCAGCTGACAGCGTAAAATCTGGCACCATAATCAGACGCCAGCCAGCGTCGGCACAATGTTCGGGCATGGTATAAAGGCATTACTGCAACCCCTGAGGGTTGACGATGCGGGTTCAACTCCTGCTGCCCGGTCCATCCGCAGTTAAAATAATATGTTTCCCGCAATAGCAGCTGATCCCTCACTCATTATACGGCCCACGCCACTCTGACTTTGCGCAGGTTCCCGCAGCACAGCGACGACAACGCTGCAACCCCGGTTTATCGCCAGACGCCACAAAGCAGGAGAGCCAGCCCGATACCCAGGCTGGCTGTCGTATCAGGCGTGCGGTTGCCCGACCGGCCCGCTGACCGCGGGTGCCCCCATCGGCTGTTGTCCGCCTGGCGGTGGGGGTGGCGGGGCATCTCTGCCGGGCGGAGGCGGAGCACAGGCGGTGAGGGTGGCAAGCAGAGCCAGGGCTGACAACAGGCGTACAGTGGATTTCATCATAAATTCCTGAACGGGTAAGCGGAACAGAAAGTATAGATAACCCGCGTAAAAGCGTCTGAAGCGGATAAAAATTGTGTCAACCAGCGTAAATTGCTGACGATTATATGAGGCAGCTCTCAACCCCGGCGTGATGACCATGCGTTTCAGCGCCAACCCGGCTAAGGTAGCGCATCATCTAAGAGGAGTGAATATGAATGGCATAATGAAGTTCGTCCGCGGCTGGCTGGTATTCTCTTTGCTTTGGGGCGTGTTCATGTGGTTTATGTCATGGCAGCAGCAGGGCAAAGAGCCCGGTCTGGCAGTGCTGATGAGTCTCTACGCCGGTTTAATCTACCAGGCGCTGATGACGATGGTGGCCCGCTACAAAGCGCGGCGGCAACAAGCCTGAAGGGTTCTGCTGCCCAGGCGGCAGCAGAACGCCGACACTTAGCCGAAATTGCCGGTTAAGCGGCGATGAAAATCTGTGCTGCGGAGATCCAGTCCCTCAATGGTCACCTCCGCGCCGTAACGCTGATAGCGATATTCAATGCCATCCAGCGCCGCGACGCTGGAGGCATCCCAGATCTGCGCGTGCGTTAAATCGATGATCACCTTTTTTGGGTCATGGGCATAATCGAAATGCTCAAACAGATCGTTGCTGCTGGCGAAAAACAGCGGTCCGCGCACTACATAACGCACCGATTCACCCTCTTCACTCAGCTGGCGCTCTGCATGAATAACATGCGCAATTCGACGGGCAAACAGCAGCATCGCGAGGATCACCCCCGCCAGCACGCCCAGCGCCAGATTCCCGGTCCAGACCGTCACGGCGACCGTCAGCACCATAATCAGCGTTTCCGACCAGGGCATCCGTTTCAGCGTAGCGGGCTGGAGGCTGTGCCAGTTCACGGTTTTTACCGCCACCACCATCATAATCCCCGCCAGTACCACCATCGGGATCTGCGCCATAATCTGGCTCAGTCCGGTCACCAGCAACAGCAGCACCAGACCGGCAGCCACGGTGGAAACCCGGCTACGCGCCCGGCCCAGCTCAACGTTGACGATAGTCTGACCAATCATCGCGCAACCGGCGATCCCACCATAAAAACCCGCCAGGATATTGGCCACACCCAATCCCCAGGATTCGCGGCGCTTACTTGAAGGGGTATCGGTCAGATCGTCAACCAGCTTGGCGGTCAGCAGCGACTCCATCAGTCCGACAAATGCGATGCTCAACGCGGTAGGCCAGATGATTTGCAGGGTTTGCAGGTTCAGCGGCACCAGCAGGCTGTTAAAGCCGGGCAGACCCGCACTCATCGGGCCTTCATCGCCGACGTTCGGCATCCGGTAGCCCATCAGCAGCGCCACGGCAGTGACCACCACAATGGCGACCAGCGGCGAGGGAACGCTTTTCAGCAGGCGCGGCAGGAGCAGGACGATAGCCAGCGTCACCGCAAAGAAGATCCACACCAGCGAGGATTGCCCCCAGACGTGCGGCACCTGCGCAAAGAAAATCAGCACGCCCAGCGCATTAACAAATCCCAGCATCACCGAGCGCGGAATATAGCGCATCATGCGCGCCAGCCCGGCGACGCCAAACAGGATCTGAATCACGCCGCCCATCACCACCGCCGGCAGAATATATTCGACACCATGCAGATGGACCATCGGACCGATAACCAGCGCCACGGAACCAGCCGCCGCGGTGACCATCGCCGGACGACCGCCCAGAATCGATAAGGTCAGGCAGAGCACCACGGATGCGATCAGGCTCACTTTCGGGTCGACGCCAGCAATAACGGAAAAGGAGATCACTTCAGGGATCAGCGCCAGCGCGGTAATGACACCGGCCAGGCATTCGCGGGTCAGCAGCGCCGGTGAGCGCAGAACACGCCCCACGCTGATATCCGCCGCCACAACAGGGGGTGCGGTAACATCGTTAGTTTGAGTCATAAAAGATTGCAGGCTCTTTGGTTGTTTTGCTCTCGCGCGAAAGGCGAGACGATCAGGATAAACAGCGAGGGGCAGATATTACCGGGGGTGTGACGAAGATACCAGACTAAAGCGGCAGACGCCTTCCCTGGCGTCGCGGTTAGAGCGAGAAATCGTCCGGGGTTTTGCAGACCACTCGTTCAAGCAGCTGACGATAGATCTCCAGTGACATCCTGTCGCTTTCCAGCTCCAGCCGGTGGATCAGTTTCGAAATAATCGCCTTGTTGTTCACCGGCATGCCCGATTGCAGAATTTCTGCGACGATAATGCCGAGCATCTCCATATCGCTGGCCGGTTTATTAGCGGCATCGTTAAAGTAATCCGCAATTTCTTTATCGGTCTGAGGAAGTGTATTTTGCATGTGTCAGCCCTTCAAAACAGCCCGATTCCGTGTCGGATGTCAGGACAAAAAAGAGGTCAAAAAAGCCTTCGCATGGACAGATGCGAAGGGACCGTCATCAAAATTAAAGCGGGAAAAAATGACCTCTGAAGGTGGAAATCCACTGACACCTTCAGAGGCGACGCAAGTGCATCATTCGTTACAGAGTCGCATGACAACTCGTGGCAATAAAGTTATACAATGAAACCGGATCTGTACAATCAGTTACCTTAACAAAACGTGCTATTTACTGTTTAACAACCACTTACGCAGACTAATCCGACGCAAAAACGATACAGAGAATTTGTACAGGTTACTGTTTCTGCCAGCGGCAGCACCTCGATGCCGCTGACAGGATCGCGGCGCAGATCTTTCCCGTTTTCGGTTGCCGCTTTCAGGCTGGCGGACGTCGGGAGATGGCCTCTGGACATTCTGCTGTGATCTACTAATTATTAACAGATCGGGCGCTTTTCATTAGCGTTTCACTTTGCGTATAATAACGCTCTCATTTAATTAGATCTCTCACTATTAGGCCGCTAACCTTTGTTACAGCATAAACGCACTTTTACCCATTTACTGCATCTGACCGCGCACGCCTGGCGACTGGCGGTCGATCGTCATCTCAAAGACAGCGGCCTGAGCACCAGCAGCTGGATGGCCATCGGCCTGATTGCCAGTGAACCCGAGCCCATGACGCAGACCGAGCTGGCTCAGCAAATGGGTCTGGAAGACGCCAGCATGGTGCCGCTGGTCGATCGACTGGTAAAACAGTCTCTGCTGTCGCGGGTCCAGCCCCCGGAAGATCGGCGCAAGCGTCATCTGGTGTTAACCGATAAAGGCAATGAAGCCTTTGCCAAAGTGAAAACCCAGGCAGACGCGCTGCGCGCGCAGATGCTGTCAGATATTGATCCGCAGGATCTGGCCGTTACCGAGCGGGTGCTGCAACAGCTGCTGAGTCGCATGGGAAGCATGTAAAGGGTGGCAAAGCGAAATCCCTACGCCGCGCGCGAGTGGTTACCGCACGAAAAACCGATGCTGCCGGGATCGCCGTCGACGCCGCTGCATCCGATGCCGAAACGGCTCGCCTTTGGCCTGATCGGGCTGCTGATTTCGCTGACCGGTGCGCTGAGTAACGCGCTGGTCACCGCCAATCTGGTCAATTTACAGGGCACCTTTGGTGCCTGGTCGAATGAGATCGCCTGGCTGCCGGCGGTCTATGTGATGGGGAACATCTCCATCAACCTGCTGCTGGTGAAATTCCGTCAGCAGTTTGGCCTGCGCGCCTTTACCGAGGCGTTTCTGGTGCTCTATGTGCTGGTGGCCTTTTTCCACCTGTTCGCCAACGATCTCAGTTCCGCGATCATTGTGCGCACGGCGCATGGCATGGTGGCCGCCGCGCTCAGTTCGCTTGGCATCTACTATCAGGTGCAGGCCTGGCCCGCGAAACACCGCCTCAAGGCGCTGGTGATTGGTCTGACAGTGTCGCAGCTGGCTATTCCGCTGGCCCGGCTCTTCTCCTCCGAACTGCTGCAACTCAACGAGTGGCGCGGTCTCTATCTGTTTGAACTCGGTCTGGCGCTGATTGCGCTGGGCGGGGTGTTGCTGGTGAAACTGCCGCCCGGCGATCGGATTAAAACCTTTGAGAAAATGGATTTCGTCACCTTTATGCTGCTGGCGCCGGGCATGGCGCTGTTGTGTGGCGTGCTTTCGCTGGGGCGCATTGAGTGGTGGTTCACCACCCCCTGGCTCGGCATCTGCACCGCCATCGCCCTGACGCTGATTGTCACGGCCATCGTGATTGAGCATAACCGGCGCAACCCGCTGATTAACACCCGCTGGCTCAGTAGCGGCATGATGGTGCGGCTGGGGATTGTGATGATCATGATCCGTATTGTGCTGGCGGAACAGAACACCGGCGCGGTCGGCTTTCTGCAACAGATCGGTTTGCAGAACGATCAGATGCGCGGCCTGGCGCTGGCGATCATTGCCGGGGTGATCGTTGGCATCGCCGCCAGCGCCCTGACCATCAAGCCGAATCATCTTAACTGGCCGATTGTCACCTCGCTGGTGGTGATGATTATCGCCTCGCTGATGGATGCGCAATCCAGTCCGCTGACCCGTGGCCCCGAAATGTATTTCAGCCAGTTTTTGCTTGGCTTCAGCAGCGCCTTTTTTATGGCTCCCGCGATGCTGATGGGTATCGGCAGCGTAGTGACGCAGCCGAAAAATCTGGTCAGTTTTGTCGTGCTGTTTGGCATGAGTCAGAACCTGGGCGGGCTGATCGGCTCCGCCATCCTCGGCACTTTTCAGGTCTGGCGCGAAAAATATCACTCCAGCCTGCTGGGCGATCAGCTCTCCTTGCTTGATCCCAACGTCACCGAGCGTCTCAGCCAGTATAATGCGCTGTTTAACTCGCTGGTGGGCGATGACGTTCTGCGTAGCGCGCAAAGCAGCAGCCAGCTACAAACCGTGGCGACATTACAGGCTAACGTACTCGCCTATAACGATACCTATCTGTTAACCGCCGGGCTGGCACTGGTGACGCTGATGTGGGTGATCTGGCGGTTAACCCGGCGGCGTTATCTGGAGTGGCGTCAGGCCCGATTTAATCTGCGCGAGCAGCAGCAACTGGCCGAATTACAGGAATCAACGGAGAAACAATGAGTCAGCAGGATGAGCTTCAGGCGGCAGAGCGCGACCGCGCGAACCGTCGCCGGATCCTTTCGATCGCCGCGGGCAGCGGGATTGTGGTGATTGGCGTACTGGTTATTCTTTACGCCTGGCAGCTGTGGCCTTTTACCAGCGCTGTGCAGAGCACTGAAAATGCCTATGTGCGCGGCCAGGTGACCTTTATCAGTCCGCAGGTCAGCGGCTATCTCACCTCGGTCCAGGTCATCGACCTCCAGCCGGTGAAAAAAGGCCAACTGCTGATGACGATTGACGATCGCATCTACCGGCAGCGGCTACATCAGGCGCAGGCGCAGCTGGCGATGAAACAGGCGGCGCTGAGCAACAACCTGCAACAGCGCCGCAGCGCGGAGGCGACCATTCAGAGCAACAAAGCGGCGCTGGAAAATGCCAAAGCGCAGGCGCTGAAAAGCGGCTTTGATCTGAAGCGGGTTGAGAGCCTGACGGCCGATGGATCGCTGTCGGTACGCGAACGTGACGCTGCCCGGGCGGCGAACGCCCAGGCGCAGGCGCAGGTGCGCCAGGCCACCGCGCAGATCGCCGTCTCACAGCAGAATCTGCAAACGGTTATCGTCAATCGCGGCGCGCTGGAGGGCGACGTGGCCAGCGCCAGAGCCGCGCTGGAACTGGCGGAGATCGATCTGGCCAACACCCGGATTACCGCACCCGACGACGGTCAGCTTGGCCAGCTGTCGGTGCGCACCGGGGCCTATGTCACGGCCGGAACGCGGCTCACTTCAGTGGTGCCGAATAAAAAATGGATTATCGCCAACCTGAAAGAGACCCAGCTGGCGCACATTCGCCCTGGTCTGCCGGTGACGATTCAGGTCGATGCGCTGGATGGCCGACGCTTCCAGGGTGAGGTTGAATTTATCTCGCCGGCCGCCGGCTCGGAGTTCAGCGCAATTTCACCCGACAACGCCACCGGTAACTTTGTCAAAATCGCGCAGCGCATCCCGGTGCGTATCCGCCTCCATGAGCAGGATATGTCTCTGCTGCGGCCCGGCATGTCAGTCGAGGTGAGCATTGATACCGCGGCGCAACCGGCGGGCGAGGGGGCACCATGATGCGGCGCGGCTTGCTGGTCACTGCGCTGTTGCTGACGCTCACAGGCTGCGCCACCCAGGTTGAAAAGGCGCCGGCCTCACTGCCGATCCCTGGCGCGTGGCGCGGCACGGTCGGCCCCGCCGCGCCGCCGGAAGCGGAGTGGTGGCGGGCGTTCCACGATGACTATCTCAACCGGCTGGTGACGCAGGCGCTGCGCAATAATCCCGATATTCTGACGGCGCGCTCGCGGGTGGATCAGTACCGCGCCCAGCTGCGAGCGGCGCAGGGAGATGAGTTCCCGACGCTGAGCGCCGGTGTGGCGGCGACCCGCGAGCGCACGCTCTCCTCTGTCACCGGCCAGCCCTATGAAACCGATGTTTTTCAGGGGCTGTTACGCGCTAACTATGATGTCGATCTCTGGGGGGCGCGCAGCAGCAGCATCACCGCGGCGCAGGCGACGCTCGCGGCGCAGCAGGCGGCCGCCTCCGCCGCGGAACTGACCATCGCCAGCTCGGTCGCCTCCGGCTATCTCAATCTCTGTGCGCTGGATGAGCAGCTGCGGGTGACGGAGGCGACACTGGCGACCCGCAACAATTCGCTGAAGCTGGCGCAGCGTCAGTTTGAAACCGGCTACAGCTCCAGGCTGGAGTGGATGCAGGCCGCCTCGGAGTATCAGTCCGCCCGCGCACAGATGCCGCAGTTGCAGCACCAGATTACCCAGCAGGAGAATGCGTTAAGCATCCTGGTGGGGATGAATCCGCGCCAGATTGCCCGTCGCGCGCAGTTTGACCAGATCTCCCCGCAGCAGATGCCGTCACTGCTGCCTTCTCAGCTGCTTAACCGCCGTCCCGATATTGTTCAGGCGCAGCGTCTGCTGCTGGCCGCCGATGCCAGCCTGGCGTCGGCGCGGGCGAAACTGCTGCCCGCGCTCAACCTGACCGCCACCGGCACCCTGCAAAGTTCGGTATTGCACCAGTTAGCGGATAATCCGTTCCGCCTGTGGAGCGTCGGCGGCAGCATTCTGGCCCCGCTGCTTAACCGCGAAGCGCTCACCGCCCAGGTTGACGTTTCGATGGCGACACGTAATCAGGCGCTTTACGGTTATGAAAAAGTGGTACGCAACGCGTTCTCCGAGGTCAATGATGCGGTGGACGCCATCCGCCAGCGTGAGGCGCAGCTTCAGGAGCTGGAGAAGCAGGAGAGCTATGTGACGGAAGCGTTGCGCATCGCCCGCAATCGCTATCAGAACGGCTACGCCTCCTATCTTGATGAACTGGATGCCCAGCGCACCCTGTTTTCGACCCAGCTGAACCGGGTCGCGGTTAAAAACAACCTGCTGCTGGCGCAGATCGATCTCTATCGCGCGCTGGGCGGTGGCTGGTCTCCCGCCACCCCTGACTGACCGGGCCGAGCCAGCCGCCGTCAGAGTCTCGGTGGTGGCGATCGGTCCGGCGACTAGCGCTATAATTCGCCAGGCGAAAGAACCGGACGATACCCCGGTTTTCTATTACACTCCCCTTACCGCACGCTTCCGGCGGGCCGACGCTGTTTTCAGGAGAGTCATGTTGTTACCTTTGCCACCCGACGATCACGACGAGCCGATGCGCCAGTCACTTGACGACGCGCACTTTGCGATAGTGGTGCTTGCGGTGACCTCGGTAACACTTATAATCTTCGTGCTGGTGATCACGCTCTGGATGAGCTGACACGCAGTGATGACGCGATGGGTTAAAAGGGAGAGGGCGATGGAATCCAGAGATGACAAATTAATCGCAATTATCGGCTTGCTGGCCGCCTGCCTGATAGGGGTGACCTTCCTGTTTACCATGACCTGGCTGACCGATGTGCGCCATCCCACCGATCCTTCACTGGATGTTCAATCCTGCCACCCCAAAAAACCGCCGGCTCAGCACGTCTGATCGCGGGTGTTAAATTTGATCTGCTGACTGCGTAACACCAGCGCCAGTGCCTCATGCAGGTTACGGTTGCCGTTGGGATCGGCCAGACCCAGCAGCGGTCCCGGTGAACGCCGATCGTCAGCCCAGGCGGGATATTCCACCACCGGATAGAGCGAAATCCCCTCCACCGCAATGCCCTGATCGAGCGCCACCGCCACATTTTCCGCCACCTCCTGCAACCAGGGCGCGCGCGCCTCGCCTTCAGCCCCGGTTTCAGCAATCAGCATCGGCCGCTGGTAGCGCTGCCAGCACTGCGCCAGCAGAATATGCAGCGGCAGGCGCGCCGGGTCCTGTTGTGACATCGGCCGGTCGGGGAAAAACCAGTGGTTATCGGGATAGTAGTTGAGGCCGAGAATATCCAGGCAATCCTCACTGCCGCCCAGCTCCCGGTCGACGCGACCCGCCAGCATATCCCAGGCTTCAAACTGCGCCTGATGCTGAACGTCAGCAATCGGCTTGCTGTCGGGATTGTCGGGATGATGGGCGATCTGCACCAGCGGATCGGTGAGGACAAAACGCGCGTCCGGGTAGACCTCGCGAATCGCATGGATAGCCGCCAGCGAGGCGCGCACCAGCTGGCGCTTCAGCTCTTTGCCGCGCTGCGCGGCGTGGGGATTAAACCAGGCGACGTCCGCCCCGGCCCATGACCAGAATGAGATCTGATTCACCGGGGTAAAGAAGGGGCGTTTAATGCCCTGATCGTGCATCAGTTGTGCCATCGCGCGGGCGAAGCGACTAAAATGGTCGACAAATTCTGCCTTCCAGATATTAAGATGATCGGGATACCCAAAGTGGGCCAGCTCCCAGATAATCTCCAGCTGCTGACGTCGCGCCGCTTCCACCATCGGCAGAAAGCTCTGCCAGTCGTAGTGGTTCGGCACTTTCTCAATCAGATGCCAGCGGGCGCCGTCGCGGGCGGTCAGCAGATGCTGTTCAGCCAGTGCGGCGTAATCTTTTTCCAGCAGCATGTCATGCCCGCTGCTGATCACCATGTCGAGCCGCTTTCCGGGGGTGCGACAGGCGGTGGAGCAGGGGAAGCTGCCCTGAAAAAAGCTGCGGAACAGGCGGGGATGGTGGCGCTGGCGAGCGTCTGTAAGGGGTTGCTGGGGCATATTCCTCTCCTGCCGGGTTGATGCCGGCCACAGATCGTCCGGTTAAGTCTAGACTAAAAAACGCTCGCGACCGTTTTACCCGATAGCAACCCGGGTATAGCCTCAGGCGCCGGGCGGGGGAATAATAAAAATAAGTGCATTTTACAGGGAATTGTCATGACCGAAGCGTTTGAGCTTTGCCCGCAATCCAAACCCTCCAGCTGGCTGGCCGCGCAGCTGGAGCCGCTGTGTCTGCGTCATCCGGGACTGAGCGGCATCCATACGCTGAGTGACGGACTGGACGCCTTTGCCGCCCGCTATCTGCTGATGCAGAAAGCGGAGCGTTCGCTCGATATTCAGTACTATATCTGGCAGAACGATCTCTCTGGCCGGCTGCTGTTCAGCGCGATGCTGGAGGCCGCCCGGCGCGGGGTTAAGGTACGGCTGCTGCTGGATGACAACAATACGCCAGGGCTGGACGACACCCTGGCTCAGCTCAATCGCCATCCCAATATCCAGGTGCGGCTGTTTAATCCCTTCTCGTTTCGCACCCTGCGTGCCCTCGGCTATCTCACCGACTTTGCCCGTCTTAATCGCCGTATGCACAACAAAAGTTTTACCGTGGATGGCGTCACCACTCTGGTCGGCGGACGCAACATTGGCGACGAATATTTCGGCACCGGCAATGAGCCGCTGTTTGCCGATCTCGATGTGATGGCGACAGGTCCGGTAGTCAGAGAGGTGGCGGAGGACTTTGAGCGTTACTGGAACAGTAAGCCGGTGTCGCCGCTACAGAAGGTGCTGGATGAGGATGAACCCACGGAAGAGAGCGTCAGTCTGCCGGAAGAGTGGCGTGACAGTGAGCCGGTGCAGCGCTATCTGCAACGGCTTAAACACGCCTCGCTGTTACAGGAGCTGGAGCAGGGCACGCTGTCGCTGATCTGGGCTAAAGCGCGGCTGCTGAGCGACGATCCGCGTAAAGGTCTGGGCAAAGCGCGCGCCCGAAGCCTGCTGCCACAGCGTATGCTGGAGGTGATTGGCACCCCCCAACAGCAGTTCGACATCATCTCCGCCTATTTTGTGCCGACCCGGGCGGGCGTTGCCCAGCTGCTGTCACTCAAGCGCAATGGGGTAAAAATTGCCATTCTGACCAACTCACTGGCGGCCAATGATGTCTCGATTGTGCATGCCGGCTACGCCAAATGGCGCAAAAAGCTGCTGCGTCACGGTATCGCGCTGTATGAGCTGAAACCGCAGGCGGGGCTTCAGGATGCGCCGCACGATCGCGGATTAACCGGTAACTCCGGCTCCAGTCTGCATGCCAAAACCTTTTCGGTTGATCAGCGCACGCTGTTTATCGGGTCATTCAATTTCGATCCCCGTTCAGCGGTGCTGAATACCGAGATGGGGCTGGTGATTGAGAGTGAGGCGCTGGCCGGTGAGACGCACCAGCGTTTCAGCCAGTCGATGCGCGATCGCGCCTGGACGCTGCGGCTGGATAAGTGGGGACGGGTCAACTGGCTGGAGTATCCGGGTGAGCCGCAGCAGATTGTGCACAAGCACGAGCCGGGCTGCTCCTGGTGGCAACGCTTGCAGGTGCGGCTGGTGTGGCGGCTGCCGATTGAGTGGCTGCTGTAAGCTGAACACGGCTCAGGCTCAGGAAGCCTGCTCCAAACCTACGCCTTTAAGGCGAGGTTCAGCGCAGGCCTCCTGCCCGCTGCGCGCTATTTGCGCTCAGGTTTGCCGGAGAACAGGAAGCGCAGCAGCGGGATGCGCAGATGGATCTCATACAGCAGAAACGCGATGCCAAAGACCATCAGCAGGCCGACAAAGAAGCCCAGCGTATTGTTTTCGATGCGCGGGGTGACGTAGATACCATACAGCAGCGTCAGCGGATGGTGCACCAGATAGATAAACAGTGACGCATTGACCAGATACATGATGCGCGGCGAATGGGCGTTCAGCAATTTGTGCCCAAAGCAGAAGCAGACGTTGAGCATGCAGAGCCCCATCAGCGTCGAAATGATCGCATCCAGCTCGTAAAGCCAGCCATCGCCGCTGCTCAGCCGCTGATTAGCACAGTAGGCGATAAACAGCAGCAGCGCTCCCAGCCACATCACCGGACTGAAGCGAACAAACAGCTGCTTCAGCGCCGGATGCTTCCACGCCAGCGCTCCCAGCATAAAGAATGGCAGGTAGAAGAGCGTCTGCATCACGATGATGTTAAACAGGCCATCCATCAGCCAGTTGGGCTGGAAAATAAACACCAGCCGGCGGAACAGACACCAGAGTAACGCCCACGTCAGCACGCCAGCCCCCAGCGACCCCCAGCCGATGCGCGAATAGTCGAGGGTGCGCTGCCGATCGCGCAGCCAGCGAAACGTCACCATGCCCAGCGTGGTCAGCATCACCAGCACCACCAGGAACCAGAGGTGAGAAATCAGCTCCCACATCAGGTTGTTGAACTTCTGATAAGGCGTAAAGCGGGGCCACTCCGCCAGCTTGTCTGTCCAGGCTTTCAGCATGAAAAATTGCGGCAGCGTAATCAGCGGTATGGCGGTCAGCAGCGGGATACCGACGCGCTCCAGCCGCACCTTCAGGAAGCGGCGTGGCTGATAGCGCAGATAGAGCATGTAGGAGAAGTAACCCGAAATGACAAAAAAGACCTGCATACGAAACGCATGAATAAAATCGTTGAACAGCGTCAGCCATAACGAGGCGTCGTGACTGTTAACCGCCCATTTCTGCGTGGAGTAGATGAGGGAGACGTGAAACGGCACCCCCAGTAACATCAGATACGCCCGGATGGAGTCGAGGAAATATTCACGTTCAGGTTTTGCTGTACTCATAAAGTTCCAGTTCGTTAGTACGTTCGACCGGTTTCACCCTGAAACCGGATTATGCTCGGGTAAAATTCTACCTGTGATAAACAAGGTATACTATCAGTGGAATCCGTAGTGTCTAATTGTCCTAAAAGCGGGTTTAAGCCTGACGAAATGCGGGAACATTGTTGCGCATAAGCTGTCGGAAAACCGAATAATCCTTTAAGATAAGCGGGTTTGATTTAAGCACACGAAAGGGGGGGATGTGCTGACTAAAGAAAAAAATAAAGCCGGACTGATGAAGGTACGCTGGATTGGTACTGCGGTTCTGCTGGCGTTATACGCCAATAACAGCTGGGCGTTTAACATCGACGATGTTGCCAGGCAAGCCAAAGCGTTGGCAGGGAAAAGCTTCGAAGCGCCGAAAAGCAATTTACCCTCTCAATTTCGTGAAATGAAATTTGCTGACTACCAGCAGATCCAGTTTAACCACGATAAAGCGTACTGGGGCAAACTGCGCACACCATTCAAACTGGAGTTTTATCATCAGGGGATGTACTTCGATACCCCGGTGCAGATCAACGAAGTGACCGCCAGCGCGGTGCGTGAGATTAAATACAGCCCCGACTATTTCAATTTCGGCAATGTGAAACATGATGCTGAGGCGGTGAAAAACCTTGGCTTTGCCGGTTTCAAAGTCCTTTATCCGCTGAACAGCAAGGGTAAAAAAGATGATGAGATCGCCAGCTTCCTCGGTGCCAGCTATTTCCGGGTGATCGGTGCCGGTCAGGTCTATGGCCTGTCTGCGCGCGGTCTGGCTATCGACACGGCGCTGCCGTCTGGCGAAGAGTTCCCACGCTTTAAAGAGTTCTGGATCCAGCGTCCGAAGCCACAGGATAAACAGTTGGTGATCTATGCACTGCTCGATTCGCCACGCGCCGCGGGTGCGTATCGCTTTGTGCTGCATCCGGGTCAGGACTCGACGGTGGATGTGCAGTCGAAGGTTTACCTGCGTGACAACGTCGGCAAACTGGGTGTGGCACCGCTGACCAGCATGTTCCTGTTTGGTCAGAATCAGCCCTCGACGGTGAACAATTTCCGTCCGGCGCTGCACGACTCTGACGGTCTCTCAATCCACAGCGGTAACGGTGAGTGGATCTGGCGTCCGCTCAACAACCCGCGCCATCTGGCGGTGAGCACCTACACCATCGAGAACCCGAAAGGCTTTGGTCTGTTGCAGCGCGGGCGTGACTTCAGCAACTATCAGGATCTCGACGATCGCTATGACCTGCGTCCAAGTGGCTGGGTTGAGCCATTGGGCGACTGGGGTAAAGGGCGGGTTGAACTGGTTGAGATCCCGACGGCGGACGAAACCAACGACAATATCGTCGCGTTCTGGACGCCGGAAACCTTGCCAGAACCTGGCAAAGAGATGAACTTCAAATATCGTCTGCACTTCTCACGCGACGAAAACCAGCTGCATTCCGATGATGTCGCCTGGGTTAAAAATACCCTGCGTTCAGCGGGTGATGTGAAGCAGTCTAATCTGGTGCGTCAGCCGGATGGCACCGTGGCTTTCACCATCGACTTCGTGGGTAAAGACATGAGCAAGATGGCGGAAAACAGTCAGGTGGCACCGCAGGTCAGCGTGGGTAAAAACGCCGATGTGGTTGAGCAGAGCGTACGTTATAACCCGGTCAACAAAGGCTGGCGTCTGGTGTTGCGTCTGCGTGTGAAAGATACCAAGCAGCCGACGGAAATGCGTGCGGCGCTGGTTAGCGGCGACAAGACATTGACGGAAACCTGGAGCTATCAGTTACCTGCCAATGAATAAATCGACTTTTACACCTCAACGTTATGTGGAATCTCTGCCGCTGGATGCGGCAGGGAAAGCCCGTCTGAGCGCATCTTTGCAGAGCGCCGGGGCGTTTCACTTCATTCACGATCAACTGGGCAATGATGTCGCCGCCAGCGACCGTCCCGATGATGCGCCGTTAAAGTCGGTCTCATCGCGGGTGAAGATGGCGTGGCCCGACTCGCTGGCCAATGGTCAGCAGCTGGGTAAAGATGACCTTGACCGCACCACGCTGAAGGCGATGCCGAAGGTTAAACGCTCACTGATGTTCCCGGAAGCCTGGCGTACCAACCCGGTCGCCCGTGCCTGGGACTCACTGCGTGGCCGTAAATCGGTGCCGCGTTACGCCAATGCGGAAGAGCAGCGGGCTGAAGAGAAGTGGCGTCATGTCGGTTCGATTCGTCGCTACATCCTGCTGATCCTCACCATTTTCCAGACGGTGGTCGCCACCTGGTACATGAAGAGCATTCTGCCGTATCAGGGCTGGACCCTGCTGGACCCGATGGAGATGATCAATCAGAACTGGCAGCAGTCAGTGATGCAGATCCTGCCCTATGTGTTGCAGACCGGTATCCTGTTCCTGTTCGCCATTCTCTTCTGCTGGGTCTCAGCCGGTTTCTGGACCGCGCTGATGGGCTTCCTGCAACTGCTGATTGGCCGGGATAAATACAGCATTTCCTACTCAACCGTGGGTGATGAGCCGCTTAATCCGGCGCACCGTACCGCGCTGATTATGCCGATCTGTAATGAAGATGTTGAGCGTGTTTACGCCGGTCTGCGCGCCACCTGGGAGTCAGTGGTCCGCACCGGTAACGCCGAACACTTCGACGTCTACATCCTCAGCGACAGCTACGATGCGGATATTGCCATTGCCGAACAGAAAGCCTGGATGGAGCTGGTGCGGGATGTGGGTGGCGCTGGCAAGATTTTCTATCGCCGTCGTCGCCGTCGCGTGAAGCGTAAAAGCGGTAACATCGATGATTTCTGTCGTCGCTGGGGCAGCAACTACAGCTACATGGTGGTGCTGGACGCCGATAGCGTGATGAGCGGCGAGTGTCTCACCGGTCTGGTGCGCATGATGGAGGCCAACCCAAACGCCGGGATCATTCAGTCGTCACCGAAAGCGTCGGGGATGGATACGCTCTATGCGCGCTGTCAGCAGTTCGCGACCCGCGTCTACGGTCCGCTGTTTACCGCCGGTCTGCACTTCTGGCAGCTGGGCGAGTCTCACTACTGGGGTCACAACGCGATAATCCGCGTGAAACCTTTTATTGAGCACTGTGCGCTGGCGCCATTACCGGGCGAGGGCTCCTTTGCCGGTTCGATCATGTCCCATGACTTCGTCGAAGCGGCGCTGATGCGTCGTGCCGGCTGGGGCGTCTGGATTGCCTACGACCTGCCGGGCTCTTATGAAGAGCTGCCACCGAACCTGCTGGATGAGCTGAAGCGTGACCGCCGCTGGTGTCACGGCAACCTGATGAACTTCCGCCTGTT
The DNA here is from genome assembly GCF_051336815.1 of Pantoea sp. C2G6. Taxonomy (NCBI): domain Bacteria; kingdom Pseudomonadati; phylum Pseudomonadota; class Gammaproteobacteria; order Enterobacterales; family Erwiniaceae; genus Pantoea; species Pantoea sp. C2G6. Next base: position 289,357 of record NZ_JBGMNJ010000001.1, read on the forward strand.
CCTGGTAAAAGGGATGCACCCGGTTCACCGTGCGGTGTTCCTGACCGGTGTGATGTCCTACCTTTCGGCGCCGCTGTGGTTCCTGTTCCTGGCGCTCTCTACCGCCTTGCAGGTGGTGCATACGCTGATGGAGCCGACCTACTTCCTGCAACCGCGGCAGCTGTTCCCGGTCTGGCCACAGTGGCGACCAGAACTGGCGATAGCGCTCTTCTCGACCACCATGGTGCTGTTGTTCCTGCCGAAGATGCTGAGTGTGGTGTTGATCTGGTTTAAAGGATCAAAAGCCTACGGTGGGCCACTGCGTCTGCTGGCCTCTCTCGTGCTGGAAACGCTGTTCTCGGTGCTGCTGGCCCCGGTGCGTATGCTGTTCCATACGGTGTTTGTGGTCAGCGCCTTCCTCGGCTGGGAAGTAGTGTGGAACTCCCCGCAGCGTGATGACGATGCCACGCCGTGGAGCGAGGCGTTTAAACGTCACGGTTCACAGATGGCACTGGGTCTGGTGTGGGCGGTAGGTATGGGACTGCTGGATCTTAACTTCCTGTGGTGGCTGGCCCCGATTGTCTTCTCACTGATCCTGTCGCCGTTTGTCTCGGTGATGTCGAGTCGCGCGACGCTGGGCCTTAAAAGCAAGAGAGCGAAGCTGTTCCTGATCCCGGAAGAGTACTCACCGCCGCAGGAGCTGGTCGATACCGATCGCTACGTAGAGCTGAACCGCGCGCGCGCGCTGGAGAATGGCTTTATGCATGCGCTGTTCCATCCGGCCTTCAACGCGCTGGCGACCGCGCTGGCAACGTCGCGTCACAAGCAGAGTCAGCTGCTGGACTATGCGCGCGATCGTCGTGTCGATCAGGCGCTGAGCGATACGCCGGAGAAACTGAATCGCGAGCAGCGTCTGCAACTGATCAGCGATCCGGTGGTGCTGGCCCGTGTCCATACCCGGTTGTGGGAAAATGCGGAGAAGTATCATCAGTGGGTAGAGAGTTATCAGAAACTCTCGCTTAACCCTGAGGCGCTGGCTGTAAAAGCGTAATCTGAAAAAAGCGGCAGCGATGCCGCTTTTTTATTGGTTGAGCAACCTCAGTCTCAGGGTATAACCGGTTCTCTGGCGGTCAGCGCCCAGCGCGTATGACGGTATCAATGGTTTTTATGGCGGATCTCTGTGGTGAAAGGCGTTTTTAAAGCGGCGGTTATTGCGCTGGCGGTGATCTGCTTAAGCGGATGCGGCAGTATTATCAGTCGCACCGTGCCCGGTCAGGGGCACGGTAATCAATACTATCCGGGCGTGCAGTGGGATGTGCGCGACAGTGGCTGGCGGATCTTTACTATCCTCGATCTGCCGCTGTCGCTGGTGGTTGACACCCTGCTGTTGCCAGTGGATGCCAGTCACGGTCCTTACGAATAACTGCGATCGGAGTCGCTGTTATCATCTTCCCACTCCTGGGCGGCGGCTGCACCTTCTTCAGTGTCCAGCGGCGGCTCCAGCTGAAACTCACCGTCGTCCCACTCATGCAGGGTGTTCTCCGCCAGCCACTCCTGACGCAGTTCCACTTCGTCGAAGTCACCATCAAAAATAGCCTGTGCGCCTTCGCCGCTGCGGAAAGGCAGACATTCGCCCGCATCCCCTTCATCAACCAGAAACTCCGCCTGCCACATGATGTCGCCATCCTGCATCACATACTTTTGCAGGCCAAACTGGCTGATTGACGCATCCCCTTCCTCTGTTTCGGGGTGGTTAGCGAGAAACTCTTCACGTGCAGCATCAATCGCTTCCTCTAAAGTACTGTACATGCTCATCGCTCTTCTCCTTACCGGGTTTAGTTGATTTCAGTGAAGAATAGACGAAATCTGGGGGAGGGAAAGGGCAGGGTGATGCGATTGGCGGGAAATAAACCATTTCCCGCCAGGCCGGGCTAGTGTGTTTTTTGCGGGAAATGCAGAACCGGCTGCACCGATTCGGCCATCGCCGGTGCCGCGTAACGAATGCAGCACTTTATACAGGGTTTAACTTTTTTAAAATTAATCCGGGCTATCGAAAGCGCCTGACTTAAATTATATAAGGTGCCGATAAAGATCAGGTTTTCCTTTTCGGGCATTCGTTTGCATCCTTTGCGATGAAGAAAGTGGTAATTATCCTGATCGGTTGTGATTGTCACATAATAGTAGAGACCTTTGTTCATATTATGGATCCCCGCGGAGGTTTGCTGTGTGCCAGATTTTTTTATAATAGTGTCAGAGTTATTAAGGGTCTGACGGTCCCGAATGAAAGTACCGATAAGCGGCAGGCTCTTCAAATGCCATAACGCTCTATCGGTCTGTTAAATTTATGTAAAAAGTAATATGACCGGAAAAACCAGGACAATTGCTTGTAAAATAAGTTAATTTTAGCGGATACATAAGCGCGCGGAAATCATTAAGCCCTGCTAAATAGGAATAGCCCTGGAAAGGCGAATAATCAGCACCAGCGGTAATTAAAACAGGCGATTGAAACAGTGAAGCATATAAATTTTATTCTGCGCGAAACCGGCGCTAAGCCCGATGAAAGTCTCTTTATCGATTAGCGTCACTGATTTAAAAAGCGTAAAACCGCGGCAGATTGTTGGGTGGCTAATTAATCTGTGGCCCGATAATCAGTTGCGATCGGAGTACATCTGGCAGGATGACTGATTTATTTAACAGTAAACCGGAGCGGCAGCAGCGCTAAACGGGTTCCCTCCCGTTGGCGCAGCATGATTAATAGCGGGATGGTTCGCCTTCCGGGCGGGTTTTAAAGCGGCGGTGCAGCCACATATACTGTTCAGGAGCCAGTAATACCCCCTCTTCAACCACTTTATTCATTCGCTCGGCGGTTACCTGTTCGCTCTCCAGCGTAAATTCCGCGCTAATATCAGGCAATATCATCAGTTCATAGCCACGGCCATGCGGCAGGCGGCGCGGCACAAAAGGGATGACCGCCGGTTTCCCGGTGCGGATCAGCAGGTGAGTGCCGATGGTGGTCGCAGCTTTCTCCACCGCGAAAAAGGGGGCAAACACGCTGCTGCGTGGACCATAATCGTGATCGGGGGCATACCAGATAATATCGCCGTGCTTCAGCGCGCGGATCATCCCTTTGAGATCTTTACGATCGATCATGCTTTTATTCGAACGCATCCGGCCTTTGACCTGTAACCAGTCAATCAGCTTGTTGTCGTTGGGGCGATAAACGCCAATGCCGGGGTTGTGGATGCCGAACATGCGCGCGCCAATCTCCAGCGTCAGAAAGTGCATACCAATCAACAGCACGCCACGCTGGCTGTCACGCGCCTGCTGAATGTGTTCCAGACCCGACGGCTTGTGCCATTTATTGATGCGCCAGTCCGGCCAGAACCAGGCCATACCGGTTTCAATCAGCCCCATGCCAACAGATTCAAAATTGTGCTTAACCATCGATTCACGTTCGTTTATCGGCATATCGGGAAAACTTAATTCCAGATTACGCCGGGCGATGCTGACGCGGCGTTTCATAAAGCGCATACCGATACGGCCAATATTACAGCCAAGAACATAGAGCAGCGGATAGGGAAGTAGCACCAAAAGATAAAGTGAAATGACACCCAGCCAGGTTAACCAATAGCGCGGGTGAAGCAGTTCTCGTGAAAACTGAGGCAACTGGGTCATGTGAAATCGTATTTTCCTGCGTCGCGCACCCTGCGGTGCTGATAGCTCGTTAATTTTCGCCATTGTGCCAGTTTTTAACGCGCGCTTAAATATCGCTGACGTGTGGGGCCGGGAGAGGAAGAGCTAAACCGGCGGCCATTGCTGAAAAAAAACGCAACAGGCGGGCAAATCCGCCGCTGGCCTTTGCATCCGGTTTAAATCAGGTATCATGTGCGCGCTAAATTTCTTCTATTGATAACAGGACGAACACCATGCCAGTGTTACACAACCTCGTTTCCAATAAAGAGCTGAAGGCGCGCATGCTGGCTGAAACCGAGCCGCGCACCACGGTCTCTTTTTATAAATATTTCCAGATTGCCGATCCCAAAGCCTTTCGCGATGCGCTCTATACCGGGCTGACCGCGCTTAAGGTGTTTGGCCGCGTCTATGTGGCCCATGAGGGGATCAACGCCCAGATCAGCGTGCCAGCCAGCCAGTATGAAAAGATGAAATCGTTTCTTTATGGCTTCGATCCGGCACTCAACAATCTGCGGATGAATATCGCGCTGGATGATGATGGGAAATCGTTCTGGGTGCTGCGTCTGAAAGTGCGCGATCGCATTGTGGCGGATGGCATTGAGGATGAGACTTTCGATGCCAGCGATGTGGGTCGCTACCTTAAAGCTGACGAAGTTAACGCCATGCTGGACGATCCCGACGCGCTGTTTGTGGATATGCGTAACCACTACGAATATGAAGTGGGTCACTTTGACAACGCGCTGGAGGTGCCGGCTGACACCTTCCGCGATCAGCTGCCGATGGCGGTTGATATGTTGCAGGATCAGAAAGACAAAAAGATTGTGATGTACTGCACCGGCGGGATCCGCTGTGAAAAAGCCAGTGCCTGGATGCGGCACAACGGCTTTGAAGATGTCTATCACGTTGAGGGCGGGATTATCGAATATGCCCGCCGCGCGCGCGAGCAGGGCTTGCCGGTGCGATTCAAAGGCAAAAACTTTGTCTTTGATGAGCGGATGGGGGAGCGTATTTCCGACGATGTGCTGTCGAACTGCCATCAGTGTGGTGAACCCTGCGATACCCACGTCAACTGCGTGAACGACGGCTGTCATCTGCTGTTTATTCAGTGCAAAAGCTGCGCTGAAAAGTTTGAGCACTGCTGTAGCCCGCTCTGTCAGGAAGAGGCAAAGCTGTCGCCGGAGGAGCAGCGCGCGCGCCGGGCCGGACGTGAGAATGGCAATAAAATCTTTAATAAGTCGCGTGGCTTATTAAACATGACCATTCCTGCGCCTCAGAAAAAAGAGTCGTAACCCGCAGCGATCGCTTTCAGGCGCTAAGCTGACGTTACCGGTGCGGGTGGCCATAGCGGACCACCCGCACCGCCGGTCAGAAGCGGGAGAGCCGGAAGGGCGTCAGGTCGAAAGAGAAGGGTTTATCCTGAGCGAACTCTGTCGCCAGCTCGCCTAACACGCTGGCGAATTTGAAGCCGTGTCCGCTGAGGCCGGTAATCACTAACCGATTCGGCTCATCTGGCAGAGTGTCGATAATAAAGTCCTCATCGGGACTGAAATCGTAGCTACAGGCTTCGCCATGCAGACAGACGCCTACCCCCGGTAAAAACTGCCGCAGGAAACCAAAGGCTTCGCTACCATCGGCGGCCACCGTGCCAAAAGGTTTGCGATCTTCAGGCCGCTGCATCAACTGTCCGCCATCATGACGCCCCACCTTGAGCGCGTTGTTATCCGCCGGGAAGCCATAAAACTGGCTGCCATCCGCCATCTCCACGGTAAAGCCGGGAAACTTATTGTTCTCGCTGTAGCGGCCATCCGCCTGATACCAGGCAAAAACCTTGCGGGTAGGGGCGACTGGCAGGTTGGGGACCAGCTGGCTGACCCAGGTGCCGGCGCTGATCAACAGTTTGCGACCGCGATAGATGCCATCCAGGGTGGTGACCTGCTGTAACTCCCCGTCGCGGCCAAGCGCAGAGACCGGGCAGTTAAATAACTGCGCACAGCCCGCCTTTTCCGCCAGCTCGATCCAGCTGCGCACCGCCTGCTCACATTTCAGATAGCCCGACTCCGGCTCAAACACCCCCAGATAGCCCTCCGGCACGTTGATCTGCGGCCAGCGCTGACGCACCTCATCGGCCTGCATCACCTCTACGTTGAGCTGCCAGCGGGCGGCGCTGTCGATGACGTTCTGAATAAACGGCGATGGCTGCGGCGCGAGGTTAAGCACGCCGCTGCGATGCATGATGCGTTCACCGGCGCGCTGCTCCAGTTCATCCCACAGCGTCTGAGCGCGCAGCACCAGCGGTACATAGCGTTCGCCCTCGCCATAGGCGTGCCGGATCAGCCGGCTCTCGCCGTGATGGGTGCCCTGATTATGGGGAGGGTGGGCGCTGTCGATCATCAGCACCGACAGCCCCGCCTGGGTGGCATAGTAGCCCGCCGCCGCGCCTACAGAGCCGCTGCCCACCACAATAAGATCATAAACCATAGTAACCACGCTCCTGAAAGAGACAGATAATCAAAAGCATACAGAACAGAAACGAAAAAGGCACCCCTTGGGGTGCCTCTTTGATGCGGCAGGAATCAATGCTTACTGAGGAGTCTTTCTATCTGCTCGGCTGATTCTATCTTCGCGATGCCCGCTTCGAGGATCGAGATAAATTGCCTTGCCACATCCGTTGTCAGCCAGTAGGTCGGACCGACATCCGCTTCTTCTTCTTTCTGATCCTGCGACGATAAAGAGTGCAGGCGGATCATCATGGCGTCATAGCTGTCAACAGTACTGATGTCCCAGCCCACCAGTGGATGGGTCTGAATAACGTCTTTGCTTCTGTCCATTATAACCTCCTTATTACTCGTTAAACGAAGTGCATGATGAGGTTCAATGCGGCTTTTTTATTCCAATAGCGAAATAATTATAACAGTAAACGGGTCAGTCACTGTTTAAAAGATGCCGTGAGTCAGCTTCTCACAGAATATTTGAGTTTGAAAGGCGGGAGTTGAAAAATAAAATGCCTGATGGCCAGGCATTTTTCTCACCGATCAGACGGCAGGCAAAAACGGCGGGCGGATTCAGCGGGTCGGGCTCTCCGACACCATGCCGCCACCGCGCTTTTGTAACGTTTCGGCCAGACGGGCAAAATGCTGCTGTAGCTGTTCATCATGGTTTTGATTCTGGGCTTCCAGCGACAGATTGTGCACCAGCAGCTGACTGGCGCGATCGTCAAGACAGAAAATCAGACTGGAAAAGGCATTTTCCAGCACCGTTAAACGACGCTGCTGGTCGGCGATCAGGGCTAACAGCTCACCAAAGGTCATCGCCTCTTCCGGTTTATCAGTGGTCATGGTGTCGCACCTCCAGTTATGCGGGACGATCGCAAGAATAGGTCATCGATCATGAAGAGTCCAGATGCAGAAAGGGGGAAGCGCGGGCAGGAGAGAGGGATAAAAAAACCGGGTGGCGAAACCCGGCAAAAAACTGCTCAGTGGCGGTTAATCGGTAATAAACCAGTCGTCTGCGCTTTCCCATGTCTGTTGCAGGATTTCGCTGATCTGGTCGCGCGTCTCTTTTCCACCGCCCAGCACGCTGAGATTATTGGCACTGGCATAACGTACTTTGACGTGATTGGTCGTGTCAGGAAACTGTTCATCAATGCGGCGCGACAGTTCGTCGCTTAACGCTTCAATCGCGCCAGCAGGAAGCGGTCGGGTATTCGATACGGTAATTTCAACACGCATAAGAGCCTCCGGTTAAGATACTGTATATATTTACAGTATCAGTCGGCCGGAGGCAAGCGAAATTATGCAATACGCCAGTTCAGCGTTTCACCGGCCAGGAATGGCACCAGGGCGTGGCTGCCGAGCGCGATCTGATCCGGCACCTGCCAGGCTTCACGCACCAGCGTAATGGTGCCCTCATTCAGCGGCAGGCCATAAAAGCGCGGCCCATTTTCAGAGCAGAACGCTTCCAGGTGTTCCAGCGCATTCAGCTCCTCAAACACCGTGGCGTAGGCGGGCAGCGAGGTCGGCGCATTAAACACCCCGGCGCAGCCGCAGCTCGCCTCTTTGAGATGTTGCAGATGAGGGGCGGTATCGGTGCCGAGGAAGAAGCGCGGATGACCGCTCGCCACCACTTTACGCAGCGCCTCCTGATGCACATTGCGTTTGAGAATCGGCAGGCAGTAGAGGTGGGGACGGATGCCGCCGACCAGCATGTGGTTGCGGTTAAACATCAGATGCTGTGGCGTGATGGTTGCGCCCAGCGTCTCATCCGCGGCAGCGACATACTCAGCGGCGTCCTGGGTGGTGATATGCTCCATCACCACTTTCAGCGCCGGAAACTGCTGACGCAGCGGCACCATCACGGTGTCAATAAAGCGTGCTTCCCGGTCAAAAATGTCGATATGCGCGTCGGTCACTTCACCGTGGATCAGCAGCGGCATCCCGAGCTTTTGCATCCGCTCCAGCACGCGGGCGATGGCGGCGATATGAGTGACGCCGTGGCTGGAGTTGGTGGTGGCGTGGGCCGGATAGAGCTTCGCGGCGGTAAACAGCCCGGTGCTGAAGCCGCGCTCCAGCTCATCAGGATCGAGCGAGTCGGTCAGATAACAGGTCATCAGCGGGGTAAAGGCGTGGTCAGCGGGCAGGGCCGCCCGGATGCGATCGCGATAGGCTTCACCGGCAGCGACGCTGGTCACTGGGGGCACCAGATTAGGCATCACGATGGCCCGGCCGTTCACTGCGCTGGTATAGGGCAGGACGGTTTTAAGCATCTCATCATCGCGCAGGTGAATATGCCAGTCGTCAGGGCGGCGAAAGGTCAGTTGCTGAGGTTGTGCTGTCATCAGTGAAGCTCCGGCAGAAAGGAAACGGGGGGCGTGTTCAGGCCGGGGTCTAAGCATAAGGATTCAGGCAACCGTTTGCACCTGCTTTTTACGCGGGCGGTGAAAATCCGCGCCCGCAGGCGCGGAAAGCCTTACCCGGTAAAGGGGATAACCAGTTCGCCAGGCTTCACTTCCAGCCCTTTGGCAAATTTCTTTGCCAGCGACTCGGCTTTGCTGCGATCGGCGCTGAGCAGGTAAGCGGGCTTTTGATCAAAATAGCTTTTCAGCGACTGATTGAGGTAGGGCGTCAGCGTTTTCATGATCGCGTCCATTTTTTGTGGCGTGACCTGCGCATCGACAATCTCCAGATCGCGCAGATAGATAGCGCCCTGTTGTCGATCGTAGACTGGCTGAGCGCGCATCTTTAGCTGCATATCCGCCTGCTGCGGGCCAAATAACGAGGTGACGCTGATTTTCGCATCGCCGGAGAGGGTCACTTTACCTGGCTCTTCACGGCCAATCTGGCTGGTGAGGTTATTCAGCACAATATGCGCGTTAACCAGCCCGGAAACGCCAATATCTTTCTCATAGTTATTGTGCTTTTGCAGCGCCTGATTCACTTCCTGCTCGCTGATGGTGTACTGCGTCAGTTGATTACAGCCACTCAGCAACAGCGCGAACAGCAGGGCGGTCAGGCCGAAAAATACCTTTTTCATCGTGGTTTATCCTGAATAACGGGGTCATTAAACAGGGCATAGCGTGCCTGAATGCGCTGCGGGTGTCATCAGGAAAGGGATGAGAAACGCCGCAGCGTCTCTCATCTGAGCGGGGGTTAAGGGGTGAAAGAAGAGAGCAGATTGACCTGGGTCTGTTTGGCCATGTTATCGCGATAGTCGGCGACCCGGCTCGGCCAGTCGATGCCGGTGACCAGGGTCAGCGAGCGCAACAGCGGGAAGAGATTGAAATCATCTTCTGACAGTTCGCCGTTGACCGCGTTGGGCTGGACGATCAACCGGTCGAGCTTGCGCAGATCGTCGCTGACTTTTTTGATCAGGCCTGGCGCATGCGTTTTCAGTTCCGCGAAGTCGCCAATGCTGGCCTGCTTTTTCGTGCGGAAATAGTCCCGTGCTTCAGGCGTGGCGAATTCGGCGAACCCGGCTTCCGCGATGCGCGGCAGCAGCAGTTTATTGACATAGCTGTTCATGTGGCGCAGCCACTCACCAATGGCTGGATTCAGCGCGCCGGTGATCAGCGGCTCACCCGCCAGCCGATCGACATAGTGGACGATCTCCATGCTCTCCGGCATCGCACTGCCATCCTGTTTTTGCAGGATCGGCGCCATCTTCTGCCCGATCAATCTCTTCGGGGTCTCTTCATCGTCATTGAGCATCACCACCAGCTCAACCGGTAAATTCTTCAGGCCGAAAATCATTCGCGCTTTCACGCAGAAAGGGCAGTGCTCATAGATATACAGCTTCATCCTGATCTCCTTTATTTAACAGAATGAATCAATTCATCCTGTTTTCGGGCTCGCAAAAAGTATGGAAGAGATTAACAGACAGGGCAAACCCGGCACGCCGGATGCAGGACGGCGCGCGGGCCATGACCGGGGGATAGCGGAGCAAAATCAAGGTCTTTGCGCGGTAAAGAGCGGTAACGTTTTACCGCAGCAGGGGCCGCGGTTATAGTTAACGCAGGGTTATAACGGCTCGGCTTTATCAGCCTTTGATTTCAGGAGTCAGGATGTTTGGCTATCGTTCTGCCGCGCCCAGGGTGCGATTAACCACCGATCGGCTGGTGGTCCGTCTGGTTCATGAGCGTGATGCCTGGCGGATGGCCGATTACTACGCGGAAAACCGTCAGTTTTTAAAACCGTGGGAGCCGGTGCGTGATGAGAGCCACTGCTACCCCTCAGGCTGGCAGGCGCGGCTCGGGCTGATTACCGATATGCATAAGCAGGGCTCAGCCTTCTATTTCATTTTAATGGACCCTGAAGAAACCGAAGTGCGCGGCGTGGCGAACTTCAGCAACGTGCTGCGCGGCTCCTTTCACGCCTGCTATCTCGGCTATTCCCTCGGGGAGAAGTGGCAGGGCCAGGGGCTGATGTTCGAGGCGTTGCAGTCCGCTATCCGCTATATGCAGCGCCAGCAACATATTCACCGCATCATGGCGAACTACATGCCGCATAATCAGCGCAGCGGCGATTTGCTGGCGCGGCTCGGCTTTGAAAAAGAGGGTTACGCCAAAGATTATCTGCTGATCAACGGGCGCTGGCAGGATCACGTCCTGACCGCCTTAACCCAGCGGGAATGGACGCCTGACCGGCGTGGACAATAACGAGGATGCGAGCATGAAAATGGCTTTATCGCCGCAGGCGCTGCGGGTGCTGGGCTGCCTGCTGGAGAAGCAGGTCACCACGCCGGAGCAATATCCACTGTCACTCAACGGCGTGGTCAGCGCCTGTAACCAGAAGTCAAACCGAGAGCCGGTGATGAGCCTCAGCGAAAGCGCGGTTCAGGATCAGCTCGATCAGCTGGAGAAGCGCCATCTGGTCACCGCCAGCAGCGCAGCGGGCCAGCGGGTGGTGAAGTTTGAGCAGCGCTTCTGTAATTCCGCTTTTGGCGCGCTGAAGCTCAACAGTGCGGAAGTGGCGGTGCTGACCCTGCTGATGTTACGCGGTCCGCAGACCCCCGGTGAGCTGCGTACCCGCAGCGGTCGTCTGCATGAGTTCAGCGACGTCAGCGAAGTGGAGCAGACGCTGGAGAGCCTGATGCAGCGTGACGACAGTGCGCGGGTGATCCGTCTGGCGCGTGAACCTGGCCGGCGCGAAAGCCGCTTTATGCACCAGCTGGGCGATGAAAGCGATCAGCCGCAGACCGCGGAGGCACCGGACGAGCAGGGCGATCTGACGGCGCGCGTTGCTCTGCTGGAGCAGCAGGTGGCTGAGCTTCAGGCACAACTGACCCAACTGCTGCAACCGGAGCGCTGAGATGAGATTACGTATTGGCATGGTGGGATTAGGTGGCATTGCGCAGAAAGCGTGGCTGCCGGTGCTGTCGGCGGCGACGGACTGGACGCTGGTGGGGGCTTTTTCGCCTAATCAGGCGAAAGCCCGGCCCCTCTGCGACAGCTATCGTATCCGCTGCTTTGATTCACTGGATGCGCTGGCCGCCGCCTGTGACGCGGTCTTCGTCCACAGCAGCACCGCCAGCCATTTTGAGGTGGTCAGGGCGCTGTTGCTGGCGGGAAAAGAGGTCTGCGTCGATAAGCCGCTGGCGGAGACCCTGGAGCAGGCCGAAACGCTGGTGGCGCTGGCAGAGAAGCGTCAGCGCACACTGATGGTGGCGTTTAACCGGCGTTTTGCCCCGAGCTATCAGCAACTACGGGCGGAGATGAGCGGCATCGCCTCGCTGCGCATCGAAAAGCATCGTAGCGATAGCGTCGGCCCGCAGGATCTGCGCTTTACCCTGCTCGATGACTATCTGCATGTGGTGGACACCGCGCTCTGGCTGGGCGGCAAGCGCTTCCACCATGTTGAAGGGCGCATCGACACCAACGAGCACGGCCAGATGCTCTACGCAGAGCATCATTTTTCAGTTGATGGCCTGTCGATCACCACCAGTATGCACCGGCGCGCTGGCAGCCAGCGTGAGCGGGTCAGCGCGGTAGGCGCGGGGAGATGCATCGACATCAGCGAGATGCGTGACTGGCAGGAGGAGCGCGGTAACGGCCTGCTGAGCGTCCCACCGCCCGCCTGGCAGAGCCACCTGGCACAGCGTGGTTTCAGCGGCGCGGCGCACCATTTCATCACCTGTGTACAAAATCAGACGAAGCCTGAAACCAGCGGGGAACAGGCGCTGATGGCGCAGTGGGTGGTGGAAAAACTGTGGCGTGACGCGACGCAGGAATAACGCCTTGTAACACTCCGGGCTGGTCATTTCCCATTGTGGCAGTAGACTGTCGCCGGGCACCCCTCAGGTGCCCGCGCTAATTCTCTATTTTGCCGATTCTTTTCAGGATGCGCCGTCAATTATGAATTTGTTGAAATCGCTGGCAGCGGTCAGTTCGATGACCCTGTTTTCCCGCGTACTGGGCTTTGCCCGTGACGCCATCGTGGCGCGGGTGTTTGGTGCCGGAATGGCGACCGATGCGTTCTTTGTCGCCTTTAAACTTCCCAATCTGCTGCGGCGTATTTTTGCCGAAGGCGCGTTCTCTCAGGCCTTTGTGCCGATCCTGGCTGAATATAAAAGTAAGCAAGGCGAAGAGGCGACGCGGCTGTTCCTCGCCTATGTCTCCGGTCTGCTGACGCTGGCGCTGGCGCTGGTCACGGTGGCGGGCATGATCGCCGCGCCCTGGGTTATCATGGTCACCGCGCCTGGCTTTGCCGACAGCGCCGACAAGTTCGCGCTGACCAGTTCGCTGCTGCGGGTCACTTTCCCCTATATCATGCTGATTTCGCTGGCGTCGCTGGCGGGCGCGGTGCTCAACACCTGGAACCGCTTTTCGGTGCCGGCGTTCGCGCCGACCCTGCTCAACGTCAGCATGATCGGTTTCGCGCTGTTTGCCGCGCCGCACTTTCACCCGCCGGTTATGGCGCTGGCCTGGGCGGTGGTGGCGGGTGGCGTGCTGCAACTCGGCTATCAGCTGCCGCACCTGAAGAAGCTCGGTATGCTGGTGCTGCCGCGCCTCAATCTGCGAGACGCGGGCGTCTGGCGGGTGATGCGTCAGATGGGTCCGGCGATCCTTGGCGTCTCGGTCAGCCAGATTTCACTGATTATCAACACCATTTTCGCCTCCTTCCTGGTGTCAGGATCGGTTTCCTGGATGTACTACGCTGACCGCCTGATGGAGTTCCCGTCCGGGGTGCTGGGCGTGGCGCTGGGCACCATTCTGTTGCCGTCGCTGGCAAAAAGTTTCGCCAGCGGCAACCATGATGAGTATTCACGGCTGATGGACTGGGGGCTGCGCCTCTGCTTTCTGCTGGCGCTGCCCAGCGCCGTGGCGCTGGGCATGCTCTCCGGCCCGCTGACCGTAGCGCTGTTCCAGTATGGTAAATTCACCGCCTTTGATGCGGCGATGACCCAGCGTGCGCTGGTCGCCTACTCTGTTGGCTTGATGGGGCTGATTGTGGTCAAGGTGCTGGCACCGGGCTTCTATTCGCGTCAGGACATTAAAACCCCGGTGAAAATCGCCATCATCACGCTGATCATGACGCAGGTGATGAACCTGGCGTTTATTGGCCCGCTGAAGCATGCCGGTCTCTCTCTGTCGATCGGGCTGGCGGCCTGTCTCAATGCCGCGCTGCTCTACTGGCAGCTGCGTAAAAGAAAGATCTTTATCCCGCAGCCGGGCTGGGCCGGTTTTCTGATCCGCCTGCTGATCGCGGTGGTGATAATGGCTGCCGCGCTGTTTGCCATGCTGCACTGGATGCCGGACTGGCAGCAGGGTTCAATGCTGTGGCGTCTGCTGCGTCTGGCGGCGGTCTGCGCGGTGGGTGGCGGGGCCTATTTCCTGGCGCTGGGCCTGCTGGGATTCCGGCTGCGCGACTATGCGCGGCGCACCCTGGTATAACGCAGAGCGCAGCGTCACTGAAAAGCAAAAATCCCGCACCAGGCGGGATTTTTTTTACGCATTTCGCCGGTTCAGGCTTTGCGGCTTAAGGTTGTCTGGCCTTTACCCCGGCCATCGGGGCCATAGAACGCCTGGGTCTGATGTGGCCGCAACACCTCAAGCGCCTGCTCGGTATAGCGCAACTGATGTTGCAGCAACAGGCCATTGTGCACATTCGCATCCTGCAAACGGCGGGTGTGCTGCTGGATCGTCTCCCAGCGGCGCGCCATCTCATTCTGACCACGATAGGGTGCGGCGGTCGCCTGACTCTGCTCGGCGGCACGACGCATCTCATCCAGATAATTCAGCGTACTGAGCAGGGCACCTTTATCTTCGGTGATGCGCTGCAACAGATTACTGTCAATGTTGCCGGTTGAAAGCTGCTGCTGCTCTTCGTCCAGCACGGCGGCCAGCGATGCCAGCACGTCCTGCATCTTATCCAATGTGGTCTGCAAGTTGCTCATGGGGACTAATTACCCTCTAAATAGGCCTTGGTGTCGGCAATCAGCGCATCGGCGATCTTGCCGGTATCCATTTTCAGTTCGCCATTACGGATGGCGGTTTTCAGTTGTTCAACGCGCTGGACGTTAATGTCCTGGCTGCTCGGCTGCATCAGCTGCGCCTGTGCGCTGCTCAGGCTGACCTGAGCCGCTGCGGGCGCGGTCGCCGCCGGGCTGTTACTCTGACGCACTTTGCTGCTGCCGGGCTCGCTGGTGTCGCGGCTCTGTACGGTGCTGGCGGGTTTCAGCGGTTGCGTTCTGTCGATGCTCATAGTCGGGCTCCTGTACGGTCAGGGGAGAAGTCTGCCACCTGAATCAGAATAGCGTAATTGCTTAGTTGATTCTTCTATCGGCAGAACCACAGTCTTCTTTAACACTTTACAGCGTTATAAGAATATTCCCATCATCACGTACCCGACCGCTGACGATCTGGCCATTTCCCATCCGAACCCGCACCCACTGCGCGCGGGTGGCGTTGTTCAGCGCTTTGCCTTCGCCGCTGGCGTCGAAGCCGTCGCCGCTGGCGATCACCATCACGCTCTGACCCGCTTTTACCCGCCACGGCTGACGCAGCATCGACGGGTTAATCGGCTGGCCAGGCTGAATGTCACGCAGCACCACCGCATCCGCCACCGCGTCGGCGCTCAGCAGCGAACGGGCGGGCAGGGTATCGAGGCGGCCGGTTTGCAGGCTGAAGTCACTCTCGCTGACGCTGCTGCCCCGGCTCAGTAACCGGTTCGCCACCAGATAGGCACCAGTCACCTGGACCTGCACCTGAAGATAGCGACGATTCTCGCCGCAGTTGGCGGCCACGCTCATATTGCCCCACAGCCGGCTGTTGCCGGGCAGGGTGAACTGCGGCGCGTCACAGACTGGCCACTGCGCCTGCGGCGTGCGGATGACCACGGTCATGCCGTCGGCATGCTGAGCGTCACGCGCTTTAAAAAATTGATTCAGTTGTGCACTGAGATCCCCGGCAGAAACCGGCAGGGCGATCAGGACCAGCAGGCTGGCCAGCAGGGTTGTCGTTCCACGCATGGTGCTTTTCCTCACTGATGATGGCAACGAGTGTACCCCTTAAGAAAAATCCTCAATTGTCAAAATAGCGGTCATTTGAGTCGCTATTCAGACGATGACCTCTTGCTTTTTCAAATTAAGCTGCCCACTCGAAATTCTCATTCGCGGAGGAAACATGCTCGACAAACTGGATGCGGCGCTGAAATTTGGTACAGAGGCCCTGAACCTGCGTGCGCAACGTCAGGAGATCCTGGCGTCAAATATTGCCAACGCCGATACCCCGGGTTATCAGGCTCGGGATATTGACTTTGCCAGCGAGCTGAGTCGGGTGATGTCCAACGGTCGCGCGGAGGGCAGCAGTATGGCGTTGAAAGTGACGTCACCTCGCCACATTGAAGCGCAGGCAAATACGGCACCGTCGATGGATATGCTCTATCGCATTCCCGATCAGCCCGCTGCCGATGGCAACACCGTCGATATGGACCGTGAACGTACCCAGTTCGCGGATAACAGCCTGAAATATCAAACCGACCTCACCCTCATCAGCAGCCAGATCAAAGGCATGATGAGCGTGTTACAAGGGCAATAATTATGGCCTTGCTGAATATTTTTGACATTGCCGGCTCAGCGATGACCGCGCAATCACAGCGATTAAACGTCAGTGCCAGTAACCTGGCCAACGCCGACAGCGTCACCGGTCCCGATGGACAGCCCTATGTGGCGAAGCAGGTGGTGTTTCAGACCGATGCAGCGCCAGGCGCGGCGACCGGCGGCGTAAAAGTGGCAAAAGTGGTGGACGATCCGACCCCGGCGAAGCTGGTCTATGACCCCGGCAATCCGATGGCGGACGCCAAAGGCTACGTGAAGATGCCTAACGTGGATGTGGTTTCAGAAACCGTCAACACCATGTCCGCGTCGCGCAGCTACCAGGCGAACGTCGAAGTGCTCAACACCGTGAAGTCGATGATGATGAAAACCCTGACGATCGGGCAATAACGGAGAAAATTATGGCTATCGCGGTAGGCGTTAACGAAAAGCTGGACCCCACGGTCCTCAGCTCATCCAGCACCAGCGGCACCGGCAACAGTGCGCAGGATCTGCAAAACCAGTTCCTGACCATGCTGGTGACGCAGTTACAGAACCAGGACCCGACCAATCCGATGGATAACAGCCAGCTCACCACGCAGCTGGCGCAGATCAATACCCTGAGCGGTATTGAAAAACTGAATACCACGCTGGGATCGATCTCCGGCCAGATCAGCACCAGCCAGTCGCTGCAAAGCTCCACCCTGATTGGGCATGGCGTGATGGTGAATGGCGGACAGATTCTGGTGGGCAACGGCACCACCACGCCGTTTGGCGTTGAGCTGACCTCAGCCTCCACCGCCTCGTCCGCCACCATTAAAGATGCCAATGGCACGGTGATCGATACCGTCGATCTCGGCGCACTGAGCGCGGGCGTGCACACCTTCTCGTGGGACGGCAAGCTGAGCGATGGCTCGGTCGCCCCGGATGGCAAATACAGCGTTGCGATTGCCGCGAGCAATGGCAGCACCCAACTGGTGGCACAACCGCTGAACTACGCCTACGTCAATGGGGTGAGTACCGCGAACGACACCACAAAACTGGATCTCGGCACCATGGGCTCCGCCACCCTTGACGACGTACGTCAGATTCTCTGATTAACCTGTAGACAGGAAACACACACATGTCATTTTCTCAAGCGGTCAGCGGCCTTGGTGCTGCTTCAAGTAACCTGGATGTTATCGGCAACAACATCGCCAACTCCGCCACTGCGGGCTTCAAATCCAGCACCATCGCCTTCGCCGATATGTTCGCCGGTTCCAACGTCGGCCTCGGCACCAAAGTGGCGGCGGTGATCCAGAACTTTAACGATGGCGCCACCACCACCACCAGCCGTGGCCTGGACGTTGCGCTGAGCGGTAACGGTTTCTTCCGTATGACCGACAGCAGCGGCGGCGTCTTCTATTCGCGTAACGGTCAGTTAACCCTGGATGCCAACCGTAACCTGGTCAATACCCAGGGTCTGAACGTGACCGGCTATCCGGCCAGCGGTTCACCGGCCACCATTCAGGCGGGTGCCAACCCGGTGGCGCTGCGTATTCCTACCGAGCAGATGTCAGCCCGCGCGACCACTACCGCGGGTCTGGTTGCCAACCTGAACTCAACGGATACCACGCCATCCGTCACCACCTTCTCGACCGCGAACGCCGACAGCTACAACAAGAAAACCACCGCGACCGTGTTCGACTCGCAGGGTAACGACCACGCGCTCGACATGTACTTCGTGAAAGACACCGCCAGCAACAGCTGGACCGTCCATACCATTGATGGCACCACCGGCACCTCAGCAGGTGACTTCAGAATGGCGTTTGACACCAGCGGCAAGCTGACCGGCGTCTCTAAGCTCGATGCGAACGGCGCCGTGGTCAGCACCACCACCGATGGCACCGTTGGCCTGACCCTGAACGTCGGCGGAGCCAACGGCGCGGTAGCCAATCAGCCCATCACCCTGAGCATGCTCGGCAGCCTGCAACAGAACACCGGCAGCACCACCTTTGGCAGCCCGACGCAGGATGGCTATGCCCCTGGCGATCTGACCAGCTACGCCATCAACGATGACGGCACCATCACCGGTACCTACTCCAACCAGAAAACCCAGCTGCTGGGTCAGATTGTGCTGGCGAGCTTCTCTAACCCGGAAGGTTTGCAGTCACAGGGCGATAACGTCTGGTCCGCCTCCAGCGCATCAGGTCAGGCAGCGGTCGGCCTGGCGAACACCGGGACTTTTGGTTCACTGACCGCGGGCGCACTGGAGTCCTCGAACGTCGATATGAGTAAAGAGCTGGTGAACATGATTGTGGCGCAGCGTAACTATCAGGCGAACGCGCAGACCATCAAAACTCAGGACCAGATTCTCAACACGCTGGTTAACTTACGTTAATTCGCTAACAGGATTGCCTTATGGATCACGCGATATATACCGCGATGGGCGCGGCCAGCCAGACGCTGGATCAGCAGGCGGTCACCGCCAGCAACCTCGCCAACGCCTCAACGCCAGGCTTTCGTGCCCAGCTGAACGCGCTGCGCGCGGTGCCGGTGAGTGGCTGGTCGCTGCCGACCCGTACGCTGGTCACCGCCTCAACCCCTGGCGCCGACATGAGTCAGGGCGCGATGGATTACACCGAGCGTCCGCTCGATGTGGCGGTGCAGCAGGATGGCTGGCTGGCGGTACGCACCGCTGACGGCAGTGAAGCCTATACCCGCAACGGCAACATGCAGATTAGCCCGACCGGTACGCTGACGATTCAGGGCAATCCGGTGATGGGCGATGGCGGTCCGATTGTGATCCCGCAGGGAACCGAAATCACCATCGCGGCCGACGGTTCGATCACCGGGCTGAACGCCGGTGATTCACCGAACGCCACGGTTCAGCTGGGTAAGCTGAAGCTGGTCAGGGCAACCGGGCAGGAGCTGCAACGCAGCGACGACGGCATGTTCCGTCCGACCGCCGCGACCCAGACCGCCCGCGGTGCCGCCTTGCAGGCTGACCCCACCATGCAGGTGATGCCTGGCGTGCTGGAAGGCAGCAACGTGAAACCGGTTGAAACCATGGTCGACATGATCGCCAACGCCCGACGTTTTGAGATGCAGATGAAAGTGATCACCAACGTCGACGAAAATGAACAAAAAGCCAATCAGCTGCTGAACATGAGCAGCTAAGGCGCGAGGATAACAACATGATTCGTTCTTTATGGATCGCTAAGACCGGTCTTGATGCGCAGCAGATGAACATGGACGTCATCGCCAACAACCTGGCCAACGTCAGCACCAACGGCTTTAAGCGTTCGCGTGCGGTGTTCGAGGATCTGATGTATCAGACGATGCGTCAGCCTGGCACCCAGTCGTCAGAGCAGAACACGCTGCCATCGGGCTTGCAGATTGGTACCGGTGTTCGCCCGGTCACCACCGAACGTCTGCACACCCAGGGCAACCTGTCGCAGACCAGCAACTCGAAAGATATTGCGATTAACGGTCAGGGCTATTTCCAGATTCAGATGCCGGATGGCACCTCTGCCTATACCCGTGACGGCGCGTTTCAGGTCGATCAGAACGGTCAGCTGGTGACCAACTCCGGCTTCCCGGTGCAGCCTGGCATTACCATTCCGGCCAACGCGACCAGCATCACCGTGTCGCGTGACGGTGTGGTGAGCGTGACGCAGCAGGGGCAGACCCAGGCGGCGCAGGTGGGTCAGTTGACCCTGAGCACCTTTATGAACGATGCCGGTCTCGATAGCGTCGGGGAAAACCTCTACAAAGAGACCCAGGCGTCAGGCGCGCCGACAGACAGTACCCCGGGTCAGAACGGTGCCGGTCTGCTCTATCAGGGGTATACCGAAACCTCCAACGTTAACGTGGCGGAAGAGCTGGTCACCATGATTCAGACGCAGCGCGCTTACGAAATCAACAGCAAGGCGATCAGTACCTCTGATCAGATGCTGGCGAAATTAACACAGATTTAATCGCGAACCGGGCCAGCCGCCGCTGGCCTGAAGCACAGATATTGATAAGGTCGTGACGCCGTGGCGAAGCAACATATTCTCAAGCCTGGACATTGGTTAGTCGCCTCATTGCTGCTAACTCTCAACGGTTGTGCTCTGGTACCGCGGACCCCGCTGGTCGAAGGCGCAACCACGGCGCAGCCGCTGCCATCGGCGCCACCGGTGGTCAACGGCTCTATTTTCCAGGGCGTCGCGCCGCTTAACTACGGCTATCAGCCGCTGTTTGAAGATCGCCGTCCACGCAACATTGGCGATACGCTGACCATTACCTTGCAGGAAAACGTCAGCGCCAGCAAAAGCTCCTCAGCCAACGCCAGCCGCGATGGCAGCAACAGCTTTGGTCTGAGCGCGGTACCTACCGGCCTGGCCGGACTGGTCGGGGCTGGCGGCGAAAAAGCCAATCTCAGCGCGGAAGGCAAAAACGATTTCGCTGGCAAAGGAGGCGCTTCCGCCAACAACACCTTTACCGGCACCATTACCGTCACCGTGGATCAGGTGTTGTCAAACGGCAACCTGCACGTGGTCGGTGAAAAACAGATCGCCATTAATCAGGGCACGGAGTTCATTCGCTTCTCGGGCGTGGTCAACCCACGCACCATCAGCGCCAGCAACGCCGTGTTATCTACCGCTGTCGCCGATGCACGTATTGAGTATGTCGGAAATGGCTATATCAATGAGGCGCAGACCATGGGCTGGTTACAGCGTTTCTTCCTGAACATCTCGCCGATGTAAGAGGCTGCAATGAAAAAGTTAACGCTGTTACGCGCCGGACTGGCGCTGCTGCTGGGTGTCAGCCTGCTGGCCAAAGCCGATTTGATCCGTGATTTAACCACCATCCAGGGGGTTCGTGAGAACCAGCTGCTGGGCTATGGCCTGGTGGTGGGGCTGGATGGCACCGGTGACCAGACCACGCAGACGCCGTTTACCACGCAGACGGTGAATAACATGCTGTCACAGCTCGGCATCACCGTGCCGACCGGCACCAACATGCAGCTGAAGAACGTGGCGGCGGTGATGGTTACGGCGAAGCTGCCCGCCTTTGCCCGTCAGGGTCAGACGCTGGATGTGGTGGTCTCTTCGCTGGGTAACGCCAAAAGTCTGCGCGGCGGCACCCTGTTAATGACGCCGATGAAAGGGGTCGATAACCAGGTCTATGCGCTGGCGCAGGGTAACATCCTGGTCGGCGGCGCGGGTGCGTCAGCGGGCGGCAGCAGTGTGCAGGTCAACCAGCTGAACGGCGGCCGTATCACCGGCGGGGCGACGGTGGAACGTGAACTGCAAAGTAACTTTGGTTCACAGAACACCATCAACCTGCAACTGAACAATGAAGATTTCTCGATGGCGCAGCGGATCGCTGATGCGATCAACGCCCGTGGCGGCTATGGCTCGGCGCAGCCGCTGGATGCCCGTACCGTGCAGATCCGCGTCTCACCGAACAATGGCGCGCAGGTGCGTCTGCTGGCCGACATTCAGAACATCAACGTCTCGATTCCGGTTGAAGATGCCAAAGTGATCATCAACTCCCGTACCGGCTCGGTGGTGATGAACCGTGAAGTGACGCTGAATCAGTGTGCTGTGGCGCAGGGCAACCTGTCGGTCACGGTCAATCAGCAGCAGAATGTCAGTCAGCCTGATACCCCGCTGGCCGGTGGTCAGACTGTGGCGACCACCCAGACCCAGATCGATCTGCGTCAGAGTGGCGGGGCGCTGCAACGGGTCAATGCCAGCGCCAACCTGAACAACGTGGTGCGTGCGCTGAATGCGCTGGGCGCGTCACCTATCGAGCTGATGTCGATTCTGCAATCGATGCAGAGCGCCGGTTGCCTGCGCGCCAAACTGGAAATTATCTGATGAACGATACGCAATCTGTAATGAGTGCGGCTTATGACAGCCGCTCCCTGAATGAACTGAAGCACCAGGCCAGCAGCGATCCGAAAGGTAAAGCGTTGCAGGTGGCGCGTCAGGTGGAAGGGATGTTTGTACAGATGATGCTGAAGAGTATGCGTGAGGCGCTGCCGCAGGATGGCGTGCTGAGCAACGAACAGACCAAACTCTTCACCTCGATGTATGACCAGCAGATTGCGCAGGAGATGGGAAAACGGGGGCTGGGCCTGGCTGAGACTATCGTTAAGCAGATGCAGCCAGCCACTCCACCGGATGAGAAGGCGGGGACGGTGCCGATGAAGCTGGATAACAGCTTTATCCTCAGCACCAGCGGTGCCGCTCCGCTGCCGGCGCAGCAGCTGGAGCAGATGGTGCGTAAGGCGATGCCGCGTCTGCCGGTCTCTTCCCCCACCGGTCTGCCCAGCGACAGCCGCGAGTTTATCGCCCAGCTGACGCAACCGGCGCAGGCCGCCAGCCAGCAGAGTGGCATCCCTCACCACCTGATTCTGGCGCAGGCGGCGCTGGAGTCGGGCTGGGGCCAGCGTCAGATCCTGACCCGTGACGGCAAGCCGAGCTATAACGTCTTCGGTATCAAAGCCAGCGGCGACTGGAAAGGTGACACCACCGATATTATGACCACCGAATATGAGCAGGGCGAAGCGAAGAAAGTGCGCGCCAGCTTCCGTGTCTATAACTCCTACTTCGAAGCGCTGACCGACTACGTCAAACTGCTGACCAAAAATCCACGCTATGCGGCGGTCACCAACGCCGCCAGCGCCGAGCAGGGCGCGCAGGCGTTGCAGGCAGCGGGCTACGCCACCGATCCAAAATATGCGCAGAAGCTGGTGGGAATGATTCAGCAATTCAAAAGCATGGGTGACAAAGTTGTGAAAGCCTACAGTCAGGATTTAGGCGACCTGTTCTGAGCATTACGCCTCAAGTTTCACTTAGGCGCGCCGATAACATCACTATAAGCCAGATGCGTTTACGCCTGCTGGCGCCCATTTTTACCTCTGCCAGCCCGGTTGACGGGGAACGTAAGGAACCGCGATGTCCAGCATAATTAACTCCGCGATGAGCGGATTGAGTGCCGCACAGGCTGCCCTGAGCACCACCAGTAACAACATTACCAACTACACCGTGGCGGGCTATTCACGTCAGACCACGATTCTGGCCCAGGCGAATAGCACCCTTCAGGGCAACAGCTATTACGGCAACGGGGTGAATATCACCGGCGTCCAGCGTGAATATGATGCGTTTATCGCCACCCAGCTGCGCGGTTCCAGCGCTAACTACAGCGCGGTAAACACCCAGTACAACCAGATTTCCAATATTGACGATCTGCTCTCGACCTCGACCACCAGCCTCTCAACTTCGATTCAGGGCTTCTTCACCAACCTGCAAAACGTGGTCAGCAACGCCAACGATCCTTCGGCGCGTCAGTCGATGCTCAGCAATGCCCAGGGTCTGGTCAGCCAGTTCCAGACCACGGCGCAATACCTGACCGGGATGCAGAACAGCGTCAATGCCGATATTGGTTCCAGCATCAAGCAGGTCAACACCTTCACTAATCAGATTGCGGACCTCAACAAGCAGATCGCCAAACTGACCACCGGCACCGGTACGGCTCCCAACGATCTGCTGGATAAGCGCGATCAGCTGGTTAATGACCTGAATAATGTGGTTGGCGTCACCGTGTCACAGCAGGATGGCGGCTACACCGTCTCCATGGCCAACGGCCTGACGCTGGTGAACGGCAACAAGTCCAATGAGTTGGTGGCGATGACCTCCAGCAGCGATCCGACCCGCACCACTATCGGCTATGTCGATAAGCAGGCGGGCAATGTCGAGATCCCGGAAAAACTGATCACCACCGGTTCGCTGGGCGGACTGCTGGCGTTTCGTAGTCAGGATCTGGATCTGGCTCAGAACCAGCTGGGACAGTTAGCAGCGGCGTTTACCACCAGCTTTAACGATGTCCACAAGCAGGGCTTTGACAGCCAGGGCAATCAGGGCGTCGATTTCTTTAACATCGGCAGCCCGACGGTTATCAGCAACAGCAAAAACAGCACAGCCGCTTCCGTTACCGCCGAGTGGACTGACAGCAGCGCGCTGAAAGCGACCAACTACACCCTGAGCTATGACGGCAGTAACTGGAGCGCGACCCGCGCGGCTGACGGCACCGCTGTCACCCTGACCCAGGCCGCCGATAGCAATGGCAACACCACCCTGAGCTTTGACGGCCTGAAGCTGACCGTCGCCGCCACGCCTGCGCCAGCGGCCAATGACAGTTTCCTGGTGAAGCCGGTCCAGAACGTCATCAATGATATGTCAGTGGCGATCACCAGTGAATCTCAGGTGGCCGCCGCCGGTGCGGTTGGTGGTGAGAGTGATAACCGCAATGCTCAGAAACTGCTGAACTTACAGGACGCGAAGCTGGTCGGCGGTAACGCCACGCTGTCACAGGCCTATGCCAGCATCGCCAGTACCGTGGGTAACAAAACCAGTTCGCTGGAAACCACCAGCACCACACAGAAAAGCGTGGTCAGTCAGCTGACCGAACGCCAGCAATCGGTCTCGGGCGTCAACCTCGATGAGGAGTACGCCAACCTGACCAAGTATCAGCAATATTACATGGCCAATGCGCAGGTGCTGCAAACTGCCAGCACCGTGTTCAATGCATTGATCAATATTCGCTAAGGGCAGGAGATAACATGCGAATCAGTACAAATATGATTTTTGACCAGCAGGTGCGCGGCATTACCGACTCGCAAGCCTCCTGGCTGAAAGTGGGTGAGCAGCTCTCCAGCGGCCGCCGTGTCACCAATCCTTCGGACGATCCCATCGCGGCGTCGCGCGCCGTGGTGCTCTCCCAGACCCAGGCGCAGGGCACACAGTACGCCCTGGCGCGGACTTTTGCCAACCAGGGATTGTCGCTGGAAGAGAATGCGCTGAAAGGCGTTACCAGCAGTATTCAGGATGCGCAAACGCTGATTGTTAACGGTTCAACCGGCACCCTGAGCGACGATGACCGCGGCTCGATTGCTATCCAGCTGGAGGGGATCCGTGCGCAGCTGCTGAACCAGGCGAACAGCCAGGACGCCAACGGCCGCTACATTTTTGCCGGCTATAAAACCGACAGCGCGCCTTTTGTCGATGATGCCAGCACTGGCGTCAGCTACGCGGGCGGCACCGACGCGATTACGCAGAAGGTCGACACCAGCCGGACGATGACCGTGGGGCATACCGGTGACGACATCTTTATGTCGATCACCAGCAACGCCACCAAAGAGCCGGATGGCAGCGCCAGCGAAACCAGCCTGTTTAAGATGCTGGATAGCGCGATTGCGGCGCTGAAAGTGCCACAGGATGATGCTGACGCCGCAACCAAAGCGACGTTTCAGGCAGCGATGGATAAAACCAACCGCGGCCTCGGCAATGCGCTGAATAATGTCTTAACCGTGCGCTCTGAGATTGGTACACAGCTGTCTGAGCTTGATACGCTGGACGCGCAGGGTGACGATCGTAAGTTGATCTACAGCTCGCAGATGAGCGATCTGGTGGATGTGGACTACACCGAAGCGGCTTCCAGCTATACCATGCAGCAGACGGCGCTCCAGGCTTCCTATAAGACCTTTACCGACATGTCCAAGATGTCGCTGTTCCAGATGAATTCTTAAGTTTGACGTGAATTTGGGCGTACTTTAACCGGATACGCTTAGTTTTTCCCACCCGGCTTAATCAGCAGGGTGGGATTTTTTTTGCCTGTGATCTGGCAGGGCTGGCGGGCAACAGCCATAAAAAAACCCCGGCTTGCAGGCCGGGGTTGAGTTCACAGCAGGTTATAGCTTACGGCTTGGTCGCCGGTGCAGTCGCATGATGGGTCGCACTGTGACCACCGGCGGAACCCCGACCGTCGAACTGGTACGGTGAACGTACCCAGTCGCTGTGCGGTGCCGGCTCTGGCTGCCAGACCGGCGCAGGGGCTTTGGTCATCGGCGCGGAGGCAAAATGCTTCCAGCGCGTCGCGTCAGCCGCCGCAGGTTGCGCAGTGGCGTCAGGCGCGGCGACAACAGGCTGTGCAGCCGCTGGAGCGACATCACGTGCGGCAACCGGAGCATGAGGTTCACTTACCGGGGCCGTTTCCGCTTCAGCAGCAACGGGCGCTTTCAGCACCTCTTCAACTTCAGCGGCGATCGCTTCACTGACATCCGCCGGAGCGTGCTCAGCCACTTCTGCTTCTGCTTCTGCTTCTGCTTCTGCTGGCGCTGCGGTCAGTGCTTCGGCAGGGGCCGCAACCGGCGTTTCAGCAACCGGCTCAGCAGGCTCTGCCTGAGCGGCAACCGCTTCTGCTTTGGCTTCTTCAGCGGCCGGAACCACAGAGGGCTGCTGATCGACCGGCGTCTCAATGGCACGGGTGTCGTCAGTGTTCACCACCGGCACCGGCGTTTCTGCCTGTGGCTCGGCCTGCTGCACTGGCGCATCCTGGGTCAGGGATTCAGCGGCGGCTACAGGCTGTGCGATAGCGTCTGCGCTGGCGGCAAAGTTCTGCTCCTGCACGTCTGCTACATTCTGCATCTGTTGCTCTTCGCTGGCCTGGCTGACCGGATAGCGGATCCAGACTTTACCTGAGGCCATTTCTGGTGACGCGGCAGCGGCAGCCAGTGGCATGGCGGACTGCGTCGGGTAACGCTCATCACGGTAACGACGACGACGCTGTCCACTGACGCGCAGATGACGTGGCGAACGGCGTGAACGACGCGGCATATTGCCGTTGTCACGGTTGTCGGTATCATCCTGCTCGTCGCTCTGTGGCGCTGCGGCCTCAGGCTGAGCCTGGCGCACCTCGGCGGCTGGCGCCTGACGGGCTTCGGCTGGCTGAGCGATGTCGCTGGCTTCAGCTGGCAGCGGCTGACGGTTATCATCAACCCGCACTTTCTGGCTCAGCTGACGTGGCTTACGACGAGGCATCACCTGCACACGTTCATCATCCTGCGCTTCGGTCAGATCCTGCGCGTCAGCCACGACAGCCGGCTGCTCTGCCGCTTTGGCCGCTTCCTGCTCGGCGCGTTTCTCTTCCTGACGACGACGCTGACGCTCAGCACGCTGCTCACGACGCTGCTGCTGCTGCTCGTCACGCTGCTGGCGCGCCTCTTCGCTCAGTGCCGGGCGCTCTTCGCGCACTTCACCTGCCTGAGACTGACGTTTGTTACGACGGTTGTCATTGCCTTCACGCGGTTCGCGGCTTTCACGACTTTCGCGAGGTTCACGGCTTTCGCGTGGCTCACGACTTTCACGCGGTTCGCGGCCTTCGCGGGATTGCGCATTCTCACCATTACGTGGCGTGCGCTCGCGACGGTTGTTATTACGACGGTTGTTATTGTTGTTGCGACGTTCGCCACGGCCATTACCGCTATCCTGCCCGGTTTCAGGCGCTTTCTGTGGTTCAGCCACCTCAGCCACGGCAGGTGCAGCAGCCGGTGCTTCTTCGTTGCCAAACAGCTTTTTCAGGCCGCCAAACAGACGTCCCAGGAAGCCGGTGCTGACAGCTGCTGGCGCGGCGACCGACGGCGCGGCTTTCGCCGCAGGCTGTGCGGCAGCATGCTGCGCTTCAGGTGCCACTTCCACCGGTGCCGGTGGGGCATCCGGCATCACAAACGCCGCCAGAGCTGGCTGCTCAGGACGACGACGCTCAGCGTGCTCTTCATCGGATGGCATCGCCATTTCAGCTTCATGCAGCTTCGGCAGATGATAGCTCAGCGTCTGGGTCTCTTCGCCTTTACGCACGCGCAGTACGGAGTAGTGCGGGGTCTGCATCTTGTCATCCGGAACGATGATCGCCCGCACGCCGCCCTGGCGTTTTTCAATCGCATTGACCGCTTCACGTTTTTCATTCAGCAGGTAAGAGGCGACCTGCACCGGAACAATGGCGTGCACTTCTTTGGTGTTGTCTTTCAGCGCTTCTTCTTCAATCAGACGCAGAATCGACAGCGCCAGTGACTCGTTATCACGGATGGTGCCGGTGCCGCTACAGCGCGGGCAGACGTGATGGCTCGACTCACCCAATGACGGGCTCAGGCGCTGACGTGACATCTCCAGCAGGCCGAAACGTGAAATGTGGCTGATCTGAATACGGGCGCGATCCTGACGGACCGCTTCACGCAGACGGTTTTCTACCGCGCGCTGATGGCGAACCGGCGTCATATCGATATAGTCGATAACGATCAGGCCACCCAGGTCACGCAGGCGCAGCTGACGCGCAATTTCATCGGCCGCTTCAAGGTTGGTGTTGAAGGCGGTCTCTTCGATGTCACCACCGCGCGTGGCGCGTGCGGAGTTAATATCGATAGCGGTCAGGGCTTCGGTGCTGTCGATAACAATCGAGCCACCTGACGGCAGGCGGACTTCACGCTGGAAAGCGGATTCGATTTGCGATTCGATCTGATAGTGGCTGAACAGCGGGATCTCACCGGTGTAGAGCTTGATTTTGCTGCTGAAGTCGGGACGGCCCAGCGCGGCGATATGCTGACGCGCCAGCTCCAGCACTTTCGGGTTATCAATCAGGATTTCGCCGATGTCCTGACGCAGATAGTCGCGGAAGGCGCGCACAATCACGTTGCTTTCCTGATGGATCAGGAACGGAGCAGGGCGGCTTTCAGCGGCTTTCTTGATCGCTTCCCAGTGCTTAAGACGGAAACTTAAATCCCACTGGAGTGATTCGGCAGATTTGCCAACGCCAGCGGTGCGGACAATCAGCCCCATTCCCTCTGGCAGTTCCAGCGCCGACAGCGCTTCTTTCAGCTCGGTACGGTCGTCACCTTCGATGCGGCGGGAGATACCACCGGCACGGGGGTTATTCGGCATCAGCACCAGGTAGCTGCCCGCCAGCGAGATAAAGGTGGTCAGCGCCGCGCCTTTGTTGCCGCGCTCTTCTTTATCGATCTGAACAATCACTTCCTGACCTTCACGCAGCACGTCTTTAATATTCGGACGACCGTGCGCGTTATAGCTGGAGGGGAAATATTCGCGGGAGATTTCTTTCAGGGGGAGGAAACCGTGACGTTCTGCGCCGTAATCGACAAACGCAGCTTCAAGGCTGGGTTCAATGCGGGTGATTTTACCTTTGTAGATGTTGGCTTTTTTCTGTTCGTGTCCTGGGCTTTCAATATCCAGATCGTACAGACGCTGACCGTCTACCAGGGCAACGCGCAACTCCTCCTGCTGAGTTGCGTTTATTAACATTCTTTTCATCGTGACTTACTCGTTATTCTTTCATGAGTGATTACAGCTGCGGGCATAGTTACCCTGGACGAGTATCAACCGATGGCCCCGTGACTTAGTGCAATGTCGTCAACCTCACGGCTGTCGACCGCGCGAGGGGCGCAAATAACGTCGGTGGCCTGTTTTTCATAAGGGAAAACAGCACCAGATAGTGGAAATGCCTGAGAGAATTAAAAAACCCGTGCACCCCATACTGCTGTCCAGGCCGCAACCCGCAGCCCGCTAAGTGCCTGATTTCGCATTACGTCTTACGCCATTGCTGCGTGTCTGCTCAATCCGGCAAAATGACAATTTCGCTCGTTTTCTGCCCTGAAATGCTCCAGGTAAGAAACTTAAGCATTATTCCACTGCTAACCTTCATATAGCAAGGCGACTTTGGCCAGCTTGTGAAGTTTCTTTACATTTACATCACTAACGGGTTAAACAGGCCGGCGGGTTGCTGAAAAAGCCAGCAGCCGGGCCGGTTGTCGCCCCATCGACCCCAGAGTTAAGCACAGAAAAAGGGGTGGCGCTATCGGGGGACACTATTTAGAATCGCCGCCATGAAAACAGAGAATCCAGGCGTACATTTTGTCGCCATCACGGCTGAAAATGCCGGACAACGCATTGACAACTTTTTGCGCACCCAACTCAAGGGCGTGCCTAAAAGCATGATTTATCGCATCGTGCGTAAAGGTGAGGTGCGGGTGAATAAAAAGCGCATCAAGCCGGAATATAAGCTGGAAGAGGGCGATGAGGTTCGCATTCCGCCGGTTCGGGTAGCCGAACGCGATGAAGAGGCCGTTTCGCCGAAACTGGCGAAGGTGGCTTCGCTGGCTGACGCCATCCTCTATGAAGATGACGCGCTGCTGGTGATGAACAAACCTTCCGGTACCGCCGTCCATGGCGGCAGCGGGCTGAGCTTCGGCGTCATCGAGGGACTGCGCGCCCTGCGCCCGGAAGCGCGTTTTCTTGAACTGGTGCATCGTCTGGACCGCGACACCTCCGGCATTCTGCTGGTCGCCAAAAAGCGCTCGGCGCTGCGCTCCCTGCATGAGCAACTGCGTGAAAAGGGAATGCAGAAAGATTATCTGGCGCTGGTCAGAGGCAACTGGCCGTCGCATCTGAAGGTGGTGCAGGCGCCGCTGCTGAAAAACATTCTGCAAAGCGGTGAGCGTGTGGTGCGCGTCAGCAGTGAAGGTAAAGCGTCAGAAACCCGCTTTAAAGTGGAGGAGCGCTTCGATTTCGCCACGCTGGTGAAAGCGAGTCCGGTCACCGGCCGTACCCACCAGATCCGTGTACATACGCTGCACGCGGGCCATCCTATCGCTTTCGACGATCGCTACGGCGAACGCGACTTTGACAGCCAGCTGGCGTCCACCGGTTTAAAGCGTCTGTTCCTGCATGCCGCGGCGCTGACCTTCACCCATCCTGGCACCGGCGAAGTGATGCGCATTGAAGCGCCGCTGGATGAGGGCCTGAAGCAGTGTCTGCTTAAGCTGCGTCAGCTGAAAGCATAAACCCGGCCCGGCATCAGTTGGTCAATGGATTGATGCCGGCCTGCTGCAACATCGCGTTCAGCGCAATCAGCGGCAGCCCGACCAGCGTATTCGGATCGCGCCCTTCCAGACGATCAAACAGACAAATTCCCAGACCTTCGCTTTTAAAACTGCCGGCACACTGAAGCGGCTGCTCCTTTTCGATATACCCGTTAATTTCCGCGTCAGTTAACTGCCGGAAATGCACCACAAAGGGTTCACAACAGTGCAGCAGCGTGTCGCTGGCCGGATGACAGAGCGCCAGGCCGGTGTAAAAGGTAATGCGGTTGCCGCTGGCAGCGCGCAGCTGCGCCCGTGCCTTTGCTGCCGTATGCGGTTTACCGGTAATCTCGCCGTTCAGCACGCAGACCTGATCGGAACCGATAATCCAGCGATCGGGCCAGGTTTCAGCCAGCGCCTGCGCTTTCGCAATGGCGAGACGTGTCACCAGCGCTTCAGCGCTTTCACCGGGCCAGGGCGTTTCATCGACTTCGGGCGCGGCGGTAATAAAAGGCAGGCCCAGCTTACGTAATAACGCCTGCCGGAACGGTGAAGTTGAAGCTAAAAGAATCGATGGTGTCATTTTTTTTCAATAGTGATAGCGAATTGGTGGCAGTCATTTTAAACTGTGCGCCGCACTGGATGCGAATAGTGGTTGAAAGATGCTGTTAAACGGCCTTTTTCTTTGACTCTATGACATTACAAAGTTAATATGCGCGCCCTATGCAAAAGGTAAAATTACCCCTAACGCTGGACCCTGTCCGCACCGCTCAGAAGCGCCTTGATTATCAGGGTGTCTACACATCTGCACAGGTGGAGCGTGTGGCCGAGTCGGTCGTTAGTGTGGACAGTGATGTGGATTGTGCCATGTCGTTTGCGGTTGATAACCAACGTCTGGCGGTACTGACGGGTACTGCTGAAGTTCAGGTGACGTTGCGTTGTCAGCGCTGCAACCAGACCTTTCCTCATCACGTAAAAGTAAGCTATTGCTTCAGTCCTGTCTCTTCTGATGAGCAGGCCGAGGCATTACCGGAAGCGTACGAGCCGGTCGATGTCAACGAGTTTGGTGAGATCGATCTGCTGGCGGTTGTCGAGGATGAACTGATCCTCGCACTGCCGGTCGTTCCGGTGCACGATTCTGAACACTGTGAAGTGTCCGAGGCGGACATGGTCTTTGGCAAACTGCCTGCAGAGGTGGAGAAACCAAATCCATTTGCCGTATTAGCCAGTTTAAAGCGTAAGTAATAGGAGTAAGGTCCATGGCCGTACAACAGAATAAACCCACCCGTTCTAAGCGTGGTATGCGTCGTTCACACGATGCGCTGACCACTGCTGCCCTGTCAGTAGATAAAGTTTCTGGCGAAACTCATCTGCGTCACCACATCACTGCGGATGGTTACTACCGCGGTCGCAAGGTTATCGTTAAGTAAGTTTCTTGCTTAGCAAGGCGATACCTTGACACGTTTGACCCTGGCGATTGATGCCATGGGCGGGGATTTCGGTCCCTGCGTGACAGTGCCTGCAGCATTGCAGGCACTGGCCTCTCATTCGCAGCTATTCCTTCTTCTGGTCGGTCATCCCGACACCCTCACGCCATTGCTTGCCAAAGCGGATTCCTCCCTGTTGGGGCGTTTGCAGGTGATCCCTGCCGAATCGGTTATTGCAAGTGATGCGCGGCCCGCTCAGGCCATCAGAAACAGTCGCGGCAGCTCAATGCGTGTGGCGCTGGAGATGGTAAAAGAGGGACGTGCGCAGGCCTGCGTCAGCGCCGGGAATACCGGTGCGCTGATGGGGCTGGCGACACTGATATTAAAACCGCTGGATGGCATTAAGCGTCCGGCGTTAATGTCGGTTTTACCGCATCAGCAGCAGGGTAAAACCGTGGTGCTGGATCTGGGCGCGAATGTCGGCTCAGACAGTGCGATGCTGGTGCAGTTTGCGGTGATGGGGTCAGTGATGGCGGAGCATGTGCTCGGTATTTCACGCCCCCGCGTTGCGTTGCTCAATATTGGTCACGAAGAGACCAAAGGGCTGGAAACCATCCGCGACGCCGCGGTAATACTGCGAGAATCACCGCAGATCAACTATATTGGTTACCTCGAAGGTAACGAGCTGCTCACCGGTAAAACGGATGTCATGGTCTGTGATGGATTTGTCGGAAACGTCACGCTGAAGACCATGGAGGGCGTGGTAAGAATGTTTCTTTCCCTGCTGAAGTCATCGGGGGAGGGTAAAAAACGGTCATGGTGGCTTCAGTTGCTGGGGCGCTGGATTCAGAAACGTCTGGTGAAGCGCTTCGGGCATCTCAACCCTGACCAGTACAATGGCGCTTGTCTGTTAGGATTGCGCGGGACAGTAATCAAGAGTCATGGCGCAGCGAATCAACAAGCTTTCGTCGTGGCGATAGAACAGGCAGAGCAGGCGGTGCGGCAGCAGGTTCCCGAACGAATTGCTGCGCGCCTTGATGCTGTATTAGCCAGGAGTGACAAAGCCTAGATGTATACCAAAATTATCGGTACGGGCAGTTATCTGCCCAGCCAGGTTCGCACCAATGCCGATCTGGAAAAAATGGTGGAAACGTCGGACGAGTGGATTGTCACCCGTACCGGCATCCGTGAGCGCCGCATTGCCGCGCCTGACGAAACCGTTGCCACCATGGGATTCAGCGCGGCACAACGCGCGCTGGAGATGGCGGGCGTTGAGGCGAACGATGTCGGGCTGATTATTGTCGCCACCACCTCATCAAGCCATGCGTTTCCCAGCTCCGCCTGCATGATCCAGCAGATGCTGGAGATTAAAGATTGCGCGGCGTTTGACCTCGCTGCCGCCTGCGCCGGTTTTACCTATGCGCTGAGCGTGGCCGATCAATACATCAAAAATGGCGCGGTGAAGCATGCGCTGGTGATTGGCGCTGACGTCCTGGCACGCGCCCTCGACCCGGAAGATCGCGGCACCATCATCCTGTTTGGTGATGGCGCCGGTGCGGTTGTGCTGGGTCAGAGCGAAGAGCAGGGGATCATCTCGACCCATCTGCACGCCGATGGCCGCTATGGTCAGCTGCTGACGCTGCCTTATCAGGATCGCGCCCATCAGGATCAACCCGCCTATGTCACTATGGCCGGCAACGAAGTGTTCAAGGTTGCGGTCACAGAACTGGCGCACATCGTGGATGAAACGCTCCAGGCGAATAATCTCGATCGTGAAATGCTGGACTGGCTGGTGCCGCATCAGGCTAACCTGCGCATTATCAGCGCCACGGCGAAAAAACTCGGCATGACCATGGATAAAGTGGTGGTCACGCTGGATCGTCATGGCAACACCTCTGCTGCATCAGTGCCGAGCGCACTGGATGAAGCGGTCCGTGATGGCCGCATCAAACCCGGACACCTTATTCTGCTGGAAGCCTTTGGTGGTGGATTCACCTGGGGTTCTGCGCTGGTTCGCTTTTGATTGACAGGAACGAAAGATGACGCAATTTGCATTTGTTTTTCCAGGTCAGGGTTCTCAGACCGTGGGCATGCTGACGGAATTAGCCGCAAGCTATCCGCTGGTGGAAGAGACCTTCCGTGAAGCCTCTGACGCACTGGGATATGACCTGTGGCAGTTAGTCAGCCAGGGGCCGGCTGAAGAGTTAAACAAAACCTGGCAGACGCAGCCTGCGCTGTTAGCCGCGTCAGTGGCGATCTACCGTATCTGGCAGCAGCAGGGCGGCGAACAGCCGGTGCTGATGGCCGGTCACAGCCTGGGTGAGTATTCGGCGCTGGTGTGTGCCGGCGTGCTTAACTTTGCCGATGCGATCAAGCTGGTAGAACTGCGTGGCAAACTGATGCAGGAAGCGGTGCCGGAAGGCACCGGTGCGATGCAGGCGATTATTGGCCTGGATGACGCCGCTATCCGTAAAGCCTGTGAAGAGAGTGCACAGGGTCAGGTGGTGTCACCGGTCAACTTTAACTCGCCGGGTCAGGTGGTGATTGCCGGTAACAAAGAAGCGGTTGAGCGTGCCGGTGCAGCCTGTAAAGCGGCGGGTGCCAAGCGTGCGCTGCCGCTGCCGGTCAGTGTGCCGTCTCACTGCGCGCTGATGAAGCCTGCCGCCGACAAACTGGCGGTTGCGCTGGAGAGCATCACCTTTCACGCGCCTGCGGTGCCGGTCATCAACAATGTTGATGTTAAAACCGAAACCGACGCGGCGGCCATTCGTCACGCGCTGGTGCGCCAGCTCTACAGCCCGGTTCGCTGGACCGAGAGCGTAGAGGCGATAGCGGCACAGGGTGTGACCCAGCTGCTGGAGATGGGACCGGGTAAAGTGCTGACCGGGCTGACGAAACGCATTGTGGATAGCCTGACAGCGGCTGCCGTCAACGATACCGCATCACTGACTGCGGCACTCGGAAAGGAATAAGAGGAAAATCATGAGCTTTGAAGGTAAAGTTGCGCTGGTTACCGGCGCGAGTCGCGGCATTGGTCGTGCGATTGCAGAGACCCTGGCGGCACGCGGTGCCAAAGTGGTCGGCACTGCAACCAGCCAGAATGGCGCCGACGCCATCAGTGCTTACCTTGGCGACAAGGGCAAAGGCCTGTTACTGAATGTGACTGACGCTGACTCAATCAACAGTGTTTTAGAGAATATTCGTGCCGAATTTGGCGAAGTGGATATTTTGGTCAATAATGCAGGCATTACACGTGATAATCTTCTCATGCGCATGAAAGATGATGAGTGGCAGGATATTCTGGATACCAACCTCACATCGGTGTTCCGTCTTTCTAAGGCGGTCCTGCGTGCCATGATGAAAAAACGTGTGGGCCGTATCATCACCATTGGTTCCGTTGTCGGTACCATGGGTAACGCGGGTCAGGCTAACTACGCGGCAGCAAAAGCGGGTTTGATTGGCTTTAGCAAATCACTGGCGCGCGAAATCGCGTCACGTGGCATTACCGTCAACGTCGTGGCTCCAGGCTTTATTGAGACTGACATGACGCGGGCACTGAACGAAGATCAGCGTTCCGGTATTTTGGCGGAAGTCCCTGCGGGTCGCTTAGGCGACGCTCAGGAAATCGCCAATGCTGTGGCATTTTTAGCCTCTGACGAAGCAGCCTACATCACAGGTGAAACGCTGCACGTCAATGGCGGAATGTACATGGTCTGATAAATCACGAAATCATTTGCTTTATTTGCGGTTAGAGCCGCAAAATAACGCAAAATCGTGGTTCGACCAGCCGGGATTTTGTTGCATCTTTTTCACCATTTTATACACTACGAAAACCATCGCGAAAGCGAGTTTTGATAGGAAATTAAATAGTATGAGCGATATCGAACAACGCGTTAAGAAAATCATCAGTGAGCAGCTGGGTGTGAAAGAGGAAGAAGTCACCAACTCTGCATCTTTCGTAGAAGACCTGGGTGCCGATTCTCTTGATACCGTTGAGCTGGTGATGGCTCTGGAAGAAGAGTTTGATACTGAGATTCCAGACGAAGAAGCTGAGAAAATCACTACCGTTCAGGCAGCGATCGACTACATCAATAGCCATAAAGGCTAATGAATATCTTCAGGCGGTCGCTCGACCGCCTGATTTTTATGTTTGTCCCACATAGTTCCTTATTTCCCCTCCCTGGAGGACGAACGTGTCTAAGCGTCGTGTAGTTGTGACTGGTCTTGGCATGTTGTCTCCTGTCGGCAATACCGTAGAGTCTACCTGGAGTGCTCTCCTTGCCGGTCAGAGCGGCATTAACCTGATCGACCATTTTGATACCAGTGCTTATGCAACGCGCTTTGCAGGTCTGGTAAGAGATTTTAATTGTGATGATTACATCTCGCGCAAAGATCAGCGCAAGATGGATGAATTCATCCAATACGGCATTGTGGCCGGTATTCAGGCCATGCAGGACAGTGGTCTGGTTGTGACCGACGAAAATGCAGGCCGTATGGGCGCAGCGATTGGTTCCGGCATCGGCGGCTTAGGTCTGATTGAAGAGAATCACACCTCGCTGGTCAACGGTGGACCGCGCAAAATCAGCCCGTTCTTTGTGCCTTCAACCATTGTTAACATGGTGGCGGGTCATCTCACCATCATGTATGGCCTGAAAGGTCCAAGCATCTCTATCGCGACCGCCTGTACCTCTGGTGTGCATAACATTGGTCACGCCGCGCGTATCATCGCCTATAACGATGCTGACGTGATGCTGGCGGGCGGTACCGAAAAAGCCAGTACGCCTTTAGGCGTCGGTGGTTTCGGTGCGGCACGCGCCCTCTCAACCCGTAACGATAACCCGCAAGCGGCGAGCCGCCCGTGGGATAAAGATCGTGATGGTTTTGTGCTGGGTGACGGTGCGGGCATTGTGGTACTGGAAGAGTACGAACATGCGAAGAAACGTGGGGCGAAAATCTACGCTGAAGTGGTAGGTTTTGGTATGAGCAGCGATGCTTTCCACATGACTTCACCGCCAGAAGATGGCTCCGGTGCAGCCGCTGCGATGATCAACGCGCTGCGTGACGCTCAGCTGACGCCAGAGCAGATCGGCTATGTCAACGCGCACGGCACCTCCACGCCTGCCGGTGACAAAGCGGAAGCGCGGGCGGTGAAATCGGTGTTTGGTGCCGCCGCCAGCCGCGTGATGGTAAGCTCAACTAAATCAATGACCGGGCACTTACTGGGTGCCGCAGGCGCGGTTGAATCGATCTACTCGATTCTGGCGCTGCGCGACCAGGCCATACCACCGACCATTAACCTCGATAACCCGGATGAAGGCTGCGATCTCGATTTCGTGCCACACACCGCGCGTCAGGTTAAAGACCTGGAGTACACCCTGTGTAACTCCTTTGGTTTCGGCGGCACTAACGGCTCGTTGATCTTCCGTAAAGTGTAATCGTCGTTGATTGCTAAAAGGGCCCGCGATGCGGGCCTTTTTTTATCCTGCGATCTGAGCTGAAATCAGCGCGGGAGGATCAGGCATCCAGGAGAGAACGATGTGGATTAATGGTATTAAGCAATCAACGCTGGCCGCCAGCGACCGCGCCGTGCAGTTTGGTGACGGCTGCTTTACCACCGCCGCGGTGCGTCAGGGTAAAATCCTGCTGCTGGAGAGTCACCTCCAGCGTATGAAAACGGGCTGCGAACGGTTATGGATCAGCGGTATCGACTGGCACCAGCTTGAAGCGGAGATGCAGCTGGCCGCTCAGGGGCAGACCCAGGCGGTGCTGAAGGTGATCCTCAGCGCCGGCAGCGGCGGACGGGGCTACAGCCGCGCCGGCGGCGGTGAACCGACGCGCATCATCTCATTAGCGCCCTGGCCCCAACACTACTCTGCGTTACAGCAGCGCGGGGCTTCACTCATCCTCAGCCCGATTCGCCTGGCGCGTAACCCGCAGTTTGCCGGTCTCAAGCACCTCAACCGCCTGGAGCAGGTGATGATCCGGGCTCATCTTGACCAGACAGACGCCGACGAGGCGCTGGTGCTTGACACCGAAGGCTGGCTGGTGGAATGCTGTGCGGCCAATTTATTCTGGCGTCGGGGCGCGGAGATTTTCACCCCGGATCTCTCCTGGTCGGGCGTGGAGGGCATTATGCGGCGTAATCTGATGGCGCAGTTAGCCGCCGCAGGCCAGGCTTGCCATGTGGTTCAAAGCGAACCGGCGGCGTTGCTGGCCGCCGATGAGGTGGTGATATGTAACGCGCTGATGCCGGTTCTGCCGGTCCGACAGATTGAGGCGGTCACGTTTACTGAACGTTCGCTGTTTAATCAGTTGCACGCAAGCTGTGAAAAGATAATGGATGCAAGATGATTCGAAGCAAAAAAATTCTCGTCAGCCTGCTGGCGATAGCAGGGCTGGCGGCGCTGCTGAGTTACTGGCAGATCAAGATGTTCGCGGCGACGCCGCTGACTCTGCATCAGGAGAAGATCTACACGCTGCCCGCCGGAACGGGTCGGGTGGCGCTTGAGGCCCAGCTGGAAGATCAGCAGATCATTCCCCGCTCTATCTGGTTTGGTGCACTACTGAAACTGGAACCTGAATTAGCCACCTTCAAGGCGGGCACCTATCGGCTTGAGCCGACCATGACCGTGCGCTCGCTGCTTCAGCTGCTGGCCAGCGGCAAAGAGGCGCAGTTCCCGGTGCGTTTCGTAGAGGGACAGCGACTGAAAGAGTGGCTGAGTGAGCTGCGTAAAGCGCCCTACATCCGGCATACCCTGAAGGATGACCAGTTCGCGACTCTCGCCAGCGCGCTGAAGGTGGAGCCGCAGCAACTGGAAGGCAACTTTTTCCCCGATACCTATCTCTATACCGCCAATACCACCGATATGGCGTTATTGCAGCGCGCTCATCAGCGGATGAAAAAAACCATCGATGAGGTCTGGCAGGGACGGGCG
Source organism: Pantoea sp. C2G6 (assembly GCF_051336815.1). Classification (NCBI taxonomy): domain Bacteria; kingdom Pseudomonadati; phylum Pseudomonadota; class Gammaproteobacteria; order Enterobacterales; family Erwiniaceae; genus Pantoea; species Pantoea sp. C2G6. Next base: position 328,596 of record NZ_JBGMNJ010000001.1, read on the forward strand.
GATAATCTGCCCTATAAAACCCCGCAGGATCTGGTCACGATGGCCTCGATCATTGAAAAGGAGACCGGCGTCAGCGAAGAGCGGGCGCGGGTCGCCTCGGTGTTTATCAACCGGCTGCGCACCGGGATGCGGTTACAGACCGATCCCACAGTGATCTACGGCATGGGTGACAACTATACCGGTACGCTAACCCGTAAAGACCTGGAGACGGCAAGCGATTACAATACCTATATGATTAATGGCCTGCCGCCAGGCCCGATCGCCATGCCGGGTAAAGCCTCGCTACAGGCGGCAGCGCACCCGGAAAAGACCAACTATCTCTATTTCGTCGCGGACGGCAAAGGCGGGCATACCTTTACCACTAATCTGGCCAGCCATAACCGGGCGGTGCAGCTCTACCGGCAGACGCTAAAGGAAAAAAATGAACAGTAAGTTTATCGTTATCGAAGGCCTGGAAGGCGCCGGAAAAACCACTGCGCGTGACGCCATCGTCGCCACGCTGCGCGCCCGCGGTATCGATGACCTGGTGTTTACCCGTGAACCTGGCGGCACACCGCTGGCGGAACAGCTGCGGGTGCTGGTCAAAGAGGGCATCGAAGGTGAGCAGGTCACGGATAAAGCGGAACTGCTGATGCTCTATGCTGCGCGGGTTCAGCTGGTGGAGAATGTGATTAAACCGGCGCTGGCACGCGGAGCCTGGGTAATTGGCGATCGCCACGATCTCTCCTCGCAGGCCTATCAGGGCGGCGGCCGCGGGCTCGACAGCGATCTGATGCAGACGCTGCGTGATGCGGTATTAGGAGATTTCCGTCCCGATCTGACGCTCTATCTTGATGTGACGCCAGAGATTGGTCTGCAACGCGCCCGTGCGCGCGGGGCGCTGGATCGCATTGAGCAGGAGTCGCTGCGCTTCTTTGAACGCACCCGCGCGCGCTACCTGGCGCTGGCTGCGGAAGATCCCACCATCCTCACCATTGATGCGACCCAGCCGCTGGAAGATGTGACGTTGTCACTTCAGGCAGCACTGAATAACTGGCTGGCGGAGCAGGCGTAATGAACTGGTATCCGTGGCTTAATCAGCCCTATCGCCAGCTGATTGGTCAGCATCAGGCGGATCGCGGGCATCATGCGCTGTTGATTCAGGCGATGGCGGGCATGGGGGATGACGCGCTGGTCTGGGGCGTGAGCCGCTGGCTGATGTGCCTGCGCCCGGATGGCCTGAAAAGCTGCGGAGAGTGTCATGGCTGTCAGTTAATGCAGGCCAATACCCATCCCGACTGGTACCGGCTTGAAGCGGAGAAGGGCAAAAACACCCTCGGCATTGATGCGGTCCGGCAGGTGACGGAAAAAATGTATCACTATGGTCAGCAGGGGGGCGCGAAAGTGGTCTGGCTGCCTGACGCGGCGCAGCTGTCGGAAGCCGCCGCCAACGCCCTGCTGAAAACGCTGGAAGAGCCACCGGCCAACAGCTGGTTTTTCCTCAGCAGCCGCGATCCTTCACGCCTGCTGGCGACGCTGCGCAGCCGCTGTATGACGCTGCATCTGACCCCACCGGACGAAGGACAGAGTCTGCTCTGGCTGAAGAAGCAGTCTTCGCACGATGAGCAGATGCTGCTGGCGGCGCTGCGCCTGAGCGCGGGCGCACCCGGCGCGGCGCTGAGCCTGCTGGAAACCGGCCCCTGGCAGGCCCGCCAGAAACTGTGCGACGCTCTGCCTGGCGCGTTACAGCAGGATATTCTGCAACTGCTGCCCGCCCTGAATGGTGATGCGGCTGCGCTGCATATCGGCTGGCTGCTCTCTTTGCTGCTGGATGCGATGAAGTGGCAGCAGAATGCAGGCCAGTGGCTGAGTAATATCGATCGCCAGGATGTGGTGCAGTTGCTGGCCGCACACTTTTCAGCCAGCGCCCTCAACAGCAGCGCCGGGGCGTGGATGCGCTGCCGCGAGCAGTTACTGCACGTCGCCGGGGTCAATCGCGAACTATTGCTGACCGATCAGCTCCTCAGCTGGGCGGATAAACAGAAGCCCGCGCTGGTCGGCTAACCTACTGAGAGTAATTATGTTTATTGTGGATTCCCATTGCCATCTTGATGGCCTGGATTATGAAAAGACCCATCGTGACCTGGATGATGTGATCGCCAAAGCGGCAGCGCGCGATGTGAAATTTATGCTGGCGATCGCCACCACGCTGCCGGGTTTTCACACCCTGAAGCAGCTGGTTGGCGAGCGGAAAAATATCGCGCTCTCCTGCGGGGTCCATCCGCTGAATCAGGAAGAGGCTTATGATGTGGACGAGTTCCGCCGGCTGGCTGCCGACCCGCAGGTGGTGGCGTTAGGTGAAACCGGGCTCGATTATCACTATCAGCCGGAAACCCGAGAGCAGCAGCAGCGCTCGTTCCGCGAACATATCCGCACCGGCATTGCGCTTAACAAACCGATCATCGTGCATACCCGCGATGCGCGTGACGATACGCTGGCGATCCTGCGGGAAGAGCAGGTGGAAGGCTGCGGTGGGGTGCTGCACTGCTTTACTGAGGATCAGCCGACGGCGGCTAAGCTGCTCGATATGGGTTTCTACATCTCCTTTTCCGGCATCGTCACCTTCCGCAATGCGGAGCAGTTACGTGAGGCCGCGCGCTATGTGCCGCTGGATCGCATGCTGGTGGAAACCGACTCTCCCTATCTGGCACCGGTGCCTTACCGTGGCAAAGAGAATCAGCCGGCGTATACGCGCGACGTTGCCGAATATCTGGCCGTGCTGAAAGGGGTCGATATAGAAACGCTGGCAGCCACCACGACCCGCAACTTTTCAACCCTGTTTCACCTCCCCATGAGTCAGCTCGGCGCCTGAATCGGGCGTTTATTTCAGACTGTGTAATTAATCTGTAATCTGCTCAAATGACCCTGTTTTTGTTAACAGGGTCAGCTTTTTATCGCGGATTATTGGTGCGGGGTAATGAGAAATTTCGTAAAGTGCGCGCCTGTGGTTGTCGAAACGTGATAGCCATCAAAGTAACCTGAAACGATTTATTTTACCCTTCGTAATAAATCAAAAGGCGGTCACCGCCACCCCGGCAAAGAATCCTCCCTCTTTGCCACGCGCACTGCGCGAAAATGCACTCATACTCAGGAGCTTCACGCTATGTTCAAAAATGCTTTTGCCAACCTGCAAAAGGTCGGTAAATCGCTTATGCTGCCGGTTTCGGTTCTGCCGATTGCCGGTATTTTGTTAGGCGTCGGTTCAGCTAATTTCAGCTGGTTACCTGCGGTAGTTTCCCATGTGATGGCGGAAGCGGGCGGATCGGTGTTCGCCAATATGCCGCTGATCTTTGCTATTGGTGTTGCGCTGGGCTTTACCAATAACGATGGCGTCTCGGCGCTGGCGGCGGTGGTCGCTTACGGCATTATGGTGAAAACCCTGGCGGTGGTCGCGCCGCTGGTCCTGCATATGCCGGTGGCGGAGATCGAAACCAAACACCTGGCGGATACCGGGGTGCTGGGCGGTATTATCGCCGGCTCCATCGCCGCCTATATGTTTAATCGCTTCTACCGCATCAAGCTGCCAGAGTATCTGGGCTTCTTTGCCGGTAAACGTTTTGTGCCGATTATCTCCGGCCTGGCGGCGATCATCCTCGGCGTGCTGCTCTCCTTTATCTGGCCACCAATCGGTTCAGCGATTCAGGAGTTCTCACAGTGGGCTGCCTATCAGAACCCGGTTGTTGCCTTCGGCATCTATGGGGTGGTAGAGCGTGCGCTGGTGCCATTCGGCCTGCATCATATCTGGAACGTGCCTTTCCAGATGCAGATCGGTGAATACACCAATGCGGCGGGTCAGGTGTTCCACGGCGATATTCCGCGCTATATGGCGGGCGATCCAACGGCGGGTAAACTCTCCGGCGGCTTCCTGTTTAAAATGTACGGTCTGCCTGCGGCAGCGATCGCCATCTGGCATTCGGCTAAACCTGAAAATCGCGCCAAAGTGGGCGGCATCATGATCTCCGCCGCGCTGACCGCGTTCCTGACCGGTATCACCGAGCCGATTGAGTTCTCATTCATGTTCGTCGCGCCGATCCTCTATGTGATCCACGCGCTGCTGGCGGGTCTGGCTTTCCCTATCTGTATCCTGCTCGGCATGCGTGATGGCACTAGCTTCTCGCACGGTCTGATCGACTTTATCGTGCTGAGCGGTAACAGCAGCAAAATCTGGCTGTTCCCGATTGTTGGTATCATCTACGGTCTGATTTACTACACCCTGTTCCGCGTACTGATCGCGAAGCTGGATCTGAAAACCCCTGGCCGTGAAGAGAACAGCAGCAGCGAATCCTCTTCGGCGACCGGTTCAGAGATGGCGGGCAAACTGGTGGCGGCGTTCGGTGGTAAAGAGAACATTACCAACCTCGATGCCTGTATCACCCGTTTACGTGTCAGCGTTGCCGATGTGGCTAAAGTGGATCAGACTGAACTGAAAAACCTCGGCGCCCGTGGCGTAGTGGTCGCCGGTTCCGGCGTTCAGGCGATTTTCGGTACTAAATCGGATAACCTGAAAACCGATATGGATGATTACATCCGCAGCATGTAATCGCTTCATACAAAAAAAAGCCCCGCTCAGCGGGGCTTTTTTATGGGCGGGACTCAGAGGTAGACGCGCAGATACTCGGTAAGACAGAGCAGCGCCATCGCCTGACCATAAGGCATGGAGGTCAGCGGGATGGTGCGATAGTAGTCGAGATCGCTACCCATCGCAGTGCCGAACGAGACCTGCTTCAGCTCGCCGTCGCTATCGATATTCGCCATCACGCCGCGCAGCGCCTTCTCCGCCATCTCCCGGTACTCTGCGGGCAGATAACGCTTACGCACGGCTTTGAGAATGCCATAGGCAAATCCGGCAGTGGCTGAAGCCTCCGGGTAACTCTGCGGGTCGTCGAGCAGGGTATGCCACAATCCGCTGCTGTGCTGACAGGCCTTAAGCGCTTTCACCTGGCTCTCCAGCACCTGTTGCAGGAAGCGGCGGATAGCGTGCTGCTCTGGCCAGTTCATCATTTCCAGGAAGTCAGGAATAACAATCGTTACCCAGCTGTTGCCACGCGCCCAGCGCGCATTGGCGAAGTTATGGCGACCGTCGAAGGTCCAGCCGTGGAACCACAAGCCGGTTTTGCGATCCATCAGATACTGGGTGTGCAGCAGAAACTGATAGCTTGCTTCTTCCACCCACTCATCACGCTTCAGCAACTGGCCGATTTTAGCCAGCGCCATCACGCTCATCATCAGCGTATCGTCCCACAGCTGCTGGGTGTTTTCGCTGTTATAGACGATGTGTTGCAGGCCGCCCTGTTCGGTGCGCGGCATCTCATACATCACCCATTCAGCCCAGCGCTCCAGTACCGGCACCCAGGCGGGGTTGCGGGTCTCTTCATAGCGGTAGGCCAGCGTCAGAAACGGACAAACGGTATTCACATTTTTGGTCGGCGTGCCTTCCGCCAGACGCTGGGTGAACCACTCATCAATGATCGCCAGCGTCTGCTGATCCCCGGTCTGCTGATAGTAGTGCAGCATGCCATACAGGCCAATGCCGTGAGTCCATTCCCAACCCGCCCAGCCCTTGGTATCAATCACTCGTCCATCGTCCAGCCGCAGTAAAAACTCGCCTGTCTCATCGGTGATGTTAACCAGATTTTGTGTCAGCTTTTGAATCAGCTGTACCAGTTCGCTGCGTGGCAGCAGATATTCAGGTTGGCACAATAACGCGCTGTGTTTAACGGGAAATACAGTCATGGTTTATTCCTGTCATTTTAAGTTCGGGTTTATAGAAGAGAGTAACGGGGGGTGTGCGGACAACTTGCCAGCAGCGGGCTTATTCCGGTTAAGGTAGCCGATGTTGTTGTTGCCCCACAGATTTTCATACGGCATACCGGCCAGGGTTTCGACGATCTCACGCGCTTCAGGCGTAATGCTCTCCGGCACGATACGATCGGCTTCGCGCATTTTAAGCGTCTCCTGACGCAGCACGGTATGGGTTTGCAGATTGAGTTTGAAGCGCAGTGACACCAGGAAGCCGCAGGTCAGCACCGCCACGGTCCCGATGCTCAGAATCGCCAGAATGGTGTGGCTGACGCCCGGCACCTGTGTGGCCTGCCCGGAGACGAAGCCAGAGAGTTGCAGTACGATGCCGACCAGCATTACCGCACCCGCCTGTGAGGCTTTGCGCGTCAGGGTCATAATGCCGGCGAAAATGCCTTCACGGCGCTGTCCGGTAATCACCTCATCCACGTCAGCGATATAGGTGTAGGTGTTCCACGGCACATAGTTGATGCCGCCACGTCCCAGACCGGCCAGCGCCGAGATCAGTAACAGCAGCGAGAAGTTGTCGTTCATACCGGCAAACCACAGCCCGGCGTAAGAGAGCGCCGCGACGCCGAACAGCACCGCCACTAAACGGTAGGCAGGAGCCGGTCCCATGCGGATGCAGAGCGGAATCATCCCCATCACGGCGATAAACTGCAAGACTGCCATGGTTCCCATCAGGCTGGAGGCGATCTGCGCGCTCTGCATCAGCACAAACACCACATACCAGGTAAAGACGGCGTTAAACACATCCTGTGCGATATAGCCACCGAGATACATGCCGAGGTGCTGGCGGAAAATACGGATGCGCAGGGTGGAGGTCAGCTCAACATAGAGTCGCTTGAGATTCTGCATCAGCGTCAGCTGTTGTTTCTCCTGTTCCGCGCGGCGTGCCTCAGCGGAGAAATCGTCCGGGTGACGCTCCCAGGTAAATAACCAGACCAGGGTCAGCACCAGCGCACAGATAATGGAAAAGACCAGGCTGGCGTAGAAAAATGAGAGGGGATTATCTTTGCCAAGCGCGCCCAGTAAAATACCGGGCAGAAACGCCGCCAGAATCGCTGACAGCTGGGCCAGGGCAATGCGTGCGCCTGAAAAGCGGGTTTTCTGTTTGAAATCGTCGGTCATTTCCGGGACCAGCGTCTCATAGGGCACCAGAATCATGGTGTAAACCACATCGAACAGCAGATAAGTGCCGAGATACCACCAGAAACTCATGTCACTCACCCACATCAGGCTGTAACTGAAGACACAGGGGATACCGAGCAGAATAAAGAATTTACGACGGCCAAAGCGTTTGCCCAGCCAGGTCGAGCCGAAGTTGTCGGTGAGAAAGCCCATCAGCGGGCTGACCACGGCGTCGAGCACGCGGGCGGCGGCAAAAATTAACGTGGCTTCGATCGGGGTTAAGCCACAAAAGGTGGTGTAAAAATAGAGCAACCAGGCGGCAGTCAGTGCCGTGGTACCTGCTCCAAGAAAATCACCGGAACCGTAGGCAAGATAGTTGCCAAGACCTATTTTACGTGAGCGCATGGCGGATGCTCCTTGATGTTATATGACGGTATATCCCTGGTAACGCCGGACCTCTGACCCGGACTGGTTAGCAAAGTAGAGCTGACGCGGCGGTTAAACCTTCGCGATTTGGCTAACGCAGGTGGCAGAGTGGCAATGATACAAAGAAAAGGGCGGCAGGAATCTAATTTATGAAACGGCGTTTCATAAATGAGCGATAGAGGCGGGTCTGCGGGTGCCGATCAGCGCGTCGCCGGGTCGGACGCGGGGCGCTGCTGCAAAGGCAGACGAACGATGTAAGAAAAGTGGTGCTGAGGTTGAAACAAAACAAATTTCTCCCGCATACTGATTGATTATCACCACCCTGGCTAAAGGAATTGCACCATGGCTGAAGAAACCATTTTTAGTAAAATTATCCGTCGCGAAATCCCCGCTGATGTGGTTTATCAGGATGAGCTGGTGACGGCGTTTCGCGACATCTCGCCGAAAGCGCCCACCCACATTTTAATCGTGCCCAATGTGCTGATCCCCACGGTCAACGAGGCGGAAGCCGCCCATGAGCATGCGCTGGGACGCATGTTTACCACCGCCGCTAAAATCGCCCGTCAGGAAGGGATCGCGCAAAATGGCTATCGCCTGATTGTGAATTGCAATCAGCACGGTGGTCAGGAGGTTTATCACATTCATATGCATCTGCTGGGCGGTGAACCGCTTGGCCCGATGCTCTCCAACTGACCTGTTAACGGAAGCGTGCTATGCGATGCTGGCTGATTGGCCTGCCCCTCCTGTTCAGCCTCGCCGGCTGTAGCAGTGACAAACCGATAATCAACACCTCCCAGTCGCTGGTGATGGAATCCTCGGTGCTGTCGGCAGGGATCATTACCGATGAACCGACGGTGGATGAGAACGATGGACAGAAACGGGCGACCAGCGTGCTCTATAATCAGCGCGAAACGCCGGTAATTGTGCACTATCGTTACTACTGGTATGACGACAAAGGGCTGGAAATCACCCCGGAGGAACCGGCGCAAACCGTGACCGTTCCGGCGCAGGGCAGCATTGTTGCGGCATCGCAACTGGGTAACCTGACCGCCAGCAAAGTTCGTCTCTATCTCTTTCTTTAAGGATCTTTTACGTGATACGCAGTATTAATCGTACCGGAGCGCTTCTGATGGCGCTCATTCTGACCGGTTGTGTGGTGAAGCAGCAGCAGCCCGCCCCCGTTGAGCCTACGCAGCCCACTGAACCGGTGCAGCCCGTTCCGCAGCCGGAACCGGTGCCACAACCGCAGCCGCAGCCGGTGCCACAGCCACCGAAGCTGGTGACCATTAACTGGGATGCCAGCGTTCAGCCGCTGGTGGCTAAAATGTTGCAGGCCGCCAGCCCTGAGCCGGGCAGCGTGCTGCTGGTGGACCGGATTAAAAACAGCACCAACGGCGCACTGCAAAGCGAAAAAGCCACCGCTGCTATTCAGAACGCCCTGAACAACAACGGCAAATTTACTCTGGTCTCCGCTGATCAGCTGGCGCAGGCCAAGCAGGCGCTGGGACTTTCGCCCGACGACAGCCTGAACTCGCGCAGCAAAGCGATCGGTCTGGCGCGCAACGTTAACGCCCAGTATGTGCTCTACAGCAACGCGCAGGGCGATGTCAAAGCACCCACGTTGCAGATGCAACTGATGCTGGTGCAGACCGGTGAGATCGTCTGGTCCGGCAACGGCGTTGCACAGAATTAATCCCGCGTTCCAGCGGATGATGCAGCAGGTCAGCGGCGAGGGGGATCGGACATCCGTGATCCCGCTGGCCGGTCTGACCGGACACAGCCAGAAAATCGTCAGTTCACACGGCACCTTTATTGCGCGGCCTGCGCCGCAACCCGCGATCCCCTTTGTGAACCGGCAGCGGGAGTTTCGTCTGCTACGCAAATTACGCGCGACCGATCTGGCACCGCAGCCGATTGCCGGAAACCGGCATGGCATTGTGCTGAGCTGGTTCCCCGGTGAGGCGCTGGACGAAGCGCGCTTCAGCCAGCAGCGCCCACAGATCGTGGCGCTGCTGCAACAGCTGCATCGCCAGCCGCTGACCGGCTATCGCCTGTTGCTGCTGCCGCTGCTCTGGCGCTACTGGCAGCTCTGCCCGCAGCGGCATCACCGCTGGCTGCGGGCGCTGCAACGTCTGACGCGGCAGGGCGAACCTCAGCCGCTGCGTCTGGCTCCGCTGCATATGGATCTGCACCCCGGTAATGTGATTCAGCAGGCGCAGAGCGTGCGGTTAATCGACTGGGAATATGCGGCGGATGGCGATGTGGCGCTGGAGCTGGCGGCGGTGGGTGCCAGTGACCCGCAGCATCAGGCGGAGTGGATAAAGGAGTATGCGGCGGCGATGCAGCTGTCGGCAGAGCAGCTGGCGCAGCAGGTGAGGCGCTGGCAGCCCTGGCTGCGGCTATTAATGGCCAGCTGGTATCAGCTCCGTGCCGCTCAGCAAGACGACGCAACCTTACAACAGATGGCTCGACAGAGCTGGCAACAGATTTAATCGCTTTACGCAGTTGCGTAAAGCCACAGGATTCAGGATATGAGATCACAATTACCCGGCCCCCTGATGCTCGACGTCGAGGGCTATGAGCTGGACAGCGAAGAGCGCGAGATTTTGCAGCATCCGCTGGTGGGCGGCTTGATTCTGTTTGCCCGCAACTATCACGATCCGGCGCAGCTGGCTGAACTGGTGCGGCAGATCCGCGCCGCCTCCCACACCCGGCTGGTGGTGGCCGTCGACCAGGAGGGCGGGCGCGTGCAGCGCTTCCGTGAGGGTTTCACTCAACTGCCCGCCATGCAATCTTTCGCTGCCTTACACGACGCCGATACCGCGGGCGAACTGGCGCAGCAGGCAGGCTGGCAGATGGCGTCCGAGATGATCGCCATGGACATCGACATCAGCTTTGCGCCGGTGCTCGACGTCGGCCACATCAGCGCCGCGATTGGCGATCGCGCCTTTCATTCCGAACCGGCGATTGCGCTCGCCGTCGCCCGTCGTTTTATCGCCGGTATGCATGAAGCGGGCATGAAAACCACCGGGAAACATTTTCCGGGGCATGGCGCGGTCAGTGCTGATTCACACAAAGAGACGCCGCGCGATCCGCGCGATGAAAAGACGCTGCGTGAGCATGACATGGCGATTTTCAGTCAGCTGATCGATGAACAGGCGCTGGATGCCATTATGCCGGCCCACGTCATCTACAGCCAGGTTGACCCGCTGCCAGCCAGCGGCTCGCCTTACTGGCTCAAAACCGTGCTGCGTGAGCAGCTCGGCTTTAACGGCGTGATCTTCTCCGACGATCTCTCAATGGAGGGCGCTGCTGTGATGGGCAGCTATCCTGAGCGGGCGCAGCAATCCCTTTCTGCCGGTTGTGACATGATTCTGGTCTGCAATCAGCGTCAGGGTGCCATCAGTGTGCTGGATAACCTGATCCCGGTCGGGTCAGAGCGGGTGACGCAGCTGTATCATCAGGGGACGTTAACCCGCGATAGCCTGCGGGGAACGCATCGCTGGAAAAACAACGCGCAGCAACTGAGTGCACTTCAGGAACGCTGGCTGGCCCATAAAGCGTCGTGGTAAGCAGTGACGGCCCGGCGCTATCTCTACCTTGAGGATTATCATGATCATCTATCTGCACGGTTTTGATTCCACTAGCCCGGGTAATCACGAAAAAGTGCTGCAACTGCAATTTATCGATCCTGACGTCAGGTTGATCAGTTACAGCACCCGCCACCCGAAACATGATATGCAGTTTCTGCTGAAAGAAACCGACAAGATGCTGACGCTGTCAGATGACGATCGCCCGCTGATTTGCGGCGTCGGGCTGGGCGGCTTCTGGTCAGAGCGCATCGGCTTTTTATGTGGCATCCGCCAGGCGATCTTCAATCCCAACCTCTTTCCTCAGGAGAACATGGAAGGGAAGATTGACCGCCCGGAGGAGTATCAGGACATCGCCACCAAATGCGTCAGCGATTTTCGTGAACGCAATCGCGACCGCTGCCTGACCTTTCTCTCCCGTCAGGATGAGGTGCTCAACAGCCAGCGCACGGCCGATCGGCTCAGTCCGTTTTATGAGATTGTCTGGGATGAAAACCAGGGGCACAAATTCAAAAATATCTCCCCACATCTTCAGCGGATAAAGGCTTTCAAAACAGCGTCTTAAGCAAAAAGGCACCGCAAGGTGCCTGTTTTTATTGCGTAATTTTCTGAGTTTCATCCACCTGTCTTGATCTATATCAATTTTCTTATGTTCTCCCCATCCCGCCATGCTATTCTGCCAGCAGATTGCGATTTTAACTTCGCCAACCCTATGTTTCTTAAGGGTTAATTTAACCTTTGGTTAACTTTTGGTTCACAATTTGAGGGGGTCTTTGTTGACTACATCTGTTAAGAGAATTGTTATTGTCGGAGGGGGAGCGGGCGGCCTGGAGATGGCGACCCAGCTGGGCCATAAACTCGGTCGTAAAAAGAAGGCCGAGATTATCCTGGTGGATCGTAACCACAGCCACCTGTGGAAGCCGCTGCTGCATGAAGTGGCGACCGGCTCAATGGATGAGGGCATTGATGCGCTGAGCTATCTGGCCCATGCGCGCAACCACGGCTTTGAGTTCCAGCTGGGGTCGCTTACCGACATCGATCGGACCAAAAAAGTGATCCATCTGGCCGAAGTGCGGGATGCGCAGGGTGAGGTGCTGGTGCCGCAGCGTGAAGTGGCCTACGACCAGCTGGTGATGGCGCTGGGCAGCACCTCCAACGATTTCGGCACGCCCGGAATCAAAGAGCACTGCATCTTCCTGGACAACCCACATCAGGCGCGGCGTTTCCATAATGAGATGCTGAACCTGTTCCTGAAATTCTCCGCCAGCGAAGGCCGGGTTGAGAAGGTCAATATCGCCATTGTCGGCGGCGGCGCCACCGGCGTCGAGCTGTCAGCGGAGCTGCACAACGCGGTGAAACAGCTGCACAGCTACGGCTTCAAAGGGCTGGGACGCGAAGCGCTGAATGTGACGCTGGTGGAAGCGGGCGAACGTATTCTGCCTGCGCTGCCGCCGCGCATCTCTTCAGCGGCGCATCAGGAGCTGACCAAGCTGGGGGTGCGGGTGCTGACCCAGACGATGGTGACCAGCGCTGAGCATAACGGCCTGAATACCAAAGGCGGTGAGTTTATTGAAGCTGACCTGATGGTCTGGGCGGCGGGCATCAAAGCGCCGGATTTCCTGAAAGAGATTGGCGGACTGGAAACCAACCGCATCAATCAGCTGGTGGTTAAAGAGACGTTGCAGACCACGCTGGACGATGACATCTACGCGATTGGCGACTGCGCCTCCTGCGCCTTACCGGGCGGCGGTTTTGTTCCGCCACGCGCCCAGTCGGCGCACCAGATGGCCTCCCGCGCCATGGATAACATCCTGGCGCAGCGTCAGGGCAAGCCGCTGAAAGCCTATGTCTATAAAGATCACGGCTCTCTGGTCTCGCTCTCCCGCTTCAGTACGGTCGGCAGTTTGATGGGCAACCTGATGCGCGGGTCGATGATGGTGGAAGGGCGGATTGCCCGCTTTGTCTATATCTCTCTCTACCGTATGCACCAGATCGCCCTGCATGGCTACTTCAAAACCGGCCTGATGATGCTGGTCGGCAGTATCAACCGGGTGATCCGCCCGCGGCTTAAGCTGCACTGATTCGCCTCAGGCGAGCGCGGTTAATCGCTCTGTCAGCCCCCTTATCACCGGGGGCTTTTTTGCGCCGGACAGCGGCAGATTCGCTGGTTCAGGCATCCTTTTCGCGCAGGATTTTCCCCACATTGCCGCCGGGATGGACCTTGAGCAGACGCTGCTGATCGAAGCCATTACGCCGCATGATAGCGCCGCACAGCGCATCGAACACCGCCAGCACCAGCACGATGGAGGTGGTGGCCAGCATATTGAGCGGGTCGATCTCCCGCTGGATATGCGTTTTTATCACCAGGCTGGCAGCGCGGGCAATCGCCGAGTCGGGATTCTCCGTGACGCTGATGATCATCACACCTTTGGATTCCAGCGTCGGTAACAGCCGGGTAAGCTCTTCAGAATTGCCACCACGGGAAATCAGGATCATCAGGTCGTCGCTGCGCATAAATCCCAGATCCCCGTGGGCCGCGTCGGTGGCGCTGAGGTAGACGGCCGGTTGCTCAACGCACGCCAGCATGTGGGCGATTTTGCGCGCGGCGATGCCTGAGGTGCCGACGCCGGTGACGGCAATTTTACCCTGACAGCCGGTAATCCGCGTCAGCAGCTGCTGCCAGGTCTCAGCCGTGAGGTTACGCTGCAACGCCAGCAGCTCCTCGCTGTAGATCTGCCAGCTCTGACACGCCTGGGTAAACTCCTCTTCCGCATTCATTCGCTTTCCCCCTGCATCAGCTGCCGGTATTTCATACTGTCATGGTACATCTCATGGAATACGCGATATTTACGGTCGTAATACTCTTTGATTTTGTTGGTCTGGGGCGTGATGGTTTTACCGATGCGGCTCATGGCGGCCATCGCTTCCGGCAATGACTCATACGCGCCCGCCGCCACCGTGCCCATCATGGCGCTGCCGAGCAGCATCGCTTCGCTCTCCTCCGGCAACAGCATCGCGCAGCCTGTCGCGTTGGAGTGCTCCTGCACAAAGATCGGATTTTTGGTGCCGCCGCCGCTCGCCATCATGGTATCGATGCAGTAGCCGCTCTGGTTCATGGTCTCGATAATGTGGCGGGTGCCGAGCGCCAGCGCCTGGATGGTGGCAAGGTAATGCAGCGCCATATCTTCCGGGGTACGGGATAATTTCAGGCCGGTCAGGGTGCCGGTCAGCGTCGGGTTCGCGCGCGGCGAGCGGTTGCCGTGGAAATAGGGCAGCATATGAATATCTTTGGTCAGGAAGGCGATATTCTCCGGTTCTCCCGCCATTCTGCGCAGGATGCCGTTGAGGATTTCATAGATCGTTTTGCCGCTCTCCTTGCCCTGTTTAAGCAGATCCTGATAACAGGGGTGCGACTGAATCACATGATCAATTAACGCACCGGTGGTGGACTGTCCGCCTTCATTCAGCCAGTAGTCGGGCAGAATCGCCGAATAATAGGGGCCCCAGATGCCACCGATATAACGCGCGCTGCGCGACATCGCCATATGCGCGGTAGAGGTGCCGCCAATCAGCGCGATGCGGTTGTCGAAATCCGCTGACTCGCCAGAGGCTCCGCTGGCACCGAGAATGCCAAGGCTGCCGGCATGAGCGTCAATGATCGAGACGCTGACCGCCGTGCCCGCGATCAACCCCATTTCGGCGGCGGCGCGCGGCGTCAGGCCATGACCCAGCGGCTCACCCATGGTTTTCACTTCGCTGCCGATCTTTGCCGCGTTGTTTTCCAGCAAATCTTCCAGACCGATCTGGCGGAAGTAACCCGGATCCCAGCGATCTTCGTGACCGATATAGGTCCATTTGCAGACGGTGGAGCAGAGGGAGCGGGTGGTATCCTGGGTGGCGCGCCAGGTCAGGAAATCGGGCAGGTCGAACAGATGCCCGACGTTGCTCCAGGTGGTCGGCATGTGCTGCTTCAGCCACAGCAGTTTGGGTGTCTGCATTTCCGGGGAAATGATCCCGCCGACGAACTCCAGCACGCGGTGTCCGGTGGCATTAATGCGTTCCGCCTGCGTGATGGCGCGGTGATCCATCCAGACAATAATATTCTGCTCGCTGCGCCCGGTCGGGCTGACCGTCAGCGGTTTGCCCTCTTTATCCAGCACCACCAGCGAACAGGTGGCATCAAACCCGATCCCTTTCACCTGAATCGGGTTAATATCCGCCTGATTCACGACATCTTTAATCGCGTTGCAAACCGATTGCCAGATTTCATCGGAAGATTGCTCGACGAAATCGGCTTTCGGGCGGAACAGGGTGATCTCGCGGCTGGCCTGGCCAAGCATGCGGCCTGTCATGTCGAAGACACCCGCGCGGGCGCTACCGGTTCCTACATCTACTCCAATAAAATAACTCGCCATCTTCTTTCCTTTCTTAAAAAGCCTTCGCTTATGATTTCCGGTTTTGCAGGGCGATAAACAGGATCAGGACGCAACCCCAGAGAGCCATGGTCAGGTAACTGCTGACCCCCATCAGGTTGAGGCCGCTCTCCAGCATTTGCAGGACGATCAGCGCCAGCACCAGGCCGATAATCCGGCCAAACCCGCCGTCAGGGTTAATGCCGCCGAGTACCGAGGCGAGAATAGTGACCAGCAGATAGGAGTTGCCGTAGCCCGCTTTGGCCGAGTTAAATTTGGACATCATCAGCAGAGCGGCGCCCCAGCCGAGCAGCGCGGAAAGCACATACACCGCGATCGTCACTTTGTGGGTGTTGACACCGCTGAAGCGCGTCGCCTGTTCGCTGGACCCCATCAGATAGAGGCTGCGGCCGAGGGTGGTGTGTTCCAGTAACACCCACAGCAGCAGCGCAACCAGCAGGAATAGCAGCAGGGCAACCGGCACGCCCAGCAGGCTGCCGTTGCTGAGGTACTGAATCACCGGCGGGAAGCCGGAGATCACCGCGCCGTTGGTCAGCAGAATATTCAGACCGGCGATGAGGGTCATGGTCCCGAGCGTCGCCAGAATCGGCGACACACCGATATAGGCAATCAGCGCGCCATTGAGTAGACCGGTTGCCACCGCCACCAGCAGACCGGCGAGCATCGCCAGCACGAAATAGCCCGGCTGGTCCGGGTGCGCCACCAGAATGGCGGCCATCACCAGCGAGCAGGCGTTGGCACCGGCGATAACCGACAGATTGATGCCGCCGGTCAGCATGGTGATCCCCATCCCCAGCGCCAGCATGCCAAGAATCGGTAACTGCGAGGAGATCGACTGGAAATTGCCGATACTGTAGAAACTGCCGCCCAGCGTGAACGAGAACAGCAGGGCGACGGCAACGAGGATCAGCAACTGCAAACGGATAATGCGGTCGCCGGGCAGGAAGCGGTTTAAGGTGGTCATGTCACATCCCCTTAGCCAGTTTACGTTTTTCATTCCACGCGGTGCTGCTGATGCTGATCAGAATGATCAGGCCGCTGAAAACCTGATGCCAGTAAGATGAGATGCCCAGCAGGGTCATCCCATTTTGCAGGAAGGCCAGCAGCATCACCCCGAGAATGGTGCCGATCAGCGAGCCGCGTCCGCCGGTCATGCTGGTGCCGCCCAGCACCACCGCCGCCAGTACCGTCAGCTCATAACCGAGCAGCGAGTTGGGTGCGACCGACTGGGTAATTTGCGCCTGCACCACCGCAGCGATGCCCGCCAGCAGTCCCATAAAGCCGTAGACGTAAAAATGCAGCCGCAGAATGTTCAGGCCAAGACGCGATGCGGCGTCACGGTTGCTGCCCATGGCGTAGATCTGGCGGCCAACGCGGGTGTAATTCATCAGCACCCCGGTGATAATGACCACCGCCAGCAGGCTGAGCAGGGGCAGCGTCAGGCCATAGTCGTAGCCGTCGGCGGCGGTAAAGGAGAACCAGCTGATGCCGTTCATAAACCAGTCGGGGAATCCGTACAGCCAGGTGCCGTTGGTGAGATAGACCAGCAAGCCGTAGAACAGATTCAGGGTCGCGATAGTGATGATAATGGCCGGCACGCGCAGCCAGTAGACCAGAAAACCGTTGACCAGCCCGAGCAGCAACCCGACGCCCATCGCCATCGCAAACGCCAGCGGGAAGTTGCCGCCGTGATGAATGATGTAGCTTGCCATCACGTACTGACCAATGGAGGTGACGGCCGGAAAGGAGATGTCGATGCCGCCGGCGATCAGCACCACAAACAGGCCGCAGGCCAGAATGCCCAGAATGGCGTAGCTGGTGGCGACATCGGTCAGGTTGCCCAGCGTCATAAACTCACTGGTGCTGACGCTCAGACCAGTCACCAGCAGCAGCACCAGCAATCCCAGCCAGAATTCGTGCTGGATAAAGAGTTTTGAGAGCGACGTTTTAGCCATTAATCACCTCCGCAATCTGCGCTTCGCTGCTCTGGTGCGGTGCGAATTCCGCCACCA
Organism: Pantoea sp. C2G6; assembly: GCF_051336815.1. Taxonomy (NCBI): domain Bacteria; kingdom Pseudomonadati; phylum Pseudomonadota; class Gammaproteobacteria; order Enterobacterales; family Erwiniaceae; genus Pantoea; species Pantoea sp. C2G6. The sequence continues at coordinate 346,026 of NZ_JBGMNJ010000001.1, forward strand.
GTTCGCCTTTGCGCATCACCAGCACGCGATGACTGTTGTAATAGGCCTCCGGGATTTCATCGCAAATCATCAGCACCGCCATGCCCGATTCCGCCAGATCGCGTGCGATGCGGTAAATCCCCTCTTTGTTGGCGATGTCGACGCCCACGGTTGGCGAATCGAGGATCAGGATATGGGGCCGCGTCGCCACCCATTTGGCGATCGCGATACGCTGCGCGTTGCCGCCGGAGAGGGTCTTCACCGGCAGGCTGCTGTCCGGGACTTTAATGTTCAGATCCCGGATCAGGTCGTTTACCACCGACGCGGCTTTGCGGTGATCCATTAATCCTGTGCCGGTGTGCAGCTGGTCGAAAATCGAGACCAGAGTGTTGTCATAAATGGATTGATCCATGATCAGCCCCTGCGTCAGACGATCTTCCGAGACATAGGCGATGCCGTGGCGGATGGCGTCGCGGTTAGAGCGGAATTTCACCGCCTGCCCGTTGATGCGGATCTCTCCGCTGTCCGGCTGGCTCATGCCAAACAGGCTGAGACAGAGTTCCGTGCGTCCCGAACCGAGCAGGCCGATAATCGAGGTGATTTCCCCCTGACGCAGCGACAGCGAAATATTGTGATAGTGATCCTTGCGGCTCAGCTGGCTCACCTCCAGCAGCGGCGTCACGTCGGCCGGCGCGCGGTGCGGCAGGTGGCTGTAGGTAAAACGCTGGCCAGTCATCAGAAACGCCAGCTCATGGCTGTCGAGATCGCTGGCTGGCCAGGTGCCGACCAGCTTGCCATCGCGCATGACGCTGATACGGTCGGCCACTTCCATCACCTCATCGAGCCGATGGCTGACAAACACCACGCAGATCCCGGCGGCTTTAAGCTCTCTGACCACACGCAGCAGGCCATTTACCTCGGTGCGGGTGAGTGACGCGGTCGGCTCATCCATGATCACCAGGCTGGCGTCCGCGGCAATCGCCCGGCAGATCGCCACGAGCTGACGGTCGGCAATGGAGAGTTTTTCGACTTTACGGTCAGGATCGAGAGCCACGCCGACCCGCTGCATCACCGCCAGCGCTTTTTTACGCATCGGGGCGCGATGAACCCAGAAATCGCCTCCCGGCAGGTAGCGGTGAATAACAATATTTTCGGCCACTGACAGATTGGGAAATAAAGAGAGATCCTGATAAATCACCTGGATGCCGTAATAAGAGGAGAGCTGGGGCGTCAGGGTATGAAAAAGTTTCCCATCCAGCGTAATAGCCGCGCCTTTTTCCGGCTGATAGACCCCGGAAATCACTTTAATGATGGTGCTTTTGCCGCAGCCATTCTGACCGGCAAGGCAATGCACCTCGCCTTTATTCAGCGTCAGGCTGACATTATCCAGCGCTAATACGCCGGGAAATTTTTTACTGATTTTTTCGAGGCTGATAAAGGCCTCAGCAGGGACAGAGTGCGTGCTGAGCGTATTCATCATCGATCCTTAAGCCTGCCCGTCAGGGCGCAGGCGCTACCGGTTTACCCGAATCACTGACCGATCGGGAGTCACCTGTTTTTCGCCTTAACGCCTGAACGATGCCGGGTATCAATTTTCAGGGGCTGAGCAGAAATTCAGATACAGCATCGCCGGTGACGCCGTATCTGTTTCTCTTTACCGGTGTGGCGCTGGGGAGAATCCCTCCCCGTCAAATAACGCGATAAAAACCCAATCAGAATCCGAGTGATTTCGCATTCTCTGGCGTCACTTCGAGGATCTTATTAAAGCGGATCACTTTCTTGTCCATATCGACATCAGCTTTACCCAGTCCTTCCACGCTCAGCTCTTTAGTAACCTCTTTACCCTGAAGCAGCTGATCGGCAACCGTGACTAAAGCGTAACCGGCATCTTTCGGGTCCCAGAGCAGGACTTTCTTAATATCACCGCGCATCAGATAGGGAGCGGCCTGCGCTGGCATCGCAATACCCACCACCGCCATTTTATTTTTCGCCCGTTTCTGCTGCACAGCCTGGCCGGCACCAATCGGGCCGAGCGAGCCGAAACCGATAATGCCTTTCAGGTCAGGATAGGTTTTCATTAAATCGAGCGTGGTGGAGTAGGACTTATCAATATTTTCAGCCACCGGCAGGCGTGAAGTGACCTCATGCATCTCCGGGTATTTTTCTTTCTGATATTTTATCGCGGCATCCGCCCACGCATTATGCAATGGCACGGTCAGCGAGCCGACATAGATGGCGTAACCGCCTTTGCTGCCCATATCTTTTGCCAGCTCGTCCATGTTGGCTTCAGCATATTTCTGGCTGTCGATTGTCTCGACATCCCATTGCCCAATTTGCTGATCCGGCGATTCATGGGTTAAAACCACGATGCCCTGGTCACGCGCCTTTTTCAGCACCGGTTCCAGCACTTTGGCATCATTGGGGACCACGATAATCGCGTCGACCTTTTTGGCGATTAAATCCTCAATGACCTTAACCTGCTGCGCCGGGTCCGGGGTGGACGCACCGACCTGATAGGCGTTGACATCCAGTTTCTGCGCAGCCTCTTTTACGCCGACTTCCATGCGGGTAAACCACGGAATACCGGTCACTTTAGCGACCACAGCTATATCGTAAGGTTTGGCGGCGAGCGCCGGGGTGGTAAGTAACATGCATGCTGAAATAACACATGCGCTGACCGAGGCGAGATTAAATTTCATTTCGGTACCTTTGTTATGATGTTCTGGTGTATGAAACAGGGAGTGGCTGGTAAGACTCGATTCAGAGATTAACTTAACCGGAAATCGCTTTTCGCCGGGCTGTGAGCAAAATGTGATCATAATCCGTTATTGTTAATTATTATGGTTTATTTTGTTAATTTAAAGTTAATTATCGGGGTGTGTAAGACGAGTCGCTGCGGCTTTGCTGGATTTTGAGGCTATTTTGTTACTTTTAAGTAATGCTTTGTTAACAAAAAATATACAAATGAAGCGCTTCAACTTTTTCTTTCACGGGTTAATCCGTTGCGCCGGCAATTTTTTGCACAAAGTGTGAACAGCTTCACGCAGTGCGTGCCGTAAGGTTTGTCCTGCGGAAGCCGGGGAGGGCAGGACGCGGTTAATGCCTCAACTCTGTCTTGCCGGAGCGACCTCCTGTTTTAATTTCTGGTCTGTTTTACCGCTCGCTGCCCGCTACCGGCAAGGGAGTCATCAGGGCAAAATCTGAACAATCAATTATCTTTTGAGAACGGCTATTTTCCGCCGCAAGGCTTGTTCAGTGGTCTGGTGAGCTTTATTCGCTTATTGAATTTTCATGCCGACATCGCAGACGAATATTCGCCCCGATGCGGGCTGACATTGTATTGAACGGTTAGCGAGCGGACTGCGGGAAAAGATTATCGTGCTCTGTTTTATATGCGCAGCGGCAGCGATAAGCTTTTATCTGTGATGGTCATCAACACTTGATGCCTATTAAAACTTTTGGTTTAATCATGCCCCAAAGCGAAATGCTGACAATAATAGATAATATTTCGGGTGCAGGCTCTGATCCACGGCTTATCGCGGAGAGAGCTGCATATCATTTAAGCAGGCGAGTGTAAATTGACGCCTGCCAATTGGGGTTATTTGCGCAATCCGCAATGCCGGGGTGATTTCATAATCTATGCGACTGCCTGTTTATCCTGAAGGCAGCCGGCGGTGAACGGCTATTTTCCTTATGGGATCAGCCAGATAGCCGCTGCGCATCATGAAATTCCTGTCTGACTGCGGCGGTCAGAGATAACGTCTGCTCTTTCTGTCCGGGGTTGGTGATTCAGGGAGTGAAGTCCTGCGTTAAACGCGGGGAAATAATTTAATAAATTATCAAAAGGATGATTCCATTGAAAAGCAAACTTACGGCTCTGGCGCTGCTCTGCGGCACTCTGTTCGCTGGTCATTCCGCGCTGGCTGATAACCACACTGTCTCGATCGGTTACGCCCAAAGCAATGTGAAAAACTTCAGCGATATTCGCGGTATTAACCTTCAGTACCGTTATGAATGGGATTCGCCGCTCAGCGTGATGGCTTCATTCAGCTATATGAAAGGCGATGATAGTTTCTCCCGGAATTATGTCGAACCTGAAGGTGTGGATGAATACAGACAAAAAACCGACGGTAAATATTATTCCCTGCTGGCAGGCCCGGCCTACCGTATTAATGACTATGTCAGCTTCTATGGCTTAGTGGGTGTGGCGCGCACCAAGGCTGACACACGATCAACTTACCGGACGCCATATAGCTACGATTCCGGCACTTACAACGAGAGAAAAACCTCGTTTGCTTACGGTGCGGGTGTGGTGTTTAACCCGACAGAAACGCTGTCGGTTAATGTGGGTTATGAAGGCACGCGCGCGAGTTTTTATAAGGATGTTGACATCAATGGTTTCAACATCGGCGTTGGCTACCGTTTCTGAGTCGTCTTTAACCCCTGGCCGACTGGCCGGGGGGATCGCCCGCCACGCGCCGCTCAGTCACGGCAGAAACAGTGGTTCGGCGTCAGGCGCGGTTCTGCGCCTCCGGCGGAAGCGACAGCCTGATGGCACGCCGGGTTGCCACTATTCTTCCCTGACCTGACTACGCCTGTTGCCGTTACCCCAATCCCCGCACTGCTGCTTTTTCCGCCTCAGAACTCTCCTAAAAACTGGTCCTGATAGCGAAGCGACCGATTTCCTCCATTTATCTGATGTTGCAATTTCGGTCCATCTGTAAAACTTCATCCCAACAAACACGGCGAGTCGCGCACGCCGGTTATGCCTCAGTTTACGAGGATGCTGTAGCAGCAGGAATGCGCGGTAACACTTTTCAGGAGGAACTTCCTGTGAATAAATCAATGTTAGCGGGTATCGGTATTGGTGTGGCAGCCGCTTTAGGCGTCGCCGCCGTAGCAGGCATGAATGTGTTTGATCGCGGTCCTCAATACGCTCAGGTGCTGGCAGCCACGCCGATTAAAGAGAGCATCCGGCAGCCTCGTCAGGAGTGCCGTAATGTTACGCTGACGCATCGCCGGGCGGTGCAGGATGAAAACCGTCTTGCCGGTTCGGTATTAGGTGCCGTAGCGGGTGGCGTGTTAGGCCATCAGTTTGGTGGCGGTCGCGGCAGAGATGTGGCGACCGTGGCGGGTGCGGTGGCGGGTGGTTATGCCGGTAATCAGGTCCAGGCCGGGTTGCAGGACCGCGATACTTACACCACCACCGAGCAGCGCTGCAAAACCGTCTATGACAAACAAGAGAAAAAACTGGGATATGATGTGACCTACAAAATAGGCGATCAGCAGGGTAAAATCCGTATGGAAAATGATCCCGGCACCCGTATTCCACTGGATCGCAATGGTCAGCTGATTCTTAACAGCGATCAGGCGTAATTGGGCAAAGCCTTGCCGCACTCGCGGCCACACAGCACAAAGTAATAAAAAAGGCGCATCTCAGGATGCGCCTTTTTTTGGCCCGCCGCCCCGACGCGCGGGGCAGGGACGTCGGCGGATTACGCCTGATGCTCAGCCAGCTGCGACACGAAGCCCTGCACCCACTCCATACGCACTTTCCTCTCCGCCAGCTCGCGCGTAAAGCGCAGGCGCGTCGGACCATCCAGCTTCCACTGCTGCGGCTCTTTTTGCAGCAGGCCAATCAGCCAGGCCGGATCAACTTTGTTCTGCGGGGCAAAATCGAAATAGCCGCCTTTGTCGCTGGCCTCGATCTTACGCACCCCCACCGCCCGCGCTTTTAAGCGGATAATCGCCACATCCAGCAGATTGCGCGCCGGATCGGGCAGCAGACCAAAGCGGTCGATCATTTCGACCTTCAGCTCCTGCAACTCCTCCTCACTCTCCGCGCTGGCGATGCGCTTATAGAGCGAGAGGCGGGTGCTGACATCCGGGATAAACTCCTCCGGCAGCAGGGCGGGCATCCGCAGCTCCACGTCGGTCTGGTTGCTGGTGAGATCTTCCAGTGACGGCTCGCGTCCCTCTTTTAACGCATCGACCGCGTTTTCCAGCAGCTCCATGTAGAGCGAGAAGCCCAGCGTCTCCATCTGACCACTCTGTTCTTCTCCCAGCAGCTCACCGGCTCCGCGGATCTCCAGATCGTGGGTCGCCAGCGCAAAACCGGCTCCCAGATCTTCCAGCGACGCAATCGCCTCCAGCCGCTTTTGCGCGTCGGTGGTCATCGCTTTCGGATGCGGCGTCAGCAGCCAGGCGTATGCCTGATGATGCGAACGCCCGACGCGACCACGCAGCTGATGCAGCTGCGCCAGACCAAAGTGGTCGGCCCGCTCAATAATGATGGTATTGGCGGTGGGGATGTCGATACCGGTTTCAATGATGGTGGTGCAGACCAGCACGTTAAAACGCTGATGATGGAAATCGTTCATCACCCGTTCCAGATCGCGCTCGCGCATCTGACCATGACCGATAGCGACCCGCGCTTCCGGCACCAGATCGGTGAGCCGCTGCGCCGCTTTCTCAATGTTTTCCACGTCGTTATAGAGGTAATAGACCTGACCGCCGCGCAGGATCTCACGCAGAATCGCCTCACGGATCACCAGATCGTCAAACTCCCGCACAAAAGTTTTCACCGCCAGACGACGGGCGGGCGGCGTGGCAATAATCGAGAGATCGCGCATGCCGCTCATCGCCATGTTCAGGGTGCGCGGGATCGGCGTGGCGGTCAGGGTCAGAATGTCGACATCGGCGCGCATCGCCTTGATACGCTCTTTGTGGCGTACCCCGAAGCGGTGCTCCTCATCGACAATCAGCAGGCCGAGATCGTGCCATTTGAGATCGCTCATCAGCAGCTTATGGGTGCCGATCAGAATATCGATTTTGCCCTCGCTGGCCTGCTCCAGCACCTGCGCCTGCTCTCTGGCGGTACGGAAACGGGAGAGCATCTCAATGCGCACCGGCCAGTTGGCGAAGCGATCGCGGAAGTTATCGTAGTGCTGCTGCGCCAGCAGGGTGGTTGGCACCAGCACCGCCACCTGTTTGTGGTTTTCCACCGCCAGAAACGCGGCGCGCATCGCCACTTCGGTTTTACCGAAGCCGACATCGCCGCACACCAGACGATCCATCGCCAGCGGCTCACACATATCGCTCAGCACCGCATTGATCGCCTGGGACTGATCCGGTGTGGTTTCAAACGGGAAACTTTCGCAGAACAGCTGATACTGTTCACGGTTGTGCTTAAAGGCGAAACCGCTTTTGGCGGCGCGCTGGGCGTAAATATCCAGCAGTTCAGCCGCCACGTCACGTACCTTCTCCGCCGCTTTCTGCCGCGCGCGCGACCAGGCATCGCTGCCCAGTTTGTGCAGCGGCGCGTTATCGTCGGCTCCGCCCGCATAGCGGCTGATCAGATGCAGCGACGAAACCGGCACATAGAGTTTGGCGTCGTTGGCGTACGACAGCATCAGGTATTCCGCCTGAATGCCGCCCGCCTCCAGCGTGGTCAGGCCGATATAGCGTCCCACGCCATGCTCCAGGTGGACCACCGGCTGACCAGGGTGCAGCTCCGCCAGGTTGCGGATCAGAATATCCGGGTTGATGGTGCGGCGGGTATCCTGGCGGCGACGGCTGACGCGCTCGCCCAGCAGATCGCTTTCACAAATCAGCGCCCGGTTGCCCTGGGTGTCAACAAAGCCGCGCTCGCTGGCGCCAATCATCAGGCTGAAACGCTCTTCGCCGGTCTGGTCGAAGCGTTTAACCGTCTGAGGACGCAGCTTAATCCGCGCCAGCAGCTCCTGAAGACTTTCGCGCCGGCCTTCACTCTCTACCGAAAAGACCACCGCGCCGCTGAAGGTCTCGATAAACTGGCGCAGATGATCCAGCGGAGCCTTCGCCTGCGCCTGAACCGTCAGGTCGGGCAGCGGCTGATAGCCGAGATTGGTATTGGCGGCTTTGGCGGGGAGGGTTTCATTGGTCATCTGAATGCGCGGCCAGCGTTTCAGCTCGCCCATCAGCGCGTCAGGACGTAACCAGAGATGAGTGGGTTCCAGCAGCGGGCGCATCGGATCAACCCGGCGGTTCTCATAGCGCGCCTCGGCATCCTGCCAGAAACGGCTGGCGCTGCCCTCCAGATCGCCGCAGTTCACAATCAGAGTGTTGTCCGGCAGATAGCTGAAGAGCGCGGGCAACGGCTGCTCAAAAAACAGCGGCTGCCAGTACTCGATGCCTGCGGGCAGGGTGCCTTTACTGACCTGCTGATAGACATGCTCCGACTCGCGGCGCACGTCAAACGTCTCGCGCCAGCGGCTGCGGAACAGCTCAATGGCCGCTTTATCGCTGGGAAACTCATGGGCGGGCAGCAGGTTGATCTCGGCGACCGCTTCCAGCGTGCGCTGACTGTCGACGTCGAACAGACGCACGCTGTCGATCTCATCATCGAAAAAGTCGATGCGATAGGGCTGATCGCTGCCCATCGGGAAGAGGTCGAGCAGCGCGCCGCGCGTGGCATATTCGCCGTGCTCCATCACCTGATCGACATGGCGATAACCCGCCTGCTCCAGCTGGTCGCGCAGCCGATCGCGCGACAGTTTCTGTCCCTGTTTCATCACCAGCGCATGGCCGTGCAGGAAACTGTGCGGACAGACGCGCTGCATCAGGGTGTTGACCGGCATGATCAGCATACCGCGCTGCATCACCGGCAGCTGGTAGAGGGTCGACAGGCGGGCGGAAATAATATCCTGATGCGGTGAAAAGCTGTCGTAGGGCAGTGTTTCCCAGTCGGCGAGATGGGCGACCGGCAGATCGGTAAACTGGCGGATCTCATCCAGCAGGCGCAGCGCAGTCTGGGTATCGGGGGTAATCATCAACACCGGACCGGTATGTCGCTCGGTAATGCTGGCACACTCTACCGCGTGCGCAGCGCCGATAAGCTCACCGAGCTGGCGGTGATCGCCGGATTTAACGGGCAGGGTATAACGAGTCTGTTCGGGCATGGGTTCTCGGGGTTGCTCCATTTTTCCAGGACGTAATCATTCCATATTATGTCAGGGGGATCACCTGTGCGGCATAATTTTCCTGCCGCGCCACGCCTGACCGGGGATCGGTCAGCCATTACCGGGCGTCAGCGATAATGCAGCGGATAGAGAGAGAATAGACGGCGTGGGGCAGGGCACCAGGGAAAACCGCCGTCGCCTTGCAGCGACGGGGTAAAACGAGCATTTATTTTATGGATTGCTGTGTGTAATGCATGCGTGGGCGGTCGATATTCGCCCAGGATAACTCCTGCTCAGGATGATAGCTGAGGTTGCCGTCGTCCCACTTAACGTAGTAGCCGGCCGGTGCGTCACCCTGTTCAAAGACGTTGATGACTTCGCCTTTGATCTCCCCGGATCGATGTTTCACCAGACTGCCTTTGGGAAATTTGAACATGGTCGTGACCTCTCCCGCTGTACGATAAATCACCCTTTATCCTGAGAGTGATTATAGTCTACCCGCCGGGCCGCTGGATAATCCGCCAATAAGCTGCCGCTTTCGCCGCTATTCCGGCGCTTTGACGCGCAGGGTGACGCATTCTGATGCAACTTTGCTGCCGACTCAGAGGGTTAGAGGTTTCATAAAGCCAGCCGCTCCTTTATCATCCCACTACCTATTTTCAGGCAACGGCTTACTGGATTCCATGTATCAACCTGTCGCGCTATTTATCGGTCTGCGTTACATGCGCGGACGAGCATCGGATCGCTTCGGTCGCTTTGTCTCCTGGCTCTCAACGATTGGCATTACGCTCGGCGTGCTGGCGATGGTCACTGTCCTGTCGGTGATGAACGGCTTTGAGCGTGAACTTGAAGGCAATATTCTGGGCCTGATGCCCCAGGCGCTGATCACCAGCGACAAAGGCAGCATCAACCCGCAACAGCAGCCCGCTTCCAGCCTGACGCTGCAAGGCGTCAGCCGGATCGCGCCCCTGACCACCGCCAACGTGGTGCTGCAAAGTCCCCATAGCGTCTCGGTCGGAGTGATGCTGGGTATCCAGCCGGATGAGCAGGATCCGCTCACCCCCTTCCTGGTGAATACCCAGCAGAGCGTGCTCCAGCCAGGGCAGTACAAGGTGATACTCGGCGAACAGCTGGCGTCACAGCTGGGGGTAAAACGCGGCGACCAGCTGCGTCTGATGGTGCCGTCCGTCAGCCAGTTTACCCCGATGGGACGGGTGCCGAGTCAGCGACTGTTTACCGTGGCGGGCACCTACGCGGCCAACAGCGAAGTCGATGGCTACCAGATTCTGGTCAACCAGCAGGATGCGTCGCGCGTGATGCGCTATCCGGCCGGTAACGTCACCGGCTGGCGGCTGTGGCTGGAAAAACCGCTGTCGGTGGACAGCCTGAGTCAGCAGACGCTGCCTGCGGGACTGGTCTGGAAAGACTGGCGCGAGCGCAAAGGCGATCTCTTCCAGGCGGTGCGCATGGAGAAGAACATGATGGGCCTGCTGCTGAGCCTGATTATCGCCGTCGCCGCCTTTAACATCATCACCTCGCTGGGCCTGCTGATTATGGAGAAGCAGGGCGAAGTGGCTATCCTGCAAACCCAGGGGCTGACGCGGCGACAGATTGTGGCGGTGTTTATGGTGCAGGGCGCCAGCGCCGGCATCATCGGTACGCTGCTGGGTACGCTGCTGGGGGTGCTGCTGGCCAGCCAGCTCAATAATTTAATGCCGGTGATTGGTCTGTTCCTTGATGGCGCAGCCCTGCCGGTCGATATTAATCTGTGGCAGGTGGTCACTATCGCCCTCAGCGCGATGATTGTGGCGCTGCTCTCTACGCTCTATCCTTCGTGGCGCGCTGCCGCCGTTCAACCTGCTGAGGCTTTACGTTATGAGTAACTCTCCTTTGTTGCAGTGTCGCGACCTGTGCAAACGCTATCAGGAAGGCAGCGTGCAGACCGATGTGCTGCGCAATGTGGCTTTCAGCCTTGAACCTGGTGAACTGATGGCGATTGTCGGCAGTTCCGGCTCCGGCAAAAGTACGCTGCTGCATCTGCTGGGCGGTCTGGATGCCCCGACCTCCGGTGACGTGGTGTTTGATGGCAAATCTCTGAATGGCATGTCCTCCGCCGCCAAAGCGGAGCTGCGTAACCGCGAACTCGGCTTTATCTATCAGTTCCACCATCTGCTGCCGGACTTCAGCGCGCTGGAGAACGTGGCGATGCCGCTGCTGATTGGCAAAACCGCCAAAGCGGAAGCGCAGGATCGCGCCCGGGAGATGCTGGCGGCGGTAGGGCTGGAACATCGCGCCGCCCACCGGCCTTCTGAACTGTCGGGCGGCGAACGCCAGCGGGTGGCGATTGCCCGTGCGCTGGTCAACCGGCCGCGGCTGGTGATGGCCGATGAGCCAACCGGTAACCTGGATGCACGCAACGCCGATGCCATCTTTGAATTGCTGGGCGAACTTAACGTCCGTCAGGGCACCGCGTTTCTGGTGGTGACGCACGACCTGCACCTGGCGAAACGAATGACGCGCCAGATGGAGATGCGTGACGGTCAGTTAAGCGATCAGGTGATCATGGCAGGAGCGCTGTAATGGGTTCGTCGTTATCGCTGCTGCTGGGCCTGCGCTTCAGCCGCGGCCGTCGTCGTGGCGGCATGGTATCGCTGATTTCGGTGATCTCCACCATCGGTATCGCGCTGGGGGTGGCGGTGTTGATCATCGGCCTCAGCGCGATGAACGGCTTTGAGCGGGAGCTGAACAACCGCATCCTGGCCGTGGTGCCGCACGGTGAGATCGAGGCGGTCAATCAGCCGTTTCAGCACTGGCAGTCGATGATTGCGCCGATTGAAAAGGTGCCCGGCATCGCGGCGGCCGCGCCTTACGTCAATTTCACCGGTCTGATTGAGAGCGGTGCCCGGCTGGAAGCGTTACAGGTGAAAGGGGTCGACCCGGCGCAGGAGCCACGCCTGAGCGCGCTGCCGCAGTTTGTGGCGGACAACGCCTGGTCCTCCTTTGCCGCGGGTAAACAGCAGATCATTCTCGGCGGCGGCATTGCGAAGTCGCTGAACGTGAAGCAGGGCGACTGGATCACCATCATGATCCCGAATAACGATGGGGACAACAAACTGTTGCAGCCGAAGCGTATCCGGCTTCAGGTCAGCGGTATCCTGCAACTGAGCGGGATGCTCGACCACAGTCTGGCGCTGGTGCCGCTGGCCGACGCGCAGCACTACCTGGAGATGGGCGACAGTGTCTCCGGCATCGCCCTGAAGATGACCGATCCGTTCCAGGCGGTGAAGCTGGTGCGGGATGCCGGTGAAGCGACCCGCTCCTACGTCTATATCAAGAGCTGGATCGGCACCTATGGCTACATGTATCGCGACATTCAGATGATCCGCGCCATCATGTATCTGGCGATGGTGCTGGTGATTGGCGTCGCCTGTTTTAACATCGTCTCTACCCTGGTAATGGCGGTGAAAGATAAGAGCAGCGACATCGCGGTGCTGCGTACGCTGGGGGCGAAAGACCGGCTGATCCGCGCCATCTTTATCTGGTACGGTCTGCTGGCGGGCCTGCTGGGCAGCGTCAGCGGAGTGGCGGTCGGCGTGCTGGTGGCGCTCAACCTGACCGGACTGGTGCGCGGGCTGGAGTCGATCACCGGCCATCATCTGCTGGCGGGCGACATCTACTTTATCGACTTCCTGCCGTCGGAACTGCACTGGATTGATGTGTTCTCGGTATTGATCACCGCCATCCTGCTGAGCCTGCTGGCGAGCTGGTATCCGGCCAGACGCGCCAGCCGCATTGAACCGGCGCGGGTATTAAGCGGTCAGTAAAAAGGCGGCGCGAGTGACTTCGCGCCGCATCGGTTTTAAGACCTTTGCTGTTGGGCTCCGCCCCCGGCAACCGTTACTATCGGCTGATGTCAGCCCGGAATCTGTTTAAAGCGGCTCGCCGCAGCCGCTACGCCAGGAGATTTTATGCGTACACCCCGTCGTCGCCTGCGACTTGCCCGCCTGAAAAAGACCCGAAGAAAGGTGCATCAGCGCTTTCGTCAGCGCATTTTTGAGCGCGACCGTCAGGCTGAACTGGCCGCCCATCCTCAGCCTCATGTGGTGGTGCTGACCGGCGCGGGGATCTCAGCGGAGTCCGGCATCCGCACCTTCCGTGCCGCTGACGGGCTGTGGGAAGAGCACCATGTGGAAGATGTGGCGACACCGGAAGGCTTTCAGCGCGACCCGGCGCTGGTGCAGCGCTTCTACAACGCGCGCCGCCAGCAGTTGCAGCAGGCGGAGATACAGCCCAACGCGGCCCACCTGGCGCTGGCCGAGCTGGAGCAGGTACTGGGCGATAACTTTCTGCTGGTGACACAGAATATCGACAATCTGCATGAACGCGCCGGAAACAGTCGGGTGCTGCATATGCACGGTGAGCTGCTGAAAGTGCGCTGCGTCAACAGCGGTCAGGTGATTGAGTGGACCGGGGATATTACCCCGGACGATCGCTGCACCTGCTGCCAGTTTCCCTCTGCGCTGCGCCCGCACGTGGTGTGGTTTGGCGAGATGCCGCTGGGGATGGAAGAGATTTACCAGGCGCTGGAGCAGGCTGACTACTTTATCGCTATCGGCACCTCGGGCCATGTCTATCCGGCCGCCGGTTTTGTGCATGAAGCCAAAGTGCAAGGCGCGCATACCGTTGAGCTGAATCTGGAGCCGAGCCAGGTGGGTAACGAGTTTGCCGAACGGCACTACGGCCTGGCGAGTGAAGTGGTGCCGGAGTTTGTCCACCGGCTGCTGCGCACGCTCTATAAGTAACCGGGCGGCTGAAGAGCCGCCCGGCTGACCCGATCAGCGGCCCGCTTTCAGCTGCTGGAACAGGGTCTCATACTGCACGCTGGCGTCGCCCACGTCATCCTGCCACTCACCTTTGTTAATGACGTCGGCCGGGGGATAGAGTGAGGGATCGCTGGCGACCGCTGGCGGCAGCAACGCTTTCGCGGCCAGGTTCGGGGTAGGGTAGCCGATGGTTTCCGCCACTTTCGCCGCCACGTCCGGGCGCAGCAGGAAGTTAATCAGTTTCAGCGCCCCCGCCTTGTTCTTCGCGTTGGCCGGAATCGCCAGATTATCCATCCAGAAAATGCCGCCCTCTTCAGGCCAGACCACGGCTAATGGCGTTCCCGCCTGCCGCGCCACGTAAGCCGAGCCATTCCACAGCATCCCCAGATTCACCTCGCCTTCCATGTAAGGATTGCCCGGATTATCGGAGTTGAAGGCCAGCACGTTGGGCATCAGCTTTTTCAGCTCCAGATAAGCCGCTTTGATCTGCTCAGGATCGCGGGTGTTGCCGGAGTAGCCCAGCTTGCGCAGCGCCATCTGAAACACTTCACGCGCATCGTCGGTCAGCAGCAGGCTCTGCTTATATTCCGGCTTCCACAGGTCGGCCCAGCGCTTAACGCTGTTTACATCGATTTCGTCGGTGTTGACGCCGATGGCGGTCGCGCCCCAGATATAGGGAATCGAGTAGTCGTTGTTGGGGTCGAACGGCTTATTCAGCAGCGCCGGATCGAGGTTGCTGAAGTTGCTGAGCTGGCTTTTATCGATCTTCTGCAACATGCCTTCGTTGCGCATTTTGGCCACGAAATAGGTGGAAGGCACCACCAGATCGTAAGCGCCTTCTTTCCAGGTTTTCAGCTTGGCGTACATGCTCTCATTCGACTCATAGGTCGAATAGATCACCCGGATGCCGGTCTCTTTGGTGAACTGCTCCAGCAGGCCCGGCGGCACATATTCGGTCCAGTTGTAGAAGTAGAGCGTGTTGCTCTCTTCAGCCTGCGCAGCACCCATGCTCAGCAGCAGCGCGCCCGCCGCCAGCCAGTGAGACTTTTTTTTCATCATCATTCCTCTTATCGGTTTCTGTCACGCAGCAGCCACTGGCTGCCTGCCACCAGCAGCAGTGACAGCAGCATTAAAATGGTCGCCAGCGCGTTCACTTCAGGTGACACGCCCACCTTGACCATCGAATAGATTTTCAGCGGCAAAATCTCGAACGAAGGACCAGTGACAAACGAGGAGACCACCACATCGTCCATCGACAGGGTAAAGCTCAGCAGCCAGCCTGCGGCCACGGCGGGCATCGCCAGCGGCAGGAGGATTTTGCGCAGAATGGTGATTTCGCTGGCACCGAGATCTTTTGCCGCTTCGAGCATCCGCACATCAAAGCCCTTGAGCCGGGAGTAGACGGTAATCACCACAAACGGCAGACAGAAGGTGATGTGGGAGAAGAGCAGCGACCAGAAGCCCAGCGAAATACCCAGCAGCATAAACAGCACCAGCAGGGAGATCGCCATCACGATGTCGGGCGACATCATCACCACAAACAGCATCCCGCCGACAAACGGCTTACCGCGAAACCGGTAGCGATAGAGCGCCACCGCGGTGAGGGAGCCAATCAGGGTGGCACAGCTGGCGGAGAGCACGCCCATGATCAGTGAATGCTGCGCCGCCTGAATCAGGCTGTCGTTGTTCAGCAGCAGGCGATACCAGCGGGTGGTCAATCCCTGCCAGTTGATGCCAAAGCGTGAGGCGTTAAACGAGTTCACGATCAGGATCACAATCGGAATATAGAGCCAGGCGTAAATCAGGCTCATAAAGGAGCCGCGTAACAGGCGCGCCATCATCCTAAATCCACCTTGTTATTCAGCAGGCGCGCCACGCGCCAGTAAATCAGCAGCAACAGCCCCATCAGCAGGGTCATCACCACGCTGGTGGCGGCGCCAAACGGCCAGTCGCGAATGTTCAGGAACTGACTTTTGATCACGTTGCCAATCAGCAGATTCTTTGCCCCACCCAGCAGATCGGCGACGTAGAACAGCCCCATCGCCGGGATAAAGACCAGCAGGCAGCCGGCGATGATACCGGGCATAGTCAGCGGCACGATGATGCGAAAAAAGGTTTGCAGCTTACCGGCGCCGAGATCGCGCGCCGCTTCCAGTAGCGGTTTATCAAGCTTCTCCAGGCTGGAGTAGAGCGGCAGCACCATAAACGGCAGCAGAATCGAGATCAGCCCCAGGATCACCGCCTCCGGGGTATAGATAATGCGAAACGGCTTCTCAATCAGCCCCAGCGTCAGCAGCAACTCATTCAGCCAGCCGCGGGTGCTGAGGAAAATCTTCAGCCCATAGATGCGGATCAGCGAGTTGGTCCAGAACGGGACAATCAGCAGAAACAGCAGCAGCGGGCGCAGGCGCGGCGGTAACTTTGTCAGGCACCAGGCGAAAGGATACCCGAGCAGCAGACAGCAGAGGGTGGCGATCAGCGCCATATTGAGCGAGTGCAGCAGCACTTCGGCATAGAGCGGATCAAGCAGGCGCGTATAGTTGCTGAGGGTCAAAACCGTGCTGACGAAATGCGCGTCGTCGCGCGTCAGAAAGCTGGTGACGATAATCATCAGGTTGGGCAGAAAGACAAACAGGGTCAGCCAGCCGACAATCAGCGCGATAACACTTTTCTGAAAACCGTTACGCATCAGCTTCATACGGCAGCACCACCTCCCAGCTCGGCACCCAGTTCACCGCCATCTTCTGATTCAGCGAATGATCGAAGTCCGGGTCATCTTCATTAAAGAACTCACTGACCGTCACCAGCTTGCCGTTTTCCAGCGCCAGCGTGGACTCCAGCGTCATCCCTTTGTAGTTGCGCTCGCGTACATAGCCGATCAGCCCCTCGACCGCGCGGTTATCATCAATCTCTTCCACCCGCAGATCCTCCGGGCGCAGCATCACATGCAGCCGATCGCCCACGCTCACCGGGAAGGGACAGTGAATGTCGCACTCGCGGCCTTCCACTCTGGCCCGCACCTGAGGCGCGCGGTCACTGGCGATCACCTCGGCGTCAAAGACATTGATCTCCCCGATAAAACGGGCGACAAACAGATTATTTGGTTCTTCGTAGATTTCGCGCGGCGTGCCATCCTGCACAATTTTTCCGTCCCGCATCACCACAATCCGATCGGACATGGTCAGCGCCTCTTCCTGATCGTGAGTTACAAACACAAAGGTAATGCCGAGCTTACGCTGGAGCGCTTTTAACTCGTTCTGCATCTGCCTGCGCAGTTTGTAATCCAGTGCCGAGAGCGACTCATCCAGCAGCAGCACCTTAGGGCGATTCACCACCGCGCGGGCGATGGCGACGCGCTGCTGCTGTCCACCGGAGAGCTGATGAGGACGGCGGTCGGCGTAGCTCTCCAGCTGCACCATCGCCAGCGCGTCATTTACCCGCGTGGTGATCTGCGCGGCCGGGGTTTTCTGCATCCGCAGGCCAAAAGCGACATTTTCAAACACCGTCATATGCGGGAAGAGGGCATAGCTCTGAAACACGGTATTGACGTGACGGTGCTCGGCGGCTGTGGCGGTAATATCCTGGTTATCCAGCGTGATATGGCCGCGATCCGCCGCTTCCAGACCGGCAATCAGGCGCAGAATGGTGGTTTTGCCGCAGCCGGACGGGCCGAGCAGGGTGATGAACTCGCCGTGATGGATCGTCAGATTAAAATCATCAATGATGGTCCTGCCATCAAAGGCTTTACTGATGCCAGAAAGCGTAACCAGCGCCTGCTGTGCGCGTGTTTGCGTCATTGTAGTCTCAGTCAGTCTAAGGTCGAACAGGTTAAAGCATAGCCGCTTACCGCAGCCAGCCAGCAAGGAGGGGCGGATGATACCTGAAAAACAGGGCAATGCCATGTTTTGGCGCTGATGGGGGGATGATTCGCCGGGTTATTAACAACATTGCGGGATTTGCCGCAACAATCACGCAATAAGGCGTTTTTTTCGGGCTTATCGCTTTCCCTGAGGTCATCGACAGCGCTAACCTGTCTGCGAATGATTTTACGCAAGATTGTGAACGCCGGGTCTGTGAATAATGTCGGACGGCACTTTTAAAGGATGGGATATGGAACAGTTACTTGAGCGCTTTTTAAGTTATGTCGCAGTAGAGACACAGGCTAAGCCACAGGCGCGCCAGGTTCCCAGCAGTGAGGGGCAATGGACGCTGGCGCGTCAGTTGCAGGAAGAGCTGCTGGCGCTGGGGTTCGTTGACGTCACCTTAAGCGATCACTGCTGTGTGATGGGGACACTGCCCGCCAATGTTGACTGGCCGACGCCGGTGATCGGCTTCATCTCCCATATGGATACCTCGCCTGACTTTACGGCGAAACATGTGAATCCGCAGATTATTGAAAACTACCGCGGTGGTGACATTGCGCTCGGTAACGGCAATGAGATCCTGTCGCCGGTGATGTTCCCGGTGCTGCACAAGCTGACGGGCCATACGCTGATCACCACCGATGGCAAAACCCTGCTGGGTGCTGACGATAAAGCGGGCATCGCCGAGATCATGACGGCGATGGCGCAGCTGGCCGCGAGCGATATTCCGCATGGTGCCATCCGCGTCGCCTTTACCCCGGATGAGGAGATCGGGCGCGGCACCTCGCACTTCGACGTCGAAGGCTTCGCCGCCGACTGGGCTTACACCGTGGATGGCAGCGATCTCGGTGAGTTTGAGTATGAAAACTTCAATGCCGCCTCCGCCACGGTCAAAATCGTCGGCAACAACGTGCATCCCGGTTCCGCTAAGGGCGTGATGGTCAATGCGCTGGATCTGGCCAACCAGTTTCATGCGGCGGTCCCCGCCCGCGAAAAACCGCAGTACACCGAGGGTTACGAAGGCTTCTATCACCTGCATCAGATCAAAGGCAGTGTGGAACATGCCGAGATGCTCTACATCATTCGCGACTTCGAAACGGAAAGTTTTGAGCAGCGTAAACAGACGCTGTTGCAGATCGCCGCGGAGATCAACAAAACCCTGCACCCTGACTGCTCCGTCAGCGTTGAGATCACCAACAGCTATCGCAATATGCGTGAAAAGGTAGAGCCGTTCCCGCACATTATTGAACTGGCTTTGCAGGCGATGCGCGACTGCGGCATTGAACCGGTGGTGAAACCGATTCGCGGCGGCACCGACGGTTCGGCGCTCTCCTGGAAAGGGTTGCCCTGTCCGAACCTGTTTACCGGCGGCTACAACTACCACGGCAAGCATGAGTTCGCGTCGCTGAATATCATGGCGAAATCGGTCGAGGTGATTGTGCGGCTGGCTGAGCTGGCGGCGCAGAAGAAGGGCTGATAATCGCAGGCGGGTTTCAGTGGCGAAGGCTCTGCGCCAGGTGAGCGGCAGAGCCTGAATCAGCGGCGCAGCGTTGCGCCGCCGTAAGCGGTTACTCGTCGTCGCCGAAGTACCAGTAGCCCGCGTTGACCAGCGCGGCGAGCTGCGCCAGCACCGCCGGGTCGTCCAGCGCGTCGCCCAGGTCAGCCAGGGTGATACGGTAATGCTGCGCCAGCACCGCCATCACGCCGGGGTGGGCGCACTCTACCCGCTCACCATTGACAAAGACCGCCTCGCCAATCGACAGCACGCGCAGGCCCCCTAAGCGGCTCAGGGCATCACCCTGTTGCAGCGCGTCGTAGATCTCATCCGGCTGATAAGGCGGCTCCGGCGGGGCCACATCCAGCTCATGCCGCGACTGCGAAATAAACTCACCAAACCACTGGGCGAACTGCTCCGGCTGGTTAATCACATCCAGCATCACCTGACGCACCCCCTCAATCTCCTGCGGCAGGATCTGCGCCGGGCAGTCACGCGCAGGCACCTCGGGGTCACTGTAACGCAGGCTGCCCAGCTCATTGGCCAGCGCGTAGTCGGCGAAACCGCTGATTAACTCGCGGCCGCTGGGGGCGCGGAAACCGACCGAATAGTTGAGGGCGTTCTCCAGCGAATAGCCTTCATGCGGGAATCCCGGCGGAATATAGAGAATATCGCCCGGCTCCAGCTCTTCATCAATGATGGCGTCAAAAGGTTCCACCTGGAGCAGATCGGGGTGCGGACAGTGCTGCTTCAGCGCCACCTTCTCCCCGACGCGCCAGCGGCGGCGGCCGGTGCCCTGAATAATGAAGACGTCATACTGATCAAAGTGCGGGCCGACGCCGCCACCAGGCACGGCAAAGGAGACCATCAGATCGTCAATGCGCCAGTCAGGCAGGAAGCGGAAAGGGCGCATCAGCGCGGCAGAGGGCTCATGCCAGTGATTGACCGCCTGCACCAGCAGCGACCAGTTGTTCTCGCCGAGGTGATCGTAGCTCTCGAACGGGCCGTGGCTGACCTGCCATTTGCCATCCTGATTGCTCACCAGGCGGCTATCCACCTCGTTTTCCATCGCCAGCCCGGCCAGTTCGTCCGGTGACAGGGGATCGACAAAGTCTTTAAAGCCACGCTTCAGCACTACCGGACGTTTTTGCCAGTAACGCTGAATAAAATCGGGCCAGTTGAGATCGAGCTGATAATCCATACAAGGGTTCCGCTTAGGGCTGTAAATGCCAGCTAGTATAACAGCCCACAGGGTTTTCTACTCGCGACGATGTTCGACTTCCTGGCGCTGGAAGATCACTTCCATCCGGGTGCCTCCCAGCGCGCTGCTGGAGGCGATGACGTTCCCCTCATACTGCTCAAGGATGTCGCGCACCACCGCCAGACCCAGCCCCTGACCAGGCCGCAGCGTGTCGGCGCGCTGGCCGCGGACAAACACCAGATCGCGCTTGCTTTCAGGAATACCAGGGCCGTCATCATCGATGTAGATATGCAGGGCATGATCACTCTGGTAGGCGCTGACCTCGATAAACTCCAGGCAATATTTGCAGGCGTTATCCAGCACGTTGCCCAGCACCTCCATAAAGTCATTCTGATCGCCGACAAAGGTCAGCTCCGGCGAAATATCCAGCGTAATCTCCACCCCTTTGCGCTGATACACCTTGTTCAGCGCCGAGCAGAGGCTGTCGAGCAGACCGGAAACCGAGTGCAGGTCACGCTGCAACGGGTTGTGATCGGCCTGCATACTGGCGCGATGCAGATAATAGCCGACCTGCTGCGAAATACGGCTGATCTGCTCCAGCATCACCGGCTCCGCCTGTTCCACCGTCAGCTCTTTGCCGTTACGCAGCGAGCGCAGAGTGCTCTGCAACACCGCCAGCGGGGTTTTCAGACTATGGGTCAGGTCCGATAAGGTGGTGCGATAGCGGGTATAGCGCTGGCGCTCATTGGTCAGCAGCAGGTTGAGGTTACGCACCAGGCTGCGCAGCTCCTGCGGCGGATTGCCCGCCAGATTTTCGCGCTGGCTGGTCTCCAGCTCACGCACCTGCTGCGTCAGCACGCCAATGGGGCGCAGGCTCCAGTGCGCCGCCAGCCACAGCAGCGGGATAATCAGGATCAGGTTGGCGGCCAGCACATAGCTGAACCACGACCAGACCACATCGGAGTGCTGCAACTCCTGCGGGATCGAGTCCACCACCACAATGGTCAGGGCGGGCAGATTGGTGGTGGCGTCATAGCGGTTTACCGCGACCGAGTGGGTAAAGGTATCGTCGCTGTCGGTGTCCCAGGCGTGCAGCCGCCGCTGGGCATTCAGGTTATCGCCCATCGCCGCCATGCTGGTGCGGTTACTGGTGTCAATTTCGTAAAAGTCAGGCTTCAGCAGCCATTCGCGGCGGATCTTTTTACGGATGTCCGGCACGTCGCGCTGCTCCCACAGCAGCTTGCCATGCTCGTCGTAGATAAACACCAGCGTCGGAAAGTTAAGCGTCATCCGTTCCGGCTGGGCAATGGTGAGCTTATTGTCATGCCACTGCGCCAGGGTGAAGAACAGGTTGCTCTCGCCGCGCATCACGCGATAGGTGTTTTTATCGAAACTCACCACATAGCCGATCACCGCGACCATGCCGTAAGAGAGGGAGAGGAACAGGACTATCGCTGCGGAGGCCAGCAGAAAGCGGGCGCGCAGCGAGATCGGGCGATAGCGGTTAAACCAGGACATGGTCAGAGATCAAAGCGATAACCCTGGCCACGCACGGTGGCGATCACGTCAGTGGGGTGCAGCGCTAAAATCTTTTTGCGCAGGCGACCCATCAGCACGTCGATGGTGTGGCTCTCCCGCAGTTCCGCGTCGGGATAGAGTTGCAGCATCAGCGAATCTTTGCTCACCACTTTGCCCGCGTTGCGGATCAGCGTTTCGACAATGGTGTACTCAAAGGCGGTGAGCTTAACCGGCTGCTCATTCACCGTCAGTTCCCGGCGCGACAGATCGACCTGAAACGGCGGCATATCGATAATCTGCGAAGCGTGGCCGCTGTTGCGGCGCATCAGCGCCTGGAGCCGGGCGGCCACTTCCTCAATGTGAAACGGCTTGGTGACGTAATCGTCTGCACCCGCTTCCAGCGCTTCGACTTTGGCCTGCCAGCCTTCACGCGCGGTCAGCACCAGAATCGGCTGGCGCACCGCATCGCCGCGCCAGCGACGGATCAGAGACATGCCATCTTCATCCGGCAGACCCAGGTCTACCAGCGCGATGTCGGGCAGATGCTCGCGCAGGAAATAGTCGGCTTCTTTGGCGTCTTCGGCAGCATCAACCTGGTGGCCCATGTCACGTAACTGGACGGCAAGATGATGGCGCAGCAGGGCATTGTCTTCCACAACCAGAACACGCATAGAAATTCCTTACTCTCTGTATGAGTCAAATTGAAGAAAGTATACGCGAAATGAATTAAACAAGATGTTAACGCAGACCGGGCTGGGCCGGTCTGCGGCGGGCATTATTTCAGATCGTCAACCATCTGGATAGCACGACCAATATAGTTTGCGGGCGTCATCTGCTTCAGACGCACTTTCTCCTCTTCCGGCAGCGCCAGGCTGTCGATAAAGGCCTGCATGCCGGCGGCGTCGACCCGCTTACCGCGCGTCAGCTCTTTCAGCTTCTCATAAGGCTTCTCAATGCCGTAACGACGCATCACCGTCTGGATCGGTTCCGCCAGCACTTCCCAGTTGTGGTCCAGCTCATCCAGCAGGCGATCGCGGTTCACCTCCAGCTTGGAGATGCCTTTCAGCGTTGCCTGATAGGCGATCAGCGCATAACCGACGCCGACGCCGAGGTTGCGCAGCACGGTGGAGTCGGTCAGGTCACGCTGCCAGCGTGAAACCGGCAGCTTGCTGGCCAGATGCTGCATCACCGCGTTCGCCAGACCCAGGTTGCCTTCGGAGTTTTCGAAGTCGATCGGGTTAACCTTGTGCGGCATGGTCGAGGAGCCAATCTCACCGGCAATGGTCTTCTGTTTGAAGTGGTTCAGCGCCACATAGCCCCAGATGTCACGATCGAAATCGATCAGGATGGTATTGAAGCGGGCGATGCAGTCGAACATCTCGGCGATATAGTCGTGTGGCTCGATCTGGGTGGTGTAGGGGTTCCAGGTGATCCCCAGCGAGGTGACAAAGTTCTCGCTCAACTGATGCCAGTCCACTTCGGGATAGGCGGCGATGTGGGCGTTGTAGTTGCCGACCGCGCCGTTGATTTTACCCAGCACCTCAACCTGTTTCAGCTGACGTAACTGACGCTCCAGCCGGTAGGCGACGTTGGCCATCTCTTTGCCCATGGTCGACGGCGTGGCGGGCTGACCGTGGGTGCGCGAGAGCAGCGGAATATCGCGGTATTCACCCGCCAGACCTTTCACCGCGTCGATCAGCTGCTGCCAGTAAGGCAGGATCACGTCGCGGCGGGCGCTCTCCAGCATCAGCGCGTGGGAGAGGTTGTTAATATCTTCAGAGGTGCAGGCGAAGTGAATAAATTCAGAGACGGCGTGCAGGGCGGGTTGATCGGCCACTTTCTCTTTCAGAAAATACTCTACCGCCTTCACATCGTGGTTGGTGGTGCGCTCAATGGTTTTGATGCGCGCCGCATCGTCTTCGGAGAAACCGGCGACAATCGCATCAAGGAAAGCGTTTGCGTCAGCGTCAAATGCAGGAACTTCCTTGATCTCTGCGGTCGCGGCCAGTTTTTGTAACCAGCGAACTTCAACCTCAACGCGGAATTTCAGCAAACCAAATTCGCTGAAAATCGCACGCAGCGGGCTGACTTTATCGCCGTAACGACCATCGACAGGTGAGACGGCGGTCAGAGAGGATAATTCCATCAGTGCAACTCCTGAATCATTTAACAGTGTTTTGCCGCACCGACTCAGTAAGTCAGTGGCAGCCGGGATAAGAGGGTCTTCGCTTCGCGCAGCAATCGCTGACGCGAGAACATCAGTTGCAGTCGGCCACCGCCGACCTGCTGCCATAACACCGCCGCGCGGATACCGGCCAGCAGCGTGGCGCGGACTTTACTCTGCACCTGGCTATTTTGCAGCACCGCCGGTGAACCGGTGACCTGGATACGCGGGCCGAGCGGGCTGATCACATCGACATAGATGCCCGCCATCGCGCTGAGGATGGTGTCCGACTCCAGCTCGTAGTGCGCCAGCTGGCGGTCCAGCTGACTGATGCGCTGCGCCAGCGTCGCCAGCGCAGGTTTACTGGCGCTGAGCTTGCGCTCCAGCACCATCATACTCAGGGTGTAACGGGTCAGTTCTGCCCCGGCGCCCTGGCGACTGCTGCTGTTGAGCACCGCCATCAGGGTTTCCAGTCCGAGACGCAGATTGGCTTCATTGTTGCCAAACACCGCCAGCGTCGAACCCGGATTGAGATCCAGCACGCTGCGCAGCGAGACGGTCAGGGCCTCCGGCTGGCAGTGTCCCTGCTGTGCCAGCTGCTGCACCAGATGTGCCGACTGACAGATGCCTGCCAGTGCCAGCGTGATTTCCTGATAATTCTTCGCCACGGTGACTCCTGTTTGCGCGTGATCGGCGTAGGTTGAGCCTGCTTATTCTGTTACCAGCGGCAGACGCTCTTCGATAATACCGCCACCGAGACAGACTTCGCCGAGATAGAAGACCGCGGACTGGCCCGGCGTCACCGCCGCTACCGGCTCGTCGAACCGCACTTCAATGCGTTCGTCGCCGTGAGGGATAATCTCACAGGGAATATCACTCTGACGATAGCGGGTTTTCACGGTGCAGCGCAGCGGGGCGGTGATGGGCTGGCGATCGACCCAGTGCAGCTGCTGCGCGATCAGGCCGACCGACATCAGGCGGGGATGGTCGCCGCCCTGGGCGACAATCAGACGATTGCGCGCCACATCTTTGTCGACCACATACCAGGGATCGTCTTTGCTCTCTTTCAGGCCGCCGATACCCAGCCCTTTGCGCTGCCCCAGAGTATGATACATCAACCCCTGATGTTCACCGACGATCTGCCCTTCGGTGGTTTCGATTTCACCAGGCTGCGCCGGGAGATAGCGCGCCAGGAAGTCGCGGAATTTACGCTCACCGATAAAGCAGATGCCGGTAGAGTCTTTCTTCTTCGCGGTAATCAGATCCAGCTGCTCGGCAATGCGGCGCACTTCCGGTTTCTCCAGCTCACCCACCGGAAACAGGCTCTGGGCAATCTGCTGGTGGCTCAGGGTATAGAGGAAGTAGCTCTGGTCCTTGTTGCCATCCAGCCCGCGCAGCAGCTGGCTCTGGCCCGCCACGTCCTGGCGGCGTACATAGTGACCGGTGGCGATAAAGTCCGCCCCCAGATCTTCCGCCGCGAACTCCAGGAACGCTTTAAATTTGATCTCTTTGTTGCAGAGAATATCGGGATTGGGGGTGCGACCCGCCTTGTACTCTTCGAGGAAGTGCTCAAAGACGTTATCCCAGTATTCAGCGGCAAAGTTCACCTTGTGCAGCCGGATACCCAGCTTGTCGCACACCGCTTGCGCATCCGCCAGATCGTCCGCGGCGGTACAATACTCCTCGCCATCGTCCTCCTCCCAGTTCTTCATGAACAGGCCTTCAACCTGGTAGCCCTGCTGTTGCAGTAACCAGGCGGAAACGGAAGAATCGACGCCGCCGGACATACCGACGATCACTTTTTTCTGGCTGTTGTCAGACATGACACGCTCGCATAACGATAAAAAAACAGGCGGCGCATTCTATCACGCGGAAGGCTGGCGCGCACCCTCGTGAAACGGCCACTGGAACGGGCTGACCAGATGGAGCGGGTAGCGGCTGCCCTGTTGCCAGAGGCGCACACTTTCCGCCACCAGCGGTGAACGCAGGTTAGAGGCCGTGAGAATCTGCGCTGGCGGCAGCCACCAGCAGCAATCAATATCGCTGTCCTGCGGCGCGGTCGGCGCTTTTTTATCCAGGTCGACACCAAACAGAAACCGCACAAAAGGCGTATTGTCCGGGGCGATCCACTGGTTTATCGCGATGAAGTACTGCATCGGGGCGCGGATGCCGGTCTCTTCATAGAGTTCACGCTGCGCCGCTTCCAGCAGCGTTTCATCCGCCTCCAGATGACCGGCAGGCTGGTTCCAGGTGGCACGACCGTTGATCGTCTCTTCCACCACCAGCAGTTCACCTTCCGCCTGCACCAGACAGGCCACCGTTACATGAGGTTTAAACATCGCTGCTCCGTGATTGTTAACCTGAGGTTATAAAAAAACAGCGTCAGGCGGGCCGATCGCTGATGTCACGCCACGCGCCTGAAGCCAGATCGTCAAGCGTATAGCTGCCCATGGCGTAACGGATTAACCGCAGCGTGGGAAAGCCAATATGGGCGGTCATCCGGCGCACCTGACGATTACGGCCCTCATACAGCGTCACTTTCAGCCACTGCGTCGGGATGTTTTTGCGTTCACGGATAGGCGGCTGGCGCGGCCAGAGCCACGCCGGTTCGTCCACTTTTTCGACGCCGGCCGGCAGCGTCGCGCCATCTTTCAGCGTCACGCCATCACGCAAAGGTTGCAGGTCCGCCTCCTGCGGTTCGCCCTCCACCTGCACATAGTAGATCTTGCCGGTGCGCTTGCCGGGCTGGGTCAGCGCGGCCTGCAAGGCGCCGTCGTTGGTCAGTACCATCAATCCTTCGCTGTCCCGATCCAGCCGACCGGCGGCGTAAACATCCGCGACGCTGACAAAATCTTTCAGGGTGCGGCGGCCCGCCTCATCGGTGAACTGTGGCAGAACGTCGAAAGGTTTGTTAAACAGGATCACGCGGCGCGGGGCCGCAGGGCGGGCAGGGGCGCGGCGCGCATCGCGCGTCGGACGGCTGAATCGTTTATCCTGGTGAATTCGTTGAGAAGTTTTTCGCATGGGCTTTGCAGTCAGAAACATTCGGCGCATTATAACGTGAAATTGCGGTGATTGGCGTGACGGAAATATTCAAGTAGTATTGACCCGCATCTTACAAATCATTAACAAACGCCCAGGAGAGGTTAATGGAAAGCAAAGTAGTTGTTCCGGCGGAAGGTCAAAAAATCACCCTGAATCAGGGCAAGCTGACAGTACCCAACAATCCGATCATTCCTTACATCGAGGGTGACGGTATCGGTGTTGATGTTTCCCCGGTGATGCTGAAAGTGGTCGACGCGGCGGTGAAGAAAGCCTACAACGGCGAGCGTAAAATCTCCTGGATGGAGATTTACACCGGTGAGAAGTCAGTTGAACTCTACGGCCAGGATGTCTGGCTGCCTCAGGAAACCCTCGACTTAATCAAAGAATATCGCGTGGCCATCAAAGGCCCACTGACCACCCCGGTCGGCGGCGGTATTCGTTCACTGAACGTCGCCCTGCGTCAGGAGCTGGACCTCTATGTCTGCCTGCGTCCGGTACGTTACTACAAAGGCACGCCAAGCCCGGTTAAACGTCCTGAAGAGACCGACATGGTGATCTTCCGTGAGAACTCCGAAGATATTTATGCCGGTATCGAATGGAAAGCGGGCTCTGCCGAAGCGGACAAAGTGATCAAGTTCCTGCGTGAAGAGATGGGCGTGAAGAAAATTCGCTTCCCTGAGCAGTGCGGGATCGGCGTTAAGCCATGTTCAGAAGCGGGTACCAAACGTCTGGTACGCGCGGCAGTGGAATACACCATCACCAACGATCGTGATTCACTGACCCTGGTTCACAAAGGCAACATCATGAAGTTCACCGAAGGCTCTTTCAAAGACTGGGGCTACCAGTTAGTGAAAGAAGAGTTCGGCGGCGAACTGATCGACGGTGGCCCGTGGATGAAGTTCAAAAACCCGAACACCGGTAAAGAGATCATCGTGAAAGATGTGATTGCCGATGCGTTCCTGCAACAGATCCTGCTGCGTCCGGCCGAATATGACGTTATCGCCTGTATGAACCTGAACGGTGACTACATCTCTGACGCCCTGGCGGCACAGGTTGGCGGTATCGGTATCGCCCCAGGCGCTAACATCGGTGACGAGTGCGCGCTGTTCGAAGCGACCCACGGTACTGCACCGAAGTATGCTGGTCAGGATAAAGTGAACCCTGGTTCCGTGATCCTCTCCGCAGAGATGATGCTGCGTCACATGGAGTGGTTCGAAGCGGCTGACCTGATTGTTAAAGGTGTTGAAGGCGCTATCGCTAACAAAACCGTGACTTACGATTTCGAACGTCTGATGGATGGCGCTAAGCTGCTGAAATGTTCAGAGTTTGGTGACGCGATCATCGAAAATATGTAATACCGTTGTAAGCCAGCATAACGTGAATCTATTATGCTGGCTTATTTACGCCCCCTTCCTGAACCTGTTCAGATCTGCTCCATTATTCACGCAATAAAACGCGCGTCTCCTCTCCTTATTCCTCGCCGACCCGCTGAGGTTAACCATCACCGCTGTTTCATCCGGCTTATATTTGCAATATTTCTGTAAACTCCATTGTCTGATTCCACTGTAAAATAAGCGCTTAACGCACATCTGGCGTCAGTCGGGAGTTAAATTTCGGTACTGTAATGGCTCACTTAAAAGGAGGTGTTATGGACGTTAAATATGCAAAAGATGCGATATATATCTGTCGCATGATGTTTGGCCAGGCGGTGCTGGAATTGGTGGCGGATAAAGAACCGATCACCAATGATGCCCTGGAAAAGAAGGTTAAAGCGATGTTGCCCGATTCTCAGCCTGCGCTGGTTTACGATGTTGCTATCGATTTGCTGAGGTGTGAAAGTGCCTGACCAACATTAGAAGCAACAGTGTGCCCGGCACAAACAGGTGTCGGGCGATGAGCCTGCCCGGCGGGCCCGGTGGCGCGGCTGGAAGCTGTGTCGCAGTAATGGAGCAGGATGCATGCGATGATCGCATCAGCAGGGTAATCTGATGGCTGCGGAGAGGGAGGTGGATATGGATGATGAATCGGTGTCTGACGCTATGGCAGCCTGCCGGTTGCTGTTGGGTGAGGCGGTGATGGTGTTAATCGCTGAGGATAAGCCGGTGACGGCTGAGGCTATCGCCGCGAAAATCGCTCAGATCTGTAACGGCTTTGACGCCGCCCCGGTACGGGATCTGGCAATAGCGCTGCTGAAAAATAATAACTAAATATCAAAGTACGTTTTCAAACGAGACTTACAGCAAATAACAGGCTAACCCCCAGGCTTTTCTACTCAGGCGTCACGGCAGCGCTATTTTAAATAACTGCTGTATGCGATGTGTTAAATAACAGCGCCTCATCGTCATCGTCATAGTCTGCGGGTCATCAGCGGCCTGCTACATTATTTCCGCTATCGGATAAGATAATCCTTCATCTGAGTACCCGATGTGAATAAAAGAGAGGTCGCTTGCGTGGCCGCCATTTTCTGCGTGACAGGGGCCACCTGTTGCGCGTACTGCCTTCTCCCCGTTGCCGCCATCATTGAACCAACCCCATTCTCTGCTGACTAATCTGCTGACTTGTGCCGTCTCGTTAACGTTCGCGTAACCGTAAACGGGCGTGCCTTACTTTAAACCAGCCGGAACAGCGCAGCCTGTCCGCAAAGGATGTCAGAGATGCGGGTTTTAATGATTTGTCGGGATAATATTGGCGACACCTTACTCACCACGCCGCTGATCAGTGCGCTGGCCAGAGAGGGCCGCTATCAGGTCGATGTGCTGACCAACAACTATGCGGCACCGGTATTGCAGCGCAATCCCGACATCCGGCAGCTCTTCTGTTACACCAAGCTGCATCATCGCGACGCTGGGCAGGGGAGGCTGGCCTGTCTGTTGCAGCGGCTGAAGCTGATGCTGACCCTGAAAAAGCAGCGCTACGATGTGGTGATCCTGGCGAAAAGCCGCTGGGATCAGCACGGCATGAAGTGGGTAAAGCAGCTGCGTCCCGCCCGCGTCATCGCGCTCGGAGAGACGCCCCATCCGCTGATCACCGATCTGCTGCCGCCAGCCAGTGGATCGCCATCCCACATCTGCGAAACCCTGTTCAGCCTGGCTCGGCCTTTTCAGCTCGGCGCAACGGCGCCAGGCAAGCTGACTCTGCTGCCGGATGCGGAGAGGGTGGCCAGCCTGCGTCATACCTGGGCACCTGATCCGGCGGTGCCGGTCTATGCGCTGCAAATCAGCGCCCGCAAGCCGAGCCAGCAGTGGGACGCCGCAAAGTTTGCCGCACTGGCTGAAAAAATCGCGGGCCATCACGCCTGTCAGATTATGCTGCTGTGGTCACCGGGCAGCCGCGACAACCCGCGCCATCCGGGGGATGATGAAAAAGCGCAGGAGATTATGGCGCGCTGTGCCCATCTGCCGGTCAGGGCGGTGGCAACCCACACGTTGCCAGAGCTGATAGCGGCGATGTCGCTGTGTCAGGGACTGGTGAGCAGTGACGGTGGCGCGATGCACATTGGGGCCGCGCTGGGACTGCCGGTGGTCGCGCTGTTTGGCGACAGCGATCCCGCCTGCTGGCACCCGTGGCAGGTAAAACATCAGGTGCTGCAACCGGCCACGCGCGACGTCAGCGCACTGAGCAGCGACGAGGTTTATGACGCTTTCAGGCGCCTCCTGACTCACTAATCTTCCTGCGGCCAGCATCCCTGTCTGGCCGCGTCACACAGCATAGCGACCGTCAGCGGGCGATAAGGCACGCTACTGCCGAAGCCAAACCAACGGGCCAGCTGAGCGCGCCGCGGCGGCTGCACCGGAAAGTAGCGGGCTTCATCATAATGTTCTGAACTAACGCCAAAAGTGATAAAGAAATCGCTCATCAGCATGGCGAAATCCACTTCACTCAGCGGCAACTGTTGCAGGCAGAAGCCAGGGCGGTCGATTTTCAGATACCGGCCAGCGAGGGTCGGCTGATTATGGTAGTCAATCAGCGACCGGATCGCCTCGGCCGTGCCGGAGTGCGGAGATCCCTTCATTATCCCACCAGCTTCGCCACGGCCCCGGCGACCTCTTCCGCGTTGATTGACGCCATCGGATGTTGTGAGGCCTGCTTTCCAGGGCGATGAATAACGATATGCCGCTCGCTGTCCTGGCAGGGGCCGGTGTAGCGCGGATTGGCGGTAGAGAAGAGGCTGACGGTAGGAACCTGCGCCGCCACCGCGATATGCAGCGGGCCGGTATCGCCAGTCACCAGCAGGTCAAGGCTGCGGATCAGGCTAATCAGCCCGCTGAGCCGGGTTTTACCCGCCATCGGCGTCACGTTTTTACGGTAGTGCGGCGGCAGGCTGTCAAGAAATGCCTGTTCCAGCGGCTGCTCGGCAGCCGTTCCGGTGATGATAATTTCACTGTCCGGCCAGCGGTCGAGCAGGGTGATCGCCAGCTGGCTGAATGACGCCAGCGGCCAGCGGCGGATCTCTTTTGAAGCGCCTAACTGAAAACCGATACGGCGATGGTGCGTCGCCGGCGCGGCACCCGCTTCCGTGTCCGGCAGATGCATCCGGGTCTGGTACGTCTCTGCGCCCAGCGCCTCAATCAGTTTCAGTTTGCGTTTAATGGTGTGATCGTCGAAATAGCCCGAATAGTGATCCAGATGTTTATTTAACAGTGGAGACTCGCTGCCATAATGGTCGCGCAGAATAGTCTGACTGCCGGTTAATACCGAACTCATAATATCGTACGGAAAATGGGCGTGTAATATCACCGACAGCTCAGGTTTATGACGGCGCAGCCGGAAGAACAAGGGCAGAAAATTGAGCAGTTTGTTATCCCACAGATAGATATTATCAAACCAGGGATAACGGCTGACTAAATCACTATTTTTCTTACTGGAAACCAGAATAAATTTACTGGCGGGAAAGCGTTTTTTGAGACTACAGATAGCCGGCGTGTTCATCAGAAAGTCGCCCAGCGCGGTAGTGGAGTAGATGACCACCGTGGCGGGATTGAGGCTCTGCAAGGCGTGCGCTTTCTTTCTGCCCGAAAAAAGAGAATAAAACGTTAAAAGCCGGTCTATCAGATAAATCTTTTTTTTCTTCACGTCTGAATTCTCTTCAATGTATCAATTTTATTAAACAGAAAGATGTTGTGAAGGGTTAGAGATTAATGGGGCGGATAAAGTTCATCGGGGCGGGCTATTTTTAGGAGTCGTATACCTTTCGTTTAAAATATACCCACAACGTTTTGAGGTTTATGCCCGGGCTTATTTACAGGATTGCGTCAGGAAAGGGAAATTAATTGAAAAGGTTTAAGATGATTCTGGCAATGATTTTATTTTTAATGCAGGGTTTTTTATTTTATCTGAAATAAATAGCGGGATAATTATTAGCAGGAGAGGCTTTAATTCAGCCGCGCGATCAGCGCATCGGAAAACCGCCCCGGCGCATGCGCCGGGGCAGGCTATTATGACTGTGGCTGACCCACCGGGCCGGAACCCAGGGTGCCGCCTGGCGAAGCCTGTCCGCTTGGCGCGTGAGGGCGACCATCTTCTTTAATCGCGCTGCTCTGATGTGAACAGCCCGCCAGGGAGGTTAATGTCGCTGCGACCAGCAGCAGGGCAGGAATGGTTTTCATGCTATCACCTTGATGTTGTCAGAAATGGATCAGGTTCAGATGCCCCTGACGCTGCCCAATCGGCTTTTAAGCCTTTTTTCAGGAAGCGATACCGGTAAAACAAAAAAACGGAAGCCAGTGGCTCCCGTTCTGTTACGCATTCAGCCGGATTACTTGCGGCCCAGCAGGAAGCCGATGAATACGCCAACGCCTGCGGCAACAGCCAGACCGGCAACAGGATTAGACTGAACCTGATCCCTGATGGTCTCAGCGGCATCGCGTGCTGCATAGCTCGCCTGGTTGGTGTAACGGCGCGCTGCGCCTTTCGCCTGATGCTCAGAAGAGCCAGTTGCTGCGCCCCATTGTTCCTGAACTGCGCCAGCCGCTTCTTTTACTTTATCTTCGATTTTTCCTGACATTTCTCGCTCCTTGGTTTTTAGTAAGACTCTCAAAGCGTAGCAAAGATCCCAAACTCTGCGCCGTCAGCCGCCCGTCAGCCGTGAAAAAAACGTTTCTGGCTGTGAATGGCGCTGGGTTTGCAGGCCAGCCATTTCCTGACTAGCCTTGGGAAATAAGCGTCGAAATGAGGCGCAGCCGGAGGAGCGACGATGAAACGTGATGCACTGAATGAAGAGGATTATGACGAAGTGTGCCGGGTGATTGGCGACGCGGCGGTGGTGCTGATGGAGCGGGGTCATGAGACCCACCGCGCTGAAATCTATAACGTCCTGAAGCGGGTGCGCCAGCAGCGTTCCCACAGCGAGCGGGATGAACAGCGGCTGCTCGATCACGCTATCCGTATGGTCAGACCCGACCCGTAAGCGGTGCCAGGGAGTGGCGTCACTGCAACAGCACGCCCTGAATCAGACTGGCCTCGACGACCGTGACTTCATCGATCTTCAGCGCCTGCATATAGCCCTCCACCAGCAGCAGATTACTGACATCGGTGGCACGGTAGTCTCCGCTGA
Source organism: Pantoea sp. C2G6 (assembly GCF_051336815.1). Classification (NCBI taxonomy): domain Bacteria; kingdom Pseudomonadati; phylum Pseudomonadota; class Gammaproteobacteria; order Enterobacterales; family Erwiniaceae; genus Pantoea; species Pantoea sp. C2G6. The sequence continues at coordinate 379,606 of NZ_JBGMNJ010000001.1, forward strand.
GTTCGCTGTCACCTTTCCAGACCTGCTGCTGCGATAAGTGGGTCAACATCGCCAGCGTGTAGCGCGTCGGCTTGCCCGGCAGCTGATTGCGGATTGAAAAGCCGTGTACGCCACCGATGCCGATCACCCGCCGGCCCGCCACCGCCTGTTTAAGCTGGGGGCTGACATCATTGGCGGCGTAGAACTGCACAAAGCGCAGTACCGAGGGTCGCCAGGAGCCAATCGGATTCGGGCTGGCGGCATCCGGCTGATTCTTCAGCACCCGCAGAATGAAATTTTTCAGCGTCACCGAGGCGAGTTTCCCCTGATAGATCTCCGCTACCGGCTCGCCCGCCTGCTGCTGCCAGGCGGTCATCTGCATTGAGCCGCCGCCAATATCCCAGACCAGCAGCTGATCGTCACGCAGCGTGGGATCGTTCAGCGCCGCCTTCGCGGAGAGAAAACCGAGTTTTGCCTCCTGCTGCTGGGAGATAATCGTCAGCGGCACCCCGGCCTGGCGCTGTAACGCCTCAACCACCGCCTGACCGTTGCTGGCATGACGGAATACCGCGGTGGCGACGCCGCTGATGCGCTGCGGATGAAAGCGCTGCGCCTGAGTGAGTAACTCACGCAACGCGGCCGCCCCGGCGTGGGTAATCGATGAATTGAGCTGGTTATCCGCTGCGTGCGCCAGCGCCTCGTTCCAGGCCACGGCACGCTGATCCTGATAGAGCAGCTGTTCAATGCGCTGCTGACAGACATTGACGCGGGCCACCGCAATTTTGGTGGTGCCGGAACCCATATCGAGACCGGCGCGGATTTGCTGACAGCGATCGGCCTGGGCAGCGGTGGTGAAAAACAGCGAGCAGAACAGGGTCACAGCCCACAGCGTAACAGCACGCATAGCGCCTCCGGGAGCAAAAGGGATCAGCGTGAGCGGGCCGCGACGCAGGCCGGGTAGACGCTCACCAGGAAATGGCGCAGGTGATCAAAACACCATTCGGCGTCATCGGCCTGCGGGCAATAGTACTGAATGGTGATCTTTTCATAAGCGCGCTGACGCTGGCGCAGCGGCGACCAGCTCCAGTCGAGCACCGAGCGGGCGTAGTTCACCAGCGTCTCGGCCGGCAGCTGATGCTGCTGCTCCTGCCCGGCCAGATAGTGGTTAAAGGCCGTTTCCAGTTGCAGCGCCTCGGCGTGGTCGTGATGCAGCAGGTCGGGACGGAACGCCACATCGATAAAGCCACAGACCGCGTCGGGCTGTTGCTGCCAGTCACAGGCCAGCGTCATAAACAGCCCCTCCTGCAAATTGACCTCTTCCACCAGTCGTCGCAGATTCGCGGAATGGTTCAGCACCGCGATCTCATCGATGCGATCGGTCTCCAGCGTTAAATCAAAACCACAGGGGTTAACTGAGCCATCCGCATTACGGGTGGCGGGGAAGGGGAAGTCGATATAACCGTTGTTATCCAGTCGCTTTTCCATGGAGAAAACCTGCTGCCTGACGTTTCCTGACAATAAACCATCTGCCAGCAGGATTCATCCCCTATGGACAGGTCCAGGTGATCTCGGTGTTCTGCCAGGGGTTGATCAGGCGGAACTGTTTGTCGGACAGGCGCTGGGCGTAATAGCCTTCGCGCGTCACGGCGGAGGGAACATATTTAAACCGATCCAGCGACTGTAACGGACCGCTCTCAACGCTGACATTCTCCCGCGTCACGGTGAAGGAGGTCACCAGGTCGAAAATCACCCCCTGCGTTTGCCCCATCGGCTGACCATAAATCGTCGCCACCTCGCCCGGACACTCCACCCCTTTCGGGCCAGATGAACATCCAGTCAACAGTGCGATGAGGATAAAAATGCTGAATCGCATCATGATTTTTCTACCTGCTTCAATCCCTGGGCGTGTGTGGCGCAGCCTCGGTTCTGCTGCGTCACTGGTTATTTAATCATAGCAGTTTCCGGTACGCTTCCTGTTTGACATTTGTTTAATGGTTAAGCAACAGGAATGTAAAAAGGTGACTTTAGGCATCATTAAACGCTATTCTTGGCTTCTTTAGGCACCACTTAGGCCAATCCAGGGATAAATGATGAATGAAGAAGAAGCAAGTCTGATGATTATTCGCCACGCGATCGATCAGCTTGAGAGCGAAAAAAAGCAGCAGGTGCTCGCCTGTTCAGCGGATATTCGCGCCGCGATGCAGGCTTATGACAGCGACAATGCCGGGCTGGCGCTGATGCTGGTGGCTGCCGAGGTGGCAGCACATTAAGCTGTCTCCAGCCAGTGTGGCAGGGTGTGACACTGGCTGGATTACTTTACCTTTTCTCAAGTTTCCGCAAAATTCCCCATCAATTCTATTTTTTAATGGCCTTGCGGCGATCGCCCCTGCGCCTGTCACCGGTTTTGTCATGTGTTAAGCTGAAAATTCGCAATAAATTCATCACTTCAGCGGAGAGACAGCATGAAGGCAGCATTGATCGCCCTGGGCCTGCTGGCCTGCCACGCCGCCCCGGCATGGAGCGAGACCGAATTTCAGCTCAACTGCCCCGGTCGTCCGACCATGATCATTTCGCGCGCCGACTATGGTTTAACTACCTTAATGTGGCCGCCGGGACACTTCCAGATTGCCGCCGGTCAGCAACGAACCCGGCTGGAGGCGGGCGATCGGGTGGCGATCACCCGTTTTCGCAACGGCGATCAGCTGATTGTTAACCAGCGCAGTCAGGCGACCTTCTTTGTTTACCGCGACAGCGATAAACTGCTGCCGTGCAGCCGCAGTGAAAAACGGGATGTTGATGCCCTGAGCCTGGAGCGCTATGACGATCGTCAGCACTCCGATAGCTGATTTGCAGGAGCCACTATGCAACTGAAGATAACTGACAAGGTGACGCCGCAGGATCTGGATGAGGTCAGGCTCGGTCTGACCGCGTTTAACAGCCGGTTCATTAATGTCGATGAGATTAAATCGATCGGGGTGTTTATCACTGACGGGCAGGGCAGTAAGCGGGCCGGTCTGACCGGATCGACCGCTGGCAACTGGCTGCGGATAGAGATGCTGTGGGTGAGTGAGGCGCTGCGCGGTCAGGGGGTCGGCAGTCAGCTGATTCAGGCGGCGGAGCAGGAAGCGCGTGCGCGCGGCTGCCGCTTCGCCCAGGTCGATACCGTCAGTTTTCAGGCGCGCCCCTTTTATGAAAAGCTTGGCTACACCCTGCGCTTCAGCCTGGCTGACTACCCGCGTCACCATCAGCGACACTATCTGACTAAAGCGTTGTAATCAGAACAGCGGTTGCTGACGCAGATCCAGCGGGTTCTGCTCCGCTTCATCAATCGCCGCCAGCCAGCCGGGCAGCGTCACTTTTTTCCACGACAGATGCCCGCGCGTGGTGCTCATCAGCACCACATCGGGACGCAGCGAGCGGTAAAACTCCAGCGTCTGGCTCAGCTCGGCGGGATTGCTGTCCGGCACCAGTACGGTGATCCAGCGGTCGTGCGAGCGCGTCACCGTATCGCCAACAAACAGATAGGTCAGCCCCAGCGGTGAGGTATAGAGATAGCTGCAACTGCCCGGCGTGTGGCCGGGCGTCGGCAACAGCTGAAAATCCCCGAAGTGGGTCTCCGGCTGGGTAAAGGTATCATCGGGTTCGGCGAAACGGCTGATCGGCCCCAGCGAGCGGTTGTGACAGTAGAGCGCGCTGCTGAAGCGCTGCTGGATCAGCGCCGTTCCCGGCGCGGATTCGTGCCAGTGGGTCAGATAGTGGCGGATCACGCCGCCGGCATCGGCCAGCACTTCATGATCGAGCGGGTTTTCCACCCGGCCAATCAGCAGGTTGCCGCGCGGGTGACGCAGCATAAAGCCATGCATCATCAGGTCATTAACGGCATCTTCCACCGGAAATTCCGGGGTTGAGATCCACAAATCGTCATACAACGGCTTCAATGTCGATCTCCTGAAACGTTTTTTATCCGCGCAGCACAGGGTGCCCGGTCGCCTGCAAATGGGCCTGGCCCTGGCTGACCTGTAAACGCGCGCTGGCCCCAAGCGGCAGCGTGACGGTATCAGCCGCATGACCAAACGCTAACGCTGTGATGACCGGCAGACCGGTGGTGTCACGCAGTCGCTGCCAGACGCTGCTGAAATCAAAACCGTTGTCATACTCCGTCAGGGCGGTGCTGGTGAAGCTGCCAGTGACGATCGCCCGCTGACGCGCCAGAATGCCGCACTGTTGCAGCTGAATCAGCATCCGTTCAATGCGGAACGGGTGCTCATTCACATCCTCGATCACCAGAATGCCATCCTCAATCTGCGGCATCCAGGGGGTGCCAATCAGCGAACAGATCATCGCCAGATTACCGCCCCACAGCGTGCCCTGCCAGGCACCCTGATCCGGCGTCTCACTCTGCCATGACACGTTTACTGTAGGGGATGTTATCGCCTGCCAGAAGTGGTTGAGGGTAAATTCAGATAAGGTCGCTGCGCCAAAATTCCCGGCCAGCATCGGCGCACTGAAGGTGATTAAGCCGATCTGCGCCAGCAGGGCGAGCTGGATGGCGGTGAAATCACTGTGACCGCACAGCGCCAGCGGCTGATTCAGCAGGCGGCGTTGCAGCCCGATGTAGTCGATCGACTCCAGCAACCGGCTGGCGCCATAGCCACCGCGCACCGCCAGCACCACATCGGGCAGGGGAGTGAGGCCCGCCAGCTGATTAATATCGGCCAGTCGTTCCGCGTCGCTGCCGGCGAAGCGCTGAAAACGGCGGCCGATCACCTGCTCATTCTCAACCCGATGACCCGCCACCCGCAGCCGCTCAATGCCGCGCTGCGCCGCAGGCTGGTTGTGACAGTAACCGGAGGGGGCAATAAGACGAACCGAACGTGAAATCATCATACTTTCCTGCTGTTAGCGCACCTGACTCCCGGCGATGATGACGAAAAGCCTCGCTGAAGTCACGGTACGGACTCTTTTTTCATGCATTTAGGATTAACGGTAATTTTGCTTGCACCGGGGCTGGGTATGATAGCATTCGCCACTTCTGCGAAGAGATGAAAAATTGCTGAAAATTCGACACCTTATCCTCTCAGCGTTACTCCTGACCGGCTGCGCCAGCGAGCCACCGCATCAGACTGTGAAACAGCGCAACACGCCGTTAACCCAGGCTCCGCCGTCCAGCATCAATAACGCCTGGTCGATGTTTACCGAAGATGCCGCCAGTCATTATGGTGTTGATGAGAAGCTGATCAGCGCCATTATTAGTGTCGAATCGGGTGGGAATCCTGGGGTGGTCAGCCGGTCCAACGCGGTGGGGCTGATGCAGATTAAGGCCTCAACCGCCGGGCGTGAAGTCTATCGCACACTGGGCCGCCGCGGTCAGCCCTCCACGGCCGAGCTGCGCGATCCGGCCAAAAATATCGATATTGGCACCGCCTATATCCGCATCCTTCAGGATTCGGCGCTGTCTGGCATCCGCGATCCGCTGACGCTGCGCTATGCCACCATCGTCTCCTATGCCAACGGCGCAGGGGCACTGCTGCGGACCTTCTCCAGCGACCGCGATCGGGCTATCGCCATGATCAACGCCATGTCACCAGATGAGTTCTATCAGCATGTGCAGAACAAGCATCCGGCGGCGCAGGCACCGCGCTATCTGTGGAAAGTCACCACCGCCTATCGCACCATCTGACTGATAGTGATTACCCCTGCGGCGTGAGCAGCAGCCGCGCCGTGGGGTAGTCAATAATCAGCACCTTGATATAACCGCCCAGCAGCGCGCCACGGATCGCCTGCGCCTTCTCCCGGCCACCCGCCAGACCCACCACCTGCGGACACTGTTTCACCTGCGCCAGCTCCATGCCGATCACCGGATCTTCCTCCGCTTTCAGCACCGGCTCGCCGCAGGCGTCAAAATAGTGCAGACAAATATCCCCGACCGCGCCGCGCGCCGCCAGCGTTTGCAGCATCTCGCCGTCGTAGTAGTTGCCGGAATTACGCAGCAGCGCCGAGGGCTCCAGATCGCCAATGCCGACAATCGCCAGATCGACCTGCTCAAATTTGCTCAGCACCTCGGCCACCTCGGGGTTGGCCGCCAGCCGCTGGCGATCGCTGACCGAATGTTCAATCGACTGCGACGGCAGCAGCCAGGCGGGGCAGTTGAGCAGCGCCGCCAGGTTCTGCGTCAGAATGGTCGCCTGCACGTTGCCGTTAGCCCCAACGCCGCCCAGCAGCTGGATCACCCCTTTACAGGCGCTGTTGAGCGGATGCAGCGCATCCACCATCGCCCGGATGGTGCCGCTCCACGACGAGATACCAATCAGCTCATCATTACGCAGCCGCGTCTCCAGATAGTGGGCCGCCGCCGAGCCAATCGCCTGTTTAATCTGCAACGGCGACGCCTGATCCGGCACATCCACCACAATCGCCTGCGGCAGGTTGTAGGTCTGCTCAATCGCCTTTTCCAGCTCCGGATAGACGTTGGCCGGTGGCACCACGCTGATCTTTACCACCCCCTCTTTCACGCTGCGGTTAAGAATGCGTGACACAAACGACTGCGATAAGGTGAGCGATTGCGCTATCTCAGACTGCTTCAACCCTTCGACATAGTAAAGGGTGGCAATCTTCACCATCAGTCGCTGTTCATCCTGTTTTGCCATCGATTTTTCCCTCTCTGATCCTGCCTGGTATTGTTAACCATGGAGATCAAAATCACAACGCAGGTTAATTTGTGATCGTTTTCGCTTTTTGATCATCGCGCGTTGGACGGCGTTGCCGCGCAGGCGCATAGTCATTATGCATATAAAATCGCGTGTGAATATATATTCAAGCGGAGAAAAATAATGACTCGTCCTCTGATTAAACTGACCCTGCTGGCTTCGATGATCGCATTTTCTGCAACGGCGCTGGCGGCTGAGCAAGGCCTGCTGGCGATTATCACCCCATCCCACGACAACCCCTTCTTTAAAGCCGAGGCGGAAGGCGCGTTAGCCCGAGCCAAAGAGCTGGGTTACACCACCCTGGTCGCCTCCCATGATGATGACGTTAACAAGCAGAACCAGCTGATTGAGACCGCGATTGCGCGCAAAGCCAAAGCGATCATTCTTGATAACGCCGGGGCCGACGCCACCGTCGGGCCGGTGCAGAAAGCCAAAGATGCCGGTATTCCCACCTTCCTGATTGACCGCGAGATCAATAAAAGCGGTATCGCCGTGGCACAGATTGTCTCTAACAACTATCAGGGGGCGCAGCTGGGGGCAGAGAAATTTGCCAAATTGCTGGGCGGCAAGGGCGACTATGTGGAGCTGCTGGGTAAAGAGTCCGATACCAACGCGGGCGTGCGGTCACAGGGCTATCACGACGTGCTGGATGATTACAGCGACATGAAAATGGTCGCCCAGCAGAGCGCCAACTGGAGCCAGACCGAAGCCTTCAGCCGCATGGAGACCCTGTTGCAGAAACACCCCAACATCGTCGGCGTCATCTCCGGTAACGACACCATGGCGCTGGGGGCGGAAGCGGCGCTGAAGGCCGCCGGGAAAACCTCGGTGATCGTGGTGGGTTTTGACGGCAGCGACTACACCCGCGACTCGATTCTTAATAAAGGCAATATCAAAGCGACGGTGCTGCAACCGGGCTGGGATCAGGCGCAGATGGCGGTAACTCAGGCGGATTACTACCTGAAGAACGGCAAAGCGCAGAAGCAGGAGAAGCAGCTGATGGACTGCGTGCTGATTGACGAGAGCAACGCCGCTAAGCTGAAAAACTTCAACCTGGCGAAATAGCCATGAAACGGATGCTGGCGATATTAACCGGCGTGGCGCTGCTCAGCGCCTGCACCGTGGTGGATCTCGACGGGGATGGCAAGCCGATCCTGCCGAAAGATCCGCATGCGAAACCCAGCTACACCACCCAGACGCCGCAGCAGATCGCGGAGGAGAGCTGGGGGCCGCGGGTGATGAGCACCGCCAGCAGCCATGCCCTGAGCTGGGCGGATATGCAGGCGAAAAGTCAGACGGTTAAGCCCGGCGGGCGCGACAGCGTTTTCGTGCGGGCCAGCGGCACGGTCAGCGCGTTTGACCAGAGCAACCCGCGCGAACGTACCCTGACGCTTCAGATCAACGGCAAGCCGGTGGCGGTCAGCGTCGGCCCGGTGCTGCGCAGTAACGCCATCCGGGATGCCGCCGGTTTCCGTTTCGAAGAGTTTACTAATCAGGTGCAGTACGCCCAGCTGACGCGGGCGCTCAATCGCCACGCGGTAAAACAGCTGCCGCCGCTGGATGCCAGCTGGGTCGGTCAGCCGGTGCAGGCGCTGCTGGCGGTAACTATCGGGCAGAACAGCGTTGAGGATGTGGTGGCGGTTGAACTGAAGCGGGGGACGCCCTGATGAACGATGAGATCATTCTGCGGGCCGAACAGATATCGATGCTGTTCCCCGGCACGCTGGCGCTGGATCGCGTCGACTACCGGGTGTGGCGCGGCAAAGTTAACGTCATCATCGGCGAAAACGGGGCGGGCAAATCGACGCTGATGAAGATTCTGGCGGGAGTACAGCAGCCCACCGCTGGTTCACTGTTTCTGAATGGCGAGCCGCTGACGCTCAGCAGCACCCGCGACGCCGCCCGCCACGGTATCGGCATGGTGCATCAGGAGCTGAACCTGTTTGAAAACCTAACGGTAGCAGAGAACCTGTTTCTGGGCCGCGAGATCCAGCGCGGGCTGGCACCGATCAACGAGGCGGAGCAGGCACGCCGCACCGCGGCGCTGATGGCGCGTCTTGACCAGCCGATTTCGCCCCATGAGCGGGTCGGTAATCTCAAAGTGGGGCAGCAGCAGCTGGTTGAGATCGCCAAAGCGCTGGCGGAAGATGCCGACATCCTGATCCTTGATGAGCCGACCTCGGCGCTGAGTAAAACCGAAGTGGAGATCCTGTTCCGGGTGATCCGCGACCTGACGCAGCAGGGCGTCACCCTCATCTATATCTCCCATCGGCTGGAGGAGCTGATGGCGATTGGCGACGTGATCACCATTCTGCGTGACGGCCGTTTTCAGGCGGAAGCGCCGGTCAGCAGCATCGATGTACCGTGGATCGTGCGTGAGATGCTGGGCAGCGAACCGGTCACCACCTTTCTGCCGGATGAGCGTGAGTTTGGTGCGCCGGTGCTGGAGGCGCAGCATATCACCTGTGTCAGCCCCAACGGCAACACCCTGGTGGATGACGTCAGCTTTCAGGTGCGGGCCGGTGAAATTGTCGGCATCTACGGGCTGATGGGGGCGGGCCGCACCGAGCTGTTTGAGTGTCTGCTCGGCAGCCAGCGTAACTACCTGGGCAGGCTGTGGCTCGACAGCAAACCGCTGCCGACCCGTCTGCCCACCGCCGACCGCATCCGCATGGGCATGAGCCTGGTGCCGGAAGATCGCAAACGCGCCGGGATTTTCCCGGTCTCCTCGGTCGCCAGTAACCTCACCATCGCCAGCCTGTGGCGGCGGCTGTCGCATCGCTTCGCCATTGCGCATCAGGCGGAGCAGCAGGCGGTAAACCAGACGGTGGGCAACCTGGCGATCAAAATCTCCTCGCCGGACGTCGCCATCAGCGCCCTGAGCGGCGGCAACCAGCAGAAAGTGGTGATTGGCCGCGCGCTGCTGACCAATCCGCGTCTGCTGCTGCTGGATGAGCCGAGTCGCGGCATTGACGTCGGCGCGAAAGCCGAGGTGTTCCGCATGATGGTGGCCTTGTCGCAGCAGGGCATTGCGGTGCTGTTCTCCACTTCAGATCTGAAAGAGATTATGGCGGTAGCCGATCGCATCCTGGTGATGTCGGGCGGCAAACTTACGGCTGATCTTCCCCGCGACCAGGCGGAAGAGGCAGCGTTGGTGAAAGCAAGTGCGCAGGGGTTCTGAGCATGAAAAGCAATAACAGCGTCGCGCTGACCACACTTCCGGCTAAAGCGTTCAGTTCCCGCGAAAGCCTCCTGTTGCTGCTGCTGAAGCTGCGCACCTTTATTGCGCTGATTCTGATCGTCGGCTTCTTCGCCCTCACCGTGCCGGACTTTCTCGCCACCGGCAGTCTGGTGATTATGGTGAAACATATCGCCATCAACGCCTTTCTGGCGCTGGGTATCACCTTTGTCATCATCACGGCGGGTATCGACCTGTCGATTGGGGCGACGCTCGGGCTGTGCGGCATGATCGCCGGCTGGCTGATCACCAAAGGCATTGTGCTGCCGATGTTTGGTATCGCCATTTTCCCCAGCGTCTGGGTGATTGTGCCGGTGGTGCTGTTGATCGGCGCGCTGATTGGCGCGGGCAACGGCTGGATTATTACCCGCTACAATGTCGCCCCCTTTATCTGCACCCTCGGCACCATGTACATCCTGCGCGGCGCGGCGATGCTCACCTCCGGCGGCGAGACCTTTCCCGGTTTGCAGGGCAATCCGCTGCTGGGTAACACCGGTTTCGATCGTATTGGGGCCGGGACGCTGCTCGGGCTGCCCTATGCCATCTGGATGATGGTGGTGCTGGCGCTGGTGATCGCCTACATCGCCCGCCGCCTGCCGTTTGGCCGTCAGGTCTATGCCATCGGCGACAACGAGCGCGCCGCTGAGCTGTCGGGGGTGAAGACCCGCCAGGTGAAAATTCTGGTCTACACCCTGTCGGGCTTCTGCGCGGCGATTGCCGGCATCGTGGTCTCCTCGCAGCTGGTTGCCAGCCATCCGGCAAACGGCACCGCCTTTGAGATGAACGCCATCGCCGCCGTGGTGCTGGGCGGCACCTCGCTGGCCGGGGGACGCGGCACCATCGTCGGCACGCTGATTGGTGCCTTTGTCATCGGCTTCCTGGCGGATGGCCTGATCATGATGGGCGTCAGCGAATTCTGGCAGATGGTGATCAAAGGCATCGTCATCATCATCGCCGTGATCATCGACCAGACCCAGAGCCGGATGCAGCAGAAGGCGGCGGTGGTGGCGCAGAAAGCGTTAATCGAGGAGGGCGCGCCAGCAAAAGAGTAACCGGTAACTTCCCGCGCCACCGGCGGCCAGGCTATCTCGCCTGCGGCGGTGGCAGCGGGTGAACAACAGGCAGCGCGACGGCGGCGGGCCCTATAGCTCACCCCTGACGCGCGTTTTTCAGGCTCATTTTTTTTAGGCACTGTGAATATATATTCATAACCGATTTAAAATTCAGAGGTAGTGTATGAATCCTTTCAATCTTCCGGTCGACGACCTTAAGCGCCGGGCGCGTGCAATCCGCCGCCGCATCATTGAGCTTAACGCAGGCAGCCCGGCGGGCGGTCATACCGGTGCCGACCTGTCACAGGTGGAGATCCTCACCGCGCTTTACTTCCGCATTCTCAACTGCGCGCCGGATCGCACCAGTGACGATCAGCGCGACATCTACATCCAGTCCAAAGGCCACGCGGTGGGCGGCTACTACTGCGTGCTGGCGGAGGCGGGCTACTTCCCGACCGAGTGGCTGGCCACCTATCAGCACGCCGACTCGCATCTGCCCGGCCATCCGGTACGGCAGAAAACGCCGGGCGTCGAGCTGAATACCGGCGCGCTGGGACACGGCCTGCCGGTGGCGGTGGGCATCGCTATCGCAGCGAAAAAAGATAACAGTTCGCGCCGCATCTTTGTGGTGACCGGCGATGGGGAGCTGGCCGAAGGCAGCAACTGGGAGGCGGCACTGGTCGCGGCCCATTACGGCCTCGACAACCTGATCATTATTAATGACAAGAATAAGCTGCAACTGGCGGGCGCGACCCGCGACATCATGAACACCGACCCGCTGCCGGAAAAATGGCGCGCCTTCGGGCTGGAGGTGAGCGAATGCAACGGCAACGACATGGCCGCGGTGGTGGAAACCATTGAAAACCTGCCGCAGAACGGCAAACCCCAGGTGATTGTGGCCCATACCGAAAAAGGCTTTGGCGTCTCCTTTATCCAGAGCAAAGCCGAATGGCATCACCGGGTGCCGAAAGGCGAAGAGATCGCACTGGCACTGGAGGAACTGAAAGATGAGTAATGCACAACATTTAGCCAGCGTCATGGTGACAGCGTTTATCGACGCGGTAAATCGCGGAGTCGATCTGGTGCCGGTGGTGGCGGACTCCACCTCCACCGCGAAAATCGCCCCCTTTATCAAGGCGTTTCCCGACCGGCTGATTAACGTCGGCATCGCCGAGCAGACGCTGGTCGGCACGGCGGCGGGGCTGGCGCTGGGCGGTAAAATCGCCGTCACCTGTAACGCCGCGCCGTTTCTGGTCTCGCGCGCCAATGAGCAGGTGAAGGTCGACGTCTGCTACAACAACACCAACGTCAAACTGTTCGGCCTCAACGCCGGGGCGAGCTATGGCCCGCTTGCCAGCACCCACCACAGCATTGACGACATCGCAGTGATGCGCGGCTTTGGCAACATTGAGATCTACGCGCCGTCCTGTCCGCTGGAGTGCCGTCAGATTATCGATTACGCGCTGGAGCATGTCGGGCCGGTCTATATCCGGCTGGATGGTAAAGATCTGCCGCAGCTGCACGATGAAAGCTACCAGTTCCAGCCTGGTGCCATCGACCTGTTGCGCGAAGGCAGCGACATCGCGCTGGTGGCGATGGGCTCAACGGTTCACGAGGTGGTTCACGCCGCCGCGCAACTGGCTGAACAGGGCATTTCAGCAGGTGTGATCGCGGTTCCATCGATTCGACCCTGCGATACCCAACAGCTGCGCGACCTGTTAAATCACTATCCAGCGGTGATTAGCGTCGAAGAGCATAACGTCAATGGCGGGGTCGGCAGCCTGGTGGCGGAGGTGCTGGCGGAAGGCGGCTGCGCGATCCCGCTGTTACGGCTGGGCATCCCGGATGGGGAGTATGCGATTGCCGGGGATCGCGCCTCCACTCGCGCCCACCACGGTATTGACGCCAGCAGCGTGGTCAACAGTGCAGTGCGCATCTGCGCAGGAGCGTAATGATGAAGGGACCCTTGATTCTGGCGATTGACGAAGGCACCACCAACGCCAAAGCGATTGCGGTTGACCGTGATGGCCGCGTGGTGGCGCGCGGCAGCCAGAGTTTAACCCTGCAACATCCGCAGCCCGGGCTGGCGGAGCAGGACCCGCTGGCGATCTGGCTGGCGGTCAAACAGGCGATAACCCACTGTCTGGCGGACTGCGGGGGTGCGCCGGTGGCGGCGGTGGCGATCAGTAATCAGCGTGAGTCGGTGCTGATCTGGCAGCGGCGTGACGGCCAGCCGCTGACGCCGCTGGTGAGCTGGCAGGATCGGCGCTCAGAGTCCTTGTGTCGCGATCTGCGTCAGGCGGGCAAAGCGCCGCGTATTACCGGACTCACCGGTCTGGCGGTGGACCCGATGTTTCCGGCCGCCAAGCTGACCGGGATGCTGGCCGCCATTCCCGACGGCGCGGCGCGGGCCGCGGCGGGTGAACTCTGCATCGGAACGGTCGATAGCTGGCTCACCTGGCAGCTCAGCGCGGGCGAGGTGTTTATTACCGATCATGCCAACGCCTCCCGTACCCAGCTCTACAGTCTGCACCTTAGCGACTGGGATGATGAACTGCTGGCGCTGTTTCAGCTGCCGCGCGCCGCGCTGCCACGCATCACCTCGTCAGCCAGCGAGCAGGGCGTGGTGGCGGTCAACGATATTCCCGGCTTAGCGCCCGGCACCCCGATTCTGGCGCGCATTGGTGATTCCCACGCCGCCTTACAGGCGCAGCGCCGTGGGGAGTCGGAGGTGGTGAAAGCCACCTATGGCACCGGCTCCTCGCTGATGATGTCGATGGCGACGCCGCTGCTGACTGAAAATGGGCTCAGCACCACCGTGGCCTGGCACGATGGCACCCTGCGTTTTGCCTTTGAAGGCAACATCACCCACACCGGTTCCGGCGCCGCCTGGCTCGGGAATCTGCTGGGGGTGCGGGACCCGCGCCAGCTCACCGCGATGGCGCAGCGCTGCGACGATAACCAGGGCATCTATTTTGTGCCCGCGCTCTCCGGCCTGGGTGCGCCCTGGTGGGATTTGCAGGCACGCGGCATGGTGTGCGGACTCACCGACGCCGCCACGCCCGAGGTACTGGCGCGGGTGGCGCTGGAGTCGATCGTCTGGCAGATCGCGGATGTTTTTTTCGCGATGGAGCAGGCCAGCGGTCAGCAGCTTCCGGCGCTCTGTGTCGACGGCAGCGCCACCGAAAACAGCTGGCTGATGCAGCTCCAGGCGGATGTGCTACAGCGCCCGTTGCAGCGGGTGCCTACCGCTGAGGTCTCCGCGCTGGGTGCGGCGTTGCTGGCGGGCAAAGTGCTGGGATGGTGGCAGCAGGGCAGTGATATGCAGGCGTTACAGGGCGGCAGCGTCATTATGCCGCGCGAAGCGAGCGCGCCACGTATGCAGGCGAACTATAAAGGCTGGATCGACGCGGTTGCACGCTGTCGGTATCAGCCACATTAATCCCTTTCTGGAGCAGAGCCATGTCAACACTTCCTCAGCAGTTAACCTTCGGCGTGATTATCGGTAACCGCGGGTTTTTTCCCAGCTATCTGGTGGGCGAGGCGCGCCAGCAGGCGGTCGCGCTGTTTGAAAAGATGCAGATCAGGACGGTGATGCTGGATGAGACGCAGACGAATCTTGGCGGCGTGGAGACGCGGCAGGAGGCGAAAGTCTGCGCCGCGCTGTTTCGCCAGCATCGCGAGGCGATCCACGGCATTGTGGTGCTGCTGCCTAACTTTGGCGATGAAAAAGCGATTGCCGAAGCGCTGCGGCTGGCCGGGCTGAATGTGCCGGTGCTGGTGCAGGCGGAGGAGGATAATCTGGACAAAATGGGTCTGGCGACCCGTCGCGACAGCTTCTGCGGCAAAATCTCGCTCTGCAACAACCTGCGGCAATATGGCATCCCTTTTACCCTGACCCGTCAGCACGTCTGCGCCCTGAGCGGAGAGGTGTTCATGCAGGATTTACAGCGCTTCAGCCAGCTCTGTCGGGTGGTGAACGCGATGCGCCGGGTGCGGGTTGGCGCGATTGGGGCGCGGCCCGCCGGTTTCAATACCGTGCGCTACAGCGAAAAATTGCTGGAAAAGAGCGGGATCGCGGTGGAAACCCTCGATCTCTCGGAGATCTTCAGCCGCACCCAGCGATTGCGTGACGATGACATCCGCGTCGCGGAGAAGCGCGCGATTCTGGAGGCCAACGCCGATGCGCGCGGTATCCCGGACGACAAGCTGCAAACCATGGCTAAGCTGTTCGTGGTGATCGCCGAGTGGGTCAGCGATAACGATATTGATACCACCGCCATTCAGTGCTGGACCTCGCTCCAGGAGAATCTGGGGATCAACGTCTGTTCGATCATGAGCGTGATGTCAGGGCAGCTGATGCCCAGCGCCTGCGAAGTGGATGTGATGGGCGCGCTGTCGATGTACGCGCTCGCCAGCTGTTCACTCTCTCCCGCCTCGCTGGCCGACTGGAACAATAACTTCGGCGACGAGCGCGACAAATGCGTGCTGTTCCACTGCGGCAATTTCGCCAGCGCCAGTCTGGAGTCCGCGACGATGGGGACGGCGGATATTATCGGCACCACGGTAGGTAAAGAGAACACCTGTGGCGCGGTGCATGGCCGGATGAAGCAGGGTGATCTCACCTATTTCCGCCTCTCCACCGATGACCTCAGCGGCGAAATTAAGGCTTATGTGGGAGAAGGGATGTCGGTCACCGATCCGCTGGACACGGTGGGCTGCCGCGCGGTGATCCAGGTGCCACGGCTGGAGTCGCTGCTGGCGTGGATCTGCCGCAATGGTTTTGAACATCATGTGGCGATGAACCACTCGGCGACGGCTGATGTGTTACAGGAAGCGTTCAGCGAGTATCTGGGAATTAGCTGTTATCGCCATCAGTAGCAGGCAGCCCGCAGGCGGCGTGGTAGCGCACCTGCGGGCTGTGGAGCGGTTCAAAGCGAGGGCTGCCGCTCAGCTGCCGCAGCAGGGCGGCAGGCTGACCGGCGGCAGAGCGTTTAGCGGGCCAGTCGGCGCACCTCGCCATCCTCGTTTTCCACCGCCACCAGGTCCACCGGCGGCAGATTGCCGCCGCTGAACTCCACCTGACGGATCGGGAAGGCGAAGCGAATATTGCGCGCTTCCAGCGCCGCCATCAGTTGCAGGTTAATCTCCTGCTGAATATCCATGTACTTGTTGTAATCCGCATCCAGCACAAAATAGACCACTTCAAAGGTCAGTTTTGAATCTTCAAAAGCCAGGAAGTGGGCACGGTCAAAGCGGGTGGTTTCAACGCCCTGGATAATCTCTTTTACCAGCGGGCTAATCTCCCGCACCTGTTCAGACGGGGTGGCGTAGCTGATACCGAACTTAAACACGATGCGGCGCTGCTGCATACGCTTGTAGTTGTGAATGGTCTGCTGCAACAGAATGGTGTTAGAGCAGACAATCTGCTCACCGCTCAGGCTGCGCAGTCGGGTGGTTTTCAGGCCGATGTGCTCGATAGAACCGGCAATGTCACCAAACACGATAAAGTCGCCATGCTCAAAAGGCTTATCGAAGCCAATCGCCAGCGAGGCGAAGACGTCGCTCAGCACCGTCTGGATCGCCAGCGCAATCGCGATACCGCCGACGCCGAGGCTGGCCACCAGCGCGGTAATATCGATGCCCATATTCGACAGAATGGCGAGGAACATCATCACCCAGACCACGACCCGCAGCAGGATGCCGAGGATCACCGTGGTGACCGGATTACGCACATGCAGCGGATCGCGCAGCAGGCTTTGCAGCCAGAGCCGGATGCCACAGTCGAGCCACAGGGCGAGCTGGACAATCAACGCCAGGAACCAGCCGTGGGCAATGGTCACGCTCCAGGAGGCGGGCAGATCGACAAACTTCAGCGCAATCAGCAGCGAAAAGATCAGCAGCAGGCTCTGGCTGGTGCTGCGCAGTATCTCCACCAGAATCGCGGTAGCCCGCACATGGCGGTGCTCGCTGTAGCGGGCAATCCGGTTGGAGATAAAGCGAATCAGGGTACGTAATATCCAGTAGATCACCAGCGTGCCGATCACCACGATGGCGCTGTTGAGCCAGAGTTGCTGGTTAAAAAAGAGGGATTGAAAACGACGTGAAGAGAGCCAGTTTTCCATTGGGGAGGGTCTCCTTGCTGGGTTCCGGTAAAAAGAAAACAAGCAAGAAGCATAGCCTGGATGCGCCGCACCTGTGCGGCACATCCTGTAAAGGGGTTATTGGAAGCGGGTGGTTTTATCGTGAGCGAGGCGCTCAAGGGCAAAGATGATCTGCTGAAGCTGTCGCTCCTGCGCCGGGTTGAGCGTGGCAAAACGAAAGCTCAGACGGGGGGTGATGCGGGTTTCATTTTTGTGGGTGACCACGCTGCGCTCGCCAATGTGCAGCAGCTTTACCGGCACGTCAAAGTGACCATACTCGCCGAGCTCAACGCGAAAATGATCAAAGCTGTCGCCGTTCTGCAACCCTTCCGGCAGCGTTTCATCCACCAGTACACCGATGCCGCCTAAGGATAAATCCTGTAACCGCAGGCGGGTTTTACGGCCATCGGGCCACGCGGTGTGACACCAGAACTGCGGCTCCAGCGGCGCGGAGACCCGGAAAAACTCCCGGCGCTGGATCTGCCACAGCAGCGCCGGCAGCGGTGCGCTGAAGGCCGGCAGCCCCTCAAACTCCACCCGCTCCAGCCCGGTGAGGCTGAACTCGACCTTCGCCCCCTGAGTATCCGCCGCGATACTGATGTCGTCGCTGGTTAAGGCATATTCGTTATCCAGATTATTACTGCCGAGGTCAAACAGCAGGCGATCTTCGTCGGCAGCCAGCATCCGGCTGATAAACTGCCCACGGGGAAATCGCACCAGCAGGGGCGTCTGTAAGCGCAGCAGATCTTTAATAACGCCAAGAACGGCCAGCGTGCCACGTTTTAAAAATTGTTCCTGGTCGGCTTCTCTCACGTCCCGGCTCCCAAAAAGTTGATGCTTTATTTGTTCTGTATTTGTTCTGTTTTTTTGCCTCGTCTCCGTTATCGGCGCGGCATAAAAAAGCTTTAGTTGCGCTTCCGGCAATAATTACCCTGATCGACCCCGCATTTTCTGAAAAGCCAGCTATACTTATCGCGGTAAACCGCTTGATTAATCAGGCGTTCACGATTTAATCATAAAAAGGAAGGAGCAACAGATGGGTATTATTTCCTGGATCGTCTTTGGCTTAATCGCAGGTATTCTGGCGAAGTGGATCATGCCGGGCAAAGATGGTGGCGGTTTTATTCTGACCGTGGTGCTGGGTATTATTGGTGCAGTAGTGGGTGGCTGGATCAGTACGCTGTTTGGCTTCGGCCGCGTCGACGGGTTTAACTTCGGCAGCTTTGTGGTTGCGGTGATTGGTGCCATCGTGGTGCTGTTTATCTACCGTAAAGTGCGCAGTTAACCGTAACGGTTTAAATAAGAAAGGGGACGAAAATTCGTCCCCTTTTTCACGTCTGGCGATCAGAAGTCGTAGCCTACCGTCGCCATCACGCTGCGTTCAGCACCCCAGTAGCAGTAGCCGGTGCCGTAACAGCCCGCCACATATTTGCGGTCGGTGAGGTTATTGGCGTTCAGCTGTACCCACGCCCCTTTCAGGCTGCTGTTCCAGACGCCGAGGTCAGCGCGAACCGAGGCGTCAAACAGTGTTACCGAAGGCAGACGGGTCGTGTTTTCGTTGTCCGCCCACTGTTTGCCGATGTAGCGTACGCCCGCGCCCGCACTCAGACCGTAATCAAACTGATAGTGGCCCCAGAGAGCGGCCATGCTGTTGGGGGTAACGTAAGGCGTATGGCCATCATTGCCATCCACCGAATCTTTATAGCGCAGGTGATTCAGCGTATAGCTTGCCACGGTGCTCAGGCGCGGGGTCAACTGATTCCGCGCTTCCAGCTCAATCCCCTGTGAATGGACTTTACCGGAAGGCGTGTAGGTCGCAGTCAGCACGTCGCGATTCGCCACATCTTTCTGCGTCAGGTCGTAGAGCGCCAGCGTGTAGAGATCGCGCGTGCCGACTGGCTGATATTTCACCCCCGCTTCATACTGCTCAGCGGTGGTGGGCTTCAGCAGGTTATTGTTGCGATCGGTCAGCGCCGTCGGGGTAATCGACTGGCTCCAGCTGACGTACGGCGAGACGCCGTTGTCGAAGGCGTAGAGCAGCGCCGCGCGTCCGCTGATGTGATCGTCCTGACGGCGATCGCTGCCGCTGTTGTTAGCCACAATACGGTCATAACGGCCGGAGAGATCGAGATGCCAGCGGTCCAGCTTCATCTCATCCTGCAAATAGAGGCCGGTCTGGTAGTAGCGACGGGTTTTGTCCGCCCAGCTGTAGGCTGGCATGTCACCCACCTGCTCGCCGGTGACGGCATTAAGCTGCGTGGCCATGCCGCCTGCGGCGCTGATTTCATTCTTATAGCGGTGATACTCCGCCCCCAGGGTCACGCGATGCTCCAGCTCGCCGGTGGCAAACTCCGCCTGTAAGCGGTTATCGGTGGACCAGGCGGCCAGCGAAGAACGTTCGCCCGAGTAGTAGCGGTTCAGCAGGTCGGGGTTAACCGCATCCCAGCCAATCTGATAGACCTGATCGAGATCGACATCGGAGTGGCTGTAGCTGCCGGTTGAGGCGAAAGACCAGACGTCGTTAAAGCGATGGGTGAAATCGAAACTGTAGATCTGCTCGCGACGCTTGAACTGGTCGAGGTTGCTGTTGCCTTCGTAAAAGCCGTTGCTCAGCTTATAGCCGTTATGTTCGGTGATGCTGCCGTCACCGGGAACCGAACCGTGATAGCCGCCGGAGGGATCTTTTTGCAGATAGGCTTTGAGGATCAGCTGGGTATCTTCGTCCGGCTGCCACATCAGCTGTGGCATCAGCGCATATTTCTCTTCCCGGGTGTGATCGTACTGGGTATCGCTGTTGCGGGTCACGCCGGTGAGACGAAACGCCCACTGGTTGTTAATCGCGTTGGTGTAGTCAAACATCGTGCCGGTGGTGGCGTTGCTGCCCGCCTGCACCTCAATATGTCCTTCTTCACTGAACTGCGGGCGTTTGGTCACCATATTGACCAGCCCGCCGGGCACCGTCTGACCATAGAGCGCTGACGAGGGGCCTTTGATCACATCAATTCGCTCCAGGAAGGCGTTGTCGACCTGCAATACGTTGAAACTGCCGCCGTCGCTCATAACCCGCATCCCGTCGAGGAAGGTGTTATCCACATCACCGCCGTGGAAGCCGCGCAGGGCGACCGTGTCGTAACGGGTGGCGGCACCGCCGAAGTTGGTAAAGACGCCGGCGCTGTAGCCCAGTGCCTGATTCAGCGTCAGCGCGCCCTGATCCTGCATCTGCTGGCGGGTCACCACCGACACCGACTGGGGCGTGGTCACCAGCGGACGATCGCTTTTGGTCGCGCCCTGGCTGGTGGTCGCCAGATAACCCTGGGTCGGGGATGCAGCGGTTTCCGTGGGCTGGGCCGTGACCACCATATCATCGGCGGCAAAGCTCAGGACCGGCGCGGTCAGCGCCAGCGTACAGAGGGGAAAATAACCTTTCAGCGGCAATGGCAGTTTCATTGAAATTCCTTTCATAGCAAAGGCTCAGGCAGGTTGGAAAAATTAATGATAGGTAATCTCATTATCATATTGAGAATTATTACCGTTTATAAATTCGCTGCAATTTTGCCTGTTGATGAAAGAAGGTCAAGTAAAATTCGCTGAGTCAGGTGGGGGGATACCACCGGCAAGGCCAGCGGTATCCCGAGTGGATCAGGGTTGAGAGGCAGACGCCTGCGGAATATCGTGGGCGCTGTTACAGGTTTTCTCTTTCGGGCAATACTTGTCCAGCAGCTTCAGGGTGACGCCGTTGGTCCAGCCAAAACCATCCTGGAGCGGGTATTCACCGCCGCCGCCACCACCGAGGTTTTTGCCTTCCACCACATATTTTTCCACCAGCTTATGCTCGCGGTCGTAGGTGCTCTGCACGTTCTGCAGGAAGCGCAGCCCGACCTCTTTCGCCAGTTTCGGCTGGTTGTAGTGCTCCAGTCCCTCAACCGCCACCCATTGCAGCGGGGCCCAGCCGTTAGGCGCGTCCCACTGCTGGCCGTTATTCACCGTGGTGGTCACCAGACCGCCCGGTTTCAGCAGCTGTTTCTCCACCGCGCGGGCGGTGCTTTCCGCCTGCTTATCGCTGGCGACCCGCAGGTAGAGCGGAAACAGGGTGGCCGCCGTCAGCTGCGGATGGACCTGCTTTTTCTGCCAGTCGTAGTCGGCGTACCAGTTCTGTTTGCTGTCCCACAGATAGCGGTTAATCGCCGCCTGGCGCTTCTCCGCGCGATCGGCAAACTGCTTCGCCCGATCCTGCTGCTTATTCATCTGGTAGCCTTTCGACAGCGTCTGCTCCAGATGGAACAGCAGGCTGTTGAGGTCCACCGGGGCGAGCTGGGTGGTGCGGATGGTCGCCAGGTTATGCGCATCGGTAAACCAGCGTGAGCTGAAATCCCAGCCCGACGCCGCACCAGAACGCAGCTCGCGGTAGAGTTCGGCTTTATTACGCTGTGGCGCTTTCTGTGCGGTGGCGATGTCATCCATCCATGACTCGGTTCGCGGCACGTCGCGCGCATCCCAGTAGCGGTTGAGCAGGGTGCCATCGGCCAGTTTGATGACCCGCTTGCTGGCTGATCCGGCGGCGACGCTGTCGCTGTCCGCCATCCAGTAGTCATACTCTTTCTGCAACTGCGGCAGATAGCGGGTGTAAGCCTTGCCATCGTCGTGCGTCGCCAGCAGATCGACCATCATGCTAAAGAAGGGCGGCTGGGAACGGCTCAGGTAGTAGCTGCGGTTGCCGTTGGGGATGTGACCGTAGCGGTCGAGCAGGGAGGCGAAGTTATCCACCATATCCTGCACCTTATCCCAGTGTCCGCTCTCCGCCAGACCCAGCATGGTGAAGTAGCTGTCCCAGTAGTAGATTTCGCGGAAGCGACCACCCGGCACCACATAGGGTTTGGGGAGCGGCAGCAGCGAATCATACTGGCCGGCGCTGCTGGCGGTGCGGGTCAGCACCGGCCACAGGCCATCAATGTGGTCACGCAGATTCTGTCCGGCCGGTGGCACATATTTGTCGCCCGCTTTAGGCAGGGTAAAGTTGGCATCGACAAAGCGTTTCAGATCGAAATTGCGCTGTTTCTTCTGCATCTGCCAGTCGGCAAGAATGGAGGCGGGATCGAATTTAGGCACCGCATCCGCAAAGGTTTTTTGATCGGGATAGAACTTCGCCTGCTGCACGGCATTAAATAGCGGTCCTAAACGTACATCCGGCGGCTGCGGCTGATTATTCAGCATGCGGGTCTCGTCGGCATGGGCGGTGAAAGCGGGCACACTCAGCAGTAAGGTGAGCAGAAGGGGCGCATAACGCTGACGCCGGTCAGCGGCGTTTACCTCAAATTTTGTCATCGGTTTTTCTCCTTGTCCGAAACGCGGCCGCACGTAACGCATTGACCACAGGACCAACTTTAGACCTTATCTGACCACTTCACCCTGAGGCGAGCCGGAAATGTGAAGCCACGGGAATTATTTTTATGGAAAAATTCGTCAGGCCTGGCGGGTTTTTTCTTGCTCTCCCTCCACTTTTCCCCGACGCTGAAGCAAAAAAAAGGAGAGCAGCATGGAGATCATCTGGTATCACCCGTCGCAATCCGCTGCGGCCTGGATTAACGGTTTACAGCAGCGTCTGCCGCAGGCGCGGGTCCGCGCCTGGCAGCCCGGCGACACGGGCCCGGCCGATTACGCGCTGGTGCGTTCCCCGCCGGTTGAGATGTTGCAGGGGCGCGCCGCTCTGCGCGGCGTCTTTGCACTGGGCGCGGGCGTAGACGAGATCCTGAAGCAGCTGCAACAGCACCCGGAAATGCTGCCCGACAGCGTGCCGCTGTTCCGGCTGGAGGATACCGGCATGGCGCGCCAGATGCAGGAGTATGCGGTACACAGCGTACTGAACTGGTTCCGCCGCTTCGACGACTACCGCCTTCAGCAGCAGCAACAGTGCTGGCAGCCGCTGCCCGCCTTTGAACGGGAAAGTTTCACCATTGGCATTCTGGGCGCTGGCGTGCTGGGGCAGAGCGTGGCGCAGAGCCTGCGTCCCTGGGGATTCCCGCTGCGGGTCTGGAGCCGTTCGCCCAAACAGATCGACGGCGTCACCAGTTTTGCCGGTCGCGAGGCGCTGCACGATTTTCTGCACGGCACGCGGGTGTTGATCAACCTGCTGCCGAGCACCAGCGAGACGATTAACCTGATCGACCGTGACTTCTTGCAGCAGCTGCCGCACGGCGCCTTCCTGCTTAACATCGCGCGTGGCGCACAGGTGGTTGAAGAGGATTTGCTGCACGCGCTGGAGAGCGGCCAGCTTAAAGGTGCGGCGCTTGATGTGTTTCAGGTTGAACCGCTGCCTGAGACGCATCCGCTCTGGTCCCATCCGCGCGTCACCATTACGCCGCATAATGCGGCGGTAACTTTGATCGACGAAGCTATCGACTATATTGCCCGCGCCATCAACCAGCATCAGGCCGGCGAGGAGCCGCAGGGCCGGGTGGATCGTCAGCGCGGCTATTAATCAACCGACCCCGGCAGGGGCAATCAGCAGGAGAAGAGGATGTATCCGGTAGATTTGCATATGCACACCATTGCCAGCACCCACGCTTACAGCACGCTGCATGACTATGTGGCACAGGCGAAGCAGGCGGGCCTGAAACTGTTTGCCATTACCGATCACGGCCCCGATATGGCCGACGCGCCGCACTACTGGCACTTTATCAATATGCGCATCTGGCCACGGGTGATCGATGGCGTGGCGATCCTGCGCGGTATCGAAGCCAATATTAAAAATCAGCAGGGTGAGATCGACTGTTCCGGCCCGATGCTGGATGCGCTCGATCTGATCATCGCCGGCTTCCACGAACCGGTCTATGCGCCGCGGGACCGGAAACACCATACCGACGCGATGATTGCCGCGATGGCGAGCGGGCTGGTGCATATCATCAGTCATCCGGGCAACCCAAAGTTCCCGGTTGATATTCCGGCAATTGCCGAGGCGGCGGCCCACTACAATGTGGCGCTGGAGCTGAATAACTCCTCTTTCACCCACTCCCGACCGGGCAGCGAACCGAACTGCCGGGCGATCGCCGCCGCGGTGCGCGACGCCGGTGGATGGCTGGCGTTTGGCTCCGATTCCCACACCGCCTTTACCCTCGGCAACTTTGAACACTGTCTGCGCATCGCCCGCGAGGTCGATTTTCCTGAGGATCGGATATTAAATGTCACGCCGCGTCGCCTGCTCGACTTTCTCGAACTGCGCAGCGGTAAGACCATTGCGGAACTGACTGAGTTTTAACTGACTTTACTTCAGGGAAACCCGGCGCAGGATGGCGTGAGGTGGGGGACTTATCGCGGGTGGCATCGCTGATGCTGCACGAATGCCGGAGCTGTCAGTCAGGCCGCTGAGATAGCGGCCTGATGCGTTAGAGATCTGAATAACGCAAAGCAGGGGGCGCAGATAGGGAGAATAAAAGAATCACCCTGATGGATACTGGAGAATCATCCTTACTGAATGTTGATCCAGGATTATACTACTTGGCCCAGCCATCGGGCTGAGGAACAACCCACCATGAGTAACCCGCCATAACCCTATCCAACGGGCAGACATATCGTTCTTGACGGTTATTTCCCGCCGCTTTGCACAGAAAAAGAAGTTGCCCGGATTCAGGAGATTACGCAGTAGAACAAAATTTTACACGGCGACCGGAATAAGACGATCACCATTCTTTCAGGGGGAGGTGTGTTGTGGCGGCTCGACTGCGTTATCTATATTACGCGGCGCGGTGGCGAATAGTAGCGGGGCTCGGATTATCTAATCTGAATGAAAAAGATTTGTTCGCAATCATTCTCGCTATTGGTGCAATACTTTTGTTTGTGAGGAATTTAGTTAAGTTCATACGGTTTTTGGATAGCTGCTATAATAAAATTAAATAGTATTATCAAGATAAAAAAGAAAAATAAACTCATTTCATTTGGACCTCTTTTTTACTATTTAATTAAATAATATCAGGAAAGGAAAGCAAATTCCCTTCCTGACATTTAATTTTATGAGAGTTTTATATAAAAAGATTGTTGTCGAACTTATTATTGTTATCGGTTCTTTCCAGTTCTTTGCACACAATAGTAAACAAACAGAGCCGAAAGGAATTAGTTATATTCAATGTGTAGTAGTGGATGGAAAGATTCATGATTGTACTGATATAACTGATTTCAAGATATTAAAAACGGAGTCTATGGATGGATTTAAAAAGCACAATTAAGGGAGTAAGTGCAGGAGTAATATTTCTGTTTGGAACAAGCGTAGTAACCTTTGAAGGATTACCATCAATGAATCCTAACGGTAGTTACTCGCCGTATAAAGATCCTGTTGGTATTACGACTCTATGTTATGGCTATGTTCCACAAATGACAGGAGCTATACAGAAAGAGTTTATAAAAAAGAGTGTGATGTACTGCTTGATAAGACTCTTTATAAGGACACAATAGTACTGAACAATCTGCCAGTAATGCCAGTTTCAACAACTGTAGGTTTTCTGGATTTTGCATATAATGCAGGTATAAACGTAGCGAATAGCAGTAAAGTAAAAAAACGGCTCGCAGAAGGTAACTATGCACAAGCAAGTAAGGCAGTACTGCAATGGCGTTACGTCTCTCAGAAGAAGCCTGATTACTCTAAAGGTTGTTGGGAACACAGAAATGGTAAGTACTATTATGATTGCTCTAAGTACCATCACGGTAAGCCTAACAAGCTATGTTACGGGCTATATACAAGGCGTTTAATGGAGAGTGAACTACTTGCCGGGACTATGACTGACAAAGAAGAGATACAAAGCTACATACACAAATTTGGGAAGTAGAAGAGGGGATACCATACGGTATCCCTTTTTTATTGGAGCCAATTCTTACGTTTTTTTGCTCTTGTTGAGGATTCTAAGAGGTATGGGAACAATTCTTCAAAGTAAGGTACTGGTTGTTCCTGGCTTCCCTTGGATTGATCAATAATGAAAATGCCTTCTCTAAGTTTACATAATAAGGTGTAGTAAGGTTGTAAAAGGGCAATGATTTCAGCAACTATACAAGGCGAAACATTTTTTATTTTCCAATCCAAAACGATAAAATCAATTTCTGACATGATAAAACCATCTAAGCTGAAATACTGAGAATAGGTAAACTCTCCTGACCTATCTACTATGCTTATTGCATTATCGACTATTTTCTTTCTTTTACTTTCAGAAAAATGAATCCAAAAACCAGAGTCAATTATATCGTTCCACATTTCTAATGGATCGTTAGTCTTCTTTTTTGCTTTTGTAATTGTATTTAAAACATAATATCTTGATTGATCACCAAAATCAGACAGCATGTTAATTATATCGGACTGTAAATCATTAAGATCAAATAGTGATGTGTTTTCTGTATGATTTTTACCAATATCAGCGGCAGCTTTATGCAACGATCTTATGTCGTGACCTAACGCTTTAATTTCTTTAAATTCTGGCTTATTGAGGTTGTTGTTTACCATATACTGCAAGATGTAGATAATCTTAAAAAATCTTTCAAGCCCAACAGACAATGGAAAGAATGCACTATAGAAAGTACCTTTATCTGTAATGGTGCATCTGTTGAGGGCTGTTAATCCCCCACGAATCGATGAACTTGCTAAGGATGCTTCTATTAAGAACTGTTGAAAGGATTCACTAAACATAAGGCTCCCGTCTTGTATTGAACTTTAAAAAATAGTCAATTTTTTTATATCATTCATTGTCGCCCTAACCCATATTGAAGAGTGTTCTGCAAAACCTCGATGGGCGACACTTACCATTCTAAATTTATGCCTCTCTTTTCTAATACCGCTTTAATCGGGCTACCGTTCATCCCTGTATCTTTTCTCTTGTTAAAATTATCGATAAATAGTTTCTGGCTATCAATCTGTACTGGAACAACAATACTTTCTTCACCTAATATGGAGACAAAAGTTATAACGCACTCTGAATTAATGTTGTTTAAACTATCAATAAGCTGGACTTGTTCTATATATTCAAGTTTGGAAATATCGTAGTCTCTATCAATCGTTATCTCTTTTGTGCCTAAAGGCTCTAATACTGAAGGGATATTTTGTTGGCTAATAAAATCTGATCTGTAATACTTATTGAAATCAAGTTGCCTTTCAAAAAGTTCAACGCTTATTTTTTTGATAGTGACAGGATGAGTTTTCATGTTTCTGATAGAAAAAGTAAAGATGGTTTTTTAATGTCCAAATTTAACGCCTAATTTCCACGTTGTCATGAGAGAGGTTGAACAATCGGCAGCTAAGACTATAGAATCTTCTTTAACGTTTTTTTCAAACTGCTCTTTCCAGGAGCGATAGCCAGCCATAAAAAGCACTACGAATGCGAGCAAGATAAAGAAGGTTGGCTTGTAGCTTTCATATTCTTTTAATTTTTCAAATGGGTCAATAGAATAATATAAAACACTCCCGGTTGCTATTAAAGCAACATAATTCTTCCAGGCATCCAGCTTGTCATAATAATATTTTATTGAACTGAACAAACTTTTGATATATCTGGCAAGATACATAGAGGTTTCTCTGTTATGAAATTAGTATTCGAAGTTGTCCATATCTTCAAACATCATACTATGAGTTTAACGTACTAAGAAAGTACTCGGACCGTGTTCCTGAACGATTCTGAACGCATCATCTATGTACATTGGCGTGTTAATTATAAATTCTACGTGATGTGAATAAACGAAGACAATCCAGTAAAAACATGGGTTTGTGTAGCTTTCGAAAAGCCCGTAACAGCCGTGTAGCTCAGGTTTGTAGCAGGTGAAAACGTCTCCTTTCTGACAATGCACAATAGTTTTACCACTCATCTCAATGATAGCCATTTTACTTTCCCCCACAATAAAATACTGTTCATGCGTACAGTATTTCTAAGTATATCTGCTTCAACAAGCAAAACCGCCAAATCCAGATAAAAATGATCAATATCAAGAACTTAATGATCAATGGTAACAACTAAAAATGATCAATAATTGATCTATTACCAAAAAAAGAGATAACAAGAATGATCAACAAAACCTTCTTCGCAGAACCAGTAATGAGTACCGACGGAAAACTTTTAGGGGTAGAACTACTGTCTAAGTTCCATCATGCAGATATGCCAGTACTGGATAGCAAGTACTACATACTGGCAATGCCGATAGAGCAGAAACGGCAACTACTGATACAGCAATTAATAGAGATTCAGATCGCCGCGTCTTGGTTCAGGGACTACGGATTGTTCTGTTCTCTAAATGTTGACCGGCATCAGGCAAGGTTATGTGCGTATGACCGTGAGTTAGTCGAATGGCTGGCAGGCTTGAGTGACTTTGTACGTATCGAGATCTCTGAAGATTTTGAGGGGTTAGAGTACGGTATCAATGAGCCTCTACTCAAAAAGCTTATCGCCAACGGTAATGATCTTTTCCTTGATGCTCTCGGTGCAGGGCGGGCTAACCTGGCAGCACTTACTACAGGCTGCTATCACACAGTCAAACTTGATAAAGCCTTCTATCGCCATGAAGTACAGAAGCCAACATTCAGTACTCTGAGCAAAAACATCAAGCGTTACTGTGATCGCATTATCGTTGAAGGTGTAGAAGAGAAGGGCGAGTTGGGGATTTTGAAGGAGGCTGATGTATGGGGTGTTCAAGGTTATCTGTATCGCTCAGTAACATTTTCAAAAGTACAAACATTACTTTGACTAAAGAATACAGAAGTAACGCCGATATTCTTGCTGTCTATTCTTTAGAAAAGGATTCCTTGTGAAAACACGTCATGTATTGTTTATCGCGATTGCAGGCATTACTGCTTATGTCCATTTTTCGGGCAAAAGCAGCCCAATACCAGAAGCACAAGCTGCGAAGGTTGATGTGAATCCGCAGTTAGGCCAAATTTGTAAAGCCACTGCTGCAATGACTTTTGGGCGTGATTATAAAATCATGAAGTTGGATAAAGTAGATCCTGATGGGATTGCATATGTATATTACAATCGACCCTCAGATAATACACGCTGGGCGATCAAATGCCGACTTGAAGGAGAACGTGTAATGTGGGCATCTGATAATCCTGACAGTACTGGCAGATGGCGTAATAACCCCGCCGATGAAGTTATCACTTATAGTATTAATGGAAAAAAATTGAATTTAAAACAAGTATATAGTGATGGTTCAGGCGATAACGCAACATACGATCTTAAATAAGCAAAAGGCCACCTAATTTGGTGGCCTTTTGCTTTAAAGTACTAACTGTTCTGGACGGCAATCATAGAGCTTTGCCAGACGTTCACGCGTCTTCTTCTGTGGTTTACTCTCTGTACGTTCCAATTGAGAGATAGCACTCTGAGTAGTACCTAATTTTTCCGCTACATCGTACTGGCTTAGTCCACGATGGATACGCCAGGCGGCTTGTAAGCTTACGTCCTGTTCAACCATGATGTTCACGACTTCACCAGGTACAGTTTCGTCATCATCTGGGCCTGCTTCAATAGGTATACTCTCCCATTCGCCTTCAGCGTCTGAGAGAAGTTTTTCGTACTCTGCTACAGGAAGTACCACAAATTGTGGCTTACCTGCTTCATCATAAATGTACTGTTTTGACATAGTTTATCCGGGTGTCTTGGAGTCGCGGTTAATGTCATGGAGCATAATCGGCGGGTTGCCCCGCCTTGTATCAGTAAGTCTTCGATGTTCTGCGTGTCACTTCTTCGATCCTTAGTACTACCGGTTCACCATCTATCAACTCAAAGATTATCCTGTAGTCACCAACACGTAACCTGTACTGGTTATCTGTATCCTGTAACTTCTTTATGTCTAAAGTCACAAGAGGGAAGGTTACTAACTGCTGAGTCTTCTCGTTAATGGCTTTCCGGTAGCGGCTATCGATCTTAGTCAAGTGCTTCAATGCACGCTTAGACCAAACTACTTCAACCATTATGCCCCCAAATTTTAAAGAACATATCCCGCTTGGGATGATTAGATAGTATGATCAATACCTAATCATTTCAAGATCATTTTTCTAATTACCTAATGTAATTTTCTTACGCGGTTTGAAGGTGTACATACTATGAAGCTGGTAAAGATCTGCATTATGCCTTATGGTTAATTACCAACCTGCATGTGCTTTAATTACTTGATTGACATAGGGTTTAATAGGTAAGTATTATGTGTTCACAAATTACTTTCGGCAACCCGAAGTTCCCGGTGGATATTCCGGCGATTGCCGAGGCGGCGGCCCACTACAATGTGGCGCTGGAGCTGAATAACTCCTCTTTCACCCACTCCCGACCGGGCAGCGAACCGAACTGCCGGGCGATCGCCGCCGCGGTGCGCGACGCCGGTGGATGGCTGGCGTTTGGCTCCGATTCCCACACCGCCTTTACCCTCGGCAACTTTGAACACTGTCTGCGCATCGCCCGCGAGGTCGATTTTCCTGAGGATCGGATATTAAATGTCACGCCGCGTCGCCTGCTCGACTTTCTCGAACTGCGCAGCGGTAAGACCATTGCGGAACTGGCTGAGTTTTAACTGACTTTACTTCAGGGAAACCCGGCGCAGGATGGAGTGAGGTGGGGGACTTATCGCGTGTGGCATCGCTGATGCTGCACGAATGCCGGAGCTGTCAGTCAGGCCGCTGAGATAGCGGCCTGATGCGTGAAAGGAGTCATCAACGATGAACTGGTCAAAAAAGGCATTTCGTCCTGCTATTTTTTCTTAGTGTCTCTCTTTATCAACTCCTCTCAGCCGGACTAAATAACCACCACTCCTAACTTTAAACATTCCTCGGTGTGTGTTTTTCCTCTACATGCACAGAGATACACAGGTTCATGTACATAACGTTTATAAGCACCTATGTCTTTACCCGCTCGGTTAACACTGATGGGTTGAAAAGATTGATAAAATCCAACACACCAAAAAGACCGCTGTTTAAATTCACCTTCAGTATAATGGGATTTAACGATGGAGTTAACTTTAGTGATGTCTGAAATCATGCCATTAACCAGCGTTGTCGCTCTCATTGCCCGTTTGAATTCAAGATAGATATATTTATTTTTACTGGTATTAGGTTTCCTGAAAATCAGGTCAACAAACATATAAAATCTGTTAAGTCGGCTCCTCTTATCAGACTTTGCCTTGAGTTCTCTACGGGTACGATACCCCTTTTCATGCATCAGAAAACTTTCAAACTCAATCTGGAACCACTTTTCCCAGTCGCGGTATTCTTTTTCAATGATAAAGGAGAGCTTGGCTTTTATTTCTTTTTTCTTGAGGAATTCAAACAGACACTCTTTAACTAATGCTAGATCAGCGGCTTCGGTCATGATTCATCCTTAAAACAGAAGCTGATTTCTGGAAGGTTTTTCTTGTTGGCCGGAATAATAATCAAGGTGAATGCGCTCGTAAACAGGCATATGCTAAGCCCCAGATTTATGATGAAGTTTAGTTACCACATCTCATATGTAGTATGACACCTTAGTAAATAATCAGCGTAACTACCCTGATCAGTTGCCGGTAGCCAGTGACAGGAGTGTATCGAGTCTGCTATGCAAAAGAAAGTGCTCAATATAATATCAAAATAGCAAACCAAAATAGGGCTAAAGAAAATGAAAATAATGCCGATATTACTTCTGTCATTTATTCATTAAAGGATTACTGGTGAAGATACGGCATCTATTATTTATCGCGATTGCAGGCATTTCTACTTATGTCCACTTTTCCGATAAAAGCGGCTCCATACAAAATGCACAAGCTGCAAAAGTTGATGTAAACCCAAGGTCAGGCCAGATCTGTAAAGCGACTGCTGCAATGACTTTTGGACGTGATTATAAAATTATGCAGCTGGATAAAGTTGATGCTGACGGGATCGCTTACGTACACTATAATCGGCCCTCAGATAATACACGCTGGGCTATTAAATGCCGACTTGAAGGCGATCGAGTATTGTGGGCATCTGATAATCCTGATAGCACGGGGAGATGGCGTAATCATCCTGCCGATGCTGTGATCACTTATAGTATTAACGGTAATAATCTTACCTTAAAACAATTATATAGTGATGGCTCAGGCGAGAGTGCCCGATACGATCTTAAATAAGCAAAAAGCTACCCTGTACGATAGCCTTTTATTTTGGAGTACTAACTGCCCGGGTCGGCAATCATAAATCTTTGCCCGCCGTTCGCGCCTCTTCTGCTGTGGCTAACTTTCCACACGAGGCAGCACTCTGCGTCGTATTCAGCGACATCGTGCTGGCTCAGACCACGTTAGAGACGCCATGCAGTTTGTAAACTGACATCCTGTGCAGCCATGATGTCGACGACAGCACCGGGTAGGGTTTCGTCATCGTCTGGCCCGGCTTCACCAGGGATACTCTCCCGATACGTTCAAAAGAATTCCGATATGCCGTTATCTGCACCAGTCTGCTCCAACGCATCCATTCCCGATCAACAGTTAAAAAAACTGCCGAACGTTTGCGGTAGCGGTGTGCGACGCGATTGAACGACTGGCGTTCAGCCCCGATCCCCACGCCCTCATTATCCGAAGCCATTGCAAACACGCTCTGCATATCGCCCGCGAGGTGGATTTTCCCGGGGATCGGGTGTTAAATGTCACGCCGCGTCGCCTGCCCGGCTTTTCCGAACGGCGCAGCGGCAAACCCGTTGCTGAACTGGCTGACTTTTAACTTACTTTGCCTCAAGGAAATCTGACTCATGAATGAGTTTTCCATTCTGTGCCGTGTGATCGGCTCACTGTTCAATCGTCAGCCGCAGGACCCGCTGCTGGTGCCGCTGTTTACCCTGCTACGTGAAGGGAAACTTCAGGCGCAGTGGCCGCTGGAACAGGATGAACTGCTTCAGCGTCTGCAACAGAACAGCGATCCGCAGGCGCTGGCCGCTGATTACAACGCGCTGTTTGTCGGCAGCGACGCGAATGTGCCGCCTTACGCTTCCCGCTGGCCGGAAGGCAAAACCGAGCCGGAAGTGCGGGCGTTTTTAACCTCGCGCGGAATGCCACTGAGCGATGCGCCAGCCGACCATTTTGGCGTGCTGCTGCTGGCCGCCTCGTGGCTGGAAGATCAGTCAGCGGAAGATGAGAGCGCGGCGCAGCTGGCGCTGTTCGAAGAGTATCTGCTGCCGTGGTGTGGCGCTTTCCTGGGCAAAGTGGAAGCGCACGCCACCACGGCCTTCTACCGCACGCTGGCGATGCTGAGCCGTGAGGCGATCCAGGTGATGTACAACGAGTTACTGGAGAGCAGCGAACCCGGCGCTGACGCCTGATTTACCAGGCCGCCGG
Organism: Pantoea sp. C2G6; assembly: GCF_051336815.1. Lineage (NCBI taxonomy): Bacteria > Pseudomonadati > Pseudomonadota > Gammaproteobacteria > Enterobacterales > Erwiniaceae > Pantoea > Pantoea sp. C2G6. The sequence continues at coordinate 413,012 of NZ_JBGMNJ010000001.1, forward strand.
GTGGGTGCCCGGCGCACAGCCCGGCGTCGCGCACAGCTGCGGGGTGCCAGGCAGCCAGGCGGCGGCACGCAGCCTTACCCCGAATCCCCACGGCGTTAATTCAAAACCGGGCAGGTTATCCTTCACCTGCGGCACAATCCCGCTCTGCTGGTTCTGACCACAGGGATGCTGCTGTAGCAGCCAGGCGGTGCGCGCCAGCGACAGCCGCACCTGACTGCCGTGTCCGCTGACCATCCGCCGCCGTAATCCCTCCAGCACCGCGGCTGCCAGCAGATAGCCGCTGGCGTGATCCAGCGCCTGCACCGGCAGCGGGGTGGGTTTGTCGCTCTGCTGCCACTGCATACCCTGTTCGGCGATGCCGCAGCCCATCTGCACCAGACTGTCAAAGCCGCGGCGATTACGCCACGGTCCCTGCCAGCCCCAGGCATTCAGAGCGGCATCAACCAGGCCAGGAGCCAGCCGCTGACGGGTGGCGGCGTCAAATCCGAGCCGTTCCAGCGCATCTGCCCGATAGCCATGCACCAGCACATCCGCCTCACGCAGCAGACGGGTGAACTGTTCGCGATCGGCGGGCCGGGTTAAATCCAGCACCGCCCGCCGCTTGCCACAACTCATCTCCTCATCCAGCGTCGGTTCCTGCCAGCCGGGCGGGTCGATACGCAGCACATCGGCACCGAGGCTGGCAAGAAAGCGGGTGGCGACCGGACCGGCAATGATGCGCGTCAGATCCAGCACTTTGATCCCCAGCAGCGGACGGGCTTCAGCCAGCGCCCGGTCAGGCGCAGGGGCGGCAGCGGTGGTGCGCCAGTCAAACAGCGGCTCCTGGCGTACCGCTTTACCCTGCGGATGCTGCTGCCAGGCGGCGGCGCTGCGCATCTCCGCGGCACAGCCGCCTGCGTCGATAATCGCCTGCTCCAGTTCGCCAGCCCGCCACTGCCGTACCTGCTGCGCCAGCGCCGTGCGGTCGGGATGCGTGCCCAGCACCTGCTCCATCGCCAGCCGGTGATGCGCAGCGTTGGTATGCAGGCGGATCCAGCCATCCCGGCTGCGGTAGTCACCGGCAAACGCATCCCACATTGCCGGTGCTGCGCGGTTCAGCGGGATAAAGCTGTGCTGGAACCAGCGTGACGCCAGCCGGACATTCACCCTGACTGGCCGGGAGCGGTATAACGGGTGGGCGGTGGCGATCAGCGCGGCGCTGGCCTGCGTGGCCAGGCCGACAGAGGTGGCCGCCAGTTCGCTGACGGCAAAGGCGGAAGAAAAGGTGGCGCAATCGACAAAGTCAGGAACCGGCCACGCTGCGGCGTTGCCACGCAATCCCTGCTGCATCTGCTGCCAGAGAGAGGTGGCGAGCTGGAAGTCCATGCGGTGCTCCCTGAGAAGAATGGTTTCTCAAGCATAGCACGCAGCATTAACGCCGCCGCAGACGCGGGAAGCGTGCATGCATCCGCAGGTTACGCAGGTTGATCACCGCAATGGCAGTGCCGAGGATCACCAGTGACGCGCCGATAATTTTGAAGCTGTTGAGGCTGTCGCCCAGCACCACAATTCCCATCAGCACCGAGAGCACCGGCGTCAGCAGCGAGTAGGGCATGATCAGGTTGACGTTATATTTTTTCAGCAGCATATACCACAGCGTGTAGGCGAATATCGATGACGCAATGGCGCTGTAGAGAATGGCGAACCAGCCGTGCCAGCCAGCGTGACGCAGCGCGTAAAGCTGATGCGACTCCAGCACCAGACTGGAGGCGCCGACTATCGGGATCGCCAGAAAGGCGATCCAGCCGGTCATGGTCAGCGGCTTAATGGATGGCGACTTTTTTACAATCAGGTTGCTGACCGCCCAGCCGGTCGCACTGCACAACAGCAGGCACAGCACCCACCAGGAGGGGATGGTCGGGCTGCCGGAGAGGACCACCACGCCGCTGAGCGAAATCATAATGCCCAGCAGCTGCACCAGCTTTAACTTCTCTTTCAGCACCACCATCGCCAGCAGCATGGCGATCGGTGTGCCCAGCTGCACCACAATCGCGCCCGTCCCGGCGTCGGTATAGCGCAGGCCAAGAAACAGCAGCGAGAAGTGCATAAAGCCGAAGGTGAAAGCGAGCAGCAGCAGCCAGGGCAGCTGTTGGCGGGTAATGCGACAGAAGGGCACCAGCACGATGGCCACCACCACAAAACGCATAAAGGTGAGAAACAGCGGCGGAAGCTCCAGCAGGCCCCATTTCACCGCGACGTTGTTGAAGGCCCAGATACACACCACCATCAGAACCAGAAAAAAATGCCGCACGGCCACAATAATATCCTTTGAAGTTTTTTGCTTAGCCCGCTAATGATGGCACGAACTCCGGGGTTCCGGCCAACGGTGGCCGGAAATTTTCTCTGATGGCTGAGACATTCCGCCAGGTTGCTGGCAGACTGACTTTTCGAAACGACTTTCTGAAACAGGACCCGATTCGGTATGACCCACACCCCCGCCTTACCCATTGCTTTAATTCAGCTTGAAGTGCCGCCTGCAAATGTCGTCGCGCAGATTGGTGAACAGCCGCGCTGGTTTATCGATGCGCTGCAACTCCAGAGCGATGAGTATCTGATTGTGCGCCCCCATCTGGGCGAGGCGTTACCCGCTTTCGATCAGATAGCCGGGGCGATCCTCAGTGGTTCCTGGGCGATGGTCACCGATCATGCCGACTGGAGCGAACGCTGTGCGGCCTGGGTTCGGGCCGCGCTGGAAGCCGGGCTGCCGCTGCTGGGGGTCTGCTACGGCCATCAGCTGATGGCCTATGCGCTGGGCGGTGAGGTGGCGGATAATCCCCATGGCTGGGAGCGTGGTCTGCTGCCGATCTGCTGCGCAACTCAGGCGCGGCACGATCCGCTGCTGCAAAACCTGCCTGACAGCTTCAATGTCTGGCTGTCGCATCGCCAGTCGGTGGTCACGCCGCCTGCTCAGGCGCAGGTGCTGGCCGCGTCAGCGTATGATGGCTGTCAGATCCTGCGCTACTCGCCGCAGGCGCTGTCGGTGCAGTTTCACCCGGAGTTTTCGTCACGCATTATGCGCGCCTGCCAGCCGGAAGGTGGCGCAGAGGATGGGCCAGCCATCGAGGGGCGCGACTGGGGACGTGAGCTGCTAGCCGCCTTCTGGCAGCAGACGCGCCCGGCGGTTGCAGAGCGTCTTCAGGGCGCGTAGTGGCGCGTACAGCGATAGACCCAGGCGGGGGGCACATTTTTCAGCACCCGCTGGCGTTCCCAGGTGAAGTAGCGCGACAGATCGGGCTGGGTCAGCGAGGTGTACTGAAACTGCACAAAGACGCCATCCGGCTTCAGGGCGGTAAACACCGCGTGCAGAATCGACTCACGCAGGTCGGGCGGTAACGACAACAGCGGCAGCCCGGAGAAGATCGCGTCATATTCGCCGTTCAGATACTGTGCCGAGCAGGTGCGCACCGTCATGCGCGCATCATCCAGGGCAATCAGCTTATCCGCCAGCGTGCTGCTGATCTCAAAGGCGTCCAGCGTGGCGTCCGGGGCCATCCGCGCCAGTATCTGGCGCGTCAGCACCCCATCTCCTGCACCGAGTTCAGCGATACGCAACTGAGGACGCCACGCCACCGAGTCGGTCATGGCGCGACACAGCGCGTCTGACGAGGGCGTAATGCTGCCCATCTTGCGCGGGTTGAGGATGAACTGATGCACAAAGTTGGCTTTTGCGCGCATTGAGGTGAAAGCCGAAGCCAGCATGCTTATCTCCAGAATGAATTCTTCCTGAGGTGGACTCCTTTGTGGCGCACAAGTTTCTTCTCAGCAAGCCCTCCCGGGAAAAGTCAGAATTTTCTTTAGCCAGCCGGCAATTCAGCGATTCCTTCGGGGCGGTCACAGTTTCCGCATAGCAGAACTGGCAGGCTGATGGCGATCCCTTATGTTAATAATAAGTTTCATCATTGTTGCATACGACGCCAGTAAGGAGAATGACCATGCGTTACGCCGCCCCCGGAGAACAGGGTTCTCTGATCACGCTACAAAAGAATTATGGCAACTTCATTAACGGTGAATTCGTCGCGCCGGTGAATGGCAACTACTTCACCAATACCTCGCCGGTGAATGGCTCGGTGGCGGGTGAGTTTCCACGCTCAGACAGTGCGGATGTGGATAACGCCGTGGCCGCCGCGACCGCCGCGGCTGACGCCTGGGGTAAGACCTCTGCGCAGCAGCGCTCGCTGCTGTTACTGAAAATTGCCGATCGGCTGGAACAGAATCTGGAAACCCTGGCGGTGTATGAAACCTGGGATAACGGCAAGCCGGTGCGCGAGACGCTGGCGGCGGATATGCCACTGGCGGTCGATCACTTCCGCTATTTTGCGGGCTGTCTTCGGGCGCAGGAGGGTAGTGCCGCAGAAATTGACGAGTTCACCGCCGCCTACCATTTCCATGAGCCGCTGGGCGTGGTGGCGCAGATTATTCCGTGGAACTTCCCGCTGCTGATGGCGGCGTGGAAGCTGGCTCCGGCGCTGGGCGCAGGCAACTGTGTGGTGCTGAAACCGGCTGAGCAGACGCCACTCTCTATCACCGTTTTTGTCGATCTGATTAAAGATCTGCTGCCGCCCGGCGTGCTGAACGTGGTGCACGGCTTTGGTAAAGAGGCGGGTGAGGCCCTGGCCTCCCATTCCGGTATCGCTAAAGTGGCCTTTACCGGCTCCACCGCCACCGGTGGTCATATTCTGGAGCTGGCGGCCAAGAGCCTGATCCCCTCTACGGTCGAGCTGGGCGGCAAGTCCCCTAACATCTTCTTTGAAGACATCATGCAGGCGGAAGAGAGCTTTATTGAGAAAGCCGCCGAGGGTGTGGTGCTGGGCTTCCTGAATCAGGGCGAGATCTGTACCTGTCCGTCGCGTGCGCTGGTGCAGGAGTCGATCTATGAGCCGTTTATGGCGGCGGTGATGAAGCGGGTCAAAACCATCAAGCGCGGCGACCCGCTGGACACCGAGACAATGGTTGGCGCGCAGGCGTCGCAGCAGCAGTTCGATAAAATCCTCTCCTATCTGGACGTTGCCCGGCAGGAGGGCGCGGAAGTGCTGGTGGGCGGTGGCGTAGAGAAGCTGGATGATTCACTGAACAGCGGCTACTACATCCAGCCAACCTTGCTGAAAGGCAACAACTCGATGCGCGTTTTCCAGGAGGAGATCTTTGGCCCGGTCATCGGCATCACCACCTTCAAAGATGAAGCGGAAGCGGTCAGCATCGCCAACGACTCTATTTATGGCCTGGGGGCGGGCGTCTGGACCCGCGATATTAACCGCGCCTACCGCGTTGGCCGGGCGATTAAAGCGGGTCGCGTCTGGACCAACTGCTATCACCTCTATCCGGCCCACGCCGCCTTTGGCGGGTATAAGAAATCGGGTATCGGGCGTGAAACCCATAAAATGATGCTCGATCACTATCAGCAGACCAAAAACCTGCTGGTGAGCTACAGCATCGAACCGCTGGGCTTCTTCTGAGTCAGTGGGGGAGGCGGGCGCGGTTAACGGCGCCGCTCTGTTAACAGGGAACCACGCTACGGCGTGGTTCTTTTTTGGCTGATCTTTATCAGTTAACCGTCCTTAATGAGGTTAGGGCGGTGTTTATGCCAGGTCATTTCCTGTGGCGAGATGTTATAAGGTGCGGTCTGGAAAACGGGAAGTCTTGCCTGCTGATTATCATGACTATTGCGCCGTTTGCGTCCGGGATTATTGAGGAGTCAATATTTTGCTCCTCTGTCGCTGAAGCAGTGGCAGGCGGATACCGTTTCAGCGTGGATAAAAGAGTATTTACATTGAAATAATAACTTTATGATTTGCTGGATTTTAAAATTAATCCATTCAGTAAAGAGATCGATAGACTCCGATAATTGATTAAATACGCCTACCTTAAATTCCTTATTAACGTTAAGCGCTGTTAACGCAGCTTTTACCCGTGATGACTAGCGTGCGTTTTAAAATTAATGTTCAGCAGCAGGCGTTGTTCGTTGCAGCGGCCCTGGCGTTACGGACATTAGCGCGCAGGCCCGTTGGCATTGTCTGCTGAACGAAGATTGATCATCCCGTCTCGTTCTGGCTGCGTTTCCATAAAGTAACCTGTTATCCCGCACGGCGTGCTTTTCAGCAGGCGCGACGTAATGCGATGGGGCTGCCGAGCCGGATGCGATAATAAAAGATGACAGATATTTTGCAGAGGATCACAGCGGAGCAGAGTCCGTTAACTATAAGGCTTACGCTGTGTTGGTTCACAGAAAGAGAAATACAGGTGTTCTCATTTTCCAATCTATGTTGTAGTGATAATGTTAATTGTTGCAGGGCATGATTGTTTATTTCAATGCGGTGTAGTATCTTTTCTTAATTAACTGTTCCCAGGTGATTTTGTTTTTTAGCAAAGTCTGATGACTCCTTTTCATCAGGCGGACTTGTGACGGGTTTTGGTGGTTAACGTCCTTTTGGGTTCGGTTGTAAAATAAATGAAAAAAACAACATTCCATTCAGCAAACCCGATCGGTGTGACGTCTTCTTCCAGACTTTGTCTGTTCCTTAGCTGGATCAATATTGCCGTTCAGGCGGGCTTTCCCATTGCGGTGGCTTTCACGCCAGCAATCGCAGCGACATCAGAACAGCACTTTCTTCAGCATCCTGCCGCTGTATCAACACCGCGCACACAGGTTTACACATTAAAAGAACATGAGACAGCCGCCTCTGTTGCGGCAAAGTATGGTCTTACTCTGGCACAGCTCAGTGAACTCAATCAGTTCCGCACCTTTGCCCGGGGTTTGAACGGCCTGCGGCCGGGGGATGATGTGGACGTGCCGGTAGTTATGCCGGAAGGTAAAAAATCATCCTTACCTCCTTTTTTCGTGGATGCCTCCGGGAACGCTGGCGATGAACACCCACAGTCAGCCGGTCGTGGTGAGGATGATGAACAGGCGCGGAAGATGGCAGGATACGCCTCTCAGACCGGGAGTTTCCTGAGCGGCAGCGCAAAAAGTGATGCCGCCGCTTCCAGGGCACGCGGTATGGCCACGAATGAGGCCGGGGGCGCGCTTCAGCAGTGGCTGAGTCATTTTGGTACCGCCCGCGTTCAGCTGGATGCGGATAAAAACTTCTCTCTGAAAAACTCGCAGTTTGACCTGCTGATGCCGCTCTATGACCAGGGGGATGATCTGCTCTTCACCCAGGGCAGCCTGCACCGGACAGATGGCCGGACCCAGGCTAATCTCGGCTCCGGTCTGCGTTACTTCACCTCCACCTACATGTTCGGCGGGAACCTGTTCGGTGACTACGACCTCTCACGCGATCATGCGCGTGCTGGCGCGGGTCTCGAATACTGGCGTGACTACCTGAAGCTGGGTCTCAATGGTTACCGACGTCTGACGGGCTGGAAAGACTCGCCGGGCCTGACCGACTACCAGGAGCGACCGGCAAACGGCTGGGACCTGCGGGCGCAGGCGTGGGTGCCTGCTCTGCCGCAGCTGGGTGCCAGGCTGACGTATGAGCAGTACTACGGCAAAGAGGTCGCTCTGTTCGGCGTTGATCATCGTCAGAGGGATCCGCATGCCATTACGGCCGGGCTCAGCTATACACCCGTTCCGTTGATTACCCTGGCAGGAGAGCAGCGGCAGGGGCAATCGGGGCAAAGTGATACGCGCGTTATGGTGAACATGAACTACCAGCTCGGGGTGCCGTGGCGCAGTCAGATGGACCCGGCGGCGGTGGCCGCGATGCGCAGTCTGACAGGCAGCCGCTATGACCTGGTGGAGCGCAATAACAATATTGTGCTGGAGTATCGCAGGAAAGAGGTCATCAAACTGCACACGGTGGACCTGATTACCGGTAAAGCGGGTGAGCAGAAATCCCTGGGGGTGTCGGTGACGACGACTTATGGACTGTCCCGTATTGACTGGGATGCGGCAGCCCTGACCGCCGCTGGCGGCAGGATTGTGCAGAATGGCGCGGATTACGCTGTGCTGCTGCCGGCCTATCAGGCTTCAGCACAGGCGGTGAACACCTATTCCGTCAGCGGTGTGGCGGTGGACATCCGGGGTAATCACTCCGACCGGAGTGACACCCAGGTGACAGTGCAGGCCCCTGAGGTCAATAAACAGTACAGTACCTTCACCCCGGCGAGCAGCGTGCTACAGGCGGATGGAAAGGGCACGCAGATACTTACCCTGACGCTAAGAGATGAGAATAATCAGCTGGTGGATGTTGAGACGCAGGAGATCAGCCTGCGGAGTAATAGCCTGAAAAGCGCCCTGGTATCAACACTCACAAGGAAATCTGCCGGTGTTTATAGCGTCACGGTGACGGCTGGCACAGATGTTGAGAATGTTACCCTGACGCCGGTAGTCAGCGGCATCACGCTCTCTTCAGCGGTGGTCACCATAAACAGCACGACCCCGGATGCAGGGCAGTCTGTGTTCACGGCGAGCCCGGAGCGGATTGTGGCTGACAACAGTGCTACCTCGACGCTGACTCTGATGGCGAAGGATGCCCAGGGTAACATTCTGACGGGCCTGAAGGATAACCTGACCTTCCTGGTCACCGACAACAGCGGTAAAGCGCCAGCCAGTGGCGTTATCACGGAGAGCGCTATAACGGAAAGCAGTGTAAAGGGAACCTATACGGCGACCCTGAAAGGAACGACGGCCGCACAATACAAAGTGATTCCACAATTCAATGGTACCGCGCTGGGCAGTCTGAGCGCGGTCGTTACGCTTACCCCGGCCACGCCGGAGCAGGCGGCGTCAGCCATTAAGGTTGATAACAGCAGCTACCTCTCCGGTGCGGATATGGCGATAACGGTGACGCTGAAGGATGCACAGGGTAACGCGGTGATCGGCGCAGCGTCCCTGCTGACAGCGGAGGCGGTGAGCGTGCCGGACGCGGTGCTGAAGTCGGGCAGCGGCTGGAGTGACAACGGCGACGGCACCTATACGGCGACCTATACCGCCAGCACGGCGGGCACCGGCCTGAAGGCAGTGCTGAAGCTGAGCGGCTGGAGCGCAAACGCGGAGTCGGCGGCCTACACCATCACGGCGGCCTCACCGGATCAGGCGAAGTCAGCCATTGCGGTGGATAACAGCACCTACGCCTCCGGCACAGACATAACGGTGACGGTGACGCTGAAGGATGCACAGGATAACGCGGTGATCGGGGCATCATCCCTGCTGACCACGGGTGCGGTCACCGTGGCGAACGCGGTGCTGAAGTCGGGCAGCAACTGGAGTGACAACGGCGACGGCACCTATATGGCGACCTATACCGCCAGCACGGCGGGCACCGGCCTGAAGGCGCTTCTGAAGCTGAGCGGCTGGAGCGCAAACGCGGAGTCGGCGGCCTACACCATCACGGCGGCCACGCCGGATCAGGCGAAGTCAGCCATTGCGGTGGATAGCAGCACCTACGCCTCCGGGGCGGACATAACGGTAACGGTGACGCTGAAGGATGCACAGGATAACGCGGTGACCGGGGCATCATCCCAGCTGACGGCGAGTGCGGTCACCGTGCCGAACGCGGTGCCGAAGTCGGGCAGCGGCTGGAGTGACAACGGCGACGGCACCTATACGGCGACCTATACCGCCAGCACGGCGGGCACCGGTCTGAAGGCAGTGCTGAAGCTGAGCGGCTGGAGCGGAAGCAATACATCCGCTTCCTATGATATTTTGCAGGAAACTGAAGCTCCGCTCTCCATCAATACGCAAGCCGATTCCCATACCTTCACCATCAGTAGTGAGGAGGGAACGTTCCCTTCAACAGGATTTGTGGGCGCGACATTTACCATTATTCCAAAAAATAATATTGATGCTTCGGAATATAATTGGTCGGCAAATTTAAGTTGGGTAGCTGTTACGGATGGTGTCGTTCAGTTCACCGGCACAGGGAATGGCGATAAGGTCGTTATTACAGGAGCTCCCAAAAATGCGCAGAATAAAACCATCCGTTATGCGTTCTCACTCAAAAACTGGTTTATCAATGATCAGTCAGTACAGATGACCTGGGCGCAGGCTAATGCTTACTGTTCGGGTCAGAGTGGCTATAGTCTGCCAACCGTTGCTCAGCTGTCCCAGAACTCAGGATATGTGGCAACTCAGGTGCGCGGAACCGGCGCATTATGGAACGAGTGGGGAAATGTCACGCACTACAGTGGGGCAGGATTTTTCGGCAGTAATTACTGGTCATCGGAGCCCGATAGTAGTGGGGGGCACTATTACATCGATTTGGGAGCGGGCTATATCCACAATGATGTGGGAAGCGTGACGGATATTGTTACATGCAGTCGGGATCTCTGAAATGCAAAAACCGGGTAACGCCTCCGGTTAGCAGCACAACACTTTTTCATGCCGCGATAAGGTCATTCGTCGCGGCGCGCTTAGCCGCCCGGCTTGCGGGTTTTACCGGTATAACTGAGCAGAAACGCGCGGTGAATGAACTTCAACGCGGGTCATCCGGGAGCCTCATTCGCGGGTAGCAATAAACCAACCTGAGCCACTACTGCTGCCTGCCGGGGAGGGCAAACGGCTGAACGTCACTATCGTTCGTTTCGTTGCGCCACTGCTCCAGCTTTTGACGAAACAGGGCGAGTTGAGGCCCGGCGTCTGCATCCCCGGCAATGTTGTGTAATTGCCACGGATCTTTTTGCAGATCGTAAAGCTCTTCAGCAGGCTTGCGGTTAAAACACTGCTCCTGAGCGGCATTCAGGGTACCTTGCTGGTGTGCCTCATTGAGAGCGCGCGTGCTATTCAGAACATCACGAAAGGTGATATTTGCGCCATTGGGCGTGGTATCAATATTCTGCTCGCCAGTAATAAAGCTGGGCTCATTTTTCATTGCGTCTGAAATCACAGACACCATGAAAAGAAAAAATCCACGCAGCTGCGTGGATTTTATGAATTTCTCAAGCTGTCATAAGGTTCAGTCAAACCTCATGGGTCAACCCATCAGACGTTGAACAGGAAGTTCATCACATCGCCATCTTTCACGATGTACTCTTTACCTTCTGAACGCATCTTGCCGGCTTCTTTCGCGCCTTGCTCGCCTTTGTAAGCGATAAAATCTTCAAACGCGATGGTCTGGGCGCGGATAAAGCCTTTCTCGAAGTCGGTGTGGATTTTACCGGCTGCCTGCGGGGCCGTCGCGCCAACCGGGATGGTCCAGGCGCGCACTTCTTTCACGCCAGCGGTGAAGTAGGTTTGCAGGTTCAGCAGTGAGTAACCGGCGCGGATTACACGGTTCAGGCCCGGCTCTTCCAGTCCCAGCTCCGCCATAAACTCGTCACGGTCTTCATCTTCCAGCTCGGCAATGTCCGATTCAACAGCGGCGCACACCGGCACGACGACGGAACCTTCCGCTTCAGCGATAGCACGCACCTGATCCAGATACGGGTTGTTCTCAAAACCATCTTCATTGACGTTGGCAATGTACATGGTCGGCTTCAGCGTCAGGAAGCTCAGATAGCGGATAGCCGCTTTCTCATCCGCATCCAGATTCAGCGAACGCAGCATGCCTGCTTCAGAGAGATGCGGCAGGCATTTCTCCAGCGCGGCCAGTTCCGCTTTGGCGTCTTTATCGCCGCCTTTGGCTTTCTTCTGCACGCGCTGAATCGCACGTTCGCAGGTATCGAGATCGGATAGCGCCAGCTCAGTGTTGATCACATCAATATCTTCCGCCGGGTTCACTTTGCCCGCCACGTGAATGATGTTGTCGTTTTCAAAGCAGCGCACCACGTGACCGATCGCTTCGGTTTCACGGATGTTGGTCAGGAACTGGTTGCCCAGGCCTTCACCTTTGGACGCGCCTTTTACCAGCCCGGCGATGTCGACGAATTCCATGGTAGTCGGCACCACGCGCTGCGGCTTAACAATCTCAGAGAGCTGATCGAGACGCAGGTCAGGCATTGGCACCACGCCAGTGTTAGGTTCAATGGTGCAGAAGGGGAAGTTAGCCGCTTCGATACCCGCTTTGGTCAGCGCGTTAAACAGAGTGGATTTACCGACGTTCGGCAGGCCCACGATACCGCATTTGAATCCCATGGTTTGATACCCTTTATACCTGGATGGACAGCCCACCAGACGGCAGGCTGTCAGAAACGAAATGAAAAATTTCGCGCATTATACACAGAATCGCGACGATTCGGGCGTTTAAGCAGGTTTGAAGGCGTGCAGCCGGTTCATCGCCTTAATGCGATCCTCTTTCAGCCACAGCTCCGTACAGCGCGCCGCTTCATCAATCGCGTCATCAATCAGCTTCTGCTCACTGGCGGGCGGCTTGCCCAGCACAAATCCGGTCACTTTGTTGCGATCGCCGGGATGCCCGATACCGATGCGCAGCCGATGGAAATTGTTGTTGTTGCCCAGTTTGCTGATGATGTCCTTCAGCCCGTTGTGACCGCCATGCCCGCCGCCCTGCTTAAACTTCGCGACGCCGGGCGGTAAATCGAGTTCATCGTGTGCCACCAGAATCTCTTCCGGGGCGATGCGATAGAAAGTGGCCATCGCCGCCACCGCTTTACCGCTCAGGTTCATAAAGGTGGTCGGAACCAGTAAGCGCACATCTTCTCCGGCCAGCGCCAGGCGGGCGGTATAGCCATAGAATTTGCCTTCCTCTTTCAGTGACTGATTGTGGCGCTCAGCCAGTAGATCGAGATACCAGGCACCCGCATTGTGGCGCGTGGCGGCATATTCAGCGCCCGGATTGGCAAGGCCCACAATCAGTTTAATGCTGCTCACAATGATTATCCTGCTGTTGTCGCGAAAGGGCGTTAGTTTACTTCGCCACAGGCGAGATGACAAAGCACGCGCATTGAAATAATTGAGACAGGTGATTAATCATTTTCTATCAGAATCAACAGGCTGCATTCAGATCCGATCGATTCTTTATAGCTGATGTGTGATCCAGTCCGCAACGTGCGTCGGGGTCATTGCCTAAACTTATGGCAGTTAACATTATGTGCGGTTTACTTACTCATATGGATGGAGGTTCAGCATGAAACATCAACACTGCCGCGTGGCGGGTAATGGTCTGATAATACTGGGATTAGTCATCATGGTGCTGGGCATCGGTTTTTCAATTATGAATCAGTTGCCGTCACTCGATCTGCCGCAGGAACTGGCCCAGGGTGCGATTTTCAGCATCTTTATTGGGGCGCTGTTGTGGTTAGCGGGCGCGCGTATCAGTGGCCGTGAAAAAGTGGAAGATCGCTATTTCTGGCTGCGTCACTATGACAAACGCTGCCGCCGCTCATCGCATCCACATCATTAATAGAGGGTTGCAGGCAGGGGATGCTGTGCCGTGCGGTTTCTGCCGCTGGCCTTAGCGTGATAGAGCGCCTGATCCGCCTGCGCCAGTAAATCCTCAAATCCCTGATGGCGGTGTGTGACCGTAGCAAAGCCGATGCTGACTGAATAGTTAATCGCGTCAGGTTGCGACTCACACACTGCCAGCCGGATAGCTTCACACCAGGCTTCGGTCTCCGGCGCAGCCGCCGGGATAATCGCCGCAAACTCTTCTCCCCCCAGCCGTGCGAAGCGTCCCTCAGCCGGGATCAGCCTTTTGACGATCCCGCAAAAGTCGATCAGAACCCGGTCGCCCTGATAATGCCCGTAGCGGTCATTAATGCTCTTAAAATGGTCGAGATCGAAAAGTATCGCGCTGAAGGGGCGATCCTGGCGGCGACAGCGCGCCACGATTTTCTCCGCCTCATTAAATAAGGCCCGCCGGTTCCAGACGCTGGTCAGCGGATCGTGCAGCGACGCATGTTTATAGGCGATCTGGGTGCGCTCATTGACCATCGCCAGGATGGTAAAGGTCAGGCCGATGACAAACAGAATCGATTCCAGGATAACGTAGACCGAGAATTTTGAGCCGCCAATCGCGCCCGGCAGATTAATCGGGACGGTGTTGTCCAGAAACAGCCGCGCCAGGTGAAACAGCAGATGGATCCACAACAGCAGCTGGGCGGGCCAGAAGGTGGCTCTCAGGGTATCGCGCACCTGCCAGAGCAGATGGATCAGCGCCGCCGTGTAGGTCATGCAGGCAATGCAGAGCACGATCACCCGTTTGGGCAGGCTGTAGTAGAATTCAGGAAAACAGCAGAGGATGGCCCAGAGCAGGGCACCCAGCAGCCAGTGACTGCCGATGGGTCTGCCGCAGAAGCGCCGGAAGGCATTCAGTAACCCGCCGTAGGCCAGCATCACCAGAACGTTACCCACCGCAACCGGCAGGAAGTGCAGGCCACTGCTGCGCAGGCTGCTCAAAAACACCGCCACCAGCGTCAACGTCAGCGTCAGGCAGGTAAAGCCGAGCACGCGATCGTATTGCGATCCCATCCAGGCAAAAATCATGATGATGCTTAAAAACCCCAGCACGTAGAGCTCGCAGACAAATAACGTATAAATATCGAGGCTCATGGTGCCAGGGTTCTTATGAAAAGTGCGCAGCAAATTACCACTTAACGGCCCGGCGCAGAAGTGCGGCGCGCGGCGTTTACGTAAAAGAGTGGGTGGCGTTGAAAATAGCGGTTTTTAGGGAAATTTATCGCGGAAATATCAGAAAAAGAAGCGTGTTAATCGGGCAGAGGTTGCGGCAGAAAAAAAACCGGGCGCGAGGCCCGGTTGCACGAAGATTAATGCTCGAACATCGCCGAGATCGACTCTTCGTTACTGATGCGGCGAATCGCTTCCGCCAGCATGCCAGATAAGGTCAGCGTGCGCACATTCGGCAGTGACTTAATCTCTTCAGAGAGCGGGATGGTATCGCAGACAATCACCTGGTCGAGAACAGATTTACGCAGGTTTTCAACCGCATTGCCGGAGAAGATCGGATGGGTGGCGTAAGCAAACACGCGCTTAGCGCCCCGTTCTTTCAGCGCTTCAGCCGCTTTACACAGCGTGCCGCCGGTGTCGATCATGTCGTCGACCAGCACGCAGTCGCGGCCAGCAACGTCACCGATAATGTGCATCACCTGAGAAACGTTCGCGCGCGGGCGGCGTTTATCGATGATTGCCATATCGGTGTCGTTCAGCAGTTTAGCGATAGCACGGGCACGTACTACGCCGCCAATATCAGGCGAGACCACAATCGGGTTTTCCAGACCGATCTGCATCATATCTTCCAGCAGGATCGGGCTGCCAAATACGTTATCAACCGGGACGTCGAAGAAGCCCTGGATCTGCTCGGCGTGCAGGTCAACCGTAAGAACACGGTCAACTCCGACGCTGGAAAGGAAGTCTGCCACTACTTTAGCGGTGATAGGCACACGCGCGGAACGCACGCGGCGGTCCTGACGGGCATAACCAAAGTAGGGAATGACTGCGGTAATACGACCAGCAGAAGCACGACGCAGCGCGTCGACCATCACAACCAGTTCCATCAGATTATCGTTGGTGGGAGCACAGGTGGACTGGATGATGAAAATATCACCACCGCGTACATTTTCGTTGATCTGTACGCTCACTTCACCGTCACTGAAACGTCCAACAGCGGCGTCTCCCAGACTGGTGTAAAGGCGGTTGGCAATACGTTGTGCTAGTTCCGGGGTGGCGTTACCAGCAAATAGCTTCATATCAGGCACGAGAAGAACCTCAGGCTTTGCGTCCAGAGAATGAACGGCATGACGGTAACCGGCGTGTACAGTCATGGGCGTTCACACGGGTGTGTTGATGCGAAACATGCAGTGTCTGGAACGGGGTGACACTGTCACGCATTCGCTAATCGCCTCGCAGGGTACGCTGTAGCGGCGAAACGTTCACGCCTCGGGCTACAAAGCCGCGTACCCCATTCGGGGCAAGCTCCAGCACCTGACGGGCGGCGGACTCGGTGTCAAATTCAGCAAACACACAAGCGCCAGTGCCAGTCAGGCGCGACGGCGCGTATTCTAGCAGCCAGGAAACAAGCTCATCAACCTCGCGAAAACGTTTTCTTACCGCCGCTTCACAATCATTCGCGAAGGGGGAGGATAAAAGCGTCGATAAACTGCGCGATGGGGTATCTCGCGTCAGTGCGGGGTCGTTGAAGACGTCCGGGGTACTGATATTCACGCCGGGATGGGCGACAAGATACCACTTTTCTGCCGGCGCTGCGGGCTGAAGTTGTTCACCCACCCCTTCGGCGAAGGCGGCAAAGCCGTGCACGAACACCGGAACGTCCGCGCCCAGCCTGACGCCCATCGCCGCCAGCTCTTCCGGGGTGAAGCCGGTTTGCCACAAATGGTTCAGCGCCACCAGCACGGTCGCCGCATCAGAAGAGCCGCCGCCGAGGCCGCCGCCCATCGGCAGACGTTTTTCAACGCCAATCTGAGCACCCGCCCGTGCAGGAAGGCGGTGGTTAGCCTGCGCCGCCTGTTTCAGCATATTCGCCGCCCGGACGATCAGGTTATCCGCATCCGCCACGCCCACCACCGGGGTCAGCAGCGTAATGCGATCGCTGTGATCAACGCTAATCTGCAACTCATCGCCATAATCAAGAAACTGAAAAAGCGTTTGCAGGTTGTGGTAGCCGTCGGGGCGACGGCCGGTGATGTAGAGAAAAAGATTCAGTTTCGCCGGGGCTGGCCAGTGGGTGATCATTGAACGGTCCAGCTGTCCATGCGCAGTTTAATCCGCTGGTCGCCCTCTTTCAGCTCCAGGCTGGACGGCAGCGGCGGGGTTACGTTGCTGTCATAACCGGCGATGGAAACCTGCCAGCTCTGGCCGTCACGGCTGTAGTTCAGGCTGCGCAACTGATAGTTTTCGTTGAGCTGATAGTCGCTGGCGTCGCCAGGCAGCCCCATCATCCACTGTCGCAGGTTAGCCAGCGGGATGTTCATGCCGGTCAGCTGCGAAATCATCTTCTGCGCGTCGTTGCTGACGTAGCGTTTGCCCTTGTTGTCCACAATCTGCACCACCGAACCCTGCGCATCGAGTTGCAGTTCAGTGCTGCCCAGCGGGTTGGTCAGCAGCAGACGGTAGCGATCGGGCGCGGTCTGCTGCCAGTTGAAGCGGGCATAGACTTTCTGCTTATCGGAGAGGTAGGCAAAGGCACCGCGGGTCTGGTAGTGGGTGACCTTTGAGACCGCCTGCTGATGCTGTTGCCACTGTGGCGCGGTCACGCTGGGACCCGGGCCCTGCGGTTTGTTGACGCTACAGGCAGCCAGCAGGACGCTGGCAAGGGGCAAAAGGCGCAACAGATTGCGTGGTGATTTAAGCATCAAGTGGTCATCTCCTCGGACACATTTATTATTGGCAACGGATAACGCTAACCATCCATCTTTTAACCGTCAATGCTGTTATGCAGCAAATTGAGCACGATCAGGTTAATCTTATTACAGTCATAGCCTTTGTATGGCTTTTCTTGATCTGCCGCATCTTGTAGAATGCGCATCACAAAACAAAACCCTGACATTATTGGGACATCCCAACCAAAATCGCCATGACGCTGCTCGCTCTCGGAATCAATCACAAAACTGCCCCCATTGCTCTGCGCGAACGTGTCTCGTTCGGGCCGGAGACGCTTGAGCAGGCGCTGAACAGCCTGTTATCCGAGCCAATGGTGCAGAGCGGCGTGGTGCTGTCGACCTGTAACCGGACTGAGCTCTACCTCAGCGTCGAGCAGCAGGCGGACTTACAGGCGCGGCTGGTGAGCTGGTTGTGCAATTATCATCAGCTCAATGAAGAGGATGTACGTAACAGCCTCTACTGGCATCAGGATAACGAGGCGGTCAGCCACCTGATGCGTGTCGCCAGCGGACTCGATTCGCTGGTGCTGGGCGAACCGCAGATCCTCGGTCAGGTAAAAAAAGCCTTCGCCGACTCCTCCCGCGGACAGGCGCTGAGCAGCGAGCTGGAGCGGATGTTCCAGAAAACCTTCTCGGTGGCCAAGCGGGTCCGCACCGAAACCGAGATTGGCGCCAACGCGGTCTCGGTCGCCTTTGCCGCCTGCACGCTGGCGCGTCAGATTTTCGAATCGCTTTCATCCGTGAACGTGCTGCTGGTCGGCGCGGGTGAAACCATCGAGCTGGTGGCACGCCATCTGCGCGAACATCAGGTTAAAAATCTGATCATCGCCAACCGTACCCGCGAGCGTGCCGAAACGCTGGCGGCGGAAGTGGGCGCTGAGGTGATCACCCTGGCGGAGATCGATGCCCGTCTGGCCGAAGCGGATATTATCATCTCTTCCACCTCCAGTCCGCTGCCGATTATCGGCAAGGGGATGATGGAGCGCGCGCTGAAAGCGCGTCGTAATCAGCCGATGCTGCTGGTGGATATTGCCGTACCGCGCGACGTGGAGCCGGAAGTGGGCAAGCTGCCCAACGCCTATCTCTACAGCGTGGATGACTTACAGGCGATCATTGAGCAGAACCTGGCGCAGCGCAAAGCGGCGGCGGTTCAGGCTGAAAGCATTGTGGTTCAGGAAAGCAGCGAATTCATGGCCTGGCTGCGCTCCCAGGGCGCGGTAAACACCATCCGTGAATATCGTTCTCAGGCGGAGGAGATCCGCACTGAGCTGGAAGGCCGTGCGTTGCAGGCGCTGCAACAGGGTGCCGATCCGCAGAAAGTCATGCAGGAGCTGGCGCACAAGCTGACCAACCGTTTAATTCACGCTCCAACCAAATCACTTCAGCAGGCCGCCCGCGATGGCGATAATGAACGCTTGCAGATTTTACGCGACAGCCTGGGTCTCGATTAGACACACCGCTGTCGCCACCTGTTACGGGAATCCCACATTTAAATGAAAACCTCTATTGTTGCCAAACTGGAAGCCCTACAGGAGCGCCACGAAGAAGTGGAAGCGATGCTGGGCGATGCTGGCGTGATCGCTGACCAGGAACGCTTCCGTGCGCTGTCGCGCGAATATGCTCAGCTTACCGATGTGACCCGCTGCTTCCGTGACTGGCAGCAGGTGCAGGAAGATATTGAGACGGCGCAGCTGATGCTCGACGATCCTGAAATGCGCGATATGGCGCAGGAGGAGTTGCAGGCGGCGCGTGAGAAGGGCGAGGCGCTGGAGCAGCAGTTGCAGGTCTTATTGCTGCCGCGCGATCCCGATGATGAGCGCGCCTGTTTTGTTGAAGTGCGCGCCGGGACCGGCGGCGACGAGGCGGCGATCTTCGCTGGCGATCTGTTCCGCATGTACAGCCGCTACGCGGAAGCGCGTCGCTGGCGGGTTGAGATCGTCAGCGCCAACGAAGGCGAGCATGGCGGTTACAAAGAGGTGATCGCCCGTGTCACCGGTGAGGGCGCCTATGGTCGCCTGAAGTTTGAGTCTGGCGGACACCGGGTGCAGCGCGTGCCAGAGACTGAATCACAGGGCCGTATCCATACTTCCGCCTGTACCGTCGCCGTGATGCCGGAAATCCCGGAAGCGGAGCTGCCGGAGATCAACGCGGGCGATCTGAAAATCGATACCTTCCGCTCCTCAGGCGCGGGCGGTCAGCACGTCAACACCACCGACTCCGCCATTCGTATTACCCACCTGCCAACCGGCATTGTGGTGGAGTGTCAGGACGAACGTTCACAGCATAAAAACAAAGCCAAAGCGCTGGCGGTGCTGGGCGCGCGCATCCACGCCGCCGAAATGGCCCGTCGTCACGCCGCGGAAGCCAGTACCCGCCGCAATCTGCTGGGCAGCGGCGACCGTTCCGACCGTATCCGCACCTATAACTTCCCGCAGGGCCGCGTTACCGACCACCGTATCAACCTGACCATCTACCGTCTGGATGAAACCATGGAAGGCAAAATCGACAGCCTGATCGAGCCGATTGTGCAGGAGTATCAGGCGGATCAGCTGGCGGCGCTGGCTGGTCAGGACTAATGGATATTCGTCACTGGCTGAAACAGGCGATCGCCACCCTGTGCGGAGGCGACAGCCCGAAGCGTGACGCAGAGATCCTGTTGAGTTTCGTGACCGGCAAATCGCGCAGCTGGTTAGTTGCCTTTGATGAAACGGTACTTAGCGCTGAGCAGCTCGCGCAGCTGGAGAGCCTGCTGGCGCGTCGCGCCCGCGGTGAGCCGGTGGCGCATCTGGTGGGCGAACGGGAGTTCTGGTCGCTGCCGTTGCAGGTCAATGACGCCACGCTGATCCCGCGCCCGGACACCGAGCTGCTGGTTGAACAGGCGCTGGCGCAGCTGCCCGCCACGCCGGCCACCCTTCTGGATCTGGGAACCGGCACCGGCGCGATTGCGCTGGCGCTGGCCAGTGAACGGCCCGACTGTCAGATCACCGGCGTTGATCGCATCGAGGCGGCGGTGGAGCTGGCGCGCAGTAACGCGCAGCGGCTTAATCTCACCAACGCCACTTTCCTGCTCAGTCACTGGTTTCAGGCGCTCTTACCGCAGCGGTTTACGATGATTGTCAGCAACCCGCCCTATATTGACGCCAGCGACCGCCATCTGGAGCAGGGTGACGTGCGGTTTGAACCGCGTAGCGCGCTGGTGGCGGAGGAAGCGGGTCTGGCGGATCTGCGTACGCTGATTGAACAGGCGCCTGACTGGCTGCAACCGGGCGGCTGGCTGCTGCTGGAACATGGCTGGCAGCAGGGCGAGGCGGTCGCTGCGCTGATGCGGCAAAAAGGCTATCAGGCGGTGGCAACCGTTAACGATTACGGCGGCAATCCGCGCGTCACCCTCGGCCACACTCTTTTATAAAAGCGCCTTAAAAGGATTGATGATGTACGCTTTTTATCCCCTGATTAAAAATCTGCACCTGCTGACAGTGATCATCACCGTGACGCTGTTTCTGCTGCGTTTTTACTGGCAGCGCCGCGGCTCGGCGATGCTGACGCGGCGCTGGGTGCGCATTCTTCCGCACATTAATGACACGCTGCTCCTGCTGACCGGCGTCCTGCTGGTCATGATCACTCACTTCTATCCCTTTACTCCGCAAGGAAGCTGGCTGACGGAGAAGCTTTTAGGGGTTATCATCTACATCGCCTTAGGATTTGTGGCATTGAGTCGCCGTCCACGCACTGATCGCACCCGCTGGATCGCTTTTCTGGTGGCGTTAATCGCCCTGGTGACCATCATTACGCTGGCGCTGACCAAAATGCCGTTATGGGGATAGTATGACCTCGACCGAACAATTAGATTTTAGCCAGACGCCGCTGTGTGAAGCGGTGATTGGTGCCACGCAGGCCATCCGCGCCGATTTTCCGGCGCTGTCGGTGGAAGAACAACTTGCGGCCCTGGTGGCCGAAGCACGTGACTATGTCAGTCACACAGAAGAAGCCGATCTGCAACTCGAAAAGCTGCTGGAGCTGTTCTATCGCCAGTGGGGATTTGGCGGGGCCAGCGGCGTATACAATCTTTCCGATGCGCTGTGGCTGGATAATGTGCTGAAGACCCGTCAGGGCACCGCGGTTTCGCTGGGTATCATCCTGCTGCACATCGCCGGTGAGCTGGATCTGCCGCTGATGCCGGTGATCTTCCCGACCCAGCTGATCCTGCGCGCTGACTGGATTGATGGCGACAAGTGGATGATCAATCCCTTCAATGGTGAAACCCTCGACAGACACACGCTGGAAGTGTGGCTCAAGGGGAATATCAGCCCCACCGCGCGTCTCTATGAAGATGACCTCGACGAAGCCAAAACCGTGACCGTGATGCGCAAAATGCTCGACACGCTGAAAGCGGCGCTGATGGAAGAGAAGAAGATGGAGCTGGCGCTGAAGGTGAGTCAGGTGCTGTTGCGTATCGATCCCGACGATCCCTATGAAATCCGCGATCGCGGTTTGATCTATGCGCAGCTGGAGTGCGAACATATCGCCCTGAATGATTTAACTTACTTCGTTGAGCAGTGTCCTGAGGACCCGGTCAGCGAAATGATCAAAGTTCAGATTCACGCAATCGAACAAAAACAGGTCACGCTGCACTAAGCGGACCCACTGAAAAGGAAAGGGCATGACACAGAAAGTCGTGAGTATTGGTGACATCAAAGTAGCAAACGATCTGCCGTTTGTGCTGTTCGGCGGGATGAATGTGCTGGAGTCGCGCGACCTGGCGATGCGCATCTGCGAACACTACGTAACCGTTACCGATAAACTCGGTATTCCTTACGTGTTTAAGGCGTCGTTTGATAAAGCGAACCGCTCCTCTATTCACTCCTATCGTGGTCCGGGCCTGGAAGAGGGGATGAAGATTTTCCAGCAGCTTAAGCAGGCCTTTGGCGTGAAAATCATCACTGACGTTCATGAAGCGTCCCAGGCGCAGCCGGTCTCTGAAGTGGTTGATGTGATCCAGCTGCCGGCTTTTCTGGCGCGTCAGACCGACCTGGTGGAAGCGATGGCGAAAACCGGCGCGGTGATCAACGTGAAGAAGCCGCAGTTCGTCAGCCCGGGTCAGATGGGGAATATCGTCGACAAGTTTGCCGAAGGCGGCAACGAACAGGTGATCCTGTGCGATCGTGGCAGCAACTTTGGTTACGATAACCTGGTGGTCGACATGCTTGGCTTCAATGTGATGAAGAAAGTGACCAAAAACAGCCCGGTGATTTTCGACGTGACCCATGCGCTGCAAACGCGCGATCCCTTTGGTGCGGCATCGGGCGGTCGTCGTGCACAGGTTGCTGAGCTGGCGCGTGCCGGTATGGCGGTCGGCATTGCCGGTCTGTTCATTGAGGCGCACCCGGACCCTGACCACGCGCTGTGTGACGGTCCTTCCGCGCTGCCGCTGGATAAGCTGGAGCCGTTCCTGGTGCAGATGAAAGCGATTGATGACCTGGTGAAGAGTTTCGCCGAGCTGGATACCAGCAAATAAGTTTGCGGTAAAAAGAGCGCGGAGTCGTTTAATAAGGTGGTTGAAAACGTCTGGCTGGATTCGCTGTGAAATCGAGCCAGCGCAGGGAACCGGGCCAGATCGAAAAGGCGCTAAGCCATCCCTGGCCGCTCGGCCCGCGCCGTCCATGGCGCGGGACGCTTTTCTCCTCTGGCCCGGTTCCCTGCGCATTAAGTTTATTCATTGCTGTTAAATTCACCCTGTCCGGGGTTTTCAGCATTAAAAAGAGCGATAAATCGCTCTTTTTTTTCGTCTGAATTCCGGTGCCGTTACAGCATAATCGTCATCAGATACCCGACAAAAAGCGCCAGATGCGCCGCGCCGTTCAGCACATTGGTGCGTCCGGTGGAGAAGGAGAGCTGACACAGCAGCAGCGACGCCATCATGATTACCATCTGCGGCGGCTCCAGGCCAAAAATCAGATCCTGACCGGTTAGGGTCGCAATGATGGTCACCGCCGGGACGGTCAGCGAGATGGTCGCCATCACCGACCCAAAGAACAGGTTCATGGCGCGCTGCACCTGATTCATCAGCACGGCTTTAATTGCACCCAGACCTTCCGGTGACAGAATCAGCAGGGCAACCAGGAAGCCGGTGAACTGCGCTGGCGCGTTCATCTCGGTCAGCAGGCTCTCCAGCGTATTCGCATTCATCTTGGTAACGGCAATCACCGCCATCAGATGCACGATAAGCCAGATGGTGTGCCAGCCGCTGCTGTGCGCCGAGGGTTTGCCATGGTGCGGGTCACCATCGTCACTCTCATCTTCATGCTCATAGACAAACAGACTCTGGTGCGTCTTGGTCTGAATCAGCAGGAAAACGCCATACATGGCCGCGGAGATGGCGGAGATCAGCAGCCCCTGCGTTACGGTGAAATTACCGCCCGGCAGCGCGTTAGGAAACACCAGCACCAGAATCGCCAGCGGGAAGATGGCGATCAGATATTGCTTCACCCCCGCCAGATTAACGTACTGCGTCGCAAACTTATTTCCGCCGAGCAGCAGGGCAAAGCCCACCAGACCGCCGGTGACAATCATCACAATCGAATAGAGCGTGTCGCGCATCAGTCCGGGCGCGGCATCACCGGTCGCCATCAGCGCCGAGATCAGACTCACCTCAAGGATCACCACCGACAGGCTGAGGATCAGCGAACCATAGGGCTCACCGAGGCGATGCGCCAGCACGTCAGCGTGACGCACCACGCTAAAGGCGCTGCTGAGAATGGCAATCAGCGCCAGCAGGTTAATCCCGACCACCACCGGAAAGGCGGTCTGCGCGCCAAAGAAATAGAGAATACCCAGCGTGATGAGGGGGAATATCAGCGAGAATTCCTTGTGACGTGTTTTTTCATGTGAAGGCATTCACCATCCTCTCAGGTTAAGGATTACCAGCGCAGCGGCTGCTGCTGTTAAAAATATAATCAGTTTCAGGGCAGCGCGCAGTTTATCTTTTTGCTGGCGCTTGCGGGGGAAATTTACTGCTTTTTACTTAAATGCAAAATCATAACGAGTTGGCGTTAACTCTCAGTTATCATAAATATTGCAAGATTAATCAGTAACACACAACTTCACTCACTTCAGTAATATCACGCTTATCCAGCTGAAAAAGGGATGATCATTTCACTTTGTACGGGCTTCTGCTGATTTTTAATTTCAGGCCAGCATAAGTGACGATTTGTTTTTTCGCGCGACTGCGCCAGGCTTAATGTCTGTTCGTAAAAGGAGGAGAGGATATGCCTTACCACAACCGCAGTGAGTTACCGGACAATGTTAAGCACGTTCTGCCGCCCCATGCGCAGGCGATCTATCAGCAGGCGTTCAACAGCGCCTGGGACCAGTATAAAGAGGCGGAAGATCGACGCGGCGATGATTCACGGGAAGAGGTGGCGCACAAAGTCGCCTGGGCTGCCGTGAAAAAAGAGTATAAAAAAGGGGATGACGATAAGTGGCATCCTAAGTAATTCAGCCGCTAGCCGGTTTACGCCAAAGGGCCAGGCATATCTGGCCCTTTTTTCCCGCAGTGCTATCAGGTTTATCTGGTTTTTTTTAACCTGCGACCGACCTCACGCTTGAAACCCCGCGCAGAAATAGATTAATGTCAATTTTATGAACCCGTCGCACTGTCGTTCAGGCGTTCATCATCAGGGAGCCATTCAGCAGAACGCCGTTGAGGTCGAGGAGGTCGCATTGCTTACCCGGGAATTTCTGTTAAAAGCGGATTGTAAAACGTCGTTCGGTGATATCGAAGAGACCCTGCTCTGGAGTTGCGAGCAGCGCGCGGCGTCGCTGGCGGCTACCCTGGCGTGCCGTCCCGATCACAGCCCGGTCTGGATCTTTGGTTATGGCTCGCTGATGTGGAATCCTATTTTTGAGGCGGATGAAGTGGCCTCCGGCTCGCTGGAGGGCTGGCACCGCGCTTTCTGTCTGCGGCTGACCGCCGGACGCGGCACCGCCACCCATCCTGGCCGGATGCTGGCGCTGAAGCAGGGCGGCAGAACCAGCGGACTGGCGTTCCGGCTGCCGGAAGCGCGGCTGCATGAAGAGCTGGCGCTGCTGTGGAAGCGTGAGATGATCACCGGCTGCTATCTGCCGACCTGGTGCGAACTGCAACTGGACGATGGGCGCAGCGTGACCGCGCTGACCTTTATCATGGACCCGCGCCATCCGCTGTATGAATCGGACTCCTGCCCGGAGGCGGTTGCGCCATTGATCGCCTCCGCCAGCGGCCCGCTCGGCTCCAATGCACAATATCTGTTTGCGCTGGAAGAGGAGCTGACCAGACGCGGCATGGTGGAGGAGCAACTGAGCCAGCTGGCCCATCGGGTGCGCACCTTACAGCAATCGCAGCAGCAGGAGTGCCGTAAACAGGCATAATCGCGCGGTTAACCACCCACAACAAAAGGGCGCGTCATCGTGACGCGCCCTTTTGCGGTTTTCAGCCGTCAGTTGCCGGGATTAATCAGCCAGGTACCGGGCTTATCGATGGTCAGCGACTGGGTGTGGATCACGCTGCCATTCTGCACTTCAATTTTGTATTGTCCCGCCGCCAGCGTCAGCGCGGCAAATCCGCTGCTGCCCGGCTTCACCTCAACCGGCTGGCCGTTGAGCACCACGTTTTCACCGCTCTCCAGTTTAAGATAAACCGTGGCCAGCGCGGCGGGCACCGCGGCGGCGGGCGGGACAGCGGCGGGTGCCTGGCTGACCGCCGGTGAACGGCTCGCCTCGACCGGTGCCGCGCTATGCCGGTTCGCCAGCCAGACGGCGGCGATCACCGCCAGAACCGCTACGGCGGCCATGCCCAGCAGGCCAGGCGACAGCCGGCGAACCGAACGCGGGGTTATTGGCTCGGCTGCCGCTGCGGCAGGGTTCATCGCCATCACCACCGGCGCTACCGGCTCAGCAGGCTCCTCTTCCACTGGCGGAGAGGGCTCGCCCGGCACCGGGAAGCTGTTGACCACCGCCTCGACATCGCTGACCGGCAGATCGATTAGTGCGGCAAAAGCGTCGATACTCTGTGGCCGATCGCCGGGTTTCATCGCCAGCGCGCAGTCAATCGCATGCAGCAGCGGCAGGGAGTAGCCCTCTGGCTGACGCTCCACCAGCGGCTGATAATTATCCTCAATGCAGCGCACCACGCTGACCGGTGGCGGATTACCGGTAATCAGGCTGTGCAGCACCGCGCCCAGCGCATAAATATCGGTCCACGGTCCCTGTTCCACTTCGCCCTCTTCGCTGTACTGCTCAATCGGGGCAAAGCCAGGCTTCAGCATGATTTCCGTTTCATCCGAAAGGTTGCCAATCTCTTTGCGCGCCGAGCCGAAATCGAGCAGCACCGGCAGCTGGTTCTCCTGAATCTGGATATTGTCGAGCGAAATATCGCGATGCAGATAACCGGCCTGATGGATGGTACTGATGGCACCCAGCAGCGGAGGCAGCAGGCGACGGATCCAGGCTTCGGTGATCGACTCCGGGCTGGTGATCTGCCACTCTTTCAGCGTCATGCCGCTGTAGTAGAGCGTGCCCATATAGGCGGTGCCGTTCTGCTCCCAGAAGCGCAGCACATGCAGCAAGCCAGGATGATTAAAGCGGGCCAGCAGCCGCGCTTCCTGAATAAAACTGTTCAGACCGGCGTTAAACAGCTTCTGGAAGCGTTCGCCGCGCAGCTCCAGGGTTAAATCGGCGGTGCGTATCGCCAGCGACACCGGCATATACTCTTTGATCGCAATGGTGCGCTCAAGCTGGTGGTCCCACGCGCGATAGACGATGCCAAAGCCGCCGCCGCCGATTACTTCCTTGATCTCAAACTCGTTGAAACGGTATCCGTCAGGCAGCGCATTTGGAACGGTTTTCGGATTATCATTTGCCGACATAGTGAACTCTCTGAACACGGCCTGCTCGCCAGGCTGCGCGGTAATTAATTGATGTTACGCCAGGCACCAATGGCGGGATCAACCAGATCCGCGTGCAGGGTGTCGATGAGTAACACATTCACTTTTTGCTGTGGCATGAAATGCGGAGCCCAACGGGCGCGCAAAGTCTCGACTTTCGATTTCACAGCGTCAGCATCCTGCTGCGCAGCATTCTTATCCATCTTAATCAACAGCGCGCCGTTGAAGCGCCAGAGATGCTGTTGCGCATCGAAGGGCAGCACCAGCCAGCTATCGGCCGCGTCAGCGCGGGTCACGATCATGCGCTGATTATTGGCGGCGATCACCTCCAGCTTGCTGTCCGGGATCGTCAGATTGGCGATCGGATAGCCCTGATAAAAGGTGACCGCGACCGGTGTCGTCTGGTCCGGCGTTACCAGGGTCAGCTCACTTTTGCCTTCCGCCCAGCCGTCTGGGGAGCAGTGCTGCTTGCTGACGTCCGGGATAAACAGGGTGCGACCCTTTTCATCCCAGGCGGTGCGAAAATGGCAGCCGCTCGGCAGATCGAAATGTTGCAGCGGCGTGCTGTTGGCCGGGCGGGAGAGATCGAGCGGGGCGGCGTTACCGGCGCTGGCGCTGGCGGTCGCATCCGCCATCACAATAGGCCGCCAGTTCTGCAACTTGCTGGCGCTGCCGCTGGCTAAGACGCTGCCCTCTTTGTTGGTCATCTGCCACGGCAGTTCGTCCAACAGCCCGCACTGATTCGCCAGCAGGGTGCCGACGCGCGGTAAAAAGGTGGTCAGCACCGACGAATCCTTACTTTTGCCGGAGACGATGCGCAGCGGCAGCGTCTCTTTACACCAGTCGTCAGGGGCTTTACTCACCACATTATCGATGTAGACCTCCAGCGCAAGGCTGGGGGAGTAGACCACCCGATAATTTTCAGCCTGGGCGTAAAAGGCAATCAGCAGAGTGGCGATGCCGGGCAACCACAGTTTCATAAGGATCCTTGGAATCAAAAACGAGGCGGCAGGAAGCGCGCCGAATCCGCCAGTGAATAGAGCAATGTCGCTTCTTCCGGCTCACCAATCCACACCGCCAGGGCGCTGAGATTATCTTTCTTAACGTTGCGGCTGACCGCCTGTTCCATCAGGGCCAGCCACTCTTCGCAGGCGTTCACCATACGCAGCGCCTGTTCCATTTCGCCGCTGGTCAGATTCAGCCAGAAGCCGTCGGTGCAGATCAGAAACGCATCGCCATCTTCCAGCGCAATTTCCCGTGAAAAGCTCACTGAGCGAGGCGGTTCAGCACCGAGCGCATTATAGAGTAAATTACTGTTAATGCCGGTATTTTCATAGCCCGCTTCTTTTAACTGCTGGGCCAGACTGTGGTCGCGCGTCACCTCATGCAGTACCCCACGCCGGAAGTGATAAACCCGGCTATCACCGGCGTGCGCCCACCATGCGCGCTGTTTCTGGCGGTCAATAAACAGGGCGGCCAGCGTGGTGCTCATGCGTGAAAATTTCGGATTCTTTCCCTGTGCTTCATGCAGGGCTGAACGGCACTGTTCCACCGCCTCGCGGGTCAGGTCCGGGGTGAAATCGCCACACTCCGCTAGCTGACTCAGCAGCGTGTCGCGCACCAGCTGGGCGGCCATTTCACCGCCGGGCAGACCGGCCACGCCATCGCACACCACAAAACAGGCTTTGCGCTCGTCCAGTTCGGCCCCGGTCCGGTCCTGATTCTCATCCCGGAGTCCCTGCTGACAGCGGCTGGCAAAAGCGATTTTCATGTTTCATCTACCCGCGTCTGAGAATCTTTATACTGATTCACTTCCATGTCATAGGCATGCAGAAACGCCTCACCAAACAGGGTATGGAAATCATCTTCGATTTCGCCAGCGGTACGCTGATAGTTGCGGGTGAAGTAGTCCCACAGCGCCGCTTTTTTCGCGCCGGTAAACGGCAGTTTTGGCATCACGCCATCGGCACGCGCCTGCTCCTCCAGCCGCTGCGGATTAAACGATTGCAGCATCGCGGCGATAATGGCGCGAATACCGGCAATCATTCCCAGCTGGTGGGCCTGGAGGTCGACCAGCGCATCACGCACCGCCTGTTCCGGCGGCATAAAGCCGGGCATCTGGCTCTGATACATCTGCATCAGCACGGTTTTACCGGAGGGCAGGATCTTAAACGGGTTATTGGCCTCGTTCAGAATCATCGTCATATCCGCTTTCACCCCGCGCTTGAGGATTGAACGGGAGGAGAGCAGCGCGACGGTACCCTGAGAGAACAGGCTCAGCATCCGGCCGGTGATGCGCATCTGCTCTTCGTCGATGGGCGTGGCGTGGCCGTTACTCAGTCCCATGCCATCCAGCAGCGCGGCAATTAACCGATCCTGATCAACCGGCTGGGCGGAAAGCGCCCGCTGCGGCTCATTGGCCTGCGGATCGATCGCCAGCCGGGCGTCGTTGTGACGCTCGTGGCGCGCGAGCGGCTCACTGACCAGCAGGCGATCCTCCACCTCATGGTGCTCATGGATCCCCAGCGGATTGGCGGGCTGGCCACTGTCGCCAGCAAACAGCGCCAGCGGATCGCTCTGGGCGCTGTGACAGGCGGGATCGCGCACTTCCAGCGCATAGTCGCCAATGCGCAGCGCGTCACCATGTTTCAGCAGCACCTGCATCCCACGGCCCAGCGCAATCCCGTTATGTTCAACCGGCGTCACGCTGCCCTGATTGGTCAGACGGCATTCACCGTCATGTGACAGGTGAACCAGCGCCTGCAAACGGGAGATCGCCCGCGATTCATCTGGCAGCACCAGATCGTTGTCCTGACTGCGGCCAATGGTGCCGCCAGGCGGCTGAAACGCCACACTTCTGGCCGGAACATCCGTAGAGCTTTGCACAATGGTAAATTGCATGAGTTATCCCAGATTTAACGGCAAACGCATCCGGCCTCACTCGAACATCGGTGGATAGAGGCCATTACGTCCCGGCTGTGCACCTGCCGCCGGGTTAAACAGTAACGAAAACAGCTGCGCCGTGAGGTTGCCGCTGTGCTTGTGGGTGGCATGGGCGAAACCATCACTGCGGTTACTCCACCAGTAGCTGATGTGCTGCTGAGGATCGAAGCGCTCTGCCACTTCACGCCAGCTCAGCGTGCAGGGCAAATCCTGAAAACCAATCACATCCATAATCTCTGACGGCTGGCGCACCGGCACCAGCAGCGGCGGCAGCGTCTGGATCTGCTGCTCCAGCTGCTCGCCGTTCAGCGGGGTCTGAACCGCCCGCAACAGCGTCGCGCCCAGGTCCTGAAACCAGTCGCCGGAGATGGTCAGCTGCGCCGGATGCCACTGGGCCAGCGGAAAACTGTGCAGCGCCAGCAGCGGCCAGGCGCGCCCGACGCGGTCACAGGAGGGTAGCAGACAGCCCATCTGGATCTGCTGGCGGGTCGGGGTGATCGGCAAGACAAAATTCCACACCGGCGCCTGCAAAAAGTTTGCGCTGACCGCGTTCTCCTGCTGATGCCAGTGCATCAGCCCCTGCTGAAACCAGTGATTCCAGGGGGTTATCTGCTGCTCGCCTAACCGGTGGTGCAGAAAGTCGCCGGTTGACGGCAGCTTGCCATACCATCCGGGCGCCGCCAAAGCTGCCATATTCACCTCACCCTTACTCGCTATGCGAGGTCAATTGCCGGGCAGGGTGCAGCGGCGTCACCGCCAGCACCGGGTCAGACTGGCCCGCAATTTTCAGATTTTCCGCCAGCTTACGCATCATCAGCGCATTGTCCCGCGCATAGGGCGATGACTGAATCTGCTGGTCCAGCAGCTGGCTCAGATGCCAGTCAAGCTGCTGAAGATCGCGCGCGCTCACCGTGTCAGGCAGAGAACGCTGTAAATTCTGCAACAGCCAGGCGCGCAAAAACTCACCATCATAATTTCGCGGCTGATAGAGCATCTGATAGGCGCGCAGCGCGCTGCGGCTGTACGCATTATCATCGCCAGGGTCGTTGCGCAGGATATTGGTGATCTGCTGCGCCACGCGCGGCAGCAACAAAGACTTAAGCGCATTTTGATAAAGCACCCAGGCGGCGTCGCTGACCTGATTGCCGCGATATAAGCCCGCCCGCATAGTAAGCGGCGGATTATCGAGAGAAAAACGCTCCGAGAGCGGCAACTTCACCAGGCTATTCAGAAAGGGTAGCAGATCAAAAATATTATCAGCAGGCTGATGAATCACCTGCTGGCTCTGCTGACGAATCGCCGGGACACGCGCGGCAACCTGTTGCAGATAGTGCTGGTTCTGATAGTAGCTGATGCCCCACAGGCTGGAGGTAATCAGCAGCGCGCCCGCCAGCACGCCGTAACCAATCCAGTGAAACAGCTGATTGCGGTACTCCCACAGCCGGTTACTGCCCGCCAGCCCGCTCTCTTTGAAAATCAGATCGCTCAGCAGATCGCGGATAAAGAAGCTCTGACCTTTGTTACCCGGTATCGGGCTGTTGCGGTTGACGCTGTCCCAGGCGGCAATCGAGTGATCGCCCGCCTGACGCAGTTGCAGCTTACGGCTCAGTTCCCCCATCACCCGGTCAAAAGGGAGCCCTTCCTGGGTGCCGCTGGTAAAGAACAGACCGCGCGGGCTCCAGGCGACCGCATCCTGATGCTCGGAAAAGACAATATCGAGGTACTCATTCAGCAGCGGACGCAGTGAGGCGAACTCCTGCGGAAACAGGAAGCACTCTGCGCGCTCACTGAGATCGCGCTCCTGGGTCATCTGCTCCGCCAGCTGTAACTGAAGCTGCTGCTCCAGCTGCTGAAACTGCTGACCAAAGTGACGATGCCAGTCACCTTTATGCGGCTTGCCCATCTCCCAGTTAAAGGTGAAGCCCCAGATGGCGTCCCGTCTGGCTTTCTCGACCGAGCCGAAGTAGCTCATAAAGCCCTTCAGCAGATCGGTTTTAGTGACCATCACATAGACCGGAAAGTGGATGCCGGTCTGCTGATGCAGCTCCGCCATCCGCTCGCGCAGCGCACTCGCCTGGGCGAAGCGCGCCTCGGCGGAGTCACTCAGCAGATCGGCCACGCTGATGGTCATGATCACCCCGTTGATCGGCTGGCGGGTACGATAGCGTTTCAGCAGGTTGATAAAACTGTGCCACTCGGCGGCATCGCGGGCGCGCTGGCTCTCCTGGAGGGCGTAGCGGCCCGCGGTATCGATCAGCACCGCGCTGTCGGTAAACCACCAGTCGCAGTTGCGGGTGCCGCCGACGCCGCGAATGGCGTTTTTGCCAAGGGTGTCGGTCAGCGGAAACTCCAGCCCGGCGTTCAGCAGCGCCGTGGTTTTACCGGCACCGGGCGCGCCCATCACCAGATACCAGGGGAGCTGATAGAGGTAGTGGCTGTTGAAGCGCGCCAGCAGCCCGCCGCTATGACGACGGCCAAACTGGGTGCGTTTCAGCTGCATCGCCGCCTCGCTGAAGCGCTGATTAAGCCGCTCTTCGGTGGCCTGACGTTCAGCGGGGTCGCCGCTCTCCGGTAGCTGAAGCCGGTTCAGCAACTGGCTGTTAAACCAGGCGCGATAGAGCGCGGGGATCAGCTGGAACAGCACCCAGAGGAAATAGAGCGCCCCGACGGTGAGCTGCCGCGGCAGGGCCGGTTCCAGCGGGCGCGCCTCGCCCCATGTCCAGAACGGGCCCAGCATCCAGACCAGGCAGCTGAGCGCCGTGACGCCGATAAAACTCCACAGCAGACGGTGGGTTAACAGCAGAAGCAGGGAAGCGCGCATTATTGTGCTCCTTGATGATTACTGAGCGTTTCGGGCGCGGCAAACAGGGTGATTTCAACGCGACGGTTGCGGGTACGGTTTTCGCTGCTGTCGTTAGGCAGCAGCGGATCGCTGTCGCCCCGGCCTTCAGAACGGACCGTATGGCCATCTTCCAGCTGTAGCTGTAAGAGCTGGGTGATCGCCCTGGCGCGGGCAAACGAGAACTCATAACTGGAGGCAAAACGGCTGTTATCCACCGGATGATCGTCGGTAAACACCGACACCAGAATGGTGCCTTTAACATCTTTCATGGCGGCCGAGACCCGCGCCAGCAGCGCACGGCCCACCGGATTGATTACCGTGCCCTGTTCGGCGAACAGCTTATCCGCCGGAATAATCACTTTGCTGCCGAAAGCGCCATCGCTCACTTCCAGCTGCCCGGCGGCAATCACATCGTTCAGGCGCTGGCGCAGATCGAGCAGCGCCTGCGGGGAAGAGGGACGGCGGCCCGCGGTAATCTGCGGCAGCGGGGTCTGATAGATGGCGCGCAGCAGCGGCTCCGCGGCGTTGCCGAGCCGCCAGTTGAGGCCGCTGTAGATCAGGCAGCCAATCAGCGCCACCAGCATGGCACAGGCCCAGAGCGGCACCATTGGCCGGGCGAGGGTGCTGACCAGCGGGTGCACCTCCACCAGCGGCGGCTGCGGTATCTGGCGCTGGGCGCGGGTTTCTTCAATCAGGATTTTCAGGCGCTTACGGATGCCGTCACACTGGGCGCGGCCATTTTCACTGCCGCGATAACGGCCTTCGTAGCCAAGCAGCAGACAGTAGTGCACCACCTCCAGCAGCCAGAGGTGCTGCTGCGGGCTTTGTGAAATGCGCGACAGCAGCTGAAAAAATTTTTCGCCGCCCCAGCTTTCATTGTGGAAGGTGACCAGCATGCCGTTGCCGGACCAGACGCCGCGTGTGCCCCACGGCGTCTGCGCCGCCGCTTCATCCAGCGCGCTACAGATGCAGTAACGCGCGCCGATAATCATCTCAAACGGCAGTCCCGCCTGTTTACAGCGCTGCTCAAACTGGCGGATTTCATCAATCAGGGACTGGCGCAGCCCCGCAGGGTCGTCGTGGGTGGCTGACTGACGGATCTGCACCACCGCGTTCAGCAGGGGCGCCGCAGCCTGAAGTAAAAGATTCTCATTGCCTGAGGGGGTCGCCTCACGCGCAGGGGATTCCACAGTCATTAATTCGTGATCTTCCAGCCAATGGCAAATCCCTCTACCCGCAGCACAGGAGGGTGCTGCGGGCAATATGCGCCGGGTTTCATCTTCAGTCTAAGATCCAGGTCGCGGTATCGTTAGTCCGGCACGCTTTGCTGGCACCGCCAACGGCGACACAGACCTGTTTCGTTTTACGGGGACGGGGACGATCGCTCTGCACCGTGGCATCGTAGCGGCTGCTCTCGACACCCGCTTTTAACGGCACATAGCCGATCAGCGGGCCGTCAGCCTGGTCAGCAATCGCCAGCCAGTTATGTTCCACATTACCTAATACTTCAAAGGGCTTACCCGTTTCGAGATAGCGAACCACTTTGCCGCCATAGTCGGGCGTGGTCATGACCGATGCGCCATAGAGCGCGCGCCAGGTCTGGTTGACCGGTTCAAATTCGGTGGGTGCCGCAACGGCGTGCCGGTGAACCAGCTTAACGCCGTTGATTTCGCTGGTGACCAGCGTGTCGTCAGTGACGGGCGGCGGCGGGGCCTTACAGCCTGCCAGGGTGAGAACCGCCAGCAGTGTTAACGCAAGACTCTTTTTCACCATGTTCCTCGTGATCTCATCAAAGTATCTGCATATTGCCTGGCCCGATGCCGGAGGTCGCCGCGGGCAGCGCCGCATCGTGCCGAAATTCAGTCTAAAAAAGGACGGATTATATTGGGGGTGTAACGTATTTAGTCTACCTAAGACTTTTGAGAATTCAAACCATTGCGCCGGCTGGCAATGCGTGATAGCAGGCGTTTTTTTGCCCGCCAGCAGGGCGAAAAAAGCGTCTCAGATTACGATAGTTAAAGCGAACTGAATTATCGCAACCGCGAACCGGTTAAGAACGTGGTGGCGCATTCTGGCATGCAATCAATCCGATTGTAAATTATTAAGCCTTTCTAATGACTCGTTATTGAGAAATTTTATCGATTTGCCTTAAGAATCTGCTTAATTTCAGACTTTCCGCGCCGCTGATGACGCGGTTTTTGCCGGAAAGCGGCACGCCTTTTGCTTGGATTGGGTTTTAACCGTGATAAGAGGTGAGCGATGAGGGACGCCCTGAGCTGGTTACAGGCATCACGGCAGAGTGATATAGCCAGTCTGCAACGGCTACTGCAAACCGGCGAACTGATCGCCGCCGTCAGTGAACTGGTGCATCAGCTGCAACGGGAGCGCGGTGCCAGCAATCTCTGGATCTGCTCGCGCGGCCGCCTGTTTACCGCCGAGCGTCAGGCCCGCCAGCAGGAGGTGAGCGCGAGCCTGCACGCCTTTTATCAGGCGCTGCCACCCGCGGTGGCGCAGCCGGGCTACAGCCGCTTCTGCAATCTGATCGCCGCGGCGTTGCAGGCGCTGGAGGGACTGCCGGCCCTGCGTCAGCAAATCAGCCTGGGTGAGCATGACCAGGCGGCCGCCATGAGCGCGTTTAACCAGGTGATCCGCACGCTGCTCAATCTGGTCTTTGAAGCGGCGGATACCGCCAGCCATCCCGCTATCTCACGCGCCCTGATCGCCCTGTTCAGCTTTATGCAGGGCAAAGAGCTGGCCGGACAGGAGCGGGCGATCGGCTCGGCGGGCTTTGCCGCCGGGCAGTTCACGCCCGACCAGCGCAGCCAGATGGTGGCGCTGATCGCGGCTCAGGAGCAGAGTTTTACAACCTTCCGGCAGTTTGCCGATAGCGCCGCGTGCGAAAGCTGGCTGCCGCTGGCGCAGGCCAGCCGTGACATTGAGCGGCTGCGGCGCATCGCCTGTACCGGCGGCAAGAGCGAAGAGCGGGGCGCGCTGCACTGGTTTTCACTGCTCTCTGAGCGGCTGGATCAGATGAAGGTGCTGGAAGATCGGCTGTCGGCCAGCCTGATGACCTGCTGCCGCGCGGCGATTGAACAGGCGCAGCAGCAGGCGGCGCAGACGGTGGCCCAGGCGGACAGCAACTTCGCGCTCTATATTTCCGGCGCTGACTGGCTGCCGGGCGCGGCGACGCTCGACAGTGACGGACTGGCGCCGCAGCTCGGACGCTCGGTGCTGTCGCTGATTGGCGAGCAGTCGCAGCGGTTACAGCAGCAGGCGGATGAACTGGCCTCGATGCGCGCTTCGCTGGATGAGCGCCGGCTGATCGATCAGGCTAAACACTGGCTGATGCAGCAGCAGGGGTTCAGCGAGGAGGCGGCCTGGCAGGCGCTGCGCAAAAGCGCCATGAACCAGAATAAGCGGGTGCTGGAGATCGCGCAGGCGGTGCTGGCGGTGGCGGCCACGCTGCGCAGCTAACTCCAACGAGGTAGCTGCACAGCGCTTGTGCGCGCTCTGCGTCAGAGAAGTGCAAAAACGGTTAATTTTTACTCACCTGCTTCTCATTCCCCGCCGCGCACCGGGTTTTGCGGGCTGGCACGCAGTTTGCTTTACCTTACCCTGAGTACGCATTGCTCCCGCCAACGGCGGTGGGATCAGTGCTTTGGATAAAGGCGTCCATCCGCAGGCTACGGCCCGGCGGAGGACGCCTTTTTTTATTCCTTTTTTGGGACAAGATGATGAGCAAAACGCCATTTTCACTGACACGACGCCAGGCGCTGATCTCCGGTGCCGCGCTGGGGGCCGCCTGGATTGTGCCGGGGTTACGCAACGCCGTCTGGGCGGCGGGATCGGATGCGCCAGAAAAAGCGCAGGTCCGGGTCGGCTTTATTCCCCTGACCGACTGCGCGCCGGTGGTAATGGCGTCGGTCAAAGGCTTTGATAAGAAATATGGCCTGACGCTCCAGGCGAGCAAAGAGGCGAGTTGGGCGGCGGTGCGCGACAAACTCACCTCCGGCGAGCTGGATGCGGCCCATGTGCTGTACGGCATGATCTACGCGCTGCAACTCGGCGTGGCGGGGCCGCAGCACGACATGGCGAACCTGATGACGCTCAACCAGAACGGCCAGGCGATCACCCTGTCGAACCAGCTGAAAGCCCGCGGCGTCACCGATGCCGCCAGCCTGAAACAGGCGGTCGCGGGCAGCGCCAAAGGCAGCCTCACCTTTGCCCATACCTTTCCCACCAGCACCCACGCCATGTGGCTCTACTACTGGCTCGCCAACGCGGGCATCCATCCGTTTGACGACGTGCGCACCGTGGTGATCCCGCCGCCGCAGATGGTGATGAACATGAAAATTGGCAACATGAGCGGCTTCTGCGTCGGCGAGCCGTGGAACCAGCGTGCCATCAGCGACAGCATCGGATTCACCGCCGCCACCACCCAGCAGATCTGGCCCGATCACCCGGAAAAAGTGCTCGGCACCCGCGCGCAGTGGGTGAAAGAGAACCCCAACACCGCGCGCGCGCTCACCGCCGCCGTGCTGGAGGCGGCGCGCTGGATCGACGCCTCAGAGGATAACCGGCGCGAAACGGCGCAGGTGTTAGCCGGACGCGCCTGGATCAACACCAAAGTAGAGACGCTTCAGGGGCGGATGCTCGGTCAGTATCAGAACGGTCTGGGCCAGTCGTGGCAGGACGCCCATCCGATGCGCTTCTTTGGCGACGGCAACGTCAGTTTCCCGTGGCTCTCAGATGGCATGTGGTTCCTGACCCAAATGAAACGCTGGGGACTGCTGAACAGCGATCCCGATTACCTCGCCGTGGCGCGCCAGATCAACCGCCTCGACATCTATAAGCAGGCGGCCAGCGCCGTCGGGCAGATCGCGCTGCCCGCCACGGAGATGCGCAGCAGCACCCTGATCGACGGCAAAGTCTGGGATGGCAGCAACCCTGCCGCCTATGCCGCCAGTTTCGCCATCAAACGTTAAGAGAGGTTGTCATGAAAACTGACGCGCGCGCCCTGGCGCAGCCGGTGAAGACTCACAGCAGCGCCACCGTTATTCCGTTACAGCTCACCCCGAAAGCCGCCATCCGGCCAGCACGGCTGCGCCCGCTGCTTCAGCGCCTCATCCCGGCCGCCGGGGGCATCCTGCTGATGCTGCTGGTGTGGCAGATTGCGGCGCTGTCGGAGCCCGCCTTTCCTTCGCCTTACGCCACCTGGCAGGCGGCGCAGATTCTGTTCGCCGATCCCTTCTACAGCAATGGTCCGAACGACCAGGGCATCGGCTGGAACGTGCTTGCCTCGCTCCAGCGGGTGGCGATCGGCTTCGGTCTGGCGGCGCTGGTCGGCATTCCGGCTGGCTTTCTGCTGGGTCGCTTTACCTTTATGGCCCGGATGTTCAATCCGGTGATCGCCCTGCTGCGCCCGGTGAGCCCGCTGGCCTGGCTGCCGATTGGCCTGCTGCTGTTTCAGCGCGCCGAACCGGCGGCCAGCTGGACCATTTTCATCTGCTCTATCTGGCCGATGATCATCAACACCGCCGAAGGGGTGCAGCGCATTCCGCAGGATTACCTCAACGTGGCGCGGGTGCTGCAACTCTCTGAGTGGACGGTGATGCGCCGCATTCTGCTGCCCGCGGTGCTGCCGGCGGTGCTGACCGGCGTGCGGCTCTCTATCGGCATCGCCTGGCTGGTGATTGTCGCCGCCGAAATGCTGACCGGCGGGCTGGGCATTGGCTTCTGGATCTGGAACGAGTGGAACAACCTCAACGTGGAAAACATTCTGATCGCCATTCTGATCATCGGCGTGGTCGGGCTGCTGCTTGAGCAGGGGCTGATGCTGCTGGTGCGTCGTTTCAGCTGGGATAAATAAGGAGAAAACCATGCAACCCATTATTCGCGTGCAGCAGGTGAGTCAGCGTTTCAATACCGCCAGCGGCGAGTTTCTGGCGCTGGATAACGTCAGCTTTGATATTCACGAAGGCGAAACCCTGAGCCTGATTGGTCACTCCGGCTGCGGCAAATCGACGCTGCTGAACCTGATAGCCGGGCTGACCCGCCCCAGCAGCGGCGTGCTGCTGTGTGATAACCGCGAGATTACCGGCCCCGGCCCGGAGCGCGCGGTGGTGTTTCAGAACCATTCGCTGCTGCCCTGGCTCACCGCCTTTCAGAACGTCGAGCTGGCGGTACAGCAGGTGTTTAAAGGCCGCTTCAGCAAAGCGGAGATGCGCGACTGGATTGAGCACAATCTCAACCGGGTGCAGATGAGCCACGCGATGCACAAGCGGCCCGGCGAAATCTCCGGCGGCATGAAGCAGCGCGTCGGCATTGCCCGGGCGCTGGCGATGAAGCCGCGGGTACTGCTGCTGGACGAGCCATTTGGTGCGCTGGATGCCTTAACCCGCGCCCATTTGCAGGATAGCGTGATGCGCATTCAGCAGGAGCTTAACACCACCATCGTGCTGATCACCCATGACGTGGAGGAGGCGGTGCTGCTGTCAGACCGGGTGCTGATGATGACCAACGGACCGGCGGCGCAGGTCGGCGAGATCCTGACTATCGATCTGCCGCGGCCACGTTCCCGCGTCGCGCTGGCGGATGAGCCGCGCTATCACCAGCTGCGCCAGAAAGTGCTGCATTTTTTGTATGAAAAACAGACCAGCGCGGCGTGAGGAGCAGACCATGAGGCAACGGCTGCTGGTGATAGGCAATGGCATGGCGGGGATGCAGATGGTCGAAAGCCTGCTGCAACGCGCGCCGCAGCGTTACGCCATTACGGTGATTGGCCGCGAGCCGCACGGCAACTACAACCGCGTGCTGCTCTCGCCGGTGCTGGCCGGTGAAACCTCCTTCAGTGAGACCCTGATCCACCATCACGACTGGTATCAGCAGCACGGTGTGACTCTGCTGAGCGGTGAGACGGTGCTGCGGATCAATCTGGCGGCGCGCACCGCAGAGACCGATCAGCGGCAGCTGACGTGGGATCGGCTGGTGTTCGCCACCGGTTCGCAGCCACGGCTGCCCGCCATTCCCGGCATCCACGCCGATCACGTGCTGGCTTTTCGCACCATTGCCGATGTCCGACGGCTGCTGGCCGGGCAGGGGCCGGTGGTGGTGCTGGGCGGCGGCTTTCTCGGCATTGAAGCGGCGGCGGCGCTGCGGGCGCGCGGGCGTGAGGTGACGCTGGTGCACCACAAACCCTGGCTGCTGGATCGCCAGCTGGATGCAAAGGCGGGCGAACTGCTGGCGACGGCGCTGCAACAGCGCGGCATCCGCTGTGAGCTGAACAGCGGGCTGCGGGCGATTGGCGCAGCGCAGGTCACGCTTGTTGATGGGCGTCAGCTGGCGGCCGGGCAGGTGGTGATGGCTATCGGCGTGGTGCCGGAGGTGGCGCTGGCGCAGGCGGCGGGGCTGCCGTGTCAGCGCGGCATTCTGGTGGATGGTCAGTTACGCAGCGCAGTGCCGGATGTCTATGCGCTGGGCGAATGCTGTGAGATCGCCGGTGAAACCTTTGGTCTGGTCGCACCCTGTCTGGCGCAGGCGCAGATTCTGGCGGCGCAGCTGGCGGGCGCGCCTGAGGCGGATTTCGTCAGTCAGCCGCTGGCGACCCGGCTGAAAGTCAGCGGTATTTCGCTGTTCAGTGCGGGCGATGTCAGTGAGGCCGACTCGATCAGCAGCTTTGATCCACTCTCCGGCGACTATCGCCGTCTCTTTCTGCGGCATGGCCGCCTCCATGGCGTGGTGCTGTCTGGCGATACCCGACAGGGCGCTGCGCTGCTGGCGCGACTGCAACGGGCTGACCCCGTCACGCTTAACGCCCTGTTCGATCCCGATCAACCTGAACCGCAGCCGCAGGCTGCACGGAATTCTGAGATGAGTAAACCCGTATTAGCCGTGATTGGTCACGGCATGGTCAGTCACCAGTTTCTTGAGCAGCTGGTCGCCCGGCAGTTACATCAGCACTATCACATTGTGGTCTATGGCGAAGAGCGCCAGCCGGCTTACGACCGCGTCCATCTGTCGGACTATTTCAACGGCAAAACGGCGGCGGATCTCTCACTGGTCAGCGCGGACTTTTTTGCTCTGCACGGCATTGAACTGCGCAGCGGCTGTCAGGTGGTGGCGATCGATCGGCCACAGCGCAGCCTGCGTGACAGCGCTGGCAACCAGCTGGCGTGGGATAAGCTGGTGCTGGCCACCGGATCGCGCGCCTTTGTGCCGCCGGTGCCGGGTCACGACGGCGACCGCTGCTTTGTCTACCGCACGCTGGACGATCTCGATGCCATCGCCGCCTGCGCCCGCCACAGTCAGCGCGGGGTGGTGATCGGTGGCGGATTGCTGGGTCTGGAAGCGGCTAACGCGCTGCGCCAGCTGGGGCTGGAGACCCATGTGGTGGAGTTTGCGCCGCGCCTGATGGCCGTTCAGCTCGATGAGGGCGGCGCCCTGATGCTGCGCCAGAAGATCGATGCGCTCGGCGTTACGGTACACACCGCGAAGCAGACCGAACAGATTGAGACTCAGCCGGACGGCAGCGTGCTGCTGCATTTTGCCGACGGTGGCACGCTGCACAGCGATCTGGTGCTGTTCTCGGCCGGTATCCGGCCGCGGGATGAGCTGGCGCGTGAGGCGGGGCTGACCATCGGACCGCGCGGCGGCATTGAGATTAACGATCGCTGCCAGACCAGCGATGACGATGTGTTCGCCATTGGTGAATGCGCGCTGTGGAACGGTCAGATCTTTGGTCTGGTGGCACCGGGCTACCAGATGGCGCGGGCGCTGGCCGCCCATCTGGCGGCGGAGCCGGGCGCGTTCAGCGGCGCGGATATGAGTACCAAGCTCAAGCTGCTGGGCGTGGAGGTGGCGTCGTTTGGTGATGCGCATGGCCGCACGCCAGGCAGTCAGAGTTATCACTGGACCGACGGGCCTAAAGGGATCTACAAGAAAATCGTGGTCTCGG
This sequence comes from Pantoea sp. C2G6, assembly GCF_051336815.1. NCBI lineage: Bacteria > Pseudomonadati > Pseudomonadota > Gammaproteobacteria > Enterobacterales > Erwiniaceae > Pantoea > Pantoea sp. C2G6. The sequence goes on from NZ_JBGMNJ010000001.1 coordinate 454,899, forward strand.
CGGAGGGGACAAGGCTGCTGGGCGGGGTGCTGGTGGGTGACAGCAGCGACTACGCCACGCTGTTACAGATGATGCTGAACGCTTTACCCCTGCCCGCCGCGCCGGAGAGCCTGATCCTGCCGCTGCTGGCAGGCGCACCGGCCCGTGCGTCCGGCGTGGCGGCGCTGCCCGACAGCGCCCAGGTCTGCTCCTGTCAAAACGTCAGCAAAGGCGACATCTGCGCCGCCGTGAAAGATGGATGCAGTGAGATGAGCAGCATCAAAAGCTGCACCAAAGCCGCTACCGGCTGCGGCGGCTGTTCGGCGCTGGTGAAGCAGGTAATGGAGTATCAGCTGGAGAATCTCGGCGTCGAGGTGAAGAAGGATGTCTGCGACCACTTCAGCTATTCGCGACAGGAGCTTTATCACCTGGTGCGGGCGGGGGAGTTCCGCACCTTCGATGCGCTGCTGAGCGCGCACGGTAAAGGCGAGGGGTGTGAAGTGTGTAAACCGCTGGTGGCGTCGCTGCTCGCCTCCTGCTGGAACGACTATCTGCTGAAACCGGCCCATCTGCCGTTGCAGGACACCAACGATCGCTACTTCGCCAATATCCAGAAAGATGGCACCTACTCCGTGGTGCCGCGCGTGCCAGCGGGCGAGATTACGCCGCAGGGGCTGATCGCCATTGGCGAGGTGGCGGCGCGCTACGATCTCTACACCAAAATTACCGGCGGCCAGCGTATCGATCTGTTTGGTGCGCGGCTCGATCAGCTGCCCGAAATCTGGCAGACACTGCTGGAGGCGGGCTTTGAAACCGGCCACGCCTACGGCAAGTCGTTGCGTACCGTGAAGTCCTGTGTGGGATCAACCTGGTGCCGCTACGGCGTGCAGGATTCGACCGCCTTCGCCATCACGCTGGAGAACCGCTACAAGGGGCTGCGCGCACCGCACAAGATCAAGATGGCGGTCTCTGGCTGTACCCGCGAATGCGCGGAAGCGCAGAGCAAAGATATTGGGGTGATCGCCACCGAGAAGGGCTGGAATCTCTACGTCTGCGGCAACGGCGGCATGAAGCCGCGTCACGCCGATCTGTTTGCCAGCGATCTCGACGACACCACGCTGCTGCGTTATGTCGATCGCCTGCTGATGTTCTATATCCGCACCGCCGACCGGCTGCAACGCACCAGCGTGTGGCTGGATAATCTGGAGGGCGGCCTGGACTATCTGCGTCAGGTGGTGATTGAGGATAGCCTCGGGCTGGGGGCCACGCTGGAGCAGGAGATGCAGCGGGTGGTAGACGCTTACCAGTGCGAATGGCAGACCACGCTGGCCGACCCGTCGCGGCGCGCGCTGTTTACGCCGACGGTTAACAGCGATCGGCCCGATGAGACGCTGCACTACAGTCGGGTGCGCGGTCAGCGCCAGCCCGAAGCGGTGCCGGGACGCGCTCTGCTGCAACTGCCGGCCGAGCCGTGGAGCGCGGTCTGTACGCTGGAGTCGATTCCGCCGCAGGCGGGGATCGGGGCGCGGCTCGGCAGCGAGCGTGTCGCGCTGTTCCGCTTTGGCGATGCGCTCTATGCGCTGGAAGATCGGGAGCCCGGCAGCGAAGCCAGCGTGCTGTCACGCGGGATTCTGGGGGATGTCGGCGGCGAACCGGTGGTGATTTCGCCGCTCTACAAGCAGCGGATACGGCTGCGCGATGGCCAGAGCCTGGATAATCCGCAGCAGCAGCTACGCTGCTGGCCGGTGAAGCTGGAAGCGGGTCAGGTCTGGCTGGCTAACCGGCCGCTTAATCAGCTGGCGCAGGCATCATGAACAGCACCTGTCCCTATTGCGGCGTCGGCTGTGGCGTCTGCGTTACGCCGCAGGGATCTCATCAGGCCACCGTGATTGGCGATCCGCACCATCCCGCCAATGCGGGCCGGTTGTGTGTCAAAGGCGCGGCGCTGGGCGAGACGCTGACGCCGCAGGGCCGTCTGCTGACCGCCAGGGTTAACGGTCAGCAGGCTACTCTGGAGGCCGCGCTGGATGCGGCGGCGGCGGGCCTGCGGGCGGTGATCGATCGGTATGGTCCGCAGGCGGTGGCTTTTTACGGCTCCGGCCAGCTGCTGACTGAGGATTACTACGTCGCCAACAAGCTGATGAAGGGCTATATCGGGGCCGCCAATATCGATACCAATTCGCGGCTCTGTATGGCGTCGGCGGTGGTCGGTTATAAGCGGGCGCTGGGAGCGGATGCGGTGCCCTGCTGCTATGAGGATCTGGAGCAGGCCGATCTGGTGCTGCTGGTGGGATCGAATGCCGCCTGGGCCCATCCGGTGGTCTGGCAGCGGCTGATGCAGGCGAAGCTGCAACGTCCGGCGATGCGGGTTGTGGTGATCGATCCGCGTCGCACCGCGAGCGCTGATCAGGCCGATCTGCATCTGCCGCTGCGTCCCGGCAGCGATACGGTGCTGTTTTCCGGCCTGCTGCACTGGCTGGCGCAGCGGGGCGGTGTGGATGCGACGATGCTGCCGCATCTGAACGGGGTTGATGAGACGCTGGCGGCAGCGGCGGCGTGGGAGGTCGACCGCGTCGCGGCGGCGTGTGATCTGAGCGTGCAGCAGGTGACGCACTTTTTCCAGCTGTTCAGCCAGCACGATCGGGTGCTGACCCTGTGGTGTATGGGCATTAATCAGTCCGCCACCGGCAGCGACAATAACCAGGCGATGCTTAATCTGCATCTGCTGACCGGCAAAATCGGGCGCGTGGGCTGCGGGCCATTTTCGCTGACCGGACAGCCGAATGCGATGGGTGGACGTGAAGTGGGCGGGCTGGCGAATCAGCTGGCGGCGCACATGAGTTTTACTGACGCGGATTGCGATCGGGTGCAGCGTTTCTGGCGCAGTCCGACGATTGCCCGTGAACCGGGGCTGACCGCGCTGGATCTGTTCCGGGCGATTTCCGACGGCGAGGTGAAAGCGGTGTGGATTATGGGCACCAATCCGGCGGTGTCGATGCCGGAGGGCAACCGGGTGGCCCAGGCGCTGGCGGCCTGTCCGCTGGTGATCGTCTCTGATGTGATGGCGGATACCGATACCAGCGCCTTTGCCGATATTCAGCTGCCCGCCCAGGGGTGGGGTGAGAAGAACGGCACCGTGACCAATTCAGAGCGGCGGCTTTCCCGTCAGCGTGCCTTTGTGGTCGCGCCAGGCGATGCCCGACCTGACTGGTGGCTGCTGGCGCAGGTGGCGCAGCGGCTGGGCTTCAGTGAGGGATTCAGCTGGCAGCATCCGGCAGAGATTTTCCGCGAGCATGCGGTGCTGTCGGGTTTTGAGAACCGGGGGCAGCGGGCGTTTGATATTAGCGGGCTGGCACAGCTGAGCAACGCAGACTGGGAGGCGCTGCGGCCGGTTCAGTGGCCGGTTAACGCGGCGCATCCGCAGGGGTGCGCCCGGTTGTTCAGCGATCGACGCTTTTTTTATCCCGATGGTAAAGCGCGGCTCAGCGTTCCGGCTACTCCGGCGGTCGCGCCGCGTGACGCCGCCTATCCGCTGCTGATGAATACCGGCCGGGTGCGCGATCAGTGGCATACCATGACGCGCACCGGTCTGGTGCCGCGGCTGATGCAGCATTGTGATGAGCCGTTTGTGGCGCTGCATCCCGCTGATGCCGCGCACTATGGCGTGACGGTGGGGGGACTGGCGCGGGTGCAGTCGGTGCGGGGATGGATCAGCGGGCGGGTGCGGGTTGATGCCGGGCTGCGGCGCGGCGAGCTGTTTGTGCCGATGCACTGGAACCGGCAGTTCAGTCAGCAGAGTCATGTCGATATGCTGGTTGCCGGTCGCGCCTGTCCCTTTTCCGCTCAGCCCGCCCTGAAGCAGACGCCGGTGCGGGTTTTGCCGCTGGTGGTGGGCTGGCAGGGCTGGCTCTGGCAGCGGAAGATCGCGCAGCCTGCGGGGTTACGTTACTGGGCGCGCGTCCCTTATCCCACGGTGCAGCGTTACGTGGTGGCGGGCGAAGGGTCGCCGCAGGCGTGGCTGGCGGAGCATGTCGATGTTGCGGGCTGTGTGTTGCAGGTCGCGGCGGGCAGCGGCAGGGATTATCGTCTGCTGGCATGGCGCGACGGCGAGTTGCAGCTGGCCTTTTATGCGGCTGACGCGCTGCCGGCGCTGGATAGCGCTTTTGTTGCCGCCGCCTTTCGTGACGCGCCGCAGGATGCCAGCGGGCGGCATAGTGTGCTGGCGGGTCAGGCGGCGCAGGGCGGTACGGCGGGCCGGATTATCTGTAGTTGTATGGCGGTGGGTGAGCAGACGATTTTGCAGGCGGTGGCGCAGGGTTGTCGCACCACGCAGGCGCTGGGCGAGAGGCTTAAATGCGGCACGCAGTGTGGCTCCTGTATTCCAGAGCTGAAGCAGCTGTTGCTGTCCGATAAGGTAACGGAGGCGTAATGACACGAGCAATTGATTCTCTGGATAAGTTACTGGCCCCGGCGGGCGATGAGCCTCAGCAGGGTGCGGTGTGGCTGGTGGGTGCAGGTCCGGGCGATGTGGAGTTATTGACGGTTAAGGCGTTGCGGTTGCTGCATCGCGCTGAGGTGGTGGTGTATGACCGGCTGGTGAGTGAAGCGGTAATGGCGGAGGTGCCGGATAGCGCCTTGTGTATTGATGTGGGCAAGCAGCCGGGTCAGCACGGTCTGAAGCAGGCGCAGATTAATCAGTTGCTGGTGGATCTGGCGCGCAGCGGGCGCAATGTTATCCGGCTGAAGGGAGGCGATCCCTTTATTTTTGGTCGCGGTGGCGAGGAGATGGTGAGTGTGCAGCAGGCCGGGATTCGTTGTGAGGTGGTGCCGGGGATTACGGCGGCGGTGGGATGTGCCGCGGCCAGCGGGATCCCGCTGACGCATCGCGATTGCGCGCAGTCGTTACGGTTGATTACCGGGCATGGCCGCAGCGGGGAGCCGCAGCTGGATGACGTGGCGCTGGCGGCGGTGAATCAGACGCTGGTGTTTTATATGGGTCTGAGCTGGAGTGCGTCAATCAGTGCGCAGTTGCAGGCGCAGGGACGGAATGCGGAGACGCCGGTGGCGATTATTGAGAAGGGGACGCGGCCGGATCAACGGGTGTTGATTACCACGCTGGGCGGGCTGGCGGAGACGGTGGCGCGGGATAAGCCGGTTTCGCCGTCGTTGCTGGTGGTGGGTGAGGTGGTGAGGTTTTACCGGGCTGATTTGCAGCTGGGTGTGGGGGTGCAGGCGGCTGACCGGGGGTAGGGTGCGGCGGGCAGGGAAGAGCCGTCCGGTTGGCGGTGGTGCGCGCTGAGATCCGTGTCTGGCTGAGGTGCGTGTGCTGGAGTAAAGATCGGGGTGCTGACTGGGGATTATGTGCGGCGGACAGGAAAGAGCTGCCCGATCGCAAAGGACCCCGCATCCCTGCGAAGTGGGCTCGCCATCCCTGGCTCGCACACTTTGCTCTTCGGGCAGCGCTTTCCTGCCCGATTGACAGTGGTGCGCGCTGTGGTGAACTGCCAGGTTGGCGGTGGAGCGTACGGTAATGATCTGTCTGGCTGAGGTGCGCTTAGGGTGGAGGTGTCTGGACAAACATCTGTACACTTAGTGTGCCGCTAGTGCTGAGAGCGTATGAGATGCAGATTGCCAGAGCCGGATAAATCAGTACTGTCCGGCTCTTCAGAGGGTGATGATGCTAAAGGCCAATGATGACTTTTACCTTCGCGCGAATTTGCTGAAGTTCGCTTGCAGAGACGACGCCCTTTTTGGTCGCTCCCCTGACTTTCCAGGCGATACTTTTTATCTGATCGGATAATGCCACGCTGTTCTGTTCAGCGCTTAATGGCACCTCGAAGGGATAATTCTTTGACATGGTTGTACAGGGAACGCAGAGACAGAGGCCAGTCTTGTTGTTGTAGGCGAACGGGCTAAGCACCACAGCGGGTCGATGACCAGCCTGTTCGCTTCCTTTGGTAGGGTCAAAATCTACCCAGATGACATCTCCGGCATCAGGAACAAAGCGACTGACCATTTACCAAATCTCCTTCCCGACGGGTTCACCCCAGTCTACCGGGTCATGCAGGTTTTCCGGTGTCACACCCTCCAGGAGTGCTTCCAGAGAGTAACTGACTTCCTGTTTTACGGGTTCAATAATGAGTTTCCCTTCGACCAGGTCAATCCTGATTTCATCATCAATTTTGAGATTAAGCGCCTGCATCAGCGTCACCGGAATACGCACGGCGGGTGAGTTACCCCAGCGTTTAACATTTCCACGGATCATTTAGTCTGCCTCCGGTTAGGTTACACAATGGTGATACATGCTAGCGCAATATACATTGTATACACAAGCTGAAAGGGCGTGTAGGGGAGAATTTGTGGCTGGGGCAATGGAGATTACGTGTGGCGGGCAGGAAAGATCCGCCCGGTTGGTGGTGGTGCGCGCTGTGGTGAACTACCCGGTTGGCGGTGGTGCGCGCTGTAACTGCCCGGTTGGCGGTGATGCGCGCTGTAGTGGGTGCGATGGTGCGGTGGGTTGCCGTGGCGGGGCGATGATCGTTTCAGGCAGAGGTCGCCTGGCGTTACATCGCCCTTTTCAATGGCAGCGGGGCGACCAGCACCTTCACCCCCAACGACTCGAACGCTTTTACCTGCGCTGGCGTGATGCCGCTGTCGGTGATCAGATAGTGAATATTGCTCCAGTCACAGGGCAGTGCGAACATCGATACCTTGTCGATTTTACTGGAGTCTGCCACCACGTAGACCGTGCTGGCGGATTTGATCATCGCCAGTTTCACTTTGATGTCGGTTTCGCTGGGAAAACTCAGGCCGAGGCGCGGCGAGATACAGGCGGTCGCCAGGAAGAGCTTTTCCGCCAGCACGTTTTCAAAGAAGCTGGCCGCTTTTTCGCCCGAGGTGGAGAGCGTCGGAAACTTAAAGGTGCCGCCGGTGAGGAGGATATTGATCCCCGGCTCGCCACCCAGCTTCAGGGCGATATTTACCGCAGTCGTGACCACCGACAGCCGGCGAATGTGGCTGATCGCCTCGGCAATGGCGGTGGTGGTGGTGCCGGAATCGAAAATCACCGTGTCACCATTTTCGATATGCTGCGCCGCCAGTCGGCCAATCGCCTCTTTCTCTTCCAGATGGGTCTGCCGCTCCAGCAGCATCGCGCCGCTGTTCTGCTTGCCGGTCATCAGGGTCGCGCCACCGTGATAGCGCTGCACAAAGCCCTGTTTTTGCAGCATACGCAGGTCGCTGCGCAATGTGGCTTCGGTCAGCCCGAAGGTTTCCGTCAGGGCCTTAACCGTGACCGTGCCATCCTCGCGGATCATCTCCAGAATTTTCTCGCGGCGTTGCTGCATGTCAGCGAACTGCTCACTCTTGCTTTTCAATCGAAATGCTCCCTTTTCCAATCACTTGAGGGTCGGGCGAAGAAGGTCTCTGTCGCTGAGTTTAACGCGCGATTTTTATGAATGCGAGATAGCCAGGGGCGGGTTTCATTTTCGAACGAAAATTAAATTACGCAGCCTGTTGAATTGTTCGCGCTTTCTGAAAGTCAGGCGAGCGGCTTTATTACCGGATTGCAGGCCAGATCACGTCTTTTCAAACAGATAACCCGCTTTGACAGGCAGATGGTCGAAATTTGATCTGCTCCACACATCATTTCTTTTCGATAGCATATATTTTTGTTCGAAAATGAGTGTGTCAATGACGGCAATAAAAATCTGAGGGGAAGAGAGGGATGAGTGGTGAATATGACGTAAACCTGCGCTACGGCGTGGATACCGCACTGAGTCTGGCCGACAAGGTGGCGGTGGTGACCGGCGGGCTGGGCGGCATTGCGATGGCGACCAATGGCATGTTGCTGGAAAAGGGCGCGCGGCTGGCTCTGCTTTATCCGCCGTTTGAAGCTGAGAAAGTCGCCAGCCTGCGGGCCGACTTCGCCGCCGACCAGGTGCAGTTTGTCTGCTGTGATGTGACCGATCCCGCTTCCGTTGATCAGGCTTTCGCAGAGGTCATCTCCCACTATGGCCGCATCGATATTCTGGTGAACTGCGCGGGCTACGTGATGTTGCAGCCGGTGATTGAAACCGACTTTGCCGAGTGGCAAAAGCAGATCGCCGTCAATCTGACCGGGCCGTTCCTCTGCTCGCAGGCGGCTGCCCGCCAGATGATCGCGGCCGGACAGGGCGGCAAAATCATTAATATCGCCTCTCAGGCGGCCTCTATCGCCATTGATAACCATGTCGCCTACACCTCGGCCAAAGCGGGTCTGCTCGGCATGACGAAGGTGATGGCCAAAGAGTTTGCCCCGCACCGTATCAATGTCAACACCCTGTCACCCACCGTGGTGCTGACGCCGATGGGCGAAAAAGCCTGGCGCGGTGAAAAGGGCGAGCAGATGAAAAAGCTGATCCCGCTGGGTCGCTTTGCTTATACCGATGAGATCGCCGCCGCGGTGCTGTTTTTCGCCAGCAACGGCAGCGACATGATCACCGGCGCTGATTTGATGATCGATGGTGGCTTCACCATCTGGTAAGGCCAATCCAACACCCGGGAATGCATACCCTGCCATAACGATAAGAGAGAACATCATGAAAAACCGTACCCTGCTCTGTAGTGCCGTGGCTGCCTGTCTGATTTCACAGGCGGCGTTCGCCGTCGAAAAAGGCACCATTATGATTCTGGTTAACTCACTCGATAACCCCTATTACGCCTCTGAAGCCAAAGGCGCCAACCTCAAAGCGCAGGCGCTGGGCTACAAAACCTCGGTGCTGTCGCACGGCGAAGATGTGAAGAAGCAGAGCGAACTGATCGACGCCGCCATTGGCAAGAAAGTGCAGGGTATCGTGCTGGATAACGCCGACTCCACCGCCAGCGTGGCGGCGATTAAAAAGGCCAAAGATGCCGGTATTCCGGTGGTGCTGATTAACCGTGAAATTCCGGTGGATGACGTGGCGCTGGCGCAGATTACCCATAACAACTTTCAGGCGGGCTCAGACGTGGCCAACGTCTTTGTGGAGAAGATGGGCGAGAAGGGAAAATATGCCGAGCTGACCTGTAACCTGGCCGACAACAACTGCGTGACGCGCTCGAAGTCGTTCCATCAGGTGCTGGATCAATATCCCGATATGCAGAGCGTGGCGCGTCAGGATGCCAAAGGCACGCTGATTGACGGCAAACGCATTATGGACAGCATTTTGCAGGCGCACCCGGATGTCAAAGGGGTGATCTGCGGTAACGGGCCGGTGGCGCTGGGCGCGATTGCCGCGCTGAAAGCGGCTGGTCGCAACGATGTGATCGTGGTGGGCATTGATGGCAGTAACGATGAACGCGATGCGGTGAAAGCGGGCACGCTGAAAGCCACGGTGATGTTGCAGGCGCAGGCGATTGCCGCCGAAGGCGTCACCGATCTCGATAATTATATCCAGAAGGGCGTGAAACCAGAGAAGCAGCGCGTAATGTTCCGCGGCATTCTGATTACCCCGGAAAACGCCAAAGGCGTGCAGGACTTTAACTACAAGTCGTAATTAACCGCTGTCGCGCCCGCGAAAGCGGGCGCCAGGGAGAAGAAGATGTCCCGAAGAGTCTGGCTGACACTGGTGGTCATGGTGCTGAGCGGCTGCCGAATCGTGTCGCAGCAGGAGCTGGCTGACCTGAAGAATCCCCCCAATCCGACGATGGCCAATATCGATCAACTCTGGCAGCAGAAGCTGGTGCCGCAAATCCAGGCGGAGGCCAGGCCGCTGGCCACGCTGCTGAAGTCACTGCAATCGGCCAACGATTTTGACAGTGCCTGTCACACCTACGGCTATCGCAGTCAGGCGGAGAATCCCTGTGTCTTTAGCGTCTCGGTGCGCGGCGATGTGACCGCGGTAAACACCACTTCACGCAGCGGCAGGATGAGCGTGAAGGATGAATCAGGTGACACTGTCACAATTCAGGTCGGGCCGATTATTCGCGGTACGGCGCTGCGTGATGCTTACAAAGGCGCGAGCTATCAGGATTTCAACGACCAGGTGCTGTTTGGTGAATATGGCAAAGCGATTAACCAGCACGCCGCCAGCCTGATGCAGCAGTTCGCACCGAAGGTGGGTGACAAGGTGGTGGTCTCCGGCGTCTTCAGCAGCTGGGACATTCCTCAGCAGCTGCCGGACATTACCCCGGCTGCCATTACCCGGCAATAAGGAGCGGCAGATGCCCAATTCCGAACCGCAACAGGCCAGCGATGTGATTATCGAAACCCGCAACGTGTCGCGCCTCTATCCCGGCGTGACCGCGCTCGATCAGGTCAATTACCGGGTCTACCGCAATAAAGTGAACGTGTTAATCGGTGAGAACGGGGCCGGGAAGTCGACCATGATGAAGATGCTGGCTGGCGTGGAGACCCCCTCATCGGGCGAGATCCTGCTGGACGGTAAGGTAGTGTCGCTGAACTCTACCCATCAGGCGGAGCAGCAGGGGATCAGCATCATCTTTCAGGAGCTGAACCTGTTTCCCAACATGAACGTGATGGACAACATTTTTATCGCCAACGAGTTTTTCCAGCGCGGGGTGATCAATGAAAAGTATCAGTACGCGCTGGCGAAATCGCTGCTGGAGCGGTTGCAGCTGGATGTCGATCCCTATGCCCCGCTGGGCGAGCTGGGTATCGGCCATCAGCAGCTGGTTGAGATCGCCAGGGCGCTGTCGAAAGATACCCGGGTGCTGATCATGGATGAGCCGACCAGCGCGCTGAGCCAGTCGGAAGTGAAGGTGCTGTTTAACGTGATTGAGCAGCTGAAACGGCGCGGCGTCACCATTATATACATCTCTCACCGGCTGGAAGAGCTGATGGAGATTGGCGATCACATCACTATTTTCCGCGATGGCCGCTTTATCAGTGAGCGTGAGGTGCGCGACGCCAGCGTGCCGTGGATTATCGCCCAGATGGTGGGCGACAAGAAAAAGCAGTTCGACTATCAGCCAGCCCCGCAGGGGGAGACGGTGTTGCAGGTCGAGGGCCTGACCGCGCTGCACCAGAACGGCGGTTACAGACTCAACCAGGTCACTTTTAGCCTGCGTAAAGGCGAGGTGATCGGCATTTATGGCCTGCTGGGGGCCGGACGCACCGAGCTGTTTAAGGGGCTGATCGGGCTGATGCCCTGCCAGTCGGGACAGGTGCGGCTGGCGGGGCAGGATCTGGCCAGGCGCAGCTTTCAGCAGCGCCTGAAAAGCGGGATTGCGCTGGTACCGGAAGATCGCAAAGGCGAAGGGGTGGTTGAGCTGATGTCGATTACCGCCAATATGACGCTTTCTGACTTCAGCCTGCGCGGTTTCCGTCGGGCGCTGGCACCGCTTAACCCTGGCCGGGAGCAGCGGCGGGTCAGTGAGATGATTGGTCATCTGGCGATCAAGGTCAGCGATCCTGAGCTGCCGGTGACGGCGCTGAGCGGCGGCAATCAGCAGAAGGTGGTGCTGGGCAAAGCGCTGATGACCGGCCCGCAGGTGGTGTTGCTGGATGAGCCGACGCGCGGCATCGATGTTGGCGCGAAAACCGACGTCTATCACCTGATTGGCACGCTGGCGCAACAGGGGCTGGCAGTGATGTTCTCCTCATCGGAACTGGATGAGGTGATGGCACTGGCGGACCGCATTTTAGTGATGGCCGATGGCCGGATAACTGCCGATCTGCCGCGCGCAGCGGCGACGCGAGAACAGCTGATCGCGGCATCAACCCCACAGGATTAAGCTGGCCGGAGAATGTCATGAACCAGAAATATCTGCTCTATATGTACCTGCTGAAGGCGCGGACCTTTATCGCGCTGCTGATTGTGGTCAGCTTTTTCAGCGTGATGGTGCCCAATTTTCTTACCCCCTCCAATCTGCTGATCATGACGCAGCATGTGGCGATCACCGGGCTGCTGGCGATCGGCATGACGCTGGTGATCCTCACCGGCGGTATCGATCTGTCGGTGGGCGCGGTCGCCGGGATCTGCGGCATGGTGGCGGGGGCGCTGCTGACTAATGGCATCCCGTTGTGGGGTGGCAATACGCTGTTCCTTAACGTGCCGGAGGTGATCCTGGTGGTGGCGATCTTCGGCGTGCTGGTGGGACTGATTAACGGCACGGTGATCACCCGGCTGGGCGTCGCCCCCTTTATCTGCACCCTGGGGATGATGTACGTGGCGCGCGGTGCGGCGTTGCTGTTCAACGACGGCGGCACCTACGCCAACCTGGTCGGACTGCCCGCGCTCGGCAACACCGGCTTTGCGCTGCTCGGCTCCGGCACGGTGCTGGGGGTCTATATCCCGATCTGGCTGATGATTGGCTTTCTGCTGCTCGGCCTCTACCTGACGCGCAAAACCCCGCTGGGGCGTTATATCTACGCCATCGGCGGCAACGAGTCAGCCGCCCGGCTGGCGGGCGTGCCGATTATCAAGGTCAAAATTTTTGTCTACGCCTTCTCCGGCCTGTGCGCCGGTCTGGTCGGGCTGGTGGTGGCCTCGCAGTTGCAGACCGCGCACCCGATGACCGGCAACATGTTTGAGATGGACGCCATCGGCGCGACGGTGCTGGGCGGCACCGCGCTGGCGGGCGGACGTGGCCGGGTCTCCGGCTCGATTATTGGCGCTTTCGTTATCGTCTTCCTGGCGGATGGCATGGTGATGATGGGCGTCAGCGATTTCTGGCAGATGGTGATCAAAGGGCTGGTGATTGTGACTGCGGTGGTGATCGACCAGTTCCAGCAGCGTCTGCAAAGTAAAGTGGTGCTGTTGCGTCGCCATGAAAAAAAGCAGCAGGCGGCACCGCTCCCTGATGTTGGTCACAGTTAACAGGAGTCATTATGTCCCAGGATGCAAAGGAAAAAACAGTGGTGATCACCGGTGCCTGTCGCGGCATCGGTGCCGGGATCGCGGCGCGTTTCGCCCGCGACGGTGCCAGGCTGGTGATGGTCTCAGACAGCGATCGGGTGTTCGCTACCGCCGACCAGCTTCAGCAGCAGTACGGCAGTGAAATTCTGGCGCTACAGGTCGATGTCACTGATGAAACGGCGGTGCAGCAGCTCTATCAGCAGGCCGTTGCGCGCTTTGGACAGATCGACGTCTCAATCCAGAACGCGGGGGTAATCACCATCGACCGCTTCGACACCATGCCAAAGAGTGATTTCGAGCGGGTGCTGGCGGTCAACACCACCGGCGTCTGGCTCTGCTGCCGCGAAGCGGCGAAGTATATGGTGCAGCAGCGGCGCGGCAGCCTGATCAATACCTCATCGGGCCAGGGGCGGCAGGGTTTTATCTACACGCCGCACTACGCCGCCAGCAAAATGGGGGTGATCGGTATTACCCAGAGTCTGGCGCTGGAGCTGGCACCCTGGAATATCACGGTCAACGCCTTCTGTCCCGGCATCATTGAGAGTGAGATGTGGGATTACAACGATCGCGTCTGGGGGGAGATCCTCAGCAGCGCGGAGAAAACCTACGGCAAAGGGGAGCTGATGGCGGAGTGGGTGAAAAATATTCCGCTGAAGCGCGCCGGTCAGCCGGAGGATGTCGCGGGGCTGGTGGCGTTTCTCGCTTCGGAAGATGCGCGCTATATCACCGGGCAGACCATCAACGTCGATGGCGGTTTAATCTTCTCCTGATGGTGGCGGCGTCACGCAGCGCCGGCCTCTGCTGGCTCAGATTTCTCTGTCATATGCACATTTAGCTCCTGCTGTCCTGCATCACCGTCACAATATGTTAAGGTAAATGCTGACGATTTTTTTTACCGCAGCCGCACAGGCAAACCTTAATCTATCTGCCGGATGACATGATACGCAAAACGGGAGTTGTTTTTTTAACCGCGCTATCACTGACTGTGATGCAGAGCGCGCGCGCCTTACAGAGCGAAACCAGGGTGTCAGAGACGCCCTTTGACGATCCGGCGCGCTACAGCCAGTCGCTGCCGACGCTGGGCAGTGCCAGCGAGCAGGATGACGAGTGGAGTAAAAAGCTGGCGTCGGTGGCTAAAAGTATTGGTGAAGCCAGTAATAACAGTGACAGCAACGTCACCTTCGGGCAGCAGGCGGGCGTCTGGGCCTTTAATCATCTGCGCGATGAAGTCGCCGATCGGGTTGAGAGTGAAGGGCAGTCACTGCTTTCACCCTACGGCACCGCGCAGCTTGATCTGAAGGTGGACATGAACGGCAATTTCACCGGCAGCGGCGGCGATCTCTTCAGCGCGCTGGCCGATGAGAACAGCCTGCTCACCTTCAGCCAGCTCGGGGTGCACGATAACGGCGATGGGCTGGTCGGCAATGCGGGCCTGGGACAGCGCTGGGAGGCGGGCAGCTGGCTGCTGGGCTACAACGGTTTTGTTGATCGCATCTTCAGCAGCGGTTTACAGCGCGCGTCGCTGGGCACCGAGGCGTGGAGTGATTCGATGCGACTGTCAGCCAACTACTATATGCCGCTCTCCGGCTGGCGGAATCTCGGTGACTCCCGGCAGCAGCGTATGGCGCGCGGCTATGACATCACCAGCCAGAGCTACCTGCCGTTTTATCGTCAGCTCGGCGTTTCGGTAAGTTACCAGCAATATCTCGGCAATAACGTCGATCTGTTTAACAGTGGCAATCGCTACCATAATCCTTCCGCCATGTCGTTTGGCCTCTCATATACCCCGGTGCCGCTGGTGACGCTCTCGGCGACCCACAAAACCAGCAGCGCCGGTGAGAGCCAGGATCAGCTGGGGCTGAAGCTCAACTACCGCTTCGGCGTCGCCCTGCGCCGCCAGCTGGATGCCAATAACGTCGCTGAAGCGCGCTCGCTGCGCGGCAGTCGTTACGATACCGTGACCCGCAGTGATACGCCGGTGCTCGCCTTCCGTCAGCGCAAAACCCTGTCGGTGTTCCTGGCGACGCCGCCGTGGCAACTCAGCAGCGGGGAAAGTCTGCCGCTGAAGTTGCAGGTGCGCGCCAGTAATCCGATCAGGGCGGTCAGCTGGCAGGGCGATACCCAGGCGCTGAGCCTGACGCCACCGGCTGATAACGCGGATCCGCAGGGCTGGAGTGTGATCTTACCGCAGTGGGACCCGTCACCGGATGCCAGCAACGAATATCGTCTGTCGGTGACGCTGGAGGATAGCAAGCAGCAGCGCGTGACCTCTAACTGGATCACCCTGAAAATCCAGCCACCGATGGCGGCCGAGCAGGACGATCGTTATGATCTGATGGCCCCGAGCGGGGCGGCGCTGTAGCGCGCCATGAGGAGAGGGCGGAAAGGGAAAGCCGTGCTTCAGCAGGGCGAGCCGCGTCTCAGTTGACGGTCGCCATCACAATGCGTACCGCCCGCGAGTAAACTTCCCGCTGACCGTTGACCGACTGCGCTTCCTGCTGTTGCAGAAATGCCACGATCTCCTTTACGCCCGCGCTGTGACCTGACTTCAGCAGGTATGAGACCGCATGGCCGACAACGGCATGGATCTCATCCATGTCATCTGGTTTATCAATGCCCAATCGTCCCTCCCGCGCAACAGTCTGGCTGAACAGCACCGGCACGGGCACCACTCAGGTATGTATACTTTTTCATCATCCCTACACTTTCAGCATCGGGGGGCATCAGGGTAACGCCCTGAGCAGTTTTTCCCGCAGGGTGGCTACCCGGCTGGTGAGATCGCCCAGTTCGCTACAGGCGGTATCCATCACCGACACCATATCCGCCGGCACGCCAGCGGCTGTCACTTTGAGCTGACGCCCCTGTTCGGTCAGCGAAATCCGCACCCGACGCTCATCGTGGCCGGTGTCCCGCTGGCGGCAGATAATGCCGCTGCGCTCCAGCCTTTTCAGCAACTGACTCAGCGTGCCGGAATCGAGCCGGACCCGCGCCCCGACTTCCGAGACGGTCAGGTTATCTTTTTCCCACAGCACCAGCAGGACCAGATACTGCGGATAGGTCAGTCCCAGCGGTTTCAGCCGGGATTGATAGAGCTTGGTCATGGCAAGCGACGCGGAATAGAGCGCAAAGCAGAGAAACTGATCGATGGTCTCTGGTGCCCCACCGGCAGGAGGCTCGTCGGGCATTACCGGAGTTTGGTCATTCATATCTTTACTCATTCTGAGCCAGCGTGCGGGGCTGCCCGCCACAGGAAAACGCCAGCCGCGATAACGCGCTGACGGGATTTCTGATGGCTGTTTGTTGCGGCGGCGTCTTTTTTTACGGGTGGCTGACGACCGACCGCGCAGGCAATAGCGCGGCGGGAAGAGAAGGTCATGACCTTCGCCCCCGATTGAGCGGTGACACAGTATTGAGTCAAACTAAATTGATGTCAACTTAACACGCAGCCAGCTGCGGGGATCTGCCAGCCCCGCTGCGGAATTTCGCTTCAGCACGGCTGCGAGCGGCATCACATTTTTACCCTCCAGCCAGGCGGTGAACCCGGCGGCCAGCACAAATTTACCTCTGCGGGCCTGTTCATCTGGCTGCCGCTGCCGATAGATCCTCCATCGACCGTGACGAGGTAAGGCGCAGGTAGAACCCTGTCCGATAGAGTTCCGCGTCAGTGCGATACCGGTGGGAAAGCGTGCTTTTATGCAGCAGCGAGGCCAGCGGAGGTGAAGCGTCAATGGCAGGCTGCGCTGCGGGGGAAAGCACGCCCCGGTTTTTACAGATCAAGAAAATAAAACCTTTACCGACTCCATTACCGGGAATGAGTGCATGCGCCTGAAACTTTTCTGGCTCGCAATGCTGAATATTGCGACCATCATTTTACTCTCGACCCTGTGGGAATTTGGGCTTGAGGCACATCTCTCCCGCCTGCTGGGGCTGGGGTACGACTCCCATTTTGAAACCAGTGAGCGGCTGCGGTTCATCCTCACCTCCTCCTCGTTTGCCGGGCTGGCGATGATCATCCCGGCGCTGCTGATCGCCGCCCTGATCCGCAAAACGTTGTCAGCGGAAAGAAACGCGCTCAGGCTGGCCAGAACCGATGAGCTGACCGGTGTCGGAAACCGCCGGGCGTTCAGGGAGCATATCGCGGTGCTGGATGCCCGCGACACGCCCTACACCCTGACGCTGATCGATATTAACGATTTCAAAGTGATCAATGACCTGAACGGTCATCGGCAGGGGGACGCGACGCTGGTGGCGCTGGCCGCCCTGCTGCATTCAGCCGCCAGCCCGGATGGCCGGCTGTTTCGCATCGGCGGCGATGAGTTTGCCATTATTGCCGGAGCCGGACAGGTTGAGCAGGCGATGGCGACAGCGGACCGGCTGCTCCAGCAAGCGGCCGCCATCCGCACCGGTCCGCAAACCTTTCTGAGTCTGTCGGCCGGGGTAGCCAGCTCCGCCTGCTGCGGCCAGGCCGATGTGGTACGGGCGGCGGATCTGGCGCTGTATGAGGCCAAACAGGATAAATGCAGCCACCTGGCGCGCTTTTCGCCGGAGATGGAACTGCGTTTCCGACAGCGGGAAACCCTGGAGCATGAGGTGGTTGCCGCCGTCAGCCGTCACGCCATCGTGCCTTTCCTGCAACCTCTGGTCTGTCTGCGCAGCGGCACAATTACCGGCTTTGAGGTGCTGGCGCGCTGGATCACCGATTCCGGTCAGATCATTACTCCGGCTGAGTTTCTGCCGGTGGTGGAGCGGCTGGGGCTGATGGACAATCTCACCGTGGGGCTGCTCCAGGATGCGGTCAGCGCCACGGCGAACTGGCCTGCGGGTCTCTGCCTGTCACTGAATATCACCCCCGAACAGCTGCTCAGACCGGCGCTGACCCACTGCCTCTCCGGCATCATGCAGCAGGCCGGACCGCTCAGGCTGGAGCTTGAAATCACCGAACAGAACGTGATGACGGTATCGGAAGATGCCCGCCGGGCGATCTGGCGTCTGAAGCAGGGCGGCATCCGGGTGGTGCTGGACGACTTCGGCACCGGCTATTCGAATCTCTCGGTTTTGCTGGGGCTGGGCATCACCAAAATCAAGCTCGATCAGTCGTTTATCGCTGGCGGAACCGGCCAGTCTCAGCAGCGAAAAGTGGTGGAGGCGTTGCTGGCGCTCTGCCAGGAGCTGAAGGTGGCGATCACCGCGGAAGGGATTGAGGATGTCGCCACCCTGCGCTGGCTGCAACAGCAGGGCTGCGACTACGGTCAGGGGTATCTCTTCAGCCGCCCGGTGCCGCTCGGCCAGGCGGCCAGCCTGCTGGCCGCCGCGACGCTGGCGGGATTCGCTCAAGAGGACGTGCTGGCGGTCAGCTGAGTTGTGTGGCAGTGCCAGATGTCAGGCGGCGTCCACCGGCCGCCGCTATAAAAAATGAAAACATTTTGTTAAATCCTTCCCCCTGCTGACCGGCGGGTGCCGCCGATCGCCACTGGGCTGATTGCACCCGCTGAAGGCAATCTGCGCTAAAACAGGGCAACGCCTGAGCCATTCTGGACAGATAGTTTATCAGCGATCACAAAAGCGATATTTCCTGCCGCGAATGCATAATTCTGCTGTTTAAAACCCGGCGCTGGCGCTGCAATCAGACAATTATTCACTATATATGCAAAATAAGTGAATAGCGCCTCGTTGTAACTTATTGATATTTCGTTGTGATGCCGATTTTATGCATTATTTCGCTGGCTGGCACGTTAACTGCAATCTAGAGTAGGGCTGCTCTACAACATCCTTTAACAATTTTAAAACAAAAGCTTTACCCAGCCGGGAAAGCAGGAGAGTGAGTTATGGCACTGCACGTTTCACGTCACGATTTCGATCAATGGATGATGCCGGTTTATGCCCCTGCGACCTTTATACCGGTGCGCGCGGAAGGCTCCACCGTCTGGGACCAGAATGGCAAAGATTATATCGATTTAGCCGGTGGCATCGCCGTTAATGCGTTAGGCCATGCGCATCCGGCGTTACAGCAGGCGTTGCAGGAACAGGCCGCCCGGCTCTGGCATACCGGTAATGGCTATACCAATGAGCCGATTCTGCGGCTGGCGAAACAGCTGATCGACGCCACCTTCGCTGACCGGGTCTTCTTCTGTAACTCCGGGGCGGAAGCCAATGAAGCCGCGCTGAAGCTGGCGCGCAAGGTGGCACACGACCGGTTTGGCGCGCATAAAAGCGGCATTGTGGCCTTCAAAAATGCCTTTCACGGTCGCACGCTGTTTACGGTGTCAGCCGGGGGGCAGCCCGCTTACTCAAAAGATTTTGCACCGTTGCCGCCGGAAATCCAGCACGCCCCGTTTAACGATCTGGCGGCGGCGGCGGAACTGATTAATGACCAGACCTGCGCGGTGATTGTCGAGCCGATTCAGGGCGAAGGCGGCGTGCTGCCTGCCGAACCGGCTTTCCTGCGCGGGCTGCGTGAGCTGTGCGATAAGCATCAGGCGCTGCTGATTTTTGATGAAGTGCAGAGCGGCGTGGGCCGCACCGGTTCGCTCTATGCCTATATGCACTACGGCGTCACCCCCGATGTGCTGACCAGCGCCAAAGCCCTGGGTGGCGGTTTCCCGATCGGCGCGATGCTGACCCGCGAAGATCTGGCGCTGGTGATGGGCGTAGGCACCCACGGCACCACCTATGGCGGCAACCCGCTGGCCGGGGCGGTGGCGGGTAAAGTGATGGAGCTGATCAACCAGCCGGAGCTGATGGCGGGGGTCACGCAGCGTCATCAGTGGATTGTTGAAGCTCTGGATGAGATTAACCAGCGCCTGCATCTGTTTAAAGAGGTGCGCGGTCTGGGTCTGCTGATTGGTGCGGTGCTCAGCGACGATTTTGCCGGTAAAGCGAAGCAGATCAACCTGGCGGCCGCCGAAATGGGCGTGATGGTGCTGATTGCCGGTGCCAACGTGGTGCGTTTCGCCCCGGCGCTGAATATCAGTGAGCAGGAGGTGAAGCTGGGTATGGCGCGCTTCGCCGAGGTGTGTGAAAGCCTGGTACGAGGGTCGACATCATGATGGTAATCCGTCCGGTTGAACGCGATGACTTAAGCCAGTTGCTGGCGCTGGCCGGTAAAACCGGCGGCGGGCTGACTTCACTGCCGGCCGATAGCGCGACCTTGCAGGCGCGTATCGATCGATCGCTGCAAACCTGGCAGGATTCGCTGCCGCGCGCCGAGCAGGGCTACGTGTTTGTGCTGGCCGACAGCGAGGATAACCGTGCGGTGGGGATCTGTGCCATTGAGGTGGCGGTCGGCCTACAGGACCCCTGGTACAACTTTCGCGTCGGCACCCAGGTTCACGCTTCAAAAGAGCTGAATGTCTACGCCGCGCTGCCGACCCTGTCGCTGAGTAACGATCACACCGGCAGCAGCGAGCTCTGCACCCTGTTTCTCGATCCCGATTACCGTGACGGCAAAAACGGCTATCTGCTGTCGAAGTCACGCTTTCTGTTTATGGCTAACTTCCGGGAACGCTTTATGGATCGGGTGGTGGCTGAGATGCGCGGCGTCAGCGATGAGCAGGGCCATTCGCCGTTCTGGGACAGCGTCGGCAGCCGTTTTTTCTCGATGGAGTTCAGTAAAGCGGATTTCCTCAGCGGCACCGGCCAGAAATCCTTTATCGCCGAGCTGATGCCCAAACATCCGCTCTACATCGACTACCTGACGCCCGAAGCGCAGGCGGTGATTGGCCAGGTTCACCCGAAAACCGCCCCCGCCCGGGCGGTACTGGAGGCGGAGGGGTTCCGCTACCTCAACTATGTCGACATCTTTGATGGTGGCCCGACGCTGGAGTGCGACATCGATCGCATCCGGGCGGTGCGCAAAAGCCGCCTGTGCGGCGCGGAACGCGGCGAAAACCCGGTGGATGCGCCGCTCTGTCTGGTCGCCAATAACCATTACCGTCAATTCCGTGTGGCGCTGATACCGGCAGAGGCCGGCAGTGACAGCGTGCGGCTCACGGATGAACAGATGCGGGCGCTGCACTGCCAGCCGGGCGACAGCCTGCGGGTCGTGACGCTCTGCAAAGAGGAGAAAACAGCATGACGCACCTGATTAATGGAGAGTGGCTGGCGGGAGAGGCTGAGACACTGAGCAAAACCAACCCGGTCGGCGGCGAGCTGCTCTGGCAGGGCCAGGCCGCTTCGGCCGCGCAGGTGACGGCGGCCTGTGACGCGGCGCGCGCGGCGTTTCCCGCCTGGGCAAAACGGCCGCTGGCGGAACGCCAGGCGCTGATAGAGCAGTTTGCGGCGCAGCTGGAGGCGCACAAGAGCGATCTGGCGGAGACCATCGCCCGTGAAACCGGCAAGCCGCGCTGGGAAGCCCTGACCGAAGTGGGCGCGATGATCAATAAAATTGGCTTTTCGGTGCAGGCGTACCACAGCCGCACCGGTGAGCAGCATGAAGGCGAAAGCTCGCTGCGGCATCGTCCGCACGGCGTGCTGGCGGTGTTTGGCCCCTATAACTTCCCCGGTCATCTGCCTAATGGCCATATTGTCCCGGCGCTGCTGGCAGGCAACTGCGTGGTGTTTAAACCCAGTGAGCTGACGCCGCTGACCGCTGAAAAAACGGTGCGGCTCTGGCTGGCGGCGGGGCTGCCCGCCGGAGTGATGGCGCTGTTGCAGGGCGGCCGTGAGACCGGTCAGGCGCTGGCGACCAACAGCCAGATCGACGGCCTGCTGTTTACCGGCAGCGCACACACCGGCTATCAGCTGCATCGTCAGTTTGCCGGTCAGCCGGAAAAAATGCTGGCGCTGGAGATGGGCGGCAACAACGCGCTGATTGTGGAAGATCCGGCTGACCCCGACGCGGCGGTGCATATCGCCTTGCAGTCAGCCTTTATTACCGCCGGTCAGCGCTGCACCTGCGCCCGTCGTCTGCTGGTGAAGCGCGGCGCGGCCGGTGATGCCTTTTTACAGCGGCTGGTGGCGGTGGCGGGGCGGCTGCAACCGGCGGCCTGGGACGCTGAACCGCAACCCTTTATGGGCAGCGTGATCTCGACCGGTGCAGCAGAGAAGATTTTCGCTGAATGGCAACGGCGGGTCGAGGCGGGCGGCAACGTATTGCTGGCGATGCGCTGGCCCGATCGCCACAGCGCCATTCTGACGCCGGGCATTATCGACTTAACCGGCGTGCCGGACATCCCGGATGAAGAGGTGTTTGGCCCGCTGCTCGGCGTTATCCGCTATGACAGCTACGACGAGGCGATACCCCTGGCTAATCAGACGCGCTACGGCCTCTCATGCGGGCTGATTTCGCCCTCCCGTCCGCAGTTTGAGCAGCTGCTGCTTGAGGCGCGCGCCGGTATCGTTAACTGGAACAAACCGCTGACCGGCGCGGCGA
The DNA here is from genome assembly GCF_051336815.1 of Pantoea sp. C2G6. NCBI lineage: Bacteria > Pseudomonadati > Pseudomonadota > Gammaproteobacteria > Enterobacterales > Erwiniaceae > Pantoea > Pantoea sp. C2G6. The sequence continues at coordinate 477,087 of NZ_JBGMNJ010000001.1, forward strand.
GCACCGCGCCGTTTGGCGGGATTGGCGCGTCGGGCAACCATCGCGCCAGCGCCTGGTATGCGGCGGACTACTGCGCCTGGCCGATGGCCTCGCTGGAGACGCCGGATCTGACCCTGCCCGCGACGCTGTCGCCAGGCCTCGACTTCTCATCGCCGGAGGCAGCGTCATGAAAGCCACAGAAGCGAACTTTGATGGGCTGGTGGGGCTGACCCACCACTATGCCGGGCTGTCGTTTGGTAACGAAGCCTCGACCCGCAATCAGCTGCAACCCTCCAACCCGCGTCTGGCGGCAAAACAGGGGCTGCTGAAGATGAAAGCGCTGGCCGATATGGGCTACGTTCAGGGGGTGATCCCGCCCCATGAGCGGCCCAATATCGCGGTGCTGCGTCAGCTTGGCTTTGGCGGCAGCGATGAGCAGGTGCTGGCCGCTGCCGCCAGAACCGCCCCAGGCTTGCTGTCGGCGGCCAGCTCCGCCTCGGCGATGTGGGTCGCCAACGCCGCCACGGTCTCTCCGTCAGCGGACAGCGCGGATGGCCGGGTTCACCTGACGGTGGCCAACCTGAACAACAAATTCCACCGGGCGATAGAAGCCCCGGAAACCGCCTGGCTGCTGCGGTCGATTTTCCGCGACCCTCGCCATTTTGCGGTGCACGACGCGCTGCCGCAGGTGGCGATGTTCGGCGATGAAGGGGCGGCCAACCATAACCGGCTGGGCGGCGCCTATGGCGAGCGGGGCGTGCAACTGTTTGTCTATGGCCGCGACAGCAGCCATGAGGGCAGGGCTCCGCAGCGCTATCCGGCGCGGCAGACCCGTGAGGCGAGCGAAGCGGTCGCCCGGTTGCATCAGCTCTCGCCGGAGAGCGTGCTGTTCGCGCAGCAGAATCCGGCGGTAATCGATCAGGGTGTGTTTCACAATGATGTGATAGCGGTGAGTAACCAGCAGATGCTGTTCTGTCATCAGCAGGCGTTTGTCGATCAGCCCGGCTTACTGGCGCAGCTTCGGGCGCGGGTGCCGGGCTTTATCGCGCTGGAGGTGCCGGAAAACCGGGTGTCGGTGAAGGACGCGGTAGAGACCTACCTGTTTAACAGCCAGCTGCTGAGCCGTCCTGATGGCACCATGCTGCTGGTGCTGCCGGAAGAGTCGCGCCAGCATCCTGGCGTCTGGCGCTACCTCTGTGAACAGGTCGAGGGCGATGGCCCGCTGAAGGCGCTGAAGGTGTTTGATCTGCGCGAAAGCATGTATAACGGCGGTGGCCCGGCCTGCCTGCGTCTGCGGGTGGTGCTGACGCCACAGGAGCAGCAGGCGGTGAATCCGGCGGTGCTGATGAACGATCAGCTCTTCAGCACCCTGAATAATTGGGTGGACCGCCACTACCGCGATCGCCTGACGCAGGCCGATCTGGCCGACCCCCAGCTGCTGCGCGAGGGACGCGAGGCGCTGGATGAACTGACGAAGCTGCTAGACTTAGGAAATGTGTATGCATTTCAGCAGTGAAGCGGGCGGCCGCAGTGACGGCCGCCGGTTTCAGGCAAACAGGAGGAACGATGCAGGACTTTTTACAGCAAACGCTCTCCGGCGAGGCGCCGCGTCAGCGTAGTGGTGAAACGGCGCATCTTCGCTGGCAGTGGTTGTATCACGGCATCCTGTTGATGGAGCCGACGGTGCCGGTTAAACAGGCGCTGGTGCTTTCCGCCGGAATTCACGGTAATGAAACCGCCCCGGTGGAAATAGTGAATCAGCTGATTAATCCGCTGCTGCGCGGCGAAAAGCCGTTGCAGCAGCGGATGCTGGTGATCCTCGGGAATCCCTCGGCGCTGCGCGCCGGAAAACGTTATGTACATTACGACATCAACCGGCTGTTTGGCGGACGCTGGCAGCAGATAGATGATGGCGATGAAGCCCGGCGCGTGCTGCGGCTGGAGCAGGCGCTGGAGACCTTCTGGCAGCTGGGTGAGTGTGACGAGACGCGCTGGCATCTTGATATGCACACCGCCATCCGTGGCTCTTATCATCCTCAGTTCGGCGTGATGCCGTACAGCGACCGCCCCTGGCCGCCCGCTTTTCTCGACTGGCTGGCCGCTGCCGGACTGAAGGCGCTGGTGTTCCATCGCTCGCCGGGCGGCACCTTTACCCACTTCAGCTGTGAGCACTTCGGCGCAGCCAGCTGCACTCTGGAGCTGGGCAAAGCGCTGCCGTTTGGTGCTAACGATCTCACGCAGTTCAGCGCTGCGCAGCAGGCGCTGGCCGCGCTGCTCTACGGCGAGCCGCTGCCGGTGGCCAAAGGAAAGCCGCGACACTATCGGGTGGCGCAGCAGATCACCCGGCTGAGTGACCACTTCCGGCTGCATATGTCGGCGGAAACGCTCAACTTCACCGCCTTTCCCCAGGGCACGCTGCTGGCCGAAGAGGGCGAGAGGCGCTACTACGTGCAGCAGGCGCGGGAGTATGTGCTGTTTCCCAATCCCAACGTCGCCGCCGGGCTGCGGGCCGGTCTGATGCTGATTGAAGAGGGGGAGCAGACCCAGGCGCTGCCGGTCTGACCCTGATCCCTTAGTCGTCGTCAAAAATCAGCCCGAAAAGCGGAAGATCATCTTCCGCTTTCCTGTCAGAACCCTTACACTCCTCCATGATTTCTGCCAAATCCGCTGTAAATTCATAAAGTTTTGCAATTCCTCACGCCTTTCTTCTTATTCTCTTCATGATTGACCGATTTCTATCTTTTATGCTTTCACGGCTTTACTCAGGCTCTGAGTAGTTGACGTTCAGCGTCGTATGCTTGTTTCCGAAGACGCGACAGAGTGCTGTCGTCATTATCATGAATTATAAGGACACGATTATGCGCAAACTGACTTCCCTTTTACTGGCTTCTTCGCTGGCGTTTGGTGCAGCCAGCGCCGTCCATGCTGCTGCTGATAACCTGACCCCACCACCGGCGGGCAGCGAGAAAGCGATGCATAAACCGCCGATGCGTCACGGCATGGAGATGATGATGTTTAAAGGTCTGAACCTGACCGAAGCGCAGAAAACTCAGATGCGCGACATCATGAAAGAGAGCCACAAAGAGATGAAACGCCCATCGCTGGATGAGCGTCGTGCGGCTCACAGCATCATTGCGTCTGACAGTTTCGACCAGAGCAAAGCTGAAGCGCAGGCAGAAAAAATGTCCGCCAATGCGAAAGAGCATGCGCTGAAGATGCTGGAAACCCAGAACAAGCTCTATAACGTGCTGACGCCAGAGCAGAAGAAACAGTACAACGCTAACTTTGAAAAGCGTCTGACTGAGAAAGGTCCGCATGAAGGCAAAATGGCACCGCCAGCGGAACCGGCTGAATAAGTCCGGCTAAGCTGAGGATCTGAGACCGCCGGCGTTGTCCACTGAGTGTGAGTGGGCAGCGTCGGCGGTTTTTTTATAGCGGCAGAATCGGATAGTCGCCTGACAGAATCGGCCGGCAGAGGATTTTGTAGCCGTCGTGATCAAAGCCGCCTTTCGGGCGTTGCAGTTTTCTCGCCTCTTCCATGCTGTTGACCGAGCCCAGATAGAACCAGTGGTCGATGACGTGGATCTGGGTCATCTGCTTGCCTTCTTCCACCAGACCCACGGCACCCTGCCACGGCCAGCAGAAGACCCGCACATTCTCCAGCGCCTCCAGCAGCCGATCCTGATGATCGCTGACCGGCTCTTTGCCGCAGCAGGCCCCGGCACAGCGCCGCAGCGCCGAGCGGAAACAGCCGCGCCCCGCGCTCAGCGCTTCCAGCCCCAGCAGACCGTGACAGAGCTGATACTCATCCGCGAGCTGTTTAAGACGCTCCAGTGCGGCAAAGCGGCTGCGATAAAGCCCGAACAGATTGGGCGACTGGCTGAAATCGAGATCTTTGGCGTAGACCACATTCGGTTTGCCGTCGGTAATCTGCAATGAGCAGAGCTGACGATTTTTTCGCAGGCGCTTATTGAACAGCGGCTGCTGGGTTTTGATCATCTGCGCTTCCAGTAGCAGCGCCCCGAGATCGCCCGCGGTGGGGATCCAGCTGACGCGCCGTGACTGGCGCAGCATTTTCGCCTCGTCCGGGGTACGGAAATGGGACATCACCCGCGAACGCAGATTGACGCTTTTGCCGATATAGAGCGGCAGCGACTCACTTTCACCGTGGAAGGTATAGACGCCGGGATGGTTCGGCAGGCCTTCCAGCCATTCACGCAGGTGTTCGGGATATTGATAAATCGCATTCGCGTCGACGTCGAGGCGATGCGTGGCAGCACGTCTGACCAAGATGGACTCCATTTACTGGTTGTCCATACAGCATAACAGGCAGGCGAAATGATCGCCAGCGGTCAGGTTACTGCCGCCGCGTCGCCAGCCAGCCGATCAGCGAGCCCAGGGTGATCATCGCCACGCCCTGCCAGAAGGTCAGCGTCGGCGTCAGGCCGAGCCACAGCGATCCCAGCAGCGCCGACAGCACCGGGGTAAAATAGGAGGCGCTGGCCAGCAGGGTCAGATTGCCATGCTGAATGCCGTGATTCCATGCGGAGTAGGCGATGGCGGTGGAAAGGCTGACAAACAGCACCTCCAGCAGCGGCACCAGCCGGAAGCTCATCTCCGCAGGCGGATCGCTGAGCGCATATTTCAGCCAGAGCGCCAGCGCGGTCAGGATGAAAAACAGCGTCACCCCGTTCGCCCCGCGGGCGTAGCGGCGGGTCACACTGTTATAGAGCGCCCAGGTGATGGCCGCGATAAACGCCAGCGTATAGGCGGTGGGATTGCGCAGCAGGTTTTGCCACAGCATCGCCAGCGATGCGCTGCCGTCGCCTTTCATCACCCAGACGATCCCCAGCAGAGACAGCGCCACGCCCGGCCAGAGCCAGACGCGGCAGCGTTGCTGATTAAACAGAATAGCCAGCACAATGGTCAGGCAGGGCCAGAGGTAGTTAATCATCCCCAGCTCCAGCGACTGGCTGCGATCGCTGGCCAGCCCTATCGCCAGCGCCAGAGAGATTTCGTAGCCGACAAACAGCGCGCCGCCCAGCCACAGATAGATGGCGGGCATCGCGCCTGGTTTCGGCAGACCGCGGCTGAGGCAGAGCAGCAGGGCGGTGGTGGTGTAGATCAGCGCCGCGCCGCCGGTGGCGCCAAAGGCTTCGCTGACGCTGCGCAGCAGGCCAACGCTGCAACTCCAGAGCAGAATAGCGATCAGACCGATTAGGGTGGCGCGTGTCACGGTGGCAGGCATGCAGCTATCAACAGAGAGGGTGAATAGAACCTCGCCTGTCTGAGCAGGCGAGGCGCAGTGTTACTTCCAGAAGTCGTCGAAGACCGTGATCGGCGGGCGACGTTTATGCTCGGTTTTCTGATACCAGCCTTCGATGATACGGGCGCTGTCTGGATCGATGCTTTTGCCTTCCAGATAGTCATCGATCATCTCATAGGTCACACCCAGCGCGACCTCATCCTGCAAGCCCGGCCGGTCATCTTCCAGGTCGGCGGTCGGTTTTTTCAGATAGAGATGTTCAGGGCAGCCCAGATGTTTCAGCAGCGCTTTGCCCTGGCGCTTGTTGAGGCGGAACAGCGGGTTGATGTCGGTGCCGCCGTCGCCATATTTGGTGAAGAAACCGGTGACGGCTTCCGCCGCGTGATCGGTGCCGACCACCACCCCTTTGGTCATCCCGGCGATGCTGTACTGCGCCTTCATCCGCTCGCGCGCTTTCTCGTTGCCGCGCACAAAGTCGGAGAGGGTGATGCCCGCCTCTTTCAGGGCGCGTTCGCTGGCCAGCACCGACTCTTTAATGTTCACCACCAGCGAACGGTCGGGCTTGATAAACGCCAGCGCGTCCTGGCAATCCTGCTCATCAGCCTGCACGCCATAGGGCAGGCGTACGGCGATAAAGGTGTAGTCATTATCGCCGCTCTCTTCGCGCAGTTCACTGATTGCCCGCTGCGCCAGCGCACCCGCCAGGGTGGAATCCTGACCGCCGCTAATCCCCAGCACCAGGGTTTTCAGGCCGCTGTGGCGTTTCAGGTAGGCTTTCAGAAAGTCGATGCTGACGCGCACTTCCTGGTCGGCGTCGATAGTGGGTTTCACCCCCAGTGCTTCAATAATTTCCTGCTGCAATGACATGAACTTCTCCTCAGGTCAGTGGCCTGTCGGCTCGATGCGAACGTATTATTAAAGCTAACGTGCCTCAGCGAAAACAACAAGCCAAACCGGTAGATGATTTCCGCTAACCGCCGCGAAATCAGACAGTTTTCAGCGGCGGCTGCGGTTTTTTAGCCAGCAGGATAAACACCAGGATCGCCGTCATAAAGCAGCCAAAAATCGTGGCGCACATGCTCAGCACCGAGGTGCCGCCGATGCCGGTGATCGGCACGGTAAGGGCACCCAGGGTAAACATCGTGACGCCAATCACCGCCGAGGCGCTGCCGGCGCGATGGCCCTGGCTTTGCATCGCCAGCGACGAGGCGGTAGTGGCGATGACGCCGTTGCTGGCGACGGTAAAGAACAGCGCGACCAGCAGCAGGGGTAACGGAGCCCGGGTCAGCGCGGCCAGCAGCAGCAGGCTGGAGGCGACAAAGGCCAGCGTCAGCCCGCCTTTCAGCACCCGATATTCACCCCATAACGGGCAGAGGCGGGCGCTGGTCTGGGAAGCAATCACCAGCCCGATGCCGTTTGCCGCAAAGCAGAAGCTGAACGCCTGGGGTGACAGGCCATAAAGTTGTTGCAGCACGAAGGGTGACGCGCCGATGTAGGCGAACATCCCGGACATGATCAGTCCCTGGGTCAGACAGAAGCCCATGAATGAGCGATGGGTTATCACCTGACCTAACGCGGCGTAGGCGGAAAAAAGCGAGCCATTGCTGCGGCGTGCCTCTGGCAGCGTTTCATGCAGCCTCCAGCGTGCCAGGAAAATCAGCAGCACGGCGATAGCCGCCAGCACCATAAAGATGCCGCGCCAGTCGACCACCGCCATCAGAATGCCACCCAGCACCGGCGCACCAATCGGCGCTAATCCGTTAACCAGCATCAGCAGCGCGAAGAAGCGTGTCAGTTCATGGCCGCTGTACATGTCCCGCGCAATCGCGCGCGACAGCACGGCACCCCCCGCGCCGGCTAAGCCTTCAAACAGGCGAGCCAGCAGTAGCTGGTCGATACTCTGCGACAGGGCGCAGCCCATTGAGGCGATAAACAGCAACGCCAGCGACAGCGTCAGCGGACGCAGGCGGCCAAACTTATCACTCATTGGCCCGAACACCAGCTGACCCAGCCCCAGGCCCAGCAAACCGGCGGTCAGGCTCAGCTGTGCAGTCGCGGTTTCGGTTTGCAGATCCTGCGCCATTTGCGGCAGAGCAGGCAGATAGAGATCGATACAGAGCGGGCCAAGTGCGGCCAGCAGGCCCAGCGTAATGGCGTAAACCAGCCGGTTGGAGTGTGCAGGGGTCATTGAGCCTCGGAATCGTAAATAGTGGGGAAATAGCGTGCGGCTAAGCCTGAAGCACCCATCGCGCCTGAATCAGCGTGACCTGCGTCAGAGGCGCGCATCCAGCCTGTTGCTGAAAACGGGCGGCCAGAGCGTGCCAGAGCCGCCGCAATTATACGGTGCCGCTGACGGTAAAACAGCCTTCTTTACTGAATCCTGACAGTGGCGAAGGCATTAAAAGTTCGCCATAAACTTGATTATTCTGGATTTATGTTCCAGGCTATTTTTCACATGGACAATCAATGAGGAACAACAAGATGAATAAAGTGATGGGATGTATCGCTGCGGCGCTGACGCTGGCTGCACTGTCTGGTTGTACGACTTACGATCGTGCTGAGAGCTACGTGACTAAGCCTGTGGTAAAGGATGTTAAAAAAGGCATGACGCGCGATCAGGTTCGTCAGATCGCGGGTGCGCCTTCGACTGAAATCACCATGGTTCACGCGCGCGGCACCTGCCAGACTTACGTGCTGGGTCAGCGCGACGGTAAGGCTCAGACCTACTTCGTCAGCTACAACGATACCGGCCGGGTGATGAACTACGGTTTCCAGAGCTGTGCGGAATATGACACTGACCCGCAGGCTCAGCAGTAATCCCGCCAGATAAACAAACGGCCCGTCAGATGACGGGCCGTTTTTCGTTATGCGTCTGACTACAATCCGGCCGGACGCGGCACCTCGACGTAATCACCGTTAATCTGCCGCTGGTAGTAGTGGCCCTCCTGCACATAAAAGCGTTTGCCGTTAAAGTCGAGCACCCGCATCTCATTGCTTACCGGTGACCCAGCGGGCGGCTCTACCACCACATACTCCTCCCCGTGACGCTGATAATAACTGCCGTTCAGCAGGTAATAGGTCAATCCGCCAATCAATACCGCGGTGGCCGCCTCAGGTAAAAAACGCACCGGTCCGGGACCCCCCCAGCGCGGACCGCCACCGTGTGGACCCCAGCCGCCATGTGGACCCCAGTCGCCGGGATGAGCGAAAACCGCAGCTGGCGTTAACAGAGCTAACGCCAGCAGCGAGGCGATAACTTTTTTCATAGGCGCTCCTCCTTTTCAGATGGAGGCAGAATTGGCTTTTTAGCGGCCAAAGACAAGCGCTAAAACGGCGAATTTTCGCCTGTTTACCATGCTTAACGCTTTCTTAACGACGTCGCCATGATACGGCGGGATTGTGGAGAATAAATGGGGGAGGAGGAACCTGGCGCGGGCGCGCCAGGTTTTACAGCGATTAACGATGCGCCAGTTCAGCCTGCTCGTCACTCTCCAGAACGCGCCGGTCGGTCAGGCCCAGCCAGCGGCTGGTCAGGGAGCCAGCGGTCATCGAACCGTTAACGTTCAGGGCGGTACGGCCCATATCGATCAGAGGCTCGATGGAGATCAGCAGCGCCACCAGCGTCACCGGCAGACCCATAGCGGGCAGGACAATCAGCGCGGCGAACGTAGCGCCACCACCGACACCGGCCACGCCAGCTGAACTCAGGGTGACGATACCGACAAGCGTGGCAATCCACAGTGGGTCAAACGGGTTGATCCCCACGGTTGGTGCGACCATCACCGCCAGCATGGTCGGATAGAGACCGGCACAGCCGTTCTGACCAATAGTGGCACCAAACGAGGCGGAGAAGCTGGCGATCGATTCCGGCACGCCCAGGCGACGGGTCTGGGTCTCAACGCTCAGCGGAATGCTGGCAGCACTGGAGCGGCTGGTGAAGGCGAAGGTAATCACCGGCCACACTTTACGGAAGAAGCGCAGTGGATTAATGCCGTTCAGCGACAGCAGCAGAGCGTGCACCGCAAACATGATCGCCAGACCCAGATAAGAGGCGACCACAAAGCTGCCCAGCTTGATGATGTCCTGTAGGTTAGAACCGGCAACCACTTTGGTCATCAGCGCCAGCACACCGTAGGGGGTCAGCTTCATCACTAAACGCACCAGCTTCATCACCCACGACTGTAAGGTATCGATGGCGACGATCACCCGCTGACCTTTGACTTCATCATCTTTCAGCAGTTGCAGCGCGGCCACGCCGAGGAAGGCGGCAAAAATCACCACGCTGATGATCGAGGTGGGGTTAGCACCGGTCAGCTCGGCAAACGGGTTTTTCGGGATAAAGGAGAGCAGCAGCTGCGGTACGCTCAGATCAGCGACTTTGCCGACATAGTTGCTCTGAATGGCGCTCAGGCGCGCGGTTTCCTGCACACCCTGCACCAGCCCTTCGGCGCTTAAGCCAAACAGCCCGGTAACGAACACGCCGACCAGCGCCGCAATCGCGGTGGTAAACAGCAGTACGCCAATGGTCAGCACGCTGATTTTTCCCAGCGACGAGGCGTTATGCAGACGCGCTACCGCACTCAGAATCGACACAAACACCAGCGGCATCACCACCATCTGCAACAGCTGGACATAGCCGTTACCCACGATGTTAAACCAGCTGATAGAGGCTTTGACCACCTCGCTGTTTTCGCCGTAGATCAGCTGTAAAACCAGACCGAACAGCACGCCGATCACCAGACCGGTCAGCACTTTTTTCGACAGACTCCAGTTCTGGCGGCTGAAGCGCGCGAGCAAGAGCAGCAGCACCACAAAGGCCAGGATATTGAGCGTAAGAGGAAGATCCATACCGAAACTCCAGAGTAATGCGGCCTTCCCGGTCAGGAAGGCCGCATAATGTTAATCACGAATTAAGACAGCAGGAATGGTAACAGCAGGCGGAGAGGGTGCCTTATATCCAAATGGCATGGGTTATAACTAAATAGCGCGTTACGCTGCTTTATTGCGCACTATGGCTGGAAATCAACCTTCCGACGCCATTTTGTAGCGTATCGAACAGCTGAGCTGGCCAGCCGTTGGCACCAAAAGAGGGCAAGCCAACCGGAAACCAGAGCGCGTAGCCCACCAGTCCGAGACATAATGCCCGTTCCAGCTGGTTGCCTTTCTGGCTGCGCAGGATCGGCAGACGGAAGCGCCAGCGGCAGGGCCACAGCAGCGGCACGCCTGCCGGGGTCAGCATATCGGCCACGATATGGCTGAGGTAGCCGAGCGTCAGCCCCTGCAACACGTCAGCCGGAATCGGTGAGGCTTTGGGCAGGTTGATCTGAAACAGCCACAGGCCCGCCGCCACCGCCAGCAGACTATGGGTAAAGCCCCGATGGCCAAACGCCCGCGCAATCGGATGGGAGATCCAGCGCAGCCGTTGTCCCAGCAGAGATTTTGGGTGATCGATGTCGGGCAGCAGGCAGGTCAGCAGGGCTGAGGGAACAAGATGCCACCAGTCGGCCTGCGCCAGCACCGGTGTCAGCTCAGCACGTTTAGCAAAAATCGCACTGGCAATGGCAAAAATGATGTGGCCTTCGCCCGTCATGATAGAACCTGGTTGCAAAGAAAACTGTCAATGCATCCAGTATAGGGATTTATCCAGTGAATGAGAACATGTGACGCTGTAACGAAGAGTGAATTTCTTTAACAAAGCGGACAGCGCGCTAACGCTGTCCGCCAGAACGATTAACGTGCCAGCCAGCCGCCATCGACGGCCAGGGTGTAACCATTCACATAGTCAGAGGCTGAGGAGGCCAGGAAGACCACCGGTCCCATCATGTCATCCGGTACGCCCCAGCGTCCGGCCGGGATGCGTCCGAGGATTTCATCACTGCGCGCCTGATCTTTACGCAGCTGTTCGGTGTTATCGGTGGCCATGTAGCCTGGGGCGATAGCGTTCACGTTAATGCCATGTTTCGCCCACTCGTTGGCCATCAGACGGGTTAAGCCCATCACGGCGCTTTTAGAGGCGGTGTAGGAGGGGACGCGAATACCCCCCTGGAACGACAGCATCGAAGCGATGTTGATGATCTTGCCGCCGCTGCCCTGCGCGATATATTGCCGCGCCACCTGCTGTGACAGGAAAAAGACCGTTTTGGTATTGATGTTCATCACATCATCCCAGTCCTGCTCGCTGAAGTTCAGCGCGTCTTCACGACGGATAATGCCCGCGTTGTTCACCAGAATATCAATCCGGCCTGCGGCGGCGACTGCCTCTTCAACCACCTGAGGCACACCCTCCGTACGCATCAGATCCGCCGATACCGACCAGAAACGGCGGCCCATGGCTTCCACCTTACGCTGGGTTTCATCAGGCTCAAAGCGGTTGACGCCGACGATGTCGCAGCCCGCCTGTGCCAGTCCTAACGCCATGCCCTGACCCAGACCGGTGTTACAGCCGGTCACCATCGCCACTTTGCCTTTAAGATCAAACGAATTCAGTACCATTTCTGCTTCTCCTCTGCTTAGCGCAGTTCACTGATTTTGACGTGGTCCATGTCATCAAAGACCTGATTTTCACCCACCATGCCCCAGATAAAGGTGTAGCGCTGGGTACCGACGCCGGCGTGGATCGACCAGCTTGGTGAGATCACCGCCTGCTCGTTGTGCACCAGCAGGTGACGGGTTTGTTGTGGCTCGCCCATCATGTGGAAAACCGCACTCTCCGGGCTCATATCGAAATAGAAGTAGACCTCCATGCGGCGCTCATGGGTGTGGCACGGCATGGTGTTCCACAGGCTGCCCTCATCCAGTTTGGTTAAGCCCATAGTGAGCTGGCAGGTTGGCAGCACATCCGGCACGATAAATTTATTGATGGTGCGGCGGTTGGAGGTGGCAGCGTCACCCAGCGTGGCGGTGGCCGCCTCCTGAAGTGTGATTTTTTTGTCGGGGAAGGTGCTGTGTGCTGGCGCACTGTTGTAATAGAACTTTGCGGGCTGGGCCGGGTCGAGGCTGCGGAACAGCAGATTGCGTGCGCCTTTGCCGATGTAGAGCGCCTCTTCATGGCCCACCTCCCAGCGCCTGCCGTCGACCTCAACCAGGCCTGGTCCGCCGATGTTGATCATGCCGAGCTCGCGGCGCTCCAGGAAATAGCTGACGCCCAGCTGTTTGCCCATCTCATCACCGAAGGTGACCGGCCGATTCACCGGCATCACGCCGCCGACGATGATGCGATCGATGTGGCTGTAGGTCAGGGTGTAGTGATCGGCGGTAAAAATATTTTCAATCAGAAACTCACGGCGCAGCGCGTCGGTATCGAGTTGTTTTGCGTGATCGCTGTGAATGCTTTGGCGAACGTCCATCTCGGGCCTCTCTGCAAGTCAGGTTATGCGCGCCCCGAATGGGGGCTCTCCTGGCATCTTAGGCAGAGCGGGATGGGAATTCAATAAAAATGAAACGTTGTTTTATTTTTTGCGGAGTAGATCAACCGCGCAGCAGGGCGACAGAAAAAAGCCCGCGCCAGGCGGGCTATCGTCTATCCCCGCAGATGCGGCAGGGTGAGCTGGGTCAGACTCTCCAGTCTGACATCGGCCAGCGCCCAGCGCGGATCGTCACGATGCGCGGCGGCGGGCACCACAATTGAGCGCATGCGCGCCGCTTTGGTAGCGATCATGCCATTGAACGAATCTTCCAGCGTGACGCAGTTAAGCGGGTCGATGCCCAGGCTGGCGGCGGCGTTGAGATAGACCTGCGGATGCGGTTTGCTGTAGGGCAGGCTCTCGGCCGAGGCCAGCACGTCGAAGTAGCGACGCAGGTTGAAGATCTCCAGCACCTGCTCCAGCATCGCCAGCGGCGAGGCTGAGGCGAGACCGATTTTCAGGTTATGCTCACGGCAGAGCTGTAGCGCGGTTTCCACGCCCGGCAGCAGTGGCCGCGTCTGCGCCACCAGCGTCATGGCGCGCGCAATAATGCGATCGGTGACCTCCTGCTGGCTGGGGCCCTGCCACGGCAGGGTTTCGTACCACATGCGCACCGTCTGATCGATGCGCAGGCCGAGGGTGTCAGGCATTTCACTGCGCCGCGACAGGTCCACATCCAGCGTCGAAAAAATATCCATCTCAGCCTGGTCCCATAACGGCTCAGAGTCGATCAGTAATCCATCCATATCAAACAGGGCGGCAAGAACAGGGCGGTGATAGGGCATCAGGCGTCTCCTTTTAAACGTCGGGCTTACCTTACCATCTTTGTCTGCGGGTGCGCAGCGCGACAGGGCCCGTGCGGTTCAGCCACGCTTTATTTGGGAAATTTCACTATTGGCAGGTAGACTGACGGCAAATTGGATTCCAGGTTCAGGAGACATCATGACCTATCAACAGGCTGGCCGTATCGCCATCCTCAAGCGTGTGGCGGGCTGGGCGCTCTTTTTAGTGGCGCTGCTCTCGACCATTATTTCGGTATTGAGCTTTATGTTTAAGCACAGCGAGAAGCAGCCTGGCATCGACGCGGTGATGCTCGATTTTGTCCACGTGATTGTCGATATGCTCCGCTTTAACACGCCGTTTCTTAATGTTTTCTGGCACAACTCTCCGGTGCCTGAATTTCACGGCCAGATGAACATCGGCTTCTGGCTGATCTACATCCTGATTTTTGTCGGGCTGGCGCTGGAGTCTTCAGGCGCACGCATGGGCCGTCAGGCGCGCCACATCAAAGAGGGCATCGAGGATCAGATGATTCTGGAGCAGGCGAAAGGCAGTGAAGGACGCAGCCGTCAGCAGCTGGAAGAGAAGGTGCGCGTGCCACGCCACACCATCTTTTTACAGATTTTCCCGCTCTACATTCTGCCGGTAGTGATCGCGGTGGCGGGTTACTTTGTGCTGTCGCTACTGGGCTTTATCTGACGCCGTCAGGCCGGTCTGGCCTGACTGAGCCCGAGCGCATCCTCATCCAGCAACTGGCCGATGGCGAACAGCGCATCGTCCGGCCAGTGCCCGCCAAACACGTTGGCCCGGTTCAGCAGGTAGTAGAGCTGATAAACCGGCAGACGCTGCGAAAATCCATCCGGTAACGGCCAGACAGCCTGATACCCCTCATAAATCTGGCGCGGCAGATCGGGATACCAGCTCAGCATCGCCAGATCGCATTCGCGATCGCCCCAGTAGCAGGCGGGATCAAACAGCCAGGGGCCGTCGTGGCTACTGGCGCAGTTGGCTGGCCAGAGATCGCCATGCAACAGAGAGGGCTGGGGATGATGCGAAGCCAGCACCCGCTGGACCGCGGCGATAATCAGCTCAGTGTCGCCGTAGTGAATGCCTTTCTCCGCGGCCAGCTGCAACTGCCAGCCAATACGCTGCTCGGCGAAAAACACTGACCAGCGGCGCAGCCAGCTGTTGGGCTGGGGCGTGGTAGTGATGTTGTTGTCAAAATCGAGACCGAACTGCCGCTGCTCACTCCACTGATGGAGGTGCGCCAGTTGCTGACCGAGCTGCCAGGCACTCTGCTCATCAAAGGGCTGAGGTTCGATATACTCCAGCAGCAGAAAGCTCTCTTCGCGATGGTGGCCGACACCATAAACCTTTGGCACGCGGACGGTGCCGGTGCGCGCCAGCAGGGCGAGCTGGTCAGCTTCCCAGGTAAACAGCGACAGCATCTCGCGGCTGTTACTTTTGACGAAGATGTCATGATCACCGTAGCGGATATGCCAGGTGGGATGAACGTCGCCACCCGCCAGGGCGCGACGCTGGGTGATTTCGGCGTTGCCTAACTGCTCGCTTAACAGACGACTAATGGCTGACCACATCGGGCTATCCTCGTTATTCGCTGCGTAAGTTCGATTGTAGCGCGTAAATATTCACCAAAACCAGCGTGAATCTCCGTTTATTCGGGTGGCGTGACCGGACGCTGGTCGTCCGCATCGCGCAGGAACTGCTCAAACGTGGTTATTGTCACCTCTGGTTTCTGTCCCAGCGCGCTCTCCCCGGCGGCGATCATCTGATGCTGAATTTCATCGGCGTCCAGCGTAGTGACCATGCCAAAACTGTTAGTACCCAGCTCATGGGGGTGACCGCTCTCATCGGTCAGCGTGGTGGTTAAACCTGCGGCGGTCATTGCGCCGGTCAGCTCCAGAATGTCACTCAAGCCCGATTCCGGGTAGCGAAAGGTAACGATATAGCGGGTTAACGAATGGTTGCTCATAACAGACCTCCGGCAAGGGAAACTGAACTGAGCGTAGACTATGGTGAAAAAATCAGCGAGTTATCGGCCGGAGGTGAGTAAAGCAGGTGACACGGCAGGTAAAATCGGGTAAATAGCCAGCGCGGTAACGGGCGGTTTATGCGCGCTGTCGCCTTGTATTTGTAGCTATAAGGTTAATCAGAGAAGTCCCAATTAACATGGATTGTCAGGGTAATACCACGCTTTTCTGGCGGGTTAATAATTTTTTACAAAACTTACCGTAAATTGGATTGATTGCCCGGTAAAACTCTTCAGACTCTCCGTTTTTCTAAACTGTCGCACGGATCACATTAAATGAAAGCTTATAACAAGCTGTCTGCTGTTCTTTTGCTCTCCGCCGGAGCGTTTTGTCACCAGGCACTGGCTGATAACGCCGTTTTTACCTCCATGGATGATCCTTCTACGGCGAAGAAACCGTTTGAAGGCTCTGCCGCCGCAGGTTATCTGGCGCAAACCGGTAATACCACCAGTTCATCCCTGACCGCTCAGACCAACATGACCTGGTATCAGTCCTCAATGGCATACAGCTTGTGGGGTAACGCGGCCAATACCTCATCCAATGATGAGCGCTCCTCCGAGACCTACAATATCGGTGGCCGTTCACGTTATAACCTGAACTCCTATGACTACCTGTTTGGTCAGGCGAGCTGGTTAAGCGATCGCTTCAACGGCTATGATTCCCGTGACGTGCTGACCGCCGGTTACGGTCGCCAGATTCTGAATGGTCCGGTGCACTCACTGCGTGCGGAATTTGGTCCGGGTGTCCGCTATGACGATTTCCATGACGGCGGCCATGAAACCAAAGCGCTGGGCTACGGCGCCATCAGCTACCAGTGGCAGCTGACCGACACCACCAAATTTGTGCAGGGCGTTTCAGTGCTGAGCAGCTTTGGTGAAGATACCACCGTGAACTCTGAAACCGGCTTGCAGGTCGCAATCAACAGCCATTTTGCGCTGAAGCTGGCTTACAACGTGACCTGGAACAACAATCCGCCAGAGTCTGCGCCAGATCGCACCGACACCAAAACCTCGGTGATGCTCTCTTACGCGATGTAAGCGCACTTTTGCCTGCGGCATCTACAGCGGCCTGACACTCTGTCGGGCCGCTTTTTTTTGATCTCTCCAGAGCTTAGCGAAAAAGGGATGGGTTTTTCTCACCGGGGAAAACTGCTATCATCGGCACCGCACTGCAATCCTGGCGACATTCCGACAATGTGGGTCTGATAGCACGCCAGGTCACTAAATTTACATTTATGTTGCATGTAGGCTTTCGTGTGGCTTACCACTGCAAATAAGGATATGAAATGCCTGTAATTACGCTTCCTGATGGCAGCCAGCGCGTGTTTGACCGCCCGGTCAGTGTGATGGATATTGCGCTGGACATCGGTCCTGGCCTGGCAAAAGCCTGTATTGCTGGTCGGGTTAACGGTGAACTGGTTGATGCGGTTGATCCCATCACCGAAGATGCCGCCGTGGCGATCATCACCGCTAAAGATGAGGCCGGTCTGGAAATTATCCGTCACTCCTGTGCGCACCTGTTAGGGCACGCGATTAAGCAGCTGTGGCCAGACACCAAAATGGCGATTGGCCCGGTCATTGATAACGGCTTCTATTACGATGTCGATATTGATCGCACGCTGACCCAGGAAGATATCGACCTGCTGGAAAAACGCATGCATCAGTTGGCGGAAACCAACTACGATGTGGTGAAGAAAAAGGTCAGCTGGCAGGAAGCGCGTGACGTGTTTGCCGCGCGCGGTGAAGTTTACAAGACCACCATTCTTGATGAAAACATCAGCCATGACGATAAGCCTGGCCTGTACCATCACGAAGAATATGTCGACATGTGCCGCGGTCCGCACGTGCCGAATATGCGGTTCTGCCACCACTTTAAGCTGCAAAAAATCTCCGGCGCCTACTGGCGCGGCGACAGCAACAATAAAATGTTGCAGCGTATTTATGGCACCGCATGGGCAGACAAAAAGCAGCTGGCGGCCTATCTGCAACGGCTGGAAGAGGCGGCGAAGCGTGACCATCGTAAGATTGGCAAGCAGCTCGACCTCTACCATATGCAGGAAGAAGCGCCAGGTATGGTCTTCTGGCACAACGACGGCTGGACCATCTTCCGCGAGCTGGAAGTGTTTGTCCGCAGCAAGTTAAAAGAGTACCAGTACCAGGAAGTGAAAGGTCCGTTCATGATGGACCGCGTGCTGTGGGAAAAAACCGGGCACTGGGAAAACTACAAAGAAGCGATGTTCACCACCTCTTCAGAGAACCGTGAATATTGCATTAAGCCGATGAACTGTCCTGGGCATGTGCAGATCTTTAATCAGGGTCTGAAGTCCTACCGTGACCTGCCGCTGCGTATGGCCGAGTTCGGTAGCTGTCACCGTAACGAGCCATCGGGTGCGCTGCACGGCCTGATGCGTGTGCGTGGCTTTACCCAGGATGATGCGCACGTCTTCTGTACGGAAGAGCAGGTGCGTGACGAAGTCAACAGCTGTATCCGCATGGTTTATGACATGTACAGCACCTTTGGCTTTGAAAAGATTGTGGTGAAATTATCCACCCGTCCTGAGAAGCGTATCGGTACGGATGAGATGTGGGATCGCGCCGAGGAAGATCTGGCCGCCGCGCTGAACGAAAACAATATTGAGTTTGAGTTCCAGCCAGGCGAAGGTGCGTTCTATGGACCGAAAATTGAGTTCACTTTATACGATTGTCTTGATCGCGCCTGGCAGTGCGGAACAGTTCAGCTAGACTTCTCCCTGCCAAAACGCCTTGAAGCAACCTATGTGGGTGAAAACAACGATCGTCAGACGCCAGTGATGATTCACCGGGCCATTCTGGGATCAATGGAGCGTTTCATCGGTATTCTGACCGAAGAATTCGCCGGTTTCTTCCCAACCTGGCTGGCACCGTTGCAGGTCGTGGTAATGAATATTACCGACGGACAAGCAGAATATGTTGAGTCTTTAACACGTAAGTTGCAGAATGCTGGCATTCGTGTGAAAGCAGACTTGAGAAATGAGAAGATAGGCTTTAAAATCCGCGAGCACACATTACGTCGCGTCCCTTATATGCTGGTCTGTGGTGATAAAGAGGTGGAAGCTGGCAAAGTGGCCGTTCGCACCCGCCGTGGTAAAGACCTTGGGACGATGGATGTCGATCTGTTTGTTGAGAAATTGCAACAAGAGGTTCGCAGCCGAAATCTTCACCAATTGGAGGAATAAAGTATTAAAGGCGGAAAACGAGTACTACCAACGCGACCGAACAAAATTAACAGTGAAATCCGTGCAACTGAAGTGCGCTTAACAGGCATGGATGGCGAGCCGATTGGCATTGTCACATTACGCGAAGCTTTGGAAAAAGCCGAGGAATCGGGTGCTGACTTAGTTGAGATCAGCCCGAACGCCGAACCGCCGGTCTGCCGCATCATGGATTACGGCAAGTTCCTCTATGAAAAAAGCAAATCTTCTAAGGAACAGAAGAAGAAGCAAAAAGTTATTCAGGTTAAGGAAATCAAATTCCGTCCTGGAACCGATGATGGCGACTATCAGGTCAAACTACGCAACCTGATTCGCTTTCTGGAAGAAGGCGATAAAGCCAAAATCACGCTGCGTTTCCGCGGTCGTGAGATGGCGCACCAGCAGATCGGTATGGAAGTGCTTAACCGCGTCCGTAAAGACCTGTGTGAAGATCTGGATTTGGCCATTGTCGAATCCTTCCCTTCGAAGATCGAAGGCCGCCAGATGATCATGGTGCTCGCTCCTAAGAAGAAACAGTAGGCTTTCAAGTAACACCGGCCGCGCAGCGTTCGCGCTGTGCGGTTAGCTGTTCGCCTGTCTGGGTCATGTTATCAACAATGCGAAGTGGATATTTTTTAAAATGCCAAAGATTAAAACTGTACGTGGCGCGGCTAAGCGCTTCAAGAAGACCGCTTCTGGCGGCTTCAAGCGTAAACACGCAAACCTGCGTCATATTCTGACTAAAAAATCTACTAAGCGTAAACGTCACCTGCGTCCGAAAGGCATGGTGTCTAAAGGCGATCTGGGTCTGGTTATTGCCTGCCTGCCGTACGCATAAGTAAATTTTTTAACTCATTCAGAATATTAAACAGGAGAGCTAAATGGCTCGTGTAAAACGTGGTGTAGTTGCTCGCGCACGTCACAAAAAAATCTTAAAACAAGCTAAAGGCTATTACGGTGCACGTTCACGTGTTTACCGCGTTGCCTTCCAGGCTGTTATCAAAGCTGGTCAGTATGCTTACCGTGACCGTCGTCAGCGTAAGCGTCAGTTCCGTCAGCTGTGGATCGCGCGTATTAACGCAGCGGCACGTCAGAACGGCATGTCTTACAGCCGTTTCATCAATGGTCTGAAAAAAGCAGCCATTGAGATCGACCGTAAGATCCTGGCTGACATCGCGGTATTCGACAAAGTGGCATTCTCTGCACTGGTCGAAAAAGCGAAATCAGCACTGGCGTAAGTCAGATGAAAAAGGGAGCTTGCTCCCTTTTTTATTGCCCGTAAGCTCAGCAAAAGATTGACATTTTTGTCCCCGCGCATTTCAATAGACCCCATCATGTATGATGACAAGGTAACCGCAAGCATGAATGCTGCTATTTTCCGTTTCTTTTTTTACTTTAGCGCCTGACATCCGGGGGCTTTTGCGCATAAGAAAAGAAACGAAAAATCGCGCTAAAAGCCTCCCTCGTGGAGGCTTTTTTGTTTCTGGCGTAACTATATTGGACCGGCAGGTCCCAACGAGAACTGACCAGCCTGACTGGAAAAAGAGGAAATTATGTCCCAACTCGCAGAACTGGTGGCCAGCGCCACGGCGGCCATCGACGGGGCGACAGACATCGCCGCCCTTGACGCGGTGCGCGTCGAATATCTGGGTAAGAAAGGACATCTGACACTACAGATGACCACCTTACGCGAGCTGCCAGCAGAAGATCGTCCCGCCGCTGGCGCGGTGATCAATGAGGCTAAACAGCAGGTGACTGAGCGCCTGAACGCGCGCAAAGATGCGCTGGAAGCGGCGGCACTGAATGCGCGTCTGGCCGGGGAGACCATCGATGTCTCTCTGCCAGGACGTCGCATTGAGAATGGCGGCCTGCATCCGGTGACCCGCACCATTGACCGAATCGAAACCTTTTTCGGTGAGCTGGGCTTTATGGTGGCCACCGGGCCTGAAATTGAAGATGACTACCATAACTTCGATGCGCTGAATATTCCGGCCCACCATCCGGCACGTGCCGATCACGACACCTTCTGGTTCGACGCCACGCGCCTGCTGCGTACCCAGACTTCAGGCGTGCAGATCCGCACCATGAAGGCTCAGCAGCCGCCAATCCGCATCATTGCGCCGGGCCGCGTCTACCGTAACGATTACGATCAGACCCATACGCCGATGTTCCACCAGATGGAAGGCCTGATTGTTGATAAGAATATCAGCTTCACCAACCTCAAAGGCACGCTGCACGATTTCCTGAATAACTTCTTCGAGGAAGATTTGCAGATCCGCTTCCGTCCCTCCTACTTTCCGTTCACCGAACCCTCCGCTGAAGTGGATGTGATGGGCAAAAACGGCAAATGGCTGGAAGTGCTGGGCTGCGGCATGGTGCACCCTAATGTGCTGCGCAATGTCGGCATCGACCCGGAAGTCTACTCCGGTTTCGCCTTTGGTATGGGCATGGAGCGTCTGACCATGTTGCGCTATGGCGTAACCGATCTGCGTGCATTCTTCGAAAACGATTTACGTTTCCTCAAACAATTTAAGTAAGGGCAGGTTATCCAATGAAATTCAGTGAACTCTGGTTACGCGAATGGGTAAATCCAGCCCTGGACAGCGCCGCGCTGTCTGAACAGATCACCATGGCCGGTCTGGAAGTGGACGGGGTTGATCCTGTCGCTGGCGCGTTCCACGGCGTGGTGGTTGGCGAAGTGGTGGAGTGCGGTCAGCACCCTAACGCAGACAAACTGCGCGTCACCAAAATCAACGTCGGCGGCGACCGCCTGCTGGATATTGTCTGCGGCGCGCCAAACTGCCGTCAGGGACTGAAGGTGGCCGTGGCCACCGTCGGCGCCGTGCTGCCAGGCGACTTTAAAATCAAAGCGGCCAAACTGCGCGGCGAGCCGTCGGAAGGGATGCTCTGCTCGTTCTCCGAGCTGGGGATTTCTGACGACCATAACGGCATTATTGAGCTGCCTGCCGATGCGCCGGTCGGCACCGATATTCGCGCTTATCTGCAACTCGATGACAACACCATTGAGATCAGCGTCACGCCTAACCGCGCCGACTGCCTGGGCCTGATCGGCATCGCCCGCGATGTCGCGGTGCTGAACAGTCTGCCGCTGAACGCGCCCGAGATCCTGCCGGTTGCCGCCACCCTGAGCGACACCTTCCCGATTCAGGTTGAGGCCATCGAAGCCTGTCCGCGCTATCTGGGCCGCGTAGTGAAAGGGGTGAACGTCACTGCCGCGACGCCACTCTGGATGAAAGAGAAACTGCGCCGCTGCGGGATCCGCTCCATCGACCCGGTAGTCGATATTACCAACTACGTTCTGCTGGAGCTGGGTCAGCCGATGCACGCCTTTGACCTCGACCGCATTGATGGCGGGATCGTGGTGCGCATGGCGAAAGAGGGTGAAAAGCTGACGTTGCTGGATGGAACCGAAGCGAGCCTGCAAAGCGACACCTTAGTGATTGCCGATCACCACAAAGCGCTGGCGATGGCCGGTATCTTTGGTGGCGAACACTCGGGCGTGAACGGCGAAACGCAGAACATCCTGTTCGAATGCGCTTACTTCGATCCGCTGGCGATTACCGGACGCGCGCGTCGTCACGGTCTGCACACCGACGCTTCACACCGCTATGAGCGTGGCGTTGATCCGGCGCTGCAACACCGCGCGCTGGAGCGTGCTACCCAGCTGCTGCTGGCGATCTGCGGCGGGGAAGCGGGTCCGATCATCGACCAGACTCATCAGGCGGCGCTGCCAGTACCGGCGACCATTACCCTGCGCCGTGAAAAGCTGGACCGTCTGATTGGCCACGTGATTGCCGATGAGCAGGTAACGGATATTCTGACGCGGCTGGGCTGTCAGGTCACTGTCTCTGAGGGGCAGTGGCAGGCGGTCGCACCGAGCTGGCGCTTTGATATGGCGATTGAGGAAGATCTGGTCGAGGAAGTCGCGCGCGTCTACGGCTATAACAACATTCCTGACGTGCCGGTTCAGGCGGGTCTGATCATGACCCGTCATCGTGAAGCGGATCTGTCACTGAAGCGCGCTAAAAACCTGCTGGTGGATAAAGGCTATCAGGAGGCGATTACCTACAGCTTCGTCGACCCGAAGGTTCAGCAGCTGCTGCATCCGGGTGAAGAGGCGCTGCTGCTGCCAAGCCCGATCTCCAGCGATATGTCGACCATGCGGTTGTCGCTCTGGACCGGTCTGCTCAGTGCGGTGGCCTACAACCAGAACCGTCAACAGAGCCGGGTGCGTCTGTTTGAGAGCGGCCTGCGCTTTGTACCGGATACCCAGGCGGATTTGGGCATTCGTCAGGATCTTATGCTGGCTGGCGTCATCAGTGGCAACCGGGTTGAAGAGCACTGGGATCTGGCGCGTCAGGCGGTTGACTTCTATGATTTAAAAGGCGATTTAGAGTCGCTGCTCGATTTAACCGGTAAACTGGATGAGATCAGCTTCCGCGCTGAAGCTAATCCGGCGTTGCATCCAGGACAGAGCGCGGCCATTTATCTGCACGATGAACCGATCGGATTTATCGGCGTGGTTCATCCTGAGCTGGAACGTAAGCTGGATCTCAACGGCCGCACCTTAGTCTTTGAACTGCTTTGGAATAAGGTCGCAGACCGCGTCCTGCCTGATGCGCGGGAGATTTCCCGCTTCCCGGCGAACCGTCGTGATATTGCCGTTGTGGTGGCTGAAAACGTCCCCGCAGCAGATATCATCGCAGAGTGTAAGAAAGTTGGCGTAAATCAGGTAGTTGGCGTAAACTTGTTTGACGTGTACCGCGGTAAGGGCGTTTCTGAGGGCTTTAAGAGCCTCGCAATCAGCCTGATTTTGCAGGATACCAGCCGGACACTCGAAGAAGAGGAGATTGCCGCGACCGTTGGCAAATGCGTTGCGGCATTAAAAGAGCGATTCCAGGCAACCTTGAGGGATTGAACCTATGGCGCTTACAAAAGCTGAGATGTCAGAGTACCTGTTTGAGAAACTCGGGCTGAGCAAACGCGATGCCAAAGAGTTAGTAGAGCTGTTTTTCGAAGAGGTACGTCGCGCTTTGGAAAATGGAGAACAGGTAAAACTGTCTGGGTTTGGTAATTTTGACCTGCGTGACAAGAACCAGCGTCCTGGCAGAAACCCGAAAACGGGGGAAGATATTCCGATTACTGCGCGTCGCGTAGTAACGTTCCGCCCAGGGCAGAAGCTGAAAAGCCGCGTAGAGAACGCCACACCCAAAGAGACTGACTGAATTTCAGCGTTTCAAAAAGGCCGCGCAAGCGGCCTTTTTTCATCCTCTCACCGGCTAAGCGGCCAGCCACTCTCACTACGGGCCTGAACCGCCTCACCGTCAGCCTTTCTTTTTTTTGCAATCCCTCTACAATCAAATCTCTGTTTTCTCAGCCAATCCTGCTTATGTTTCTGCCAGACCAGCTCGCTTATCAGGCCGATCGCCGCGGCCAGAAATGGCTTATTGCGTTAGCTATGGTGCTGCTTGCGCTGCTCTGTCTCAGCCTGTGCGCCGGTGACAGCTGGATCGCGCCTTCTCACTGGTTCACCACTAACGGCAAACTCTTTGTCTGGCAACTGCGGCTGCCGCGCAGCCTGGCGGTGGTGCTGGTCGGGGCGTCGCTGGCGGTGTGCGGGGTAGTGATGCAGGCGCTGTTTACCAATCCGCTGGCGGAGCCGGGGCTGCTCGGTGTCTCCAACGGTGCCGGTATCGGGCTGGTGCTTGGGGTGCTGCTTGGCAGCGGCTCATTCTGGAGCCTCGGGCTGGCGGCGATGGCCGGTGCGCTGATTATCACGCTGATCCTGCTGCATTTCGCCCATCGGCAGCTCTCCATCACCCGGCTGTTACTGACCGGGGTGGCATTGGGGATTATCTGTAGCGCCATGATGACCTGGGCGGTCTACTTCAGCACCAGTCTGGATTTACGCCAGCTGATGTACTGGATGATGGGCGGATTCAGCGGTATAGACTGGCGCTACGGCTGGATGATGCTGGCGCTGCTGCCGGTGATGCTGGGCCTGCTCGCCACCGGTGAACAACTGAATCTGCTGGCACTGGGAGAAACCTCTGCCCGGCAGCTTGGCCTGTCACTCTTCTACTGGCGCAACCTGCTGGTGCTGGCGATGGGCTGGCTGGTGGGCATCAGCGTGGCGATGGCCGGGGCGATCGGCTTTGTCGGGCTGGTCATTCCTCATCTGCTGCGTCTGAGCGGCATCAGCGATCACCGTTATCTGCTGCCCGCCTCGGCGCTGGCCGGCGCCGGTGTGCTGTTAGCGGCGGATGTCGTTGCACGGCTGGCGCTGACCGCAGCGGAATTACCGATAGGGGTGGTGACCGCGACACTGGGCGCGCCACTGTTTATTCTTTTACTGGTGAAATCTTCGCGCTAGCTTCGGCTGGCTACTCTGCATCCACAACAGCATTCACAACAGGAAAACGCATGAACATTTTTCAGACTGAACTGGTTACGCTCGATGGGGAAAAAACCACGCTGTCACAGTGGCAGGGCAACGTGCTGCTGGTGGTCAACGTCGCCTCGAAATGTGGTCTGACGCCACAATATGAAGAGCTGGAGAACCTGCAAAAAGCCTGGCAGGATCAGGGCTTCAGCGTGCTCGGCTTTCCCTGCAATCAGTTTCTTGAGCAGGAGCCAGGCAGCAGTGAGGAGATCAAAACCTTCTGTAGCACCACCTATGGGGTGACCTTCCCGATGTTCGCCAAAACCGAGGTGAATGGCGAAGGGCGTCATCCGCTCTATACACAGCTGATTGCGGCCCGGCCCGAGGCGGTGCGGCCGGAAGGCAGCGGCTTTTACGAGCGGATGGAGAGTAAAGGTCGCGCGCCGAAAGCGCCGGGGGATATTCTGTGGAACTTTGAAAAATTCCTTATCGGCCGCGATGGTAGCGTGATCCAGCGGTTCGCACCCGATATGACACCGGAAGACCCGATCATTCTGGAAACCATTAAGCAGGCGCTGGCGAAATAGATGTTGCTGCGGCTGGAGCAGGTGGCCGTCCCCGGACGGCTGCTGCCGCTGACCGCGGCGCTGGCCGCCGGTCAGTTGCTGCACATCGCCGGGCCGAACGGCGCAGGCAAAAGCACGCTGCTCAGCGCGATCGCCGGGTTACAGCCGGCGCAGGGCAGCGTGATGCTGGATGGGCGACCGCTGGCGCAGTGGAGTGGCAGGGCGCTGGCTGGCGTACGCGGCTGGCTGCCGCAGCAGCAGGCGGCACTGAGCCCGATGCCGGTCTGGCACTATTTACGGCTGCATCTCCGTTCCGCCGGGGCGCAGGCAGAGACACGGCTCAGCACGCTGCTGCATCGGCTGCAACTGCATGACAAATTGACCCGTTCGCTGAGCCAGCTTTCCGGTGGAGAATGGCAGCGGGTCAGACTGGCCGCGGTTTGCGCGCAGGTGGACCCGCAGATCAACGCACAGGGGCGGCTGCTGATCCTTGATGAGCCTTTCAGCGCGCTGGATATTGCCCAGCAGAAGGCGGCAGACGATCTGCTTGCGGAACTCTGTGCGGCGGGGATCGGCGTTATCGCCAGCAGCCATGACCTCAACCACTCGCTACAGCAGGCCGATCGCGTCTGGCTGATGGGGCAGGGGCAATTGATCGCCCAGGGCACAGCGGCGGAGGTGCTGACCCCGCAGCGATTGTCACCGCTTTATCAGGTGACGTTCCGGCAACTGGTGCTGGAAGGGCACAGGCTGCTGACGGTATTGCCCTGAGGCTTGCTACCCGGCGGGCTTTACCGCTACATTAAGCCGGTTGCAACTTCTGATAAGGACATTTGGCGATGCGTCTGGGTTTGCTGATTTTGATTCTGCTGCTGACGGGATGCAGTCATCATGCGCCGCCGATTAATGGCCGTCTTTCTGACTCGATCACCGTGATTGCAGAACTGAACGATCAGCTGGGTCACTGGCGGGGCACGCCCTATCGCTACGGCGGCATGAGTCGTCGCGGTGTCGACTGCTCCGGCTTTGTCTATCTGACCTTCCGCGACAAATTCGCCCTTCAGCTGCCACGCACCACTTCGGCGCAGAGTGACATCGGCACGCGCATCAGCAAAGATGAGCTGCTGCCCGGCGACCTGGTCTTCTTTAAAACCGGCCGGGGAGAGAACGGTCTGCATGTCGGCATTTATGATAGCGATAACGCCTTTATTCATGCCTCCACCAGTCAGGGCGTGATCCGCTCTTCGCTGGACAATGTTTACTGGCGCAAAGTGTTCTGGCAGGCACGCCGTATTTAATCAGCGCCAGCGATAAACAGACTTAAGTCCAATTTTAAATAGAGCGAACGGAGCAGGGTGAAGTTTTATTTTAAATGACAGTTATCAAAGGGGATTCTATTAATCCTGTTGATGTCCGATTTAATTCCACTAATAACCGTAGTTTTGCCAGCCTTATTTGGCTTAAGCGTGAGGTTCAGCGGTCAAACGGCGGTGGAAGGGCAAAGAAGTCCATCTCATCAATGATTTGGCCCTATTGCCTGCGACTATCCAATCCTATACGATAGCCCCATCGCCGCATATTCTGGCATCAAAATGAAAATTCATCTGTCGGCCGACTATCAGTCGGAAATCTGGTTTTATCCTGTCTGTGACGTTGATGGACGGTTAACGGCTGTGGAGCTGGTCACGCAGTTTGTGCACGACAGCGCCCCCATTACGCTGCCGCAGGATCTCCTGCTGCCACAGATCGATGAGTCGCAGCAGCTGCGCCTGTTACAAAGTCAGGTCGGTTTGCTGGAGCAGTACCGCGCGCTATTTGAAAGGCATTCGGTATTAGCCTTTATTCGCCTTGATGATGGCATGGCCAGAACCCTGCTGACCAGCGAACTGCTGATGCGTAAAATAAAGCAGCTGCCGTTCATCATGCTGAATATCACTGAAACGTTTCCGCAACTCAGACGCGGCAGAAATAATCCGTTGCTGGCGAGCCTGGCGGCTGAATTTAATTTATCACTGTCCCATTTTGGTGCCGGGAAATCTCCGGCTAATGCGGTCTACGATAATTTATTTAACTGCATCTGCCTTGATAAAGATTTTATTCATGCGCTGGCAAAGCGGGCCTCTTTCGCGCCCTTTATTCAGAGTATTATCGACAATTTCCGTCCCCACTGCGATCGCATCATTATTTGTGGTATCGATGATGAAGCGCTGCTGGATAAAGCGGGCCAGCTGACCGGCGTCGATTTCCAGGGCGCGCTCTTCCCGGTGGTCAAATCTGACGCGCTCCATTCGCTGCTCTGTGCCGACAATCGTGTGCCCTCTTCACAGCAGCCGGGCTGATGAGACCTGTTTAATCCCTGAATCAGCGTTACACTGAAGGTTTTGGCTAACCGACGTATCGCTGAGCGTCGCAAGGGAGCAACAATGTCCTCAGGCAAGGTATCTTTTGACAACACCTGGTTCCGTGAACTGACCGGGTGCTACAGCGCGCTGAATCCTGCGCCGCTGGCAGGCGGACGCCTGCTCTACCACAACGCGCCACTGGCGGCCTCTATGGGGCTGGAAAGCGCGCTTTTCGCCGGTGACGGCCACCCGGTCTGGCACGGCGCGGCGCTGCTGCCTGGCATGCAACCGCTGGCGCAGGTTTACAGTGGTCATCAGTTTGGCGTCTGGGCCGGTCAGCTGGGGGACGGGCGCGGCATTCTGCTGGGTGAGCAGCGGCTCGATGATGGCAGTAAACTGGACTGGCATCTGAAGGGCGCGGGCCTGACACCCTATTCACGTATGGGCGACGGTCGCGCGGTGATCCGTTCCAGCGTGCGCGAATTTCTCGCCTCAGAAGCGCTGCACCATCTGGGCATCCCTACCACGCGCGCGCTGACGCTGTCGATTGGCGATGAGCCGGTCTATCGTGAAACCACAGAGCGCGGCGCGATGCTGATGCGCATTTCCCCCAGTCACTTACGCTTCGGTCACTTTGAACACTTCTTTTACGGTCAGCAGCAGGAGAAGGTGCAGCAGCTGGCCGACTATGCCATCCGCCATCACTGGCCGCATCTGGACGGGGAAGCGGACCGCTATCAGCTCTGGTTCACCGACATTGTGTTACGCACCGCCCGCCTGATTGCGCTGTGGCAGAGCGTCGGCTTCGCCCACGGCGTGATGAACACCGATAATATGTCGATTCTTGGCCTGACCCTCGACTATGGCCCGTTTGGTTTTCTCGATGACTATCAGCCCGACTACATCTGTAATCACAGTGACTACCAGGGGCGCTACAGTTTCGAAAATCAGCCGATGATCGGGCTATGGAATCTTAACCGGCTGGCGCATGCGCTGTCGGGGCTGCTGACCACGGAGCAACTGCGCACGGCTCTGAGTGCCTACGAACCTGAGCTGATGCGGGTGTGGGGCGAACGGATGCGGGCGAAACTCGGCCTGCTGACGGCGGAGAGCGATGACAATGCGATCCTGACCGAACTGCTGACGTTAATGACCCAGGAGCACAGCGACTACACCCTGACATTCCGGCTGCTGAGTGAGACGCAGCAGAGTGAAACCCGTTCGCCACTGCGTGATGAATTTATCGACCGCGAGGCGTTCGACCGCTGGTATCAGCGCTATCGCAACCGGCTGTTGCAGGAGCAGGTCAGCGATGAGGCGCGTCAGACCCTGATGAAAGCCGCCAATCCGGCGCTGGTTCTGCGTAACTATCTGGCGCAGCAGGCGATTGAAGAGGCGGAGCGGGGAGAGCAGGGCGCACTGGCCCGCCTGCATCAGGCGTTACAGCAGCCCTTCAGCGATCTGACCGCCGCTGAGTATCGTCAGCGGCCGCCAGAGTGGGGCAAAACCTTAGAGGTCAGCTGCTCCAGCTGATTTAAAAGCGATGAGAGACCGCCCCGGCCAGCAGCGCGAGCACCGCTTCGCTATCCTGCCAGCCGAGGCAGGGATCGGTAATCGACTGGCCGTAGACCAGCGGTTCGCCGCTGACCACTTTCTGGTTGCCCTCTTGCAGGAAGCTCTCAATCATCACCCCGGCAACGGCGCGCGACCCCGATTTAATCTGCTTAGCCACATCCGCCGCCACATCAAGCTGGCGGCGATGCTGCTTCAGGCAGTTGCCGTGGCTGAAGTCGATCACCAGCTGTTGTGGCAGATTAAACTCCGCCAGACTCTCCGCCGCCGCGTTCACGTCGCGGGCATGGTAGTTGGGCTCTTTTCCGCCGCGCAGGATCACATGGCCATGCGGGTTGCCGCTGGTCTGATAGATGGTCATCTGGC
Organism: Pantoea sp. C2G6; assembly: GCF_051336815.1. Taxonomy (NCBI): domain Bacteria; kingdom Pseudomonadati; phylum Pseudomonadota; class Gammaproteobacteria; order Enterobacterales; family Erwiniaceae; genus Pantoea; species Pantoea sp. C2G6. The sequence goes on from NZ_JBGMNJ010000001.1 coordinate 507,044, forward strand.
CCTGCTTATCGGGCGAGAGGAACATATGGCTGGCGCGCGCGGCGCGGATCGCATCCACGGCGATACGCACATTGCCATCGGTGCCGTTTTTAAAGCCCACCGGGCAGGAGAGCGCCGAGGCCATTTCGCGGTGGATCTGGCTTTCGGTGGTGCGTGCGCCAATCGCGCCCCAGCTGATCAGGTCAGCAATAAACTGACCTATCACCATATCCAGAAATTCGGTGGCGGTGGGTAAGCCCAGCGCATTGATGTCGATCAGCAACTGGCGGGCAATACCGATGCCGCGGTTCACATCATAGCTGCCGTCGAGATCGGGATCGGAGATCAGACCTTTCCAGCCCACCACGGTGCGCGGCTTCTCAAAGTAGGCGCGCATCACAATTTCCAGCCGATCCTGATAGCGACTGCGTAAGTCGTTCAGGCGCGCTGCATACTCCAGCGCCGCTTTGGGGTCGTGCAGTGAGCAGGGGCCAATCACCACCAGCAGGCGGGGATCTTCACCGGTCAGGATACGGGCAATACGTTTACGGGCGGCGGTGACGTTGTCAGCGATCGCCGCCGAAACAGGATGCTCAGCCGCCAGGCTGGCAGGGGTAATCAGACTGGCAATGCGTGCGGTACGCAGTTCGTCGGTTTTGTTCATGAGTTTCTCGAAACGGGTTCTTCGCAGCGGTGAAATACCGGGAAGTGATGGTGGTCACAATAAACCATTAGCCTGCGAATTCAACCCGGAATTCAATAATGAAATCAAAACCGACGGCAGCGGTACTTTACATTACGCAGCGGGATCGGTGCTCAGTACATGCGGCGCGTCAGTCCCATAATGTCGAGGATCTTGGTAGCGATCTCCTCCACCGAATAGTTGGTGCTGTTGAGATAGCGAATCTGGTGGGTGCGGAACAGCGCTTCCACTTCACCCACCTCCAGCCGGCACTGACGCATCGAGGCGTAACGGGTATTTTCCGCCCGCTCCTGCCGAATCGCCGCCAGCCGTTCAGGATCGATCGTCAGTCCGAACAGCTTATGCTGATGGGCGCGCAGCGCAGGCGGCAATTTGAGGTTATCCATATCATCGGCGATAAACGGGTAGTTGGCGGCGCGGATACCAAACTGCATCGCCAGATAGAGGCTGGTGGGCGTTTTGCCACAGCGCGAGACGCCCAGCAGGATCACCTGGGCATCTTCCAGGCCACGCAGTGAAATGCCGTCGTCATGCGCCAGGGTGTAATCGATCGCCGCAATGCGCGCATCATATTTGCCGAGGTTGCTGGCGTCCAGGCCGTGGGTACGGTGCGCGACCGGCGCGGGCGATAAGCCCAGCTCCTGTTGCAGCGGTGCCACCAGCGCCTGCACGATGTCCTGACAAAACCCCTCGCTCTGCACGATGATGTCGCGCACTTCCGGGGTGACGATGGAGAAGAAGACCAGCGGCCGCACGCCGCTCTGCTGATAGAGCGCGTTAATCTGCGCTTTAACCGCCTGTGCCCGCTGCACATTTTCCACAAAGGGCAGCGTCAGGCTGGTGATATTCACCGGAAACTGCGACAGCACCGCATGACCCAGCACTTCGGCGGTAATCGCCGTCCCATCGGAAATATAAAATACGCTTCTGTCAGTCGTCATGACCCAATCCGTCTCAGCAAGGGGGAGCGACCAGCATGAGCCATGCCCGGCGATAAATCATCTCTGTTTTTATTTTTCGGAATGCAGATCTGAATTATGACGCCGTTTTTAGTGCTACGCTGAAAAATGAAAAGGCGTTTCGTTCTCTCATCTTCTTTTTTATCTTCGCCAGCGCGTTAATAGCCCGCCCGTTTGTTGCGCAACAAAAAACAATTATTAAGTGGCTGAAAAATGGCGATTTGCTGCTGCATCAATCAGTTAGCGGAAAATAGTGGTTTTGCGCAACAGGCATAAAGCGCCTGCGCAATTCTGAAACTGCGGCTGAAAATCTGCTTTAACGATTCAACACGTCGTTATTCAGGGAAGGGTATGCCAGGGTGAAGAGGTTAATTACCGATGCGTCACTCTGACCATTCATTGATAAAGGATAAGTTCAATGTCCAATACAGGCGAACAGCCGCTGGTGCTCTGGTATAACCAGCTGGGTATGCATGATGTTGATCGCGTGGGGGGCAAAAATGCCTCGCTGGGTGAAATGATTACTAATCTGTCGTCGCTCGGGGTCTCTGTGCCCAATGGATTTGCGACCACATCCTATGCGTTTAATCTTTTCCTCGATCAAAGCGGGCTGAACCAGCGCATTTATGCCTTGCTGGATAACACCGATATTGATGATGTTGATGCGCTGGCCAAGGCCGGTAAGCAGATTCGCCAGTGGGTGGTGGAGACGCCGTTCCTGCCGGAACTGGAATCGGCGATTCTGGAGGCCTACCAGCAGCTCTCCGCCGATGATGATGCCGCCTCCTTTGCGGTGCGTTCGTCAGCCACCGCGGAAGATATGCCCGACGCCTCGTTTGCCGGGCAGCAGGAGACCTTCCTGAATGTGCAGGGCATCGAGGCGGTGATGGTGGCGGTGAAGCATGTCTTTGCCTCGCTGTTTAATGACCGGGCGATCTCTTACCGCGTGCATCAGGGCTACGACCACCGTGGCGTGGCGCTCTCTGCCGGTATTCAGCGCATGGTGCGCTCCGATCTGGCCGCCTCGGGTGTGATGTTCACCATTGATACCGAGTCTGGTTTTGATCAGGTGGTCTTTATTACCGCCGCGCTGGGGCTGGGCGAAATGGTGGTGCAGGGTGCCGTTAACCCGGATGAATTCTATGTCCACAAGCCGACGCTGGCGGCCGATCGCCCGGCGATTGTGCGACGCAACATGGGCTCGAAGAAGGTCCGCATGGTCTATGCGGCGTCACAGCAGCATGGCGAACAGGTGCGGATTGAGGATGTTCCTGAGGCGGAACGCGATCGTTTTTGCCTGAGCGACGATGAGGTTCAGGCGCTGGCGAAGCAGGCGGTGCTGATTGAGCAGCACTATCAGCGGCCAATGGACATCGAGTGGGCGAAAGATGGACATACCGGCAAACTCTTTATTGTCCAGGCGCGTCCCGAAACGGTGCGTTCAAACGGGCAGGTGATGGAGCGCTACACGCTACAGGGCCAGGGCAACGTGGTAGTGGAAGGGCGCGCTATCGGCCATCGTATCGGCGCGGGCGTGGTGAAAGTGATCCACGACATCAGCGAAATGAACCGGATTGAAAAAGGCGATGTGCTGGTGACTGACATGACCGACCCGGACTGGGAGCCGATCATGAAAAAAGCGTCAGCGATTGTCACCAATCGGGGCGGGCGAACCTGTCACGCCGCTATTATTGCGCGTGAGCTGGGGATCCCCGCCGTGGTGGGCTGTGGCGACGCCACCGATCGGCTGAAAGAGGGGCACAGCGTGACGGTCTCCTGCGCCGAAGGCGATACCGGCTATGTCTATGATCAGCAGCTCGACTTTGATGTCACCAGTTCGCAGGTCGATTCACTGCCTGAACTGCCCCTGAAAATTATGATGAACGTCGGCAACCCCGACCGCGCCTTTGATTTCGCCTGTCTGCCTAACGAAGGGGTAGGCCTGGCGCGGCTGGAATTTATCATTAACCGGATGATTGGGGTGCATCCAAAAGCGTTGCTGGAGTTTGATCAGCAGACGCCGGAATTGCAGCAGCAGATCCGCAAAATGATGAAAGGCTTCGACGATCCGGTGGAGTTCTACATCGGACGGCTGACCGAGGGGATTGCCACCCTTGGGGCGGCATTTGCGCCGAAACGGGTAATTGTGCGACTTTCCGACTTTAAAACTAACGAATACGCTAACCTGGTGGGCGGTGAACGCTACGAGCCGGAAGAGGAGAACCCGATGCTGGGCTTCCGCGGGGCCGGTCGCTATGTGGCTGACAGCTTCCGTGACTGTTTCGCCCTGGAGTGTGAAGCGGTGAAGCGGGTGCGTAATGAGATGGGCCTCACTAACGTGGAGATTATGATCCCGTTTGTGCGAACCGTGGATCAGGCGCAGGCGGTGGTGGAAGAGCTGGCGCGTCAGGGGCTGAAACGCGGCGAGAACGGGCTGAAAGTGATCATGATGTGTGAAATCCCGTCGAATGCGCTGCTGGCAGAGCAGTTCCTGCAATATTTTGATGGCTTCTCCATCGGTTCTAATGACATGACCCAGCTGACGCTGGGACTGGATCGCGACTCTGGGGTGGTCTCGGCGCTGTTTGATGAGCGTAACGAAGCGGTCAAAGCGCTGCTTTCAATGGCGATCCGGGCGGCGAAGCAGCAGGGGAAATATGTCGGCATCTGTGGTCAGGGGCCGTCCGATCACCAGGATTTCGCCGCCTGGCTGATGGAGGAGGGGATCGACAGCCTTTCCCTGAACCCGGACACCGTGGTGGAAACCTGGGTCACTCTGGCGCAGCTAAATAAAACGGCCTGAAGACGGGTAAACCGGGAGGCGGTGGGTGTTGCTGCCACGGATGGCGCGCTGAGCCAGATAAGCGGGCACGGCCAGCAGTAATAAAAGGTTCAGATCCAGCGTGTAATCAATAACAACAGGCCAGCTTTGCTGGCCTTTTCTGTGTCTGTCTGGCCAGCGTCAGGCAAAAAAAAAGCCCATCACAGGGGATGGGCAAAGACTACACACAGCAATTCTTTACTCTACTCAGGGGGAAGAAGGTTGTTTAGAAATCAGTAGGTTGATTTCGAACATAGGAAATATGTTATTCAGATGGCTGGCTGGCGTCTTTAAGAATCCTCTTATTAGTTTAAAGCCGATAATCTTTTGTCACCTTTTCCCTGCCATTTGGCTTAAGAAACAGTGCAGAAAATAATCTTTTTTAGCCCTGTATGGTCTGTTTCGGGCTAAAGATGGCTTTTTTCTTAAAATTCATTAATGAAAAACAAAAATTGCGTGACATCAGATAAGGGGTGCGGTTAATCATCATTAACCGCACTAATCATTGCTGACGCAACAGTGAGACGCTGAACGTTAATGGCTGGGATCAGGGACGGGGAAAGGTCTCTTCATGGTCGGCGAGCGCATCGGCTACCGCCTGCGCGTCACTGTCTGGCGCCGGGGCTTCATGGACCCAGACCGAAACCAGACGATAAGAGACCGCCAGCACCACCGGGCCGATAAACAGACCAATCATTCCGAAGGCGACCAGCCCGCCAATCACGCCAGAGAGGATCAGGATCATCGGCAGATCGGCACCCATGCGAATCAGCATCGGGCGCAGAACGTTATCCAGCGTGCCGACCACACAGCTCCAGACCAGCAGCACCGTGCCCCAGGTGGTGTCGCCACTCCAGTAGAGATAGATAATGGCGGGCACCAGCACCAGCAGCGGTCCAATCTGCACCAGACAGCAGAGGATCATCAGCACGGTTAACAGCGTGGCGTAGGGGATGCCGGAGATGGCCAGACCGATGCCGCCCAGCACGCCCTGTACCAGCGCGGTGACCACCACGCCAAGCGCCACGGCGCGAATCGACTGCGCAGCCAGCAGCACCGCCGCGTCCCCGCGCCGGCCAGCCATGCGGAACGCGAAGTGACGAATGCCCTGGGCCGCCTGTTCGCCCCGCCAGTAGAGCAGTACGCTGAACAGCAGCATCACCGCCAGATGGATCATAAAGCGGCCAAAATGCCCGGCCTGGGCCACAAAAAAGCCGGTCGTGCGGCCAATGTAGGGCTGAATTTTCGCCATGATGCCGGAGCCGCCGCCCGCGACCAGCTTATCGTAGCTGGCATAGAGCTTCTCACCGACCATCGGCACATCATTAAGCCACAACAGCTGTGGCATCAGGTGTCCCTGCGAGACCCAGGCGATCACCGGCGCGCTGTTATCGATCAGGCTGCTGACCAGCAGGGCGATCGGGATAATAAACAGCAGCAGCAACAGCAATGTCATTACGATAACCGCCAGTGAACGGCGTCCCCACAGCAGACGCTGAAACTTCAGCATCAGTGGCCAGGTGGCGATCACCACCATGCTGGCCCAGGCAAAGCCCAGAATAAAGGGCTGCACCACCCACAGACAGGCGATGATAAGGAGCAGAATAAACATCAGGGTAAAGAGAATTTGCGGTAGATCCATGTCCCGGTACTGGCTTTTCATCATTGACTCATAACCTCGTCTTAATCCTTCATTTTCGGGCATTCGGATGCCCGTTTTTATCATGATCTATTTGCTGCGGATTAAACAGAGCTGGCGGGAAAGGTTTTTGTCTCAGCAGGCGTAACATCGGTGGCTGCCGCGGCGCGACCCCGGAACAAAACGGCAACAGAGACGAGTGGAAACGCCGGTCTGGGCCGCAATGGCGCCTTAACGGCGCAGCCTTGCCGCACATTGCCGCGGCAAGCCCGTTCAGATTCCCTGTCTGAAAAAAGGGCAGGCGCTGAAAAAATATGATAAAACGAGAAATCGCTCACGCATAAACGCAAACGTTTACAACACCTTCGGTCAGACAATCATGATCCCACAGATTTCGCAGGCACCGGGCCTGGTTCAGCTGGTGCTGACATTCCTTGAGTCGCTGAAGCAGCAGGGTTTTACCGGCGACATGGCGACCAGCTATGCTGATCGTCTCTCACTCTCCACCGATAACAGCATCTATCAGCTGCTGCCCGATGCCGCGCTGTTTCCGCGCTCAACCGCTGACGTGGCGCTGATCGCCCGCGTGGCCGGTGAAGCCCGTTTTGCCACGCTGGTATTTACCCCGCGCGGCGGCGGCACCGGCACCAACGGTCAGTCGCTGAATCAGGGCATTGTGGTGGATATGTCCCGCTACATGAACCGCATTCTGGAGATTAATACCGACGAGGGCTGGGTGCGGGTCGAAGCGGGCGTGATTAAAGATCAGCTTAACGCCTGGCTGAAACCCTATGGCTTCTTCTTCTCGCCCGAGCTGTCGACCAGTAACCGCGCCACGCTGGGCGGCATGATCAATACCGATGCCTCCGGCCAGGGGTCGCTGGTCTATGGCAAAACCTCCGATCACGTGCTCGGCCTGCGCGCCGTGCTGCTGGGCGGTGAGATCCTCGATACCCGGCCGATGGCGACCGCGCTGGCTGAAACCCTGGCGCAGACCGCGACACCGGAAGGGCGCATCTATCAGCAGGTGCTGGAGCGCTGCCGCGAGCAGCGTGCGCTGATCCTGGAAAAGTTCCCCCGGCTGAACCGCTTCCTGACCGGCTACGATCTGCGTCATGTGTTCAGCGACGATATGCAAACCTTTGACCTGACGCGGCTGCTGTGTGGCGCTGAAGGCACCCTGGCCTTTATTACTGAAGCCCGGCTCGATATTACGCCGCTTCCCAAGGTAAGACGGCTGGTAAACATCAAGTATGACTCCTTTGACTCCGCGCTGCGCAACGCGCCCTTTATGGTCGAGGCGCAGGCGCTGTCGGTAGAGACCGTCGACTCGAAAGTGCTGAACCTGGCGCGTGAAGATATTGTCTGGCACTCGGTGCGCGAGCTGATCGCCGACGTACCGGATAAAGAGATGCAGGGCCTGAACATCGTGGAGTTCGCCGGTGACAACGCGGCGCTGATTGAACAGCAGATCGCACGGTTATGCGAGCGTCTTGACACCCTGATGGCCGCAGAGCAGGGCGGCGTTATCGGTTATCAGCTCTGTGACGATCTGCAAGGCATTGAGCGCATCTATAACATGCGTAAAAAAGCGGTCGGGCTGCTGGGTAACGCCAAAGGGCGCGCCAAACCGATTCCGTTTGTGGAAGATACCGCCGTGCCGCCAGAGAAGCTGGCGGATTACATTGTCGAATTTCGTCAGCTACTCGACAGCCACGGGCTGAGTTATGGCATGTTCGGCCATGTTGACGCTGGCGTGCTGCACGTGCGTCCGGCGCTGGATATGTGCGATCCGCAGCAGGAGATGATGATGAAGCAGATCTCCGACCAGGTGGTGGCGCTCACGGCGCGCTACGGCGGTCTGCTGTGGGGCGAACATGGCAAAGGGTTCCGCGCCCAGTACAGCCCGGATTTCTTCGGTGAGACGCTGTTTAATGAACTGCGCCGGATTAAGGCCGCCTTCGATCCGCTCAACCGGCTGAACCCTGGCAAGATCTGCACCCCGTTTAACCGTGATGACGAAATGATGCAGGTCGACGCGGTGAAGCGTGGCACCTGGGATCGACAGATCCCGCTTACGGTGCGGGATGAGTGGCGCGGCGCGATGGAGTGTAATGGCAACGGGCTCTGCTTTAACTTTGATGCCCGCAGTCCGATGTGTCCTTCAATGAAGATTACCCGCAACCGCATCCACTCGCCGAAAGGGCGTGCGGCGCTGACGCGGGAGTGGCTGCGGCTGCTGGCCGGGCAGGGTGTCGATCCGCTGATGCTGGAAAAACAGCTGCCGGAAAATCGCCTGTCGCTGCGTGCCCTGATCGCCCGTACCCGCAACAGCTGGCACGCCAGCAAGGGCGAATATGATTTCTCCCATGAGGTCAAAGAGGCGATGTCAGGCTGCCTGGCGTGCAAAGCCTGTTCGACCCAGTGCCCGATTAAAATCGACGTGCCCGCTTTCCGTTCGCGCTTCTTACAGCTCTATCACACCCGCTATCTGCGTCCGGCCAGCGACCATCTGGTGGCTGCGGTCGAGAGTTACGCGCCACTGATGGCGAAAGCGCCAAAAGTGTTCAATTTCTTCCTGCGTCAGCCGTGGGTGAAAGAGTTAAGCAAAAAGCATATCGGCATGGTTGATCTGCCGCTGCTCTCCGCGCCCAACCTGAAACAGCAGCTCAGCGGCCATCCCGCCATGAATATGACGCTGGAGCAGCTCGAAAAGCTGCCCGCCGCGGAACGCGACGGCTATGTGCTGGTGGTGCAGGACCCCTTCACCAGTTTCTATGAAGCCCAGCTGGTCAGCGACTTTGTCAGGCTGATTGAGAAGCTGGGCTATCGTCCGGTGCTGCTGCCGTTCTCCCCGAACGGCAAAGCGCAGCATGTTAAAGGCTTCCTGCAACGCTTCGCGCGCACCGCCGCCCGCACCGCCGATTTCCTCAATCGGGTGGCGCAGCTGGAGATGCCGATGGTGGGGGTCGATCCAGCTACCGTTCTCTGCTACCGCGATGAGTATCGCCAGACGCTGGGTGAGGCGCGCGGAACCTTTAATGTGCTGCTGGTGCATGAATGGCTGGAGCGTGCGCTGGCCGGGCGTGAAGTACAGAGTACCAGCGGAGAAGCCTGGTATCTGTTTGCGCACTGTACCGAGGTGACTTCGCTGCCCTCCACGCCGAACCAGTGGCAGGCGATCTTTTCCCGCTTTGGCGCCAGGCTGGAGAATATCAGCGTCGGCTGCTGTGGCATGGCGGGCACCTACGGCCATGAGAGTCAAAACCTCGACAACTCGCTGGGGATCTACGCGCTCTCCTGGCATCCACAGCTTCAGCGCCTGCCGCGTCAGCGCTGTCTTGCGACCGGCTACTCCTGCCGCAGTCAGGTGAAGCGCATTGAAGGCAACGGCATGCGCCATCCGTTGCAGGCGTTGTTAACGCTGGTGTAAAAAAATTGTGCGCGACGTCACGCCGTGGCTGGATTAGAATATCCAGCCCGCGTGGCGTGCAAATTCACGTTGCAGCACGGTGGCTTTGTCCCACTCGCCGACCAGCGCCAGTTGATGACTGAGGCGGGTCAGAGAGAGGCGCGCCAGTTGCCAGGCCTGAAGGCGAAACAAACGATCGCGCGCGTCGTTGGCCATCTCCTGCACCAGGCGATGATGCAGTTTACCCAGGGCGTGCAGGTAGCTCAGATCGTCACCGTTCAACTGGCAGACCTCTGCCATATCCTGACAAATATCGTTAAACTGACGTAATTGCTGAATGGTCGCGTCGTCCCGATCCAGTTTCGCCTGCGCCATATAAACGTCGAGCGTGAGATCACGCAGCGAAAATTGATACTGGTCGATTTTCTGTTGCAGCCAGGCTGAAAGCGAAAGCGGCATAATGTCACTCTGGATGTGAATGATAATAATTATCATATTCATCTGTGGCCTGATTGCAATCGCCGGACAGAAAAATTTATCGATTTATGGTGCCTGTCGGTATAATCGGAAATAACAATCTGTTTACATCACAGAAAGGCGTAACCTATCAATAAGCATTTTTCGTAAAAATGATTTTTTTAAAAAGAGTGAATTATTAATAGGTTATCACCGGCGTCTTCACGCTGACTGTCTCACCCCAAAGTGAGTTGAAGAGGCTATGCTTAATAAATAGGCAAATAAAACAGCACAAGATGATTATCCCTGCAAAACAAGAGGTTGAAGTGATTGGTCAGATCACTACCATAGAGGGATAGCCTGAAAAGGTCCTGACTCAAGAGGTATCAACATGGCATCCGTTAATACAGACTCTTTCTCACCCGACGATTTTGTCTGGAAAGGGCTGACGCTGACTGAAACCGCAGCGCAACAAATTCTCAATCTGGCGGCTCAGGACCCTGATGTCAAGGGGCTACGCCTGAGTGTGAAACAATCCGGCTGCGCCGGTTTTGGTTATGTTATGGATCTGGTGAAAGAGCCCGCCGAAGAGGATTTGCAGTTCTCTTTCCACGGCGCAACGCTGTTTGTGCCGCTTCAGGCGATGCCATTCGTTGATGGCACCGAGCTGGACTACGTTCGCGAAGGCCTGAATCAGATTTTTAAATTCAATAACCCTAAAGCTCAGCACGCCTGCGGGTGCGGTGAGAGCTTTGGCGTCGAGTAAGTGAAATATGTCACGACACAGCGAAACATCTGACGATGTACAAATCTGGGAAGGCAAGCTCAACTACAAAGAGGGCTTCTTTACCCAACTGCAAACCGAAGAATTTGCCAACGGCATCAATGAAGATGTGGTGCGGGCGATCTCGGCCAAGCGTAACGAGCCAGAGTGGATGCTGGAGTTTCGTCTTAAAGCGTTTCGGGCCTGGCTGGAAATGGAAGAGCCACACTGGCTGAAAGCGCATTACGAAAAACTCGACTATCAGGATTACAGCTACTATTCCGCACCCTCCTGCGGCAACTGCGATGACAGCTGCGCTTCTGAACCGGGCGCGACCCAGGCTTCAGGCAGCACACCCGCCAGCGACTATCTGACGCAGGAGGTGGAGAACGCCTTTAATCAGCTGGGCGTGCCGGTGCGTGAAGGCCGGGAAGTGGCGGTCGACGCCATTTTTGACTCGGTGTCAGTAGCGACCACCTATCGTGGCAAGCTGGCGGAGCAGGGGATTATCTTCTGTTCATTCGGCGAAGCGATCCAGGAGCACCCGGAGCTGGTGAAGCAGTATCTCGGCACCGTGGTTCCGGCTAACGACAACTTCTTCGCGGCGCTGAACTCGGCGGTCGCCTCGGACGGCACCTTTGTCTATATCCCGAAAGGGGTGCGCTGTCCGATGGAGCTGTCGACCTACTTCCGCATCAACGCGGCGAAAACCGGTCAGTTCGAACGTACCATTCTGATCGCCGATGAAGACAGCTATGTCAGCTACATCGAAGGCTGTTCAGCGCCAGTGCGTGACAGCTATCAGCTGCATGCGGCGGTGGTGGAAGTGATTATTCACAAAAACGCCGAAGTAAAATATTCAACGGTGCAGAACTGGTTCCCTGGCGGCGAAGGCGAGGGCGGTATCCTCAACTTTGTCACCAAGCGTGCGCTGTGTGAAGGCGACCACAGCAAGATGTCCTGGACGCAGTCTGAAACCGGCTCCGCCATCACCTGGAAATACCCGAGCTGTATTCTGCGCGGGGACTATTCTGTAGGTGAGTTCTACTCGGTGGCCCTGACCAGCGGTCGTCAGCAGGCCGATACCGGCACCAAGATGATCCACATTGGTAAAAACACCAAATCGACCATTATCTCCAAAGGGATCTCGGCCGGTAAAAGTCAGAACACCTATCGCGGACTGGTGAAAATCATGCCAACCGCCACCAACGCCCGTAACTTTACGCAGTGTGACTCGATGCTGATTGGTCCCGATTGTGGCGCGCATACCTTCCCGTATGTTGAAACCCGCAATAATACCGCTCAGCTTGAGCATGAAGCCACGACATCACGTATCGGCGAAGATCAGATGTTCTACTGTCTGCAACGCGGTATCAGTGAAGAAGACGCCATTTCGATGATCGTTAACGGCTTCTGTAAAGACGTATTTTCGGAGCTGCCGCTGGAGTTCGCTGTCGAAGCCCAGAAATTGTTAGCCATCAGCCTTGAGCACAGTGTGGGCTGATGCCGTCACACGCGTTGCCGGAAGCAATGTGAAGGAATAAGCATGTTAAGCATTAAAGATTTGCAAGTCAGTGTTGAAGATAAAGCCATTTTGCGTGGCCTGAACCTGGAGATTAAACCTGGTGAAGTGCACGCGATTATGGGCCCGAACGGCTCAGGTAAAAGTACCCTGTCAGCGACGCTGGCGGGACGTGAAGATTATGAAGTCACCGGCGGTTCGGTCAGCTTCAAAGGGAAAGATCTGCTGGAGCTGGCGCCGGAAGAGCGTGCCGGCGAAGGTATCTTTATGGCGTTCCAGTATCCGGTAGAGATCCCGGGCGTCAGCAACCAGTTCTTCCTGCAAACCTCGGTCAACGCGGTGCGTAAATATCGTCAGCAGGACGAGCTGGACCGCTTTGATTTCCAGGATTTTATCGAAGAGAAAATTCATCTGCTGAAGATGCCGGAAGATCTGCTGACCCGCTCGGTCAACGTCGGCTTCTCCGGCGGTGAGAAAAAGCGTAACGACATCCTGCAAATGGCGGCGCTGGAGCCGGAACTCTGCATACTGGATGAGACCGACTCCGGTCTGGACATTGACGCACTGAAAATTGTGGCCAACGGCGTGAACAGCCTGCGCGACGAGAAGCGCGCCTTTATTATCGTGACCCACTATCAGCGTATTCTGGACTACATCAAGCCGGACTTCGTGCACGTTCTCTATCAGGGCAAAATCGTGAAATCTGGCGACTTCTCGCTGGTGAAACAGCTGGAGGAGCAAGGTTATGGCTGGCTTACCGACGAAGAGTGATTCTGCGCTGCAACAGTGGCATCACCTGTTTGAATCGCGCGGTGAACTGCGCTCACTCCAGGCGCAGCAGCACTGGCAGCAGCTGATGCGGGTTGGCCTGCCAACCCGCAAGCATGAAAACTGGAAATATACGCCGCTGGAGTCGCTGCTGGCACAGCAGTTTGTGTTGCCGGAAGCGCCGCAGACCCTGAGCGCCGAACAGGTTGACGCGCTGGCGCTGCCGCTGGACGCTATCCGGCTGGTCTATGTTGACGGTCAGTTTCAGCCCGCGTTCAGCACCAGCGACAGCGAGCTGTTTGAGATCCAGCACAGCGTGGCCGCTGAGCGCCGTTCCCTGCCGGCGGCGGTGCAGCCCGAAGTGTTCCTGCATCTGACCGAAAGCCTGGCGGAAGAGGTGACCACACTGCGCCTGGCGCGTGGCAAGGCAGCGGCGCGTCCGCTCTACCTGCTGCACATCACCAGCGGTCAGCAGGCGGGCATGAACACCGTGCATCACCGTCATCACCTGCAACTGGATGAGAGCGCGGAAGCGGAAGTCATTGAGCACTACGTTTCGCTGGATGAGCGCGCCCACTTCACCGGTGCCCGCTTCACCTTTGCGGTCGGTGACAATGCCAGACTGACGCACACCAAGCTGGCGTTTGAGAGCCGCGACAGTTATCACTTCGCCCATAACGATCTGGTGATTGGTAATGATGCACAGGTCAGCAGCACCAGCTTCCTGCTGGGCGCCGGTCTGTCGCGTCATAACACCAGTACCCAGCTGAATGGCGAAAACAGCACGCTGGCGATCAACAGCCTGGTGCTGCCGGTGAAACAGGAAGTGGCGGATACCCGTACCTACCTGGAGCACAACAAAGGCCACTGCGTCAGCCGCCAGATGCATAAAACCATCGTGCGTGACAAAGGCCGTGCGGTGTTCAACGGTCACATTAAAGTGGCACAGCACGCGCTGAAAACTGACGGACAGATGACCAACAACAACCTGTTGCTGGGCAAACTCTCCGAAGTGGACACCAAACCGCAGCTGGAAATTTATGCGGATGACGTGAAGTGCAGCCACGGTGCCACCATTGGCCGTATCGATGATGAGCAGATGTTCTACCTGCGTTCGCGCGGAATTGAGCAGGACGCGGCGCAGACCATGATCATCCACGCCTTTGCCGCCGAACTGACCGAAGCGCTGGAAAACGAAGTGCTGCGTCAGGCGGTCCTGCAACGCATTGCTGAACGTTTTCCTGGAGGCGACGTATGATGAACTTCGATCTCGAACGCATCAGGGCTGATTTCCCAATCCTGAAGCGTGAGGTCAACGGTCATCCGCTGGCCTATCTTGACAGTGCCGCCAGCGCACAGCGTCCACTCTCGGTGATCAACGCCGAGAGTCATTTCTATCAGCACGGCTATGCGGCCGTGCACCGCGGTATCCATACGCTGAGCCAGCAGGCGACCAGCGATATGGAAAACGTCCGCGATCAGGCGGCCCGTTTTCTTAACGCTCAATCGCAGGAAGAGATCGTCTTCGTTAAAGGCACCACCGAAGGGATCAACCTGGTAGCGAACAGCTGGGGCAGCAGCCATCTCCAGGCGGGTGACAACCTGATCATCACGGAGATGGAGCACCACGCCAACATCGTCCCGTGGCAGATGCTGGCGCAGCGCACCGGTGCCGAAGTGCGTGTGCTGCCGTTGAACGACAATGGCGAGCTGGCGCTGGAGCAGCTGGCGGGGCTGATTGACAGCCGCACCCGACTGCTGGCCGTGACCCATGTGTCAAACGTGCTCGGTACGGTCAACCCGGTAAAAGCGATCGTCGCGCAGGCGAAAGCCGCTGGCGTTGTCACCCTGGTGGATGGCGCGCAGGCGGTGATGCATGACAAAGTCGACGTGCAGGATATCGGCTGCGATTTCTATGTCTTCTCCAGCCATAAGCTCTATGGGCCAAACGGCGTCGGTATTCTCTACGGCCGCAAAGCGCTGCTGGATGAGATGCCACCGTGGGAAGGGGGCGGATCGATGATTGATCGGGTGATGCTGCCTACCGGCACCACCTGGAACAGCGCGCCCTGGCGTTTTGAAGCGGGTACGCCGAATACCGGCGGCATTATTGGTTTCGGCGCGGCGATGGCCTATGTGCAGGCGCTGGGGCTGGATACCATTCATCAGCGTGAAACCGCGCTGATGAACTACGCGCTCGATAAACTGGCCACGGTGCCGGACATCCAAATCTACGGTCCGCAGGCGCGCGCTGGCGTTATCGCTTTCAATCTGGGCAAGCACCACGCCTATGATGTCGGCAGCTTCCTTGATCAATACGGGATTGCCATTCGCACCGGTCACCACTGCGCGATGCCGCTGATGCAGCACTACAATGTGCCTGCGATGTGCCGCGCCTCCTTCACCTTCTATAACAGTGAAGAGGAAGTGGATCGCCTGGTTGCTGGCCTGACGCGCATTCATCGTCTGCTGGGCGGCTGAACAGTTTTAACGGAGTAACCGATGGCGAATTTGCCGGATAAAGAGAAACTGGTCCGCAACTTTAACCGTTGCGCCAACTGGGAAGAGAAGTACCTCTACATCATTGAACTGGGCTCAAAACTGCCGGAATCGTCTGAAACCCTGCATCAGCCGGAAAACGTGATTTCGGGTTGTCAGAGCCAGGTCTGGATCAGAATGACACCGCAGCCGGATGGCTCCATCGCCTTTGAAGGTGACAGTGACGCGGCTATCGTTAAGGGGCTGATTGCTATCGTATTTAGCCTTTATCAGAACCTGCCGCCCGCCGACATTCTGGCGCTGGATGTGCGCCACTGGTTTGGCGAACTGGCGCTGATGCAGCACCTGACGCCGACCCGGTCGCAGGGGCTGGAGGCGATGATTCGGTCTATTCGCCATACCGCTCAGAACCTCAGCTAAGTTACACTCGACAGACGCCGCCCGGCGTCTGTTTTTTTATCTGACGAGAAAATTGCATGAAACCTGCTTTACGTTTAGCCGGTGCATTGCTGCTGACCTGTTTTGGGCTCTCTGCACCTCTCTTTGCCACCGAATATCCGCTGCCACCCCCTGACAGTCGCCTGATTGGCGAAAACGTACTGGCTCAGGTGCCTGATGACAAACGTCCGCTGGAGGAGATTGCCGCCCGCTATCAGGTGGGGCTGCTGGGCCTGCTGGAGGCGAATCCCGGCACCGATCCCTGGCTGCCCAAAGCGGGCACGCAGCTCACCGTGCCGCTACAGATGCTGCTGCCCGATACGCCGCGCGAAGGCATTGTGGTGAATCTGGCGGAGCTGCGGCTCTACTACTATCCCAAAGGCGAAGACAAGGTGATTGTCTATCCCATTGGTATTGGCCAGCTGGGCGCAGCGACGCCGGTGATGGTGACGCAGATCAGCCAGAAGGTGCCTAATCCGACCTGGACGCCGACGCAGAACATCCGTAAGCGCTACGCCAAAGAGGGCGTCACGCTGCCCGCGGTGGTGCCTGCCGGGCCGGATAATCCGATGGGGCTGTTTGCGCTGCGTCTGGCGCGTGGCACCGGCCAGTATCTGATCCACGGCACCAATGCGAAGTTTGGTATCGGGATGCGCGTCAGCTCCGGCTGCATTCGTCTGCGTTCAGAAGATATTGAAGCGCTGTTTAATTCGGTGCCGAAAGGGACGCGGGTGCAGATTATCAATCAGCCGGTTAAGTACGCGGTAGAGCCGGATGGCAAACGTTACGTTGAGGTCCATCAGCCGTTGTCCCACAACGAAAAGGATGATCCGCAGACCATGCCGTTAGCGCTGAGCGCCGGACTGAAGCAGTTTATGAAAAGTGACAGCAGCGACAGGGCATTGATTAAAGCGAGCCTGGCGCGCCGTTCAGGGATGCCGGTGCTGGTAAGTCAGGGTGAGCCGGTCGAGAACAGCGGCACGCCGCCTGCGGGGCTGGAGCGCGACTCAGCCACTACGGCAGCGCCGGTGGTGCAGGCTGAAGCGGAAAAAGCTGCGCCCTGATAGTGATTGCAGCAGTATGGGCTGAAAAAAGAGCAAAAAAATGGCGCCATAAAGGCGCCATTTTTAAACCAGAACTCTTACTTACGGTAAGAGTGAGCCTGGTTGTCCAGACGCTGGTTAGCGCGAGCTGCGTCATCTTTAGCAGCCTGAACGTCTGAACGCACTGCGTTCACGTCGTTGCTCAGCTGGTCAACTTTAGCGTTCAGAGTCTGAACGTCTGAAGACAGCTGGTCGATTTTAGCGTTGCTTGAGCAACCAGCCAGCATAGTTGAAGCCAGAACTACCGCGCCCAGTACCAGTTTAGTACGATTCATTATTTATACCCTCTAGATTGAGTTAATCTCTATGTAGCCTTACAAGTATTACACAAAGCTTTTTAAGTTGAGAATAAATTTTTGATGAGAAGATGCTTAAATTTGATCGTTCGCTCAAAGAAGCAGCGAATCGCAGCAGATGATAAAAAAATTTAGCGAAAACAGAGGGATTTAATCGGATTAACCTTAATGTAAAGTGAATTTGAATAGTTATTTTCGATTGGAGTTTTGTGGCATTTGTATTAAGTAAAAATAAAAAAAGCGCCTCTGAAAGGCGCTTCTGAATTAAAGGTCGAAATAGTTTTACAGGACGTGTACTGAGGCGGTGTTGGTAGTTCCGCTTGGTACTAATGCACCTGAGACCAGCACCACCACGTCGCCTTTCTGACCATAGCCGCTTTCCAGCGCCGCTTCTTTACCCAGGCGGTAGAAATCGTCAGTAGAGGCGATTTCAGAGACCAGGCGGGTTTCGATCCCTTTGCTCAGGATCAGCTGACGGGCGGTGGTCGGGTTAGTGGTCAGCGCCAGGATAGTGGCGTTCGGGAAATATTTACGCACCGCTTTCGCTGATTTACCGCCTTCGGTCGCCACCACAATCAGTGGAGCTTCCAGCTTCTCAGCGGTCTCTACCGCACCGCGGCAGACCGCCTCGGTGATGCGCAGCTTGCGGGTGTCGTTCTGGCTGTCGATGCGCGGCTTCATGACGCGATCGGTACGCTCACAGATGGTCGCCATGATGGTGACCGACTCCAGCGGATAGCGGCCTTTGGCGCTTTCGCCTGACAGCATCACTGCGTCAGTGCCGTCGAGGATGGCGTTAGCCACGTCACCGGCTTCAGCGCGGGTAGGGCGCGGGTTCTTGATCATCGAATCGAGCATCTGGGTGGCGGTGATCACCACTTTGCGCGCTTTATTACACTTCTTGATCATCATCTTCTGAGCGAAGATTACCTCTTCAACCGGGATCTCAACGCCCAGGTCGCCACGCGCGACCATGATGCCGTCAGAGGCTTCCAGAATCTCGTCGAAGTTGTTCAGGCCTTCCTGGTTTTCAATCTTGGAGATGATCTGAATGTGCTCGCCGCCGTGCTGTTTCAGGTGCTCACGGATTTCCAGCACGTCAGAACGTTTACGGATGAACGAGGCCGCGACAAAGTCAACGCCCTGCTCGCAACCGAAAATCAGGTCACGCTTATCTTTTTCCGCCAGCGCAGGCAGCTGAATGGAGACGCCCGGCAGGTTGACGCCTTTGTTCTCACCCAGGTCGCCGTTGTTCAGCACTTTACATACCACGCTGTTTTCGGTGACGTCGGTCACTTCCATACCGATCAGGCCATCATCAACCAGCACGGTGTCACCGATTTTCAGATCGGCGGTGAAGCCAGGGTAGGTGACCGCAACACGTTCGCTGTTGCCGATCACGCTCTGATCGGTGGTGAAGGTGAAAGTCTGACCCGCTTTCAGTGACGCATCGTTGCCGCCTTCCAGCTTCATGGTGCGGATTTCGGGGCCTTTGGTATCCAGCAGAATAGCCGCCTGACGACCGGTTTTTTCCATGACGGCACGCATGTTGGTGATGCGTTGACCATGCTCGGCGTAATCGCCGTGGGAGAAGTTAAGACGCATAACATTCATGCCCGCTTCAAGCAGCTGGGTCAGCATCTCTTCGGATTCGGTTTTCGGGCCGATAGTACAAACGATTTTAGTCTTTTTCATGACGGATTATCTGTAAGTTGTGATGGATGATAAAGGGCGAAGTCCGATGGCAGCGCATCGAAGTGAAAATTCTGGTTATGAACGGAATGAACAACACTGAGTAAGAATAGGTGACGAAGGCCAGGCGTGCAGGGAAGTTGTGCGGTTACGGTTGGTAACCACCAGGCTGTTGTTGCGCAAATCATTTGAGTTATCGCAGTAAGCACGTGATCGCTGAAACCTTTCAAGAGAACAACGCGGGACAGTATAGTCGCTAAGTATGCGAAAACCAATCAAAAAGCGGCAGAGGGAGCAGATGTAGATCAATAAAAGCGTGGTTGCGCAAGCGGGAGAAATTCTGAAAGTGGTGCGCTCTAATGGACTCGAACCATCGACCCCCACCATGTCAAGGTGGTGCTCTAACCAACTGAGCTAAGAGCGCATACTAAATATTGGTGCGTCCGAGTGGACTCGAACCACCGACCCCCACCATGTCAAGGTGGTGCTCTAACCAACTGAGCTACGGACGCACTTGGTGCGCTCTAATGGACTCGAACCATCGACCCCCACCATGTCAAGGTGGTGCTCTAACCAACTGAGCTAAGAGCGCAACACGCTGTCAGGGCGACAGCGGGGACGAATATTAACGGCAGCGTGTGAGGCTGGCAAGGGGAAAATAGTTTTTTCGCCATGACTGAGCAGCAACTGTGCTAACCGTCGATTTTTTCAGCTTTTTTCGCGGCGCGGCGCTTTTGAGGCACCGCGCGCGCTTAGCGTTCGGCCCGCGCCATGATCACCCCGGCCGGTGCCCGCTGTAACCGCCTGATGCGCCAGATCATCATGATTGCCGCTGAGGTCAGGCCAATAATAAAGCCACACCAGAAGCCAGCCGGCCCCATACGCGGCACCAGCCAGTCGGTCAGCGCCAGCAGATAGCCGGCGGGCAGGCCGAGCAGCCAGTAGGCGATAAAGGTGATAAAGAAGATCGACCGGGTATCTTTATAACCGCGCAGGATCCCGCTGCCGATTACCTGAATCGAGTCGGAGAACTGATAGATGGCCGCCAGCAGCATCAGCTGAGCGGCCAGCGTGACCACCGCCGGATTATCGTTATAGAGCAGGGCGATCTGGTGACGAAAGGTCACGGTAAAAATCGCCGTCAGCGCCGCCATCGAGATCCCGACACCCTGTGCCGTCCAGGCCGCCACTTTGGCCTGCTCGGTCGAGCCCTGTCCCAGCCGATAGCCGACCCGGATGGTGGTCGCCACCCCCAGCGACAGCGGCAGGACGAACATCAGCGAACTGAAGTTCAGCGCAATCTGATGACCCGCCACGTTAACGATGCCGAGCGGCGAGACCAGCAGCGCCACCACGGCGAACAGAGTCACTTCAAAGAACAGCGCCAGCGCCACCGGCAGGCCCAGCGTCATCAGCCGGGTAAGAATCGGACGGGAGGGCGCTGACCAGCGGCTCGCCATGCGAATATCGCGCATGCTGCCCATCCGCCGCAGCCAGAAACGCAGGCAGATAAACATCACCCAGTAGACTGAGGCGGTCGCGACCCCGCAGCCTACCCCGCCCAGCGCCGGCATACCGAAGTGACCATAGATAAAGATATAGTTAAGCGGGATGTTAAACATCAGGCCGAGAAAGCCCAGCATCATGCCCGGCTTGGTTTTTGACAGACCTTCACACTGATTACGCAGCACCTGGAAGAACAGGTAGCCCGGCGCGCCAAACAGCAGAGCATGCAGATAGCCCTCCGCTTTCCGCGCCAGTTGCGGATCGATGTCGTGCATCGCCTGAATCAGATAACCGGCATGCCATAACAGCACCATGATCAGGATGGAAACAAAGAAGGCCAGCCAGTATCCCTGACGAATCTGCTCGGCGATGCGTTCACGGCGGCCTGAGCCGTTGAGTTGCGCAACGGTGGGCGTCAATGCAAGCAGAAGACCATGACCAAACAGGATGGCCGGAAGCCAGATGGAGGTGCCGACAGCAACGGCGGCCATATCCGTGGCGCTGACGGCGCCGGCCATAATGGTATCCACAAATCCCATTGCGGTCTGGGCCACCTGAGCCAGGATGACCGGAATCGCAAGGGCCAGCAATTGACGCGCTTCTGTTAAATACTTCTGCACGTTAACACCTGACTTGTTGAATGAATAAAGGGCAAGGGCAGAGAAGCCCAGGAATTGCGGAACCTAGTGTAACTGGCCGGGCTGAATTCGCCAATCTTTGTCACAGGATGCGGTTTGCCGCGCGCTACCGGCTGAAATCCAACAGCGTAGCTGAGCTGTGATAAACTAGCCAAAACTTCTCAGAGGCCAGGACTATGTTTACCGGAATTGTACAGGGCACCGCAGAGATTGTGTCCATTGACGAGAAAGAGCTGTTTCGCACGCATACCATCAGGCTGCCGGAAGCCCTGCTGCCGGGGCTGGAGCTGGGGGCATCGGTGGCGCACAACGGCTGCTGTTTAACCGTAACGGCGATTGACGGCGACCGTGTCAGTTTTGACTTAATTAAAGAGACGCTGCGGGTCACCAATCTGGGCGATTTACGTCAGGGCGACGTGGTCAATATCGAGCGGGCGGCGAAGTTCAGCGATGAAATTGGCGGCCACCTGATGTCGGGCCATATTATGACCACCGCGGAGATCTGCAAAATTATCCAGTCGGAGCATAACCGCGAGGTCTGGTTTAAAATTCAGGACCCGACGCAGATGAAATATATCCTGCACAAAGGGTTTGTCGGCATCGACGGTATCAGCCTGACTGTCGGCGATGTGACTAAGACGAAGTTCTGTGTCTACCTGATCCCGGAGACGCTGGAGCGCACCACGCTGGGGGCGAAGACCTTTGGCGATCGGGTCAATATTGAGATCGATCCGCATACCCAGGCGATTGTGGAGACCGTTGAGCGGGTGCTGGCGCAGCGCGACGCCACGGCAGCGATGAGTCTGCTGACCGGGCAATCCGGCGACGACAATTAAATAAAGGCGCGTCAGCGCCTTTTTTATTGCCGCAGGCGTGGCCTCAGCGCGCAACGCGCAGGCCACCTTCAATACCGCGACTGAACAGCACCTGCCACAGCTGAATATCGCGCGCCCGGAACGCACCGGCGCAGGCGTTAAGATAGTAAGAGAACATCCGTTTAAAGCGTTCGCCATAACTGTCGGCGAGTTGCGGCCAGGCCTGGAGAAAGCGTTCATACCAGGCCATCAATGTCCGGTCGTAATCCGCGCCAAAGTTATGCCAGTCTTCCAGAATAAAGTGGGGTTCGCTGGCATCCGCGATATGCCGCACCGAAGGCAGACAGCCGTTGGGGAAAATATATTTATCGATCCACGGATCGACATTCATATCCGTTTTAATCGCGCCAATGGTATGCAGCAGGAAAAGGCCATCTGGTTTTAAATTACGATCGACCACGTCGAAATAGGTGGCGTAATTTTTTGGCCCGACATGTTCAAACATCCCTACAGAGACAATACGGTCAAACTGCTCATGCAGGTCACGGTAATCCTGCAACAGGATCGTGACATCCAATCCCTGACAGCGCTGCTGCGCCATTTTCTGCTGTTCAGCGGAAATCGTCACGCCATGGACCTTAACGTCATAATGGCGGGCGGCAAATTCCGCCAGCCCGCCCCAGCCGCAGCCAATATCCAGCAGCGACATGCCCGGCTCCAGCGCGAGCTTCTGGCAGATCATATTCAGTTTGGCTTGCTGCGCCGCCTCCAGGGTGGTGGCCTCTTTCCAGTAGCCGCAGGAGTATTGCATGTAAGGGTCGAGCATCTCAGAAAAGAGATCGTTGCCGAGATCGTAATGCTCTTTACCGACGATCCAGGCGCGTTTTTTTGATTGCAGATTGGTTAAACGCGCGGCGGCAATACGCAGGGTATCTTTAAAATGATGAGGAAGTTGCTGGTCCAGATTATGTTTCAGCACGCGGTGGAAAAAAATATCCAGCCGGTCGCAATCCCACCATCCATCCATATAGCTCTCGCCAAGCCCAAGCGAACCCTCCTGCAGAACACGTTTAAAGAAACCAGGATGATTAATCTGAATGTCCCAGGGACGTGAACCATTGATGTCAATATCCGCTTTTTCCAGCAGTTCATGAACGATACGGTACCAATGGTTCTCTTCAAGGATCACTTCTTCTGCATAGGATGAACTCATAGCTTTTCCACCACCTGTCCAATCGGAGCCTGAAAAAAGAGTAGTCAATTTCTTCAGGAGTTGAGAAAAGTCACGGATGACTCCGCACACCGGTTATGTGTGATACAGAGGACTGGCACTCCCTGAACAGGGCTGGCACGGCAGGAATAACGCGCACGAAGACCTTCCCGGTAACAGGTTACCAATCGGTTTGTTTCGTTATTATTTTATTGATTTATAGCAGGTTATTGACCTGGATGATTATATGATCACCCAAGTCAATATTCAATGACTTATTGTTAGGCTGCTAACTAAAGATCATTGTTTCAGTGATTATCCTGGCAGTCAGGTAGCGGAGAGGCAACAGCAGATCGTGCGCTTGCCCTGCGCTGCATCAGGTAACCGCTCAGGGCGAGCAGGATGGTCACCGTCATCATCAGCGTGGTGGTGAAGAGCGCCTGAGTTAATCCGGCCGAAACCGCCAGGCTGGCGGCGAAGCAGAGTCCTAACTGCAAAGTGTTCTGTAGCGCAGCCGCTTTACCGGTGGCGTGCGGGAAAGGCATCAGTGCGCCGGAGACCACAATCGGATAGATCGCGCCATTGGCCAGCGCCATGCCGCAGAACGGCACCATCAGGCCGATCAGCGTCGCAGTGCCAGAGAGCGCGACACCAAACAGCGCCAGAATACTCAGGCTGTAGAGCAGCAGCAGCCAGGGCAGCAGCTGTGCGCCACTAAAACGGTTAAGCAGGGCACGACAGCCAAAACCGCCAATCAGGAAAGCCAGCGTCTGGGGCAGATAGCTCAGCCCGATGTCGGCTGGCGAGAGCCCCAGATCGGCCAGAATAAAGGGCGAACCGGTCAGCCAGGCAAAAAAGCTGGCGGAACAGGCGGAATAGATCAGAACGTTACCGCTGTAAATCCGGGATTTCACCAGCGAGAGAAAACCTGGCTGCGCACCTTTGTCAGCGGCCACCGGACGCGCACCCGGCAGACGCAACGTGGTCAGAATCAGCGCGACCGCAGTCAGGGTCAGCACCAGGAAAATGGAGCGCCAGTGGAAATGGCCAATCAGCCAGGCACCCAGCAGCGGGGCCAGCGCGGGGGAGAGCGCAACCAGCGGCATGATGGTGGCGAACACTTTATTGGCGCGCGCCGCCGGATAGCGATCGACCACCAGCGCCTGCCAGCTTACGGCGGCGGCGCAGACGCCAATCGCCTGCGCAAAACGCAGCAGCAGCATCAGATAGATATTACTCACCCACAGCATCCCGGCGCAGCCGACAGCAAACAGCGTCAGCCCGGCCAGCAGCACCGGCTTGCGCCCGATGCGATCGGAGAGCGGCCCCCAGAAGAGCTGACCGCAGGCAAAGCCCGCCAGGAACAGGCTCAGGCTGGCGCTGATCAGACCCGGCGAGCTGTTAAAGGTCTGCTGCATCGCACCGAAGGCGGGCAGGTACATATCAGTGGCTAAAAAGCCCAGCATGCTCAGCAGAGCAAGATAGGGCATAAATCCTTTGGTCGGTAACATGTGCTTCTCATTTTGCAGGATAAACGCGGCAGAGTGTAAAAGGTGCGTTTGCGGCTGTGAAACGCTAATATTTGCCGATTGCTGTTAAAATTTTTGAAGGCAGATTATGTGGTCGGAATATGCATTAGAGGTGGTTGACGCAGTGGCGCGCGGTGGCAGTTTCAGCGCGGCGGCGCAGGAGCTGCATCGCGTCCCTTCTGCCATCAGCTATACGGTGCGCCAGCTGGAGACCTGGCTGGCGGTGCCGCTGTTTGAACGCCAGCATCGGGAGGTGGTATTAACGCCTGCGGGCGAGCATTTTGTCCGTGAAGGGCGCAGCGTCATCAAAAAAATGCTCGCCACACGCCGACAGTGTCAGCAGCTGGCTAACGGCTGGCGCGGCCAGTTAAGCCTGGCGATTGACTGCATCGTGAAACCCGAGCGGACCCGGCAACTGGTGAAAGATTTTTATCGCCATTTCCCCGATATGGAGCTGCACATCAGCTATGAAGTGTTTAACGGCGTCTGGGATGCGCTGGCGGATGGCCGGGTTGAAGTGGCGATTGGCGCGACCCAGGCGATCCCGGTTGGCGGACGTTTCGCCTTCCGCGATATGGGGAAGCTCAACTGGCGCTGCGTGGTTGCGCATCATCATCCGCTGACGCAGGCCAGCCAGATCGATGAAGATACGCTGCGCAGCTGGCCGTCGCTGGTGCTGGAGGATACCTCCCGCGCGCTGCCGCGCCGGATGACATGGACGCTGGATAACCAGCGCCGGCTGGTGGTACCGGAATGGCAGACCGGGCTGGACTGTTTGCTGGCGGGATTGTGCGTCGCGATGGTGCCAGGTCATCTGGCGAAACCGCTGCTCGACAGCGGCGATCTGGTTGAGCTGACGCTGCCGGTGGCCTTTCCTGACAGCCCCTGCTGCGTCAGCTGGGCGGAAGATCGCGCATCCCCGGCAACCGCCTGGCTGCTGAACTACCTGGGTGATGCGCAGACGCTTAATCAGGAGTGGCTGAGCGAGGATTAACGGCGATAGTCGCGGAACGGACCATCCGCGACCGAACGGCGTTCAATCAGGGTAGGGTGCACTTCAATCGTCTGTGACACTTCGCGTTTGCTGGTGATACGGTCCAGCAGCATATCCAGCGCTTTCTCACCCAGCTGGGCTTTCGGCTGATGGACGGTGGTCAGGGCCGGGGCGAAATAGCGCGCGTTGCGCACATTGTCATAGCCGATCACCGAAATATCCTGCGGCACCCGCAGGCCCATCTCGTCGGCGGCACAAATCGCGCCCATCGCCATAATGTCGCCGCCACAGAACACCGCGGTCGGACGCTGTTTCTGCGACAGAATCTGCTGCATCGCCTGATAACCCGACTCCGGCTCAAAGTCACCCTGCACGATCCATTCGGGACGCGGCTGAATCCCCGCTTCTTCCAGCGCTTTCAGAAAACCGGCATGGCGTCCGCCGCCGGTGTTACGCTCCATCTGACCGGGGATAGCACCAATATCGCGGTGGCCGCGCTCAATCAGATAACGGCCGGCCAGATAGCCGCCCTGGAAGGCATTATCCAGCACGGTGTCGGTAAAGTCGGCGCGTGACTCGCCCCAGTCCATCACCACCATCGGAATATTACGGTTCTCTTCCAGCATCTTCAGCAGATCGTCCGGGTATTCAGAGCACATCACCAGCAGGCCATCGACGCGCTTCTGCGCCATCATGCTGAGGTAAGCGCGCTGTTTTTGCAGATCGTTATGGGCATTGCCGAGGATCAGGGTGTAGCCCTTGTCAAAGCAGTGATTCTCCACGGCTTCGATAATTTCAGCGAAATAGGGCGCTTCGCTGGAGGTGGCAAGCAGGCCCAGCGTTTTGGTGTGATTCACCTTCAGGCTGCGCGCCACGGCGCTGGGTGAGTAGTGCAGCTCCTGAATCGCCTGCCAGACCGCGTTGCGCGTCTCTTCCGCCACAAAGCGCGTTTTATTAATGACGTGCGAAACGGTGGTCGTTGAGACGCCGGCGCGTTTTGCCACATCTTTGATTGTTGCCATGAAAATCGGACTCCAGTGCTTATCTAACTCGCTGATAAGCGTAATGTTAAACGTTTGCGTCTGCCCAGGGGGTTTTCCTGCAATCATGCCTCTTTTCTGGCCGGTAAACAGGCGTCTGGCGGGTAAATAGCGCCTGGAAAAGCGAGCAAACGGAATCGGGGTTGCGCGCGTTGCGCAACAAAGGCGGGATTCTAACAAGGCTGACCGGATAAAACGAGATTTTTACCGGTCCCTGTGGGAAAATGCTATATCCCTACATACTGTGTGACTAAGGAGTAATCAATGAGTACCGATCTTAAACTGGCGTTGATGACCACCGTCGGCTGCCTGCTGATGATTGTAGCCTTTAGTTTTACCGCTATTCTGCACTGATAAAAAAAGCCGGGGTTTTCACCCCGGCTCTCTTTTCTGGCTGTTTATCCACTCAGCGAATGGTTTTTGGCGTCATCACCCGACGGGCACCAATGTAGTGGCGCTGCCAGTAATCTTCCCCTAACGCGCTAATCTGAATATCTTTGCCGGTACGAGGCGACTGGATAAATTTGCCGTTACCCAGGTAAACGCCGACGTGGTCAGCGGTACCGCGACCGTTAATGCGGAAGAAAACCAGATCCCCTTTTTCCAGCGATTCGCGCTTAATCGGTGCGGCGTCACGCAGGTGATACATTTCATTGGCGGTGCGCGGGATCTTAAACTTCACCAGATCTTTATAGGCGTACCAGACCAGGCCGCTGCAATCAAAGCCGGTATGCGGGGAGGTGCCGCCCCACTGATAGGGTTTACCCAGCTGACCCATCAGCTTGGTCATCGCCGTTTCGCGCGCCTTCTGATAGCGCTGACGGTGCGATTTATTCATTTTGATGGTGCCGGTTTCCGCGCTGTTGAGGTCGGCGGTTTTCAGCGGACGCTGGTGGCCATAGCGTTTCTTGTTCTTTGTGCTGCTGGCGGTTTTAAGCGAGGTCTTGTGAGCGGGGGTCTGCTGAGCGGTCAGTTCAACTTTTTTCTGTTTTTTGGTTTTTGTTTTCTGAACCGGGCTGAGGCGACTCTTTTTCGCCGCTGTTTTGACAGGACGGCGCTTGCGGCGCTCATCGTCACGCGCACTCTTTTTCTCTGCTTTATGCGTACTGAGGTTCACCGGCTTGTGCGGTGACGCAGCGGCGACATTAAAGAACAGTTGCGCAAAGGCCAGCATAAAAAGCGTAATGATTAAACGCATAGTCCGTTGATAAGTTGAGTTGTCAGGGCCACTACGCACCGCGACAAGGGTGAGAATAATCTGATCCAGGATCAGCGCCGAAGCCATTCTAGTCCAGTTTTTTTAAAAACTGTTATGTCTTTTTTTATTAATCTTTGCAGCCGCCATAATAGTGTTGAAAATGAACATTTTCAGTCTCTTATATCAGCGAAATTATTACGAATTATTAAACTGTTACCAGCTGTTAATAAAGGAGAATTCATGCCCGGCCTGCCACAACTTAGCAATGCGGGTCATTTAATCGGGCAGTGAGCAAAATCTCGTTTTCAGTCACGCGGCGAAGTCGCTACAATAAACAAACACGAAGTAACGAATTAAGGAAGGCAATTATGAGTACTGTAGAAAAAATTCAGCGCCAGATCGCAGAAAACCCGATCCTGCTGTATATGAAAGGTTCCCCGAAACTGCCAAGCTGCGGTTTCTCTGCTCAGGCGGTACAGGCGCTGTCAGCCTGTGGTGAGCGCTTTGCTTACGTGGATATTCTGCAGAACCCTGACATTCGTGCAGAGCTGCCGAAATACGCCAACTGGCCAACCTTCCCGCAGCTGTGGGTCGATGGCGAGCTGGTCGG
This sequence comes from Pantoea sp. C2G6, assembly GCF_051336815.1. Classification (NCBI taxonomy): domain Bacteria; kingdom Pseudomonadati; phylum Pseudomonadota; class Gammaproteobacteria; order Enterobacterales; family Erwiniaceae; genus Pantoea; species Pantoea sp. C2G6. Next base: position 535,634 of record NZ_JBGMNJ010000001.1, read on the forward strand.
CGGATGTGACATCATCGTTGAGATGTTACAGCGTGGTGAATTGCAGTCGCTGATCAAAGAGACCGCAGAAAAATTTAAAGAAGCAGAATAAAAAAAGGCCGACATCATGTCGGCCTTTCTCATTATGGCATCCCTTATGCGGATGCATCGGCTTCCGGCGCTTCCGCCGCCAACGGAAGTGGCCAGCCGCCTAAACGTTTCCAGCGATTCACCAGCTCACAGAACAGCAGCGCCGTCTGCTGGGTGTCATACAGCGCCGAGTGCGCCTGATTGCTGTCAAACGCCATCCCCGCCGCGATACAGGCTTTCGCCAGCACCGTCTGTCCCAGCACCAGGCCGCTCAGGGCCGCGGTGTCAAAGGTGGCGAACGGATGAAACGGATTGCGTTTCAGGCTGGCACGCTCCGCCGCGGCCGACATAAAGTTCAGATCGAAAGTCGCGTTGTGCGCCACCATAATGGCGCGGTTACAGCCGCTGTCTTTAATGCCTTTGCGCACCATTTTAAAAATGGCGTGCAGCGCTTCATATTCACTCACCGCGCCACGCAGCGGATTAGTGGGGTCGATACCGGTAAAGGCCAGCGCTTCAGGGTGCAGCAGCGAGCCGGCAAACGGCTCGACGTGAAAATGCAGCGTCTGGTCAGTCTGAATCCAGCCCTCTTCATCCATTTTCAGCGTGATGGCGGCAATCTCCAGTAACGCATCGGTTTGCGCGTTGAAACCCGCGGTTTCCACGTCGATGACCACCGGATAGAAGCCACGGAAACGTTGATTGAGTGCATTAGGGGAATTCGATTCAGACATCAGGATCTCGTTGCAGAAAAAGGGCAGCGCGCATTATGGCAAAAAACCGGCCCGGGTGCAGCAGATGAACCGCAGAGAAGGGAGGTCAGCCCACCCGGCAGGGCAGGCTGAGGGGCAGAATTAGTTGCCCAGGCCGTTTCCGGCGTCTTTGTTTTCGATCAGCTCAATTTTGTAGCCATCGGGATCTTCCACAAAGGCAATAATGGTGGAGCCGCCCTTGACCGGGCCCGCTTCACGGGTGACGTTGCCACCATCTTTGCGGATACGCTCGCAGGCTGCTGCCGCGTCATCGACGCCCAGCGCGATATGACCATAGGCGTTGCCGAGGTCATACTTATCAACGCCCCAGTTGTAGGTCAGCTCAATCACCGCGCCTTCGCTCTCGTCGGTGTAACCTACAAACGCCAGGGTATATTTGTATTCGGTGTTTTCGCTCTGACGCAGCACGCGCATGCCCAGCACACGGGTGTAGAAGTCGATAGAACGTTGCAGATCGCCAACGCGCAGCATGGTATGAAGTAAACGCATAACATCCTCTTTTCAATAAAACGCCATCGCCGGATGACCCAGGCGCTAAGTATAGCGATCAAAATCGCCATTGCGTAATGGCTGCCGTCATCGTCCCGGACGGCAGCCCGAACCGATTACAGGGTAGGGTAGTCGATATAACCTTCCGCGCCGCCGCCGTAGAAACTCTCCGGGCGCTGTGGATTCAGTGGCGCGTCCTGTTGCAGACGTTCAACCAGATCCGGGTTAGCGATGTAATCGCGACCAAAGGCCACCGCATCGATCAGACCGCGTGCGATCAGATCGTCCGCTTTCTCCACGGTGTAGGCACCAGCACCAATGATCACGCCAGGGAACAGGTCACGCACTTTCTGACGGAAAGCGTCGGTATAAGGCTTACCGCCGGCCCAGTCTGGCTCTGAAAGGTGCAGATAGGCGATGTTGCGTTTTGCCAGCTCGCCGATATACCACAGCGCGGCTTCTTCTTCGTCCGGGCCGTTATCGAGATTCTGGAAGCTGCCGATAGGGGAGACGCGAATACCGATACGATCCGCCGCCCAGTTGGCGATCACCGCATCAACCACTTCCAGCGCAAAACGACCGCGTTTTTCAATGCTGCCGCCATATTCGTCGCTACGCTGGTTTGAGCCTGGCGCCAGGAACTGGTGGATCAGATACCCGTGCGCCGAGTGCAACTCAAGCAGATCGAAATCCGCTTCGCGCGCGTTGGCGGCGGCCTGACCAAAGTCGGCCACGATCTGCTGGATCTCCGGCACCGTCAGTTCGCGCGGCGTGGAGGTCTCTTCACGGTAGACGCTGCCATCTTCGGCACGCAGCGAGGTGCGGGTGCCCGCGGCAATCGCCGAAGGTGCCACCGGGGCTTTGCCTTCCGGCTGCACGCTGTTGTGCGAGATACGACCGGTGTGCCACAGCTGCACGGCGGTATGGCCGCCCGCCTGATGCACCCCTTCGTTAATCGCTTTCCACGCCGCGATCTGTGGCTGCGTGTGTAAGCCTGGCGCACCGGCGTAGCCTTTCGCCTGGAAGGAGATCTGGGTGGCTTCGGTAATGATTAAACCGGCGCTGGCGCGCTGACGATAATATTCGCCCATCATCGGGGTTGGAATGTCGCCCGGCTCAATGCTGCGCAGCCGGGTCAGTGGCGCCATAAAAACGCGGTTCGGGACGGTAATTGCGCCGACTTTCAGCGGACGAAACAGCTGGGTACTCGCCATAATAGCTCCTGATTAGTAGACCAGTCGTCTACAAACATCTGTTTTTAAAATCAGTGACGGTCAAGCCACTGTTCGATGGTATTCAGCGCGAGTCGCAGCGGCTGCGGCTCACGGGAAATCTTGCTCTGCAAACTGGCACCAAGCCACAGCAGCGACAGCAGTTCAGCCATCTGCGCGGGCGGCTGCGGCAGGTTCAGTGACTCCTGCTGTTCAGCGGCGATCAGCGTGCGGGCATACAGGGCGGTAATTTTTGCCGCACCCTGTTGCAGCGCGTCGCGCATCGGCTCAGAGAGATCACACACTTCAGCGGATAACTTAACGCCCAGGCAACCCACAATATGTCCCTGGCGGACAAACAGCTGCTCTGCCGCCCGGAAATGGTTAAGCAGGCGTTCGCGTGGCGTGCCCTCACTCTGGTTGAGCTGTAGTTCCACATCCTGCAAAAAACGCGCAAAGTAGCGTTCCAGCAGCGCCACGCCAAAGGCCTCTTTCGAGCGGAAATAGTAGTAGAACGAGCCTTTCGGCACCGCCGCCTGCGTCAGCAATTCGCTGAGGCCCATTCCGGTGAATCCGCGTTGCAGACAGATCTGCTCGCCGGTCCGAAGCAGGTGTTCGCGGGTTTCGTTGCGTTGTAGCGTCTTATTCATGGCAATGAGAGTAGTAGACCAGTCGGTCGAATGCAATGCGGATAGTCGCATTTGGCACAGAGTGTTCACTCTGCACCGGCGAAGGGTGACAATACTGTGCGACATAATGTTACTTCCGCGGCAAACCAGCTACGCTTTTTACTGGTCTGTTGATGAAATGATGCGGAGTGGTGGTGGCCGAACAGCTTGAGTTCTTCCCGGTTCCCAGCCCCTGTCGCGGCATCTGCCAGAGCGATGCACGCGGCTACTGTCTGGGATGTCTACGCAGCCGCGATGAGCGGTTCAACTGGCTGCGCTTCAGCGACGCGCAGAAGCGGGAGGTGTTACGCCTCTGCCAGCAGCGCCGCCAGCGCCTGCAACGACAGTCAAAAAGCGACGACTCGCGCGATCCGCAGCAGCCGGAGCTGTTCTGACACTTTTCCGCTTTCCGTTATACTCTCTGTCACGCTAATTTCAGCCAACGCGCAACAGGGAGAATGTCATGTTAGAACCGCAAGCCATCGCCTCACAGGGGCCCGACTTTTCACCGCTGATTATGGGGTACTGGCGCCTGATGGAGTGGGGCATGTCGCCTCAGCAGCGGGTGGCGTTTATCGAGCATCATCTGAGTCTTGGCATCACCACCGTTGATCATGCGGATATTTATGGCGACTATCAGTGTGAAGCGGCCTTTGGCGAGGCGCTGACGCTGGCACCCGGCCTGCGCGACCAGCTCCAGATTGTGACCAAATGCGGTATCGCGACCCGCGCCCGGCCAGAGCATCAGATTGGCCACTACATCACGGACAAAGCGCATATCCTTACCAGCGCGGAGAATTCACTGCGTCATTTCCACACCGATCGCCTTGACCTGCTGCTGATCCATCGCCCGGATCCCTTAATGGATGCCGACCAGGTAGCCGAAGCCTTTATGGCACTGCATCGCAGCGGCAAGGTGCTCCATTTTGGCGTCTCTAACTTCACTCCCGCCCAGTTCTCGCTGCTGCAATCCCGTCTGCCGTTTTCGCTGGTCACCAATCAGCTGGAGATCTCGCCGGTACAGCAAAGTGGGGTACTGGATGGCTCACTCGATCAGTGTCAGCAACTGCGCATCCGGCCAATGGCCTGGTCCTGCCTAGGCGGCGGTCGGCTGTTTAACGACCCGCACTTTCAGCCGCTGCGTGAGGAGCTGGAAGCGGTACGCCAGGAAACCGGCGCCACCAGTCTGGAGCAGGTGGTCTATGCCTGGATATTGATGCTGCCTTCCCGGCCGCTGCCAATCATCGGTTCCGGTAAAGCGGCGCGGGTCAGCGAGGCGGCAGGTGCGCTGACGCTCACCCTGACACGTCAGCAGTGGTTCCGCATCCGTAAAGCGGCGCTGGGATTTGATGTGCCCTGAAGCGTAAAGCTGCGTCAATCTTCGGCAGACTCGCGCGATAGCGGCCAGGCTTTAGTCACCCCCTGGTCCGCAAACGGAGTCATTATGAAACTGAAAACAGTGACGCTATTCGCCCTGCTTGCCTGCGGCACGGCACAGGCTGCCAGCGAGCAGGTCACGCTAAATCAGGTCTCGGCCGAAGGCATCGGAACATCGCTGGGCACGGTTAAGATTGAAGAGACGCAGTATGGTCTGCAATTCACCCCGACATTGCAGGGGCTTCAGCCCGGCATTCATGGCTTTCATGTCCACGCAGAAGGCAGCTGTGAGCCGGGTAAATCGGAAGGCAAAGTGGTGGCCGCGGGCGCGGCAGGCGGTCATTTCGATCCCGCCAGCAGCGGCAAACATCGGGGGCCTTACGCGGAGGGCCATGCCGGTGATCTGCCGGCACTCTATGTCGATGACAGGGGCAGCGCCAGCTATCCGGTGCTGGCGCCGCGTCTTAAATCGCTGAGCGACATCAAAGGTAAAGCGCTGATGGTGCATGTCGGCGGCGATAATCATGCCGATCATCCTCAACCGCTGGGCGGCGGTGGCGCGCGCTACGCCTGCGGGGTGATCTGACGCGCCGGGCGGCAGATGATGGCCGCCCGCTTTTCTCCTGCCGGTTTATGAATTGTTGTACCATCCCTGCCGTTTCCCCCCTATGATATTGATTCAGGTAAGAAAGCGTGATGGGAAAGGAGCAGGAAAATGAAATTCAAGGGTGCATTACTGCTGTGTCTGCTGCTGGTGGGATGCGATAAACCCAATGATACGCAGCTGGTCACCGAAACCGGGCGTGAACTTCAGCGCACCATCGACACCAACCCGATGCGTATCACCTGTGAAAAGATCGCCAAAGGGCGGGAGTGGTTAAGCCGCAATATGGTGCGCCGGCTGGAAGCGCAGGGCTGTCAGCAGGTGTTTCGCAGCGCCACGGAAACCAACTTCACCGATACCACTATCTATCGTCGCACCATGACGATGGTGTGCGGCGGGATCCACGGTCAGAGTTTTACCGGCACCGAACTGACGCGCCGCTTTATCTTCTCGCCGGATGAGAAAGCGCTGGTGATCGAACCGATGACCGAAGTGGATAAAACCCGTTTCGAAGGCCACAAAACGCTGCAACAGTTGCAGGACGAATTTAACCGTCAGCAACAGCAATATTGCCAGTGATCACGCTGGCACGGCCTGCTTCAGCTGTGCCAGCGAACAGCGCAACCGCCAGATAATCCCCGCCAGCTCGCTGGCCTCGTTACTCTTCAGCGCCAGCAGTGATCCAATCATCGACTCCAGCTCTGACAGCGTCTGATCCAGCAAGCTGTGTCGCACACCGCGGCTGCTGATAATCTGTTGCAGATTTTGCAGGATGCTGTCGCGGAATTTCATCAGCGTATCGGAACCAGCGCGCCACTCACGCAGCTGCCAGACAATATGTGAACAGTTGAGCAGCACCACTCCCCAGCGCAGCAACCAGACGCGCGCCTGTTCATCCCGGCTGTGGCTGAGCTGGCTGATACGATGGTAGATCTGCGATTCAAAGCGGCTCTCGCTGAGCCGCGGCCGTCGGCGCAGCTGATCGAGAAAGGCCAGCCGTAACGCCTGGATATGGCGGCGGCTGCGCCGGGCATCGGAACTGGGACGCAGGATCTGGAACGCCAGCCACGCCAGCAGCACCCCACAGACTTTGGCGATGTTATCGTTAAAAAAGTCCTGATAATCCCAGGTCGGCGGATTGGTGACGGCGATAAAGGATCCCATAAAGACAATGAACTGCCCCCACAATCCGGCGCGCTTTTTCTGCTGCAATTTAAACAGTTGCAGCGTCACCAGCAGCGGGAACAGAAACAGTAGAAAGTGCCACAGCTGGCTGATCTGTACCATCAGGCCAAACTTCATCACAAAACTAAAGGCGAACAGCAACAGCAGGGTTTTCAGCAGCAGGGTGACGCTGCCGCCCGGTGAAGGGGATGAGGCGTACAGCACGCAGGCGATGGCGGTTAACGTCAGGGCGGCGGCGCCCGATGACCACTGGGTGGTGATCCAGAAGGCGCAGCCCAGCACGATAACGCAGAAGGTGCGCAGGGCGCTCCAGCCCGCTTCGGCGCTATCATTGTCACGCGCCAGTGCCGGAACCGGCGGCGGCTGAAAGCGGGTGTCGGCGTCAGCGCGCTCCAGCAGACGGATCCAGCGCAGCACATTAAGGTACATCCAGCAGAAGTAGCGCAGGCGCTGACAAAAGGCGCGCTGCCGGTAGTCGCCATCCGCCGGTGGAGTGACGCTGCGCAGGATCAGCGCCAGACGGTATTTGTCGCAGGCCGGTTTTCCCAGCTCCGCCAGCAGCTGTTGCAGCGCCTCAAACAGCGCCTGAGGGGCGTCAGGCCAGTTCAGCAGCATACGGCGCAGGCTGGAGAGCACGCTGGTCAGCCGCAGCTGCTGATGCAGCACATAGTTCAGCACGTTATTTTGTCGGCGGAAGCGATAGTGGCTCCAGAAGGCCTGAATGCGCAGCAGGTTCATGGTCAGGATCTGGCTGATAACATTTTCATGGGCGGTGCGGATGTTATCGCTGGCCGAAGGCTGGAGCAGCAGCACCGCATGTTCCAGCAGCCGGTCATGCATCTGCTTCAGCGAGGTGATCAGCGTTTCCCCGTCCGAGGTGCTCGGCAGCACCATCATCATGAATCCGGCGCAGAGGATGCCGGAGATCACCTCACAGACGCGCGCCTGGGCGATGGTCCACAGGGTGGTAATGTCGGTCACATTTACGCTGCTGAACGCGATGATCGCCGCAGTGTAGCCTGCGAGCGAAAAGGCGTAGGCCACGTTGTTCTGATAATGGTTGGCGATGCCGGTACAGAGCGCCAGCCAGCCAGCAATCGCAAAGGTAAACAGCCACGGCTCATTCAGCGTGTGTCCGGCGATAAGCAGCGCCGCGGTGGCACCGACCAGACTGCCGACGATGCGGCCCAGGCTTTTACTGATCGCGCCGCCCACGGTGGGAAAGCTGATCACCGCGGCGGAGGTCATCGCCCAGTAGGGCTCATCGAGATCCAGCCCATAGGCGATGCTCAGCGCCAGACACATGGCGATAGTGTTGCGCAGCGCATAACGCCACTGGTTGGCGTTCGCTTTGATCCAGGGCAACTGGTCCCAGGCCAGCCACTGAAGATTCATGGCTGAATGGTGATGGTGCAGGTGGTGCCCGCCACCAGCGGCACATCCGCCGGCAGTGGATCGAGGCGGATGCGCACCGGCACCCGCTGCGCCAGCCGTACCCAGGGCACGTTGGGCTTAATATTGGGCACCAGACCGCTATCGGTTTCAACGCTCTGGTCGTAGATGGCGCGACCAATGCTGTCCACCTGACCCTGCAACCGGCTGCCGTTGCTGTAGAGTACGATCTGCGCCGCTGCGCCGGGGCGGATATGGCGCAGCTTGGTCTCTTCAAAATAGCCCATCACGTAGTAAGAGTGGCTGTCGACCAGCGCAAACAGCGGAGTGCCGGCGGTGGCATAGTTGCCGGGCCGCAGCGTCAGATTGGTGATCCAGCCATCCACCGGCGCGGTGAGGGTGGTCTGTTGCAGATTCCAGCGAGCCTGCTCCCACTCCGCCTGGGCCGCTTTCGCGCTGGCCGCCGCCGCCTCAGCGCTCAGCCGCGCGGCATCCAGATCCTCAGCTGAGATGATATTGCGCGGCAGTTTGCTGCGCCGGTTGAATTCATGCTGTGCTTTCACCAGCTCCGCTTCCGCTTTGCTCTGCTGGGCGGCAGCGTTGTCGAGTGCGATCTGCCACGGCACCGGGTCGAGCGTTAACAGCACCTCACCCTGATGCACAAACTGATTATCCTTAACCCGGAGCTGAAGGATCCGGCCTGACACCTGGGGCGTAATATCCACCAGTTCCGCCCGCACCTTGCCGTCACGGGTCCAGGGGGACTGCATGTAGTAGTTCCACAGCCAGCCACCGGCCAGCAGCGCCAGGGCAAAGACAACCAGCGTGGAGAAATATTTTACCGCGTTGAATTTCATTTCGATTATCCGTGACCGATGAGCCAGAGTGCAGCGGTAACGCACAGCACAAACAGGGAGAGATCAAACAGGGTGGGATGCCAGACATCGCCGGAGTAGATCCAGCCACGCAGCAGCGGATGGATCATCAGCCAGAAAAAAAAGCCGAGTATCACCGCTTTGAATATGGGCGGAAAGAACAGAGAGGCGCCCACCACCAGATCGGTCAGCGGTTTCGCGCCTGAAAAAACATGGCTGAGCACGTAGCAACATCCTTCGTTAACCCAGACGGCAGAGGGAAAGCGATGACGCATTATCCTGACCGGGTCCGGGATTTGTAATTTGTCCTGTAAACTCGCAGAATAGTGTAAAATCTGGCTTGATAGCTAGCAAGCTAATTATAAGGAGATGAAATGGATACGCCCCTTGGAACGGATTTGTCTCGGCTGGTGCGCATCTGGCGCGCGTTGATTGATCAGCGGCTGAAGCCGCTTGAACTGACTCAGACACATTGGGTGACGTTGCACAATATTCATCAACTGCCGCCAGAACAGTCACAGATTCAGTTAGCGAAAGCGATCGGCATCGAGCAGCCATCGCTGGTGCGCACCCTGGATCAGCTTGAAGAGAAAGGATTGATTACCCGTACCACCTGCGCCAGCGATCGTCGTGCTAAACGCATCAAGCTCACGCAGCAGGCGGAGCCGATTATCGAGCAGGTTGAGAGCGTGATTGATGCGACGCGGGATGACATTCTGTCTGGCATCAGTCGGGAGGAGATCAATCAGATGGTCACGCTGATCGCCCGGCTTGAGAAGAACATTCTCGAACTGCAACATAAAGAGAAATAAAAAAACCGACGCCCAGGCGTCGGTTTTTTTTGTCTGGCATGCTTAGCGAGGTGAGACCGTCACCTGGCTGCCGTTGGACGCCATCGCCACGCGCTGGCCGACGGAGTAACGTGAAGCCGCCTGTTTCTGCACCACCATGATGGTGTTGCCATCATCTTTGCGGATCTCCAGTTCAACGCCATCGGTTTTGTTCACCGCGCCCTGGACGCCCTGACCCGCGACGCCGCCGAGTACCGCACCACCGGCTGTCGCCAGACTGCGTCCGGCACCGCCACCGATGGTGTTACCCAGGAAACCCCCCAGTACGGCACCGCCGATGGCACCAATCACATTGCTCTCATCGCCGCCCTGAATTTTGACCGGACGGACTGAGACTAAGGTACCGTAGGAGACGCTCTGCACCTGCTTGGCTTCGCTGGCACTGTAGGTGTCACCTGACAGCGTACTGGTATTACTACAACCTGCCAGCATGACACCGGTCAGAGCGACCACAATTACACGCTTAATCATTTGAAACTCCTTTAGTCGAGAAGGTGCCACGTTTACCGCAATATCCTGCACACAGTATAAGACACAAACCTGGCAAATTAATCCCTGTCCGAATAAAACCCGGCCGGACCTAACATAGACTATGCAGGATGAACAACAATTCAATCGTCAGCGAAAAATAATTTCCTCCGCTTATCTGCCAGCCCGATCGGGTAATAAGCATTTAATCATAGAATTCGCGATCATAATTTGTCAGGCTAGCCGCAGATGAATCGCACTGCCCGCCGGGAGTAAGGAATGGCTATGAAATCAGGACGCTATATCGGGGTAATGTCAGGCACCAGCCTGGATGGAGTCGACGTGGTGCTGGCCGCCATCGATGAGAATATGGTGGCGCAGCAGGCGAGCTATTGCCATCCGATGCCGCCCGATCTCCGCCAGATGATCCTGGCCATTTGCCAGGGCCAGAGTCTGACCTTGTCTCAGCTCGGCCAGCTCGACACCCGGCTCGGCAGACTGTTCGCCGACGCGGTGATGACCTTAATGAAGCGTGAGTCGCTGGAAGCCAGCGATGTGACCGCCATCGGCTGCCACGGCCAGACCGTCTGGCATGAACCGCAAAGCGACGCCCCCAATACCTTGCAGATTGGCGACAATAACCAGATCGTCGCCGCCACCGGCGTGACCGTGGTCGGTGATTTCCGTCGGCGCGATATGGCGCTGGGCGGGCAGGGCGCGCCGCTGGTGCCCGCCTTTCACCAGGCGCTGCTGATGGATGCGACTGAACGCCGTATGGTGCTGAATATTGGCGGCATCGCCAATCTCTCGCTGCTGATCCCTGGCCAGCCGGTGCGCGGTTTTGACACCGGTCCCGGCAATATGCTGCTGGATGCCTGGATCTGGCGCAATCAGGGCAAGGTCTATGACAAAGATGCGAGCTGGGCGCGCAGCGGCAGGGTGATCCCGGCGCTGCTGGAGGCGCTGCTGCGGGAACCCTGGTTTGCGCTGCCGCCGCCCAAAAGCACCGGCCGCGAGCACTTTAATCTGGGCTGGCTGGAGCAGCAGCTGCGCCATTTCCCCGGCCTGGCACCGCAGGATGTGCAGGCCACGCTGGTGGAACTCACCGCTATCACCATTACGCAGCAGGTGTTACTCAATGATGGCTGCGATCGCCTGCTGGTCTGTGGCGGCGGCAGCCGCAATGCTCTGCTGATGGCGCGGCTGGCGGCGCAGCTGCCCGGTACTGAGGTGAGCTCCACCGATGCGGCGGGTATCAGCGGCGATGATATGGAGGCGCTGGCGTTTGCCTGGCTGGCATTCCGCACCCTCTCCGGTCTGCCGGGCAATCTGCCAGCGGTGACGGGGGCGCGGGAAAAAAGCGTGATTGGCGCGATCTACCCGGCCAATCCGCTCTATCGACGTTAAACCGTATCGGGGGGCGTAACGCCCCCCTGTTGTATGCGGGCGTCAGGCCGCGCCGGAGAGATGCGTCAGGTTGCGCACGCCGGTAATCACCGTGGCGACCATGGTTTCACGTCGGGTAATCACCTCAACCTGGTAAAAGCGGCTGCGGTAAGCGATGGAGTAGATGATGGGATGGTACTTGTTGCCTTCTCCGTAGCGGGCGTAGTGCGCTTCAAGCGCGCGGGTCGCTGCCAGGATGTGGGAGGGCTCTTTATCACCGCGGATGATTTGCTTCATTCAGTTCCTCAAATGCTGTCCCTGGAATCGCATCCACGCATAGAGCGTGGCGCTGGCCTAAAAACACTGAACATCTGACTGCTAAACATCATGGGTAATGAGTGAGTGGATAACAACGGACTCTGCAACCGGGAGATGACAGAAAGATGATCATCACCCGCTGCTGTCTATTATTTAGCAGCAGCCGGGTGATTCAGCAAGGCAGCGCGAGGGAGATTCAGCCAAATCGCAACGCGGTTATCGCAGCTCTGGCCAGGCGACGGCTGCCACACCGTTAAGCCGCGGCGTGGAGAAGAGGAACCCCTGAAACTGGGTGACGCCGGCCGCTTCCAGCCACATCCACTCTTCAGGCTGCTCAATGCCTTCGGCGATTACGGCAATCTCAAGCGAGGAGCAGCACTTCAGGATGGCGTGAATAATCGCCTGCTTCGGGCCGCTCTTGTGCACGTCAGCGATAATTTTACGGTCGATCTTGATCTTGTCGGGCTGAATGCGGGTCAGCAGCGACAGCCCGGCAAAACCGGCGCCGAAGTCATCCAGCGCCAGGCTGATGCCGGCGGCTTTCAGCTGTTTAATCGCGGCTTCAAACTCATCCAGACGCGAAATAATTTCGTTCTCGGTGAACTCCACCATGACCTGTTCAGGCACCAGCCCCTGCGCCGCAATCTCATCCAGCAGATACTGCACCGCGCCAGGCACCTCTACCAGCGTCATCGGCAGCAGGTTGATCGACAGCGTCATCCCCTCAATGCCGAGCTGCCTGGCCTGAGCGAACGCGATGCGCTTCGACTGTAAATCGGTGAGGTAGAGCTGCTCGCGCGGCAGACGATCGAAGTAATCCAGCGGCAGTTCGCCCTGCGGACCGCGCAGCAGCGCCTCCAGCGAGACGATCTCACAGGCGAGGGGGTCGACAATCGGCTGAAAGGCGAAGCTGACCTGATCGGCGGCCATCAGCCTTGTTTCGCCTTCACGCTGCTCCGCCTCGTCGCGGACGAAGGTCCAGCTGCTCGCGGCCGGGATCTCAAAGTAGTTCTCTTTTTCACGCGCCTCGACAAAGGTGCGCAGAAATTGCAGCGCGCGATCGGCATAGGTCATCTGATATTTGCTGGTGCATTTGGCCAGCACCGCCTCCAGCACCGTTTCCGGGTCATGCTGGCGCAGGTCGAACAGCTCCATCCCGACATGGCCAAAACGGCGTGCCGGCGCGTAGTCGCGCAGCAGTTCGACCAGATTATGGTGGCGCGGATCCTGGCAAATCCGGCTATAGACTGCCTTTACCGCCTGCTCCGGGCCTTCCAGCAGCTGAAAAAAGTGCGTGCCGTTGAACAATAAAATTCCGGTGATGCTGGATGATTCATTGATTTTATTGGCTTTTATTGCCAGCTCATGCAAAAACTTAAGCGGCACATCAGGCACAATGTGGCTGCGATAGATGATTGTCGACAACATACAGGCTTCCGAAATTTTTATTTTTGTGCGCGCACCTTACCAGAAGGTTTCACGGGGGAAAACGAGGGCCAGCGCCCCTTTGTTTCCCCAGGTGCGAATTAAAGGTTGTCGGGCAGGGTGGAATCGCCTGAACCCAGCGGGCGCTGCATAAATACCGTGTCCAGCCAGCGGCCCTGCTTGAACCCCACCGACCGCAGTGTGCCGGTGATCTCAAAGCCCGCCGCGCGGTGGACGGCAATTGAACCCCGGTTCTCGCTGTCGCCGACGTTGGCGATTAGCTGGCGATAACCGGCCTGTTCCGCCCAGGCAATGGCATGTCGCAGCAGACGCGAACCCACGCCGCGCTGCTGAAAGTCCGGGTCGATGTAAATCGAATCCTCCAGCGTGTGGCGGTAAGCCTGACGCGGGCGATAAGGTGCCAGATAGCAGAAGCCCCGTACCACACCCTCGCTGATGGCAACCCACCACGGCAGGCCCGCCTGCTGGATCTTCTCCAGCCGCCCGGCGATCTCTGCGGCGTCGGGCGGCACGGTTTCAAATGAGGCGGTGCCGTTCAGCACGTGCCAGGCGTAGATCTGCTGAATCGCCGCGATATGACTCGCTTCCGCCGCCAGAATCTCAATCATACTGCTCTCCTGATAAGCATAGTGTAAAAACAACCTATAGTGCGCGCTCAGGCGATGCAATCAGGGCCTTTGGCCGCCTCGCGGTTTTCTGCCGACGGTGTTGAGTGGGGCTCAACCGCAGGCGTGGGCGTCAGGGCCGCCGCCAGCTAAAAATCAGCCGGGTGACCGGAGACGCGACGCCATTGTGACAGAAATGCTGCGCGCGTTTTATCAGATTTAATTCGGACCGACGAGAACTTTATTAAGCCTATTCTGAAAAGGTGGGCCGCCAGATGATTCCCGCCGGGCTTAAGGCTATTATTCTGAACTATTACGGCAGAGCATTAACTTTATTAGCGGCGGCATAGCATGATGCGATTTATCGATTTTCTGAACAGCAGGCAGGGATTACGCGAAGCGAGAAATCACTGCTTTGAATTAAATGGCGTGGTGCTGGGACATTTCACCGCCTTATTTCTGCATGACAATCAGATTATTTTTACCAAAGATGGTAAACAGTGCGCGGTGCCTTACTATCTCGGTCCTGAACAGGATCTGCTGCAACAAAAAATAAACCCGCGTATTCAGAATATTCGCACTATCTGAGGCTGAACCGCTCAGCGCTATTTATTGCTCAGGCGTCGCGGTCAGAGTTATTGTTGCGCCCCGCCATCGCCGGGTAATCATCTTTTCAGCTTGTGCATAACCTCTTTTTCCTGACCGCTATTTCCGCTAACCCGCTGGCTGACGCTATCTGGTGGGCTTTATCGGGACGGCGGTGCGAAAAACAGTAACAGCAGGGTGCCGCTGGCAAACAGCGCTAACGCCGCCACCGCGCCGAACGCCGCGTAAATCTGACCAAACAGCAGCGATCCCACCACCTGGCCCACCGCCAGCATCAGAAACAGAATGCCGACCCCGGTCGCCGCAGCCTCTTCGGTGGCACGCGCACCCCAGACCAGCAGGACACCTGATAGCGTCACATAGCCAGCGCCGCAGCAGGCCACCGCGACCCACAGCAGAGCCGAATTCTCATGGCTTACCGCCAGCACCACCAGCAGCAGCGCCATGCCACAGAGTGACAGCCGGTAGACCGCATTGAGTCCGATACGGGCGGCGATCGGTCCGGTGGCGGCACCGGCGATGCCAGCGCCACCGGCAATCAGCCACAGCAGACGGGTCATCTCTGCCTCAAGGCCGAGATGCTGACGCAGCAGCGCCGGACCAAAGCTCCACCAGGCGGCGCTGACCAGACCCGATCCCAGCGCGATCGCCATCAGGCGATGCATCGAACGCCGGTAGAGTCGATGGTGCCAGCCGGTTGCGGGTGAAGTCTGCTCTGCGGTATCGCCGGGCAGCAGGCGCATCACCGGCAGAGCACAGGCCAGCGACAGCAGGGCGAAGAGCAGTGTCGCGCTGCGCCAGCCGCCCGGTAACAGGCTCAGGATGATCACCGTCAGAATAATGCCGGCGCTGGTTCCGGCGTTGATCAGGGTATTGATGCGCGGCTGACCCGCCGCACTGACCTGACGATCCACCGCCGCCGCCAGCGCGGGAGAGGCGAGACCGGCGCTAAGCCCGGCGATAAACAGTCCGGCTCCCAGCAGCAGGGGTGAGGTGGCGCAGGCGAGCAGCAGCAGGCCCGCCGTCGCGCAGAGGGAAGCCAGCAGCGCGGTCAGCCGGATACCAAAGCGATCGGCCAGCGCCGCTGCGCTGACAATGGTCAGGCAGTAGGCGACAAAGCTACAGGCTGACAGCACTCCCGCCTGCTGCGGACTGAAGGGAATATCGGCGGCGACGGCGGGCAGCATTACGCCCCACGAGAAGCGTGCCATTCCATAGGTCGCGGCGATCAGGCTGAAGCCCGTCAGGGCCAGTGCGGTCGCGGATCTCACAGGCCGCCACCAGGCTGGCGCAGCAGCTGAGCCACCATCGCCGCGGCCCGCCCGGCCACGGCAGGACCGGTTAACAGCGCCGCCGTGATCGTCCCCTCGAAAATTATCCAGATCGCCTCACTCAGCGGCGCGTCCTCTGCGCCCTGGCGCTGGGTGACACACTCGGTGATATAGGCGCGCATCGCCGCCCGGAAAGCCAGCGCCTGATCTGCCAGGCCGCTGTCCCGTTCCGCATATTCTCCCCAGGCCTTAAGAAAGAAGCAGCCTCTGGCCCCGTTTGCGGCGGTCCACTCCTCCAGTACCGCAAACAGCCGGGCAATGGCTTCCGGCTGCTGCGGAGGCAGCAGCTCGGCCATAAAACGCTGTTCGCGGCTGCGCAGTACCGCGGCGGTCAGCGCCTCGCGTGAGGCGAAGTGGTGATAGAGCGTGCGGGTGGAGACGCCCGCCTCGCGACAGATTTGATCGGTGCTGGTGGCGTGAAAGCCGCAGCGGTAAAACAGCCGCTCGGCCGCCTGAACAATATCATCTCGTTTTTTCATGGTTTAAAGGTAAACCGATCGTTTTACTTTTTCAAGCCAGTGATGGTTGATTGCAGCCAGCGGGATTGATAAATCCCTTACTCATGCCCGTTTAGCGTTTCGCTTAATGGCTGGTGGCGGGCAGCGCGACCCCGCTTTTCGCTTCAGTTCACCAAACCTCATAAATACCCCTGTGGAGCCTTTTTTTATTCCCGCTGCGGCTAATCAGAATCGGGCTGTCTGAGTCACCCGCGCTCAGTCGATTTCATTTAGTGGACTGTTTTATATGGATTATCAGGTGTATGGCGCTTTTTTTGATCGATTAGCGTAACAAATAGAAGCGCGTTAATTATGCGACAGAATAGGGGGCGGGGCGAAAAATGGCTGAAGCGATAGTCACAGCTGAAAACGGCATATTCTCAAAGTCGCTTTCCTGCACGCAATAAAGTGGTTTTAGGGATAATTCTCAGTTAGTTTAATAATGCTTCAGATAACAAAAAAAACCTCTTACGAATTTTGGTTCGTTTTTAACGATACATACAGCAACTACCAGGATGAATACCATGCTCAAAGCCAGCTATTATTATCTGTGCCCGCGTCCCATGGGTGGATGGATTTTACACAAAGAAGGTTGCGTTAATTTATCGAAAAACGATAAGCGCGTATTTATTGGCTCGCTTTATACCCGTCAGCAGGCGATGACCGTGGCGAAAATACATCACCCTAATGTCACGCAGTGTAATGCCTGCCTCAGCAGTTTTATCTGCCCGACCAGCAGCACAGTAATTAAACCCGCCAGGGCGGCGACGCCGACCCGCCATACGCCAAAACATTAACCGCCGGGCGGCAAAGCATTATTATGCTGCGCTGACAGGCAGAGAATAGATTACGGGCGGAGTAGCGGGATTGGGCAGAATAAAAAAGGCAGCGTGAATACGCTGCCTGAGGGTGGCTTAGGCCTGTTTCGGCTGGCCGTTAGAGGCGGTCAGTCCGCCATCGACCGGCAGATTGACGCCGGTAATATAACGCGCCTCATCGCTGGCAATAAACAGAATCGCCTGAGCAATATCATCCGCTTCACCGGCGCGGCGTAACGGAATACGGTCGTAGAACCGTTCCAGCAGGGCCGGATCGTTTTTGGTATCTTCGGTCAGATCGGTAAAGGTAAAGCCCGGACAGACCGCATTCACCCGTACGCCATCCGCGCCGTAATCCATTGCCAGGGCGCGGGTAAAGTTGGTGATCGCCCCTTTGGCGGCGTTATAGATGCTCATGCCCCAGTCACCGCCTAAGCCGGAGACCGAGGAGATGTTCACCACGTTGCCTTTGCTTTGCAGCAGGGCGGGCATGAAATAGTGGACGCCGTGGAACACGCCGTCGAGGTCTGTTCCCATCAGGGTTTTCCATGCGTCGAGATCGACCTCATGGATACGGCCCTGCACGATAACGCCGGCATTGTTAACCAGCACGTCAACCCGGCCATATTTGTTCAGCACGGTTTCGGACAGCTGCTTAACCTGTTCTGCCTGTGAGACGTCGCAGGCGGCCACCAGATGGTCGCCCGGCGTCAGGGCAGCCAGCGTCTCTTCCAGTTTCTGCGCGGTACGACCCACCAGCACCACTGAGGCGCCTTCTTCTGCAAAGCGCTTTGCGCTGGCTTCGCCAATGCCGGACCCGGCACCTGTCACAACCACAACTTTCTGTGTAAATCTGGACATTATGCCTCCTTATCAGCATTTATTATCACTATTAACAACCGATTAAGCCTGGCAGTGATGCTCAGAAACGCAAGCGCAGCGCCAGATGCGCTGCGCCAGTTGCCTGCTTTTTAATCCGGTTCAGTGACTAGGGGCGGCGGAACAGCGCGAAGCTGCGTCCTTCCAGTTCAAAATCCTTCTCTTTGGTGATCACCAGACCACGTTTCGCCACATCGCTGGTGGTCAGCTCCAGTACCCAGCCGCCTTCGCCGAACTGCGGGATGCGGAACGGCACATTGCCCTCAAACGGGTTGAGCAGCATCAGCACGTCATGCCAGACACCCTCTTCGGTCTGCAAATCGGGTCGTCCGATATAGACGCCCAGCGTCGAGCCTTCATCCCACTGCTCGCTCTGCTGGAAACCGCCTCCGGCGTTAAACCACTTAATATCCATGCCGTCGCGCCAGCTTTCGCGGCGTAGTAACGGCTGCTTGGCGCGCAGCGCCAGGAGCTGACGGGTAAACTCGCGCAGCGCCTCAGCCGACTCCGGCAGGTCATCCCAGTGTACCCAGGAGATTTCGCTATCCTGGCAGTAGCCATTGTTGTTACCCATCTGGCTGCGGCCAAACTCGTCGCCCGCCAGCAGCATCGGCGTACCGTGGGAGAAGATCAGCGTGGCGAGGAAGTTGCGCTTCTGACGCTCACGCACCGCGTTAATGCCTTCATCGTCGGTCGGGCCTTCGGCACCGTAGTTAAAGGAGCGGTTGTCGTTGTGGCCATCATTATTATCTTCACCGTTCTCATCGTTATGCTTGTCGTTGTACGACACCAGATCGTTGAGGGTGAAGCCATCGTGCGCGGTAATGAAGTTGACGCTGGCCCACGGACGGCGACCGCGCTGATCGTAGAGATCGCCCGATCCCAGCAGGCGCGCGGCAAAATCGGTCGAGACGTTGTTGCCCTTCCAGTAGTCCCGCACCGTATCGCGATACTGATCGTTCCACTCCGCCCAGCCTGGCGGGAAGCCACCCACCTGATAGCCGCCCGGTCCAATATCCCAGGGCTCACCAATCAGCTTTTTCTGCGACAGGATCGGGTCCTGCATCACCGCGTCAAAGAAGCCGCCGCGCGGATCGAAGCCCTCCGGTTCGCGACCGAGGATGGTGCCGAGATCGAAGCGGAAACCATCGATATGCATCGATTCCGACCAGTAGCGCAGCGAGTCCAGCACCATCTGCAACACCCGCGGATGGGAGGTGTTAACGGTGTTGCCGGTGCCGGTATCGTTGATGTAGTAACGATGCTGATCCGGCAGGGTGCGGTAATAGGAGAAGTTATCGATGCCCTTAAACGACAGCGTCGGGCCGAGTTCGTTGCCCTCGGCGGTGTGGTTATAGACCACGTCGAGGATCACCTCGATACCGGCGTCGTGGAAGGCGCGTACCATGTCGCGGAAGCCCTGAATGCCGCGCGG
Source organism: Pantoea sp. C2G6 (assembly GCF_051336815.1). Lineage (NCBI taxonomy): Bacteria > Pseudomonadati > Pseudomonadota > Gammaproteobacteria > Enterobacterales > Erwiniaceae > Pantoea > Pantoea sp. C2G6. Next base: position 554,917 of record NZ_JBGMNJ010000001.1, read on the forward strand.
GCCGAAGTAGCGGCTCGCCGGGGCGAAGAAGCCCAGCGTGTTATATCCCCAGAAGTTTTTCAGCCCTTTATCCAGCAGATGCTGATCGTCCGGGAACCAGTGCACCGGCAGCAGCTCTACCGAGGTGATGCCTAAACTTTTGATGTAATCGACGGTCGCTTTGTGGCCCATGCCGTCATAGGTGCCGCGGATGTTGGATGGCAGCGCGCTGTTGAGCTGGGTAAAGCCCTTGACGTGGGTCTCATAGATCACCGTTTCAGGCCAGGGCACGTTCGGGCGGTTTTTATCCTGCCAGTCAAACTCGTTAGGGTCGATCACCCGGCATTTAGGCGTAAACGGCGCGCTGTCACGGCTGTCGAAGGTGAGATCTTTATCGTCGTGATAGAGGTCATAGGCGAAATGCGCCTCGTTCCACGCGATGTCGCCCGCCAGTTCCCGGGCGTAGGGATCGAGCAGCAGTTTGTTCGGGTTAAAGCGATGGCCATTTTCCGGGTCGTAGGGACCGTAAACGCGATAGCCATAAAGCGCGCCCGGCCGTAAGCCTGGCACGTAGCCGTGCCAGATTTCATGGGTAAATTCTGGCAGATCCAGCCGGGCGATTTCCGTTTTGCCGCTGGGATCGTAAAGGCAGAGTTCAACCCGCTCGGCATGGGCGCTGAACAGGGCGAAGTTCACACCCTGACCATCGAAGTTCGCTCCCAGTAAATGGCTGTAACCCGCCGTAATTTCAAAACGCTGACTGTTTGACATTGATGCCTCGTTATTCATTGAACAGATTGACGCACAACAGAACCGGACTTTCAGCGTGCCACCAGCACGGCGCACCATGCGGAAGCCAGCTCTGCCAGTGGCAGCTGGTCGCCAGCGGCGATCTCTTTGCCGGTCAGCACCTCCTGATAGCGGCGCTGGCTCAGCGCGGCGGGCAGGGCGAGAGTGGTCTGCGCCCAGCGTGCCGCCGGTGGCCGATCAAGATTATCCGGCAGGGTGGTTAACACCCGACGCGAGACGATGACGATCACCGCCTGCTGCGGGTCGGTGCGGGCAAAGGCCAGCACCTTCTGCTGCTGCTCACCCTCCACCGGGAGCGGCAGATAGTCACCGTGGCGGAACAGCGCAGGCTGCTGCTGACGCAGCGTCAGCAGTTTCACAATCGCCTGCTGGTTCACCTGACCCCGCAGCCAGTGCGCCTCGCTGCCATCCTGCTGCGGCGCGCTGAGCATCGCGGCCAGCGCCTCGAAGTCAGGCTCGCGGCGGTTGTCCGGGTCGACCAGGCTGAAGTCCAGCGCCTCGCTGCCCTGATAGATGTCCGGTACGCCAGGCGCGGTCAGCTTCACCACGGTCTGGGTCAGGCTGTTGACCAGCCCGGCACGCATAAAGGGTTGCAGCGCGGTGCAGAAGTCATTGAGGAAGTCGCGATTAGTTGGCGCAAGCAGATGACGCGCATAGCCGAGCACCGCCTCTTCATAGGCGTCGTTGTTATCCGCCCAGTCGGTACGCAGCTTGGCTTCGCGCAGCGCTTTTTCCACATAGACCACAAAGCGCGCTTCCAGCGCCGCCAGGCCATCCGCATCCTGCGGTTGCAGGGTGGTTGGCCAGACGCCCGCCAGCGCCTCATACAGCATCCACTCCACCGCCGGCTCCGGTGCCGGTCCATCTTTCAGCTTCACCACCTGTGGCTGATTCATCTCGCGCCAGCGGCTGACGCACGCCGCCCAGCGATCCGGGGCTTCGGTCAGGGTGTAGAGTCGCGCACGGGCGTCTTCACCGCGTTTGGTGTCGTGGGTCGAGGTACCTGACAGCGCATCGGGCTGATGCTCGCGGCGTGCCTGCATTCCGGCGTGAAACTCCTCCAGCGAGAAGTGACGCGCCAGCGGTTCAGCGCCGACCTCATTCAGCGCCAGCGCCATGTGTTGACGGAAGAACAGCGTGTCCTCTACCGATTTCGCCATCAGCGGGCCGGTCAGCTGCTGGAAGCGGGTGCGGAACTGGCTGGCGTCGTCGCCTGCCGCCGCGCCAACTTCCGCGCGCAGAATGCGGGTCAGGAAATCGAGCGCCTGGCTGTCGGGCGCATGGGCGCTGGCTTTGACCTGGCTTACCACCTGCTCCAGCAGTTCGGTGTCCGCTGGCGTCAGCCCTTCCGGCGTGCCGTAGGTGCGGTAGACCGGGAAGGCCACCAGCAGCTCGCGCAGCGCATTTTTCAGCGTCTCCTCTGGCTGAGCATCGCCTTCGCTGTCGGCGATGTTCAGCGCCAGTTGCAGCAGGCGGTTAAACTCCCCGGCAAAGTTGCGATTCGCCATCAGCAGCTTGGCGGCGCGCAGCTCCGCTTTCATATCGACCGTTTTGCCAATCACCGCCTGGTAGGCTTTGCGCAGCCCGCTGAGGCGATCGCTGTCCACCAGCACATTGGCGAGCGCGGCCATAAATTCATAACCGGTGGTGCCGGAGACCGGCCACTCATCGGGCAGCTGCTCATTTTCCCCAAGGATTTTCTCCACCGTGAGGTAGCAGTCGGGACCGGCCGCCTGGCGTAACTGCTCCAGATACCCGCGCGGATCGGCCAGGCCATCGACGTGGTCTACCCGTAATCCCTGCACCGCACCGCTGTGCACCAGTTCCAGAATCAGCTGGTGCGCCGCGTCAAACACCACCGGGTCTTCCACCCGCACGCCCACCAGCCCGGTGACTTCAAAGAAGCGCCGGTAGGAGAGATCGTTGGGCGCATCGCGCCACGACATCAGTCGCCACGGCTGTTGATCATGCAGCGCCGCAATCTGTTCCGCATCGCGCAGGCCGAGTACCGCCTCTTCGCGACCCTGCCAGCTGTGCGGAACCAGCGGGTAGAAGTTGTCGAAGTAGGCCAGCGCCGGTTTACCGCTTTGCGGATCGCGCTGCACGCTGATCTCGCCATTCGCCAGTACCGCCTCAAAGGTATCCCCCAGGAACGGCAGCGTCAGACGGCGTGACCAGTCGATGTCAAAATAGCGGGCATAGCGACTCTGCTCGCCATGCTCTATCACGTCGCGCCACCACGGGTTCTCCAGCGAGGCCGCCATATGGTTGGGAACGATGTCGAGGATTAATCCCAGCCCGGCCGCTTTCAGCGCGGCGGCCATGCGGTCAAAGCCTTCACGGCCGCCAATCGACGGCTCGATCTGGTTGACGTCGGTGACGTCGTAACCGTGGGTCGAGTCGGCGGTGGCGCTGAAGATGGGTGAGGCGTAAAGGTGGCTGATCCCCAGCTGTTTCAGGTAGGGCACCAGCGCCGCCGCGCGGTCAAAGGTCATGCCGTTGCGGAACTGGATGCGATAGGTTGCGACTGGAATATTCATGCTGCGTCTCTCTTAGCAAGGCGTACCACCACGCTATTGGGGGCCAGTTCGGTCTCCGCCTGCGGCCAGGCCAGCAGGGTTTCGCCCGGCAGATCGGGCATCGGCTGGCGCTTATCGCCGGCGTTCAGTGCCAGCGACAGGGTGCCCTGCGGGAAGTCCCAGCGCACCGCCAGAAAACCGTCGGCGGTGGTGATCACCTGACCGGCGTCGCCACCGGCATCGTGCAGCAGCGGCACAATATGCTGCTGGCGCAGATCCAGCAGGTGGCGCGTCAGCGCCAGCCACTGCTGACCTTCAGGCGTCCCGGTTTTTTGCCAGTCGAGTTTTGACTGTTCAAAGGTGGCGGGATCGTTCGGGTCCGGCACCGCTTCACCTTCATGACCGGCATGACCTTCAAACTCCCGGGCGCGGCCTTCGCGCACCGCCTTCGCCAGATCGCCATGGAAATCGGTAAAGAACAGGAACGGCCGGGTTTCGCCATACTCTTCACCCATAAACAGCAGCGGAATATGGGGTGACATCAGCAGGGTGATCAGCAGCGCCTGCGTGCGCTCGACGCCCGCCAGGCTGACCAGCCTTTCGCCCTGCGCCCGGTTGCCAATCTGGTCGTGGTTCTGGATAAAGTCGACAAACATCACCGGCGGCTGGCCGCTGCTTTTCACACCGCGCGGCTCGCCCGACTGCAACGAGACTTCGCCCTGGTAGACAAAGCCCTCCGCCAGCGCCCGCGCGACCCGCTGTTCCGGCCGATCGGCGAAATCCTGGTAGTAGGCGTGATCTTCACCGGTCGCCAGCACATGCACCGCATTGTGGAAGTCATCATTCCATTCGCCGGTGAACAGCGGGGCGTTGCCCTCGTCATCGCGCGGATGCAGGAAGGTGACGTTGCGGCAATCTTCGGTGGTGAGGTGGATCGGCCGGTCGGTAATGGTGGCGCGGATACGCTCGGCAATCTCAATCAGCACATGCTTTTCGCTGGGATCGTCAATCTGATCGATGGCGTCGAACCGCAGCCCGTCCAGATTAAACTCCTGCAACCAGTAGAGCGGCGCTTCCACGATGTAACGGCGCACCGCGTCCACGTCATAGGCAATGCCCGCGCCCCACGGCGTCTGGCGCTCTTTGTGGAAGAAGTCGGGGGAGAGCAGCGGCAGATAGTTGCCTTCCGGGCCAAAGTGGTTCAGCACAATATCGAGCACCACTGAAAGGCCGTGACCGTGTGCCGCATCGATAAAGGCTTTGAAATCATCGGGCGTGCCGTAGGCGGCGTGCGGCGCATAGAGCAGCACGCCATCATAGCCCCAGCCGCGATTGCCACCGAACTGCGAAACCGGTAACACTTCAATCATGGTGATGCCGGTTTCCACCAGCATCGGCAGCTTTTCAATCGCCGCCCGGAAGGTGCCCTCAGGCGTAAAGGTGCCGATGTGCAGTTCATACACCACCGACTCCTGCCACGGACGACCTTTCCAGTGACTGTTCTGCCACTGATAAGCGTCGGCATCGATCACCAGCGACGGGCCGTTCACCTCCGCTTTCTGGGCGCGGGCGGCGGGGTCGGGGACGGTGGTGCCATCCGCCAGCACAAAATCATATTCGGCGCCGTGCGCCACGCCGCTGAGCCGGGTTTCAAACCAGCCCTCCGCCTGCGGCGTCATCTCAATATCTTTACCTGACAGCCGCAGGGTCACGCGCTGCTGACCGGTTGCCCAGAGGCGGAAACGCACCTCGTCGCTGGCAACCCGTTCAGCGCCCCAGCTTTTGAAAAAAGATTTGGATTCCATTCAGTTGCCTCGTTTAACCTGGAAATGCGCGATGAGCGCCATCGCGCGGGAAGGATGTCGATAAAGCGCGCGTCAAAAATCATCAATCTGTCAGCGAGACCAGGATGCCAGCCGGGACGCTGACGGGTTGCAGCCTGCGTCCCGGACGGATATTCAGCGTGATGCGGCGGAAAGCGGGCGGTGAGACCGCTTCCACGCGGCATACGAAAAGTAATCATAGTCTAAGATGTTGCAATCGCAGGGTCGCGCGGTGCAGAGAGGGGTGAATTTGCGTTAATTACGCCGGTTCTGCATCGCCGGGCGCGGCGGGTGGGGGCGGCGTTGCAGAAAGCCCTGCCGCCCGGCGGCGATTGCGGCTATGCTGTAGCGCGCCGGTGCAGGCCACCGGATGCTGCTGGCGACATTGCGCGCCGATGCCATTGAAAAGGAGATGACGTGAGGAAGAATGCTCTGCTGGTGGCCCTGCTGCTGCTGGTCTCCGCCTGCTCTAACCGGGTCGGAGAGAATCTGGATACCGGCCGGTTACAGCAGATCCATGCCGGTCAGACCACCAAAGCTCAGCTGATCGCGCTGTTTGGTCAGCCCGACAGTGAAACCCCTTACCCGGACGGGCAGCGGCTGCTGAAATGGACCTACAGTGAGGCGCGCACCCTGAACACCACCGAAGGGCAGACGCTGACCGTGCAGATGAAAAATGACAAAGTGCTGAATTTCGCGCTGAGCAAAAGCTGAGACGCGGCCGCGCTGCGCCGCCGCGTCTGTCGGGCTACAGGGGGCTGTTCTGCTCCCTGTCGCGGCCCGCGGAAAGGGGCTGAGCGAGTCGCGCAAAATCGGAGCCGGCGGGATGCTGATAGATCCTCAGCTCAAAGAAGCGCGCCATCGCAAAGATAAATTCAAAAATCGCCGCCTGGGTGTTTTCATAGTCGACCCAGAGAATGGAGGAGGTGAAGCAGTAGATCTCCACCGGCAGGCCGTCAGGCGACGGCTTCAGCGGCCGCACCACGATATACATCTCTTTTTTAATATCTTCGCGCTGCGCCAGCCAGGCGGTGAGAAATTTGCGGAACACCATCAGGTTGGTGATGCCGTTCTCCATAAACCAGCGATCGCCGACGGCGGTAATATCGCGCCCGTCCAGCAGTTCAGTGATGGCGTCGCTGGCGAGACGAATCTGGCTCATCGACTGCAACATCTCCTGACTGACAAAGGTGATCGACTTCTGGTCCAGATGGAAGCTGCGCATGATGCGGCGCGCGCCAGAGGAGAACATCGCCTGCCAGTTGGTGTAGGTCTCGGTCAGGAAGTTCTTGGTCGGGATGCGCGAAATGGTGTTGTCCCAGTTGCGGATGGTGATGGTATGCAGCGCAATGTCGATCACCTCGCCGCTGATATTGTTATCCGGCATCTCAATCCAGTCACCCAGTTGCAGCACATCGTTGGAGGAGAGCTGAATATTGGCCACCAGCGACAGCAGCGTATGCTGGAAGATCAGCATCAGCACGGCGGCGACCGCGCCCAGCGAGGAGATAATGATCGCCGGTGACTTGTTGGACATAATGGCTAAAATCATGATCGCGGCGATGATATGCACCAGGATTTTGCCAATCTGGATATAGCCCTTGATCGAGTGATTTTTACGTTTCGATTTCCGCGAGTAGGAGCTGTTAACGATCTCCAGCACTTCGTTGAAAAAAATCGACAGGTAGACAAAGAACAGAATGCCGCAGATGGTCTGAATCGCCACTTTCAGATTGTCGGGCAGGCCCGGCATAAATTGCAGAAAGTTGTAGACCACCAGCACCGGGACAAAGTTAGAGAGTTTCTGCGAGAGCCGAATATCTTTATCCAGCGGCACGCCCTGTTTGTGGCTGCTGAAAAAGACCTTCCTGATCACTTTAACGATAAAAAATTTGCAGATCAGGTGGGTGACCATCCCGGCGACGATCAGAATCAGCAGGCTGAAGCCGATCGATAACACCCTGTTTCCCTCGATAAAACTCGTCACACTCTGAATGTAATGCATGTTAACCACGTGCGAAAAAAATGTAAGGGCGAATTCAACCACAGAGCCGGGCCGCATGTTGAGCGGCGAATGCGTTCAGACCCTCTCTTTCAGCCTTTTCCGGGTCTGTCGCTGACAAAAAGGGCGGAATGCGCGAAAAGCGTGTGCGCGGCGTCTCGTTGTGGGTTACAGCGCTCAGATAAACGCCACGCTGGCCGATAACAGGGGTATCTCCTCTGATATGAGCCTGCTGAAATGCTTAAAAATCTTAAAATTACCCACGGTATCGTGGCGGTACTGCTGGTCTTCGTCGCGCTGCTGACGCTGACCGGCTCCCTGTTCTACAACGGCGTGTTAAAAGCCGATAGAAACTTTGTCTCAGCCGAACAGCTGACGCTTCAGCAACAGCATCTGAGTGATGCGGTCAAAACCCTGATTAAAACCCGCGTCACCATTAACCGCGTGGCGATCCGTTTCCTCAAGAATCAGCAGGACCCGAAATCACTGGCGGCTATCGCGGCGCTGCTGGAGAAAGCTGGCGAGTCAGCGGCGGCGGCAGATAGCGAATTCAAAGCCTGGCAGGCGCTGCCGCGCAAAGCGGGGCAGAGTGAGGCTCAGGCGTCCCAGGTTCAGGCGGCCTATCAGCAGATGCGTGACACCATGCTGGCGTCGATCACCTTTCTGAAGCAGGGCAACTACGCCAGCTACGGCAACCTTGAGGCGCAGGAGGCGCAGGATCGGCTCGACAGCGCCTATGAGGCCTGGCGGGCGGTGAATATCCAGCTGATGAAAGATACCTCTGAACACAATCAGCGCAGCCTGGCGGACGCCCTCTGGGCGCTGCTCACCATCAGCCTGATTACCGTGGTGATCGGGGTGGCGGTCTGGCTGGGGCTGCAAAAACTGCTGATTGGTCCGTTGGGCAGACTGACCGGCTATATGCGCGCGATTTCAGCCGGCGATCTCACCACCGCGATCCCGCCCGAAGGCCGTAATGAAATGGGACTGCTGATTCAGGAGTTGCAGCAGATGCGCGACGCGCTGGTGGTGACAATCACCTCGGTCGATGAGGCGACCCGCTCTATCTTTACCGGCGCGGCGGAGATCTCCGCTGGCAGCACCGATCTCTCCTCCCGTACCGAACAGCAGGCCGCCGCGCTAGAACAGACCGCCGCCAGCATGGAGCAGCTGACCTCAACGGTGAAACTCAACGCCGAAAACGCCCAGCAGGCGACGGCTGTCTCGCAGGAGGCGTCAGCCACCGCCACCCAGGGCGGCGAGACCGTCGCCCGGGTTATCGCCAATATGGATCAGATCAGCGAAAGCTCCAGCCAGATCGCCGGGATTATCGCCATTATCGACAGCATCGCCTTCCAGACCAATATTCTGGCGCTTAACGCCGCGGTCGAGGCGGCGCGAGCCGGTGAACAGGGGCGTGGCTTCGCGGTGGTGGCGGGGGAAGTGCGCTCGCTGGCCGGACGCAGCGCCAGCGCCGCGCAGGAGATCCGCGGCCTGATCGATCGCTCCGCCGAGCGCATCCGTACCGGTGCCGGACACGCTTCTCAGGCGGGGATCGCCATGGAGAGCATCGTGAAGTCGGTGAGCCGGGTAACACAGCTGATCGAAGAGATCGCCGCCTCCTCAACCGAACAGACCCGCGGCATTGAGCAGGTCTGCATTGCGGTTTCAGAGATGGATGGGGTGACGCAGCAAAACGCCGCGCTGGTGGAGGAGTCGGCCAGCGCCGCCGCCTCGCTGGAGGAGCAGGCGAGCTACCTGCGTAAAACGGTATCGGTCTTTAAAACCGGCAGCCTGCACGCGGCCTTCTCCGCCGCGCCGGTGGCGAAGCCGCTCGCTGCGCCAAAGGTTCAGCCTGCCCGTATTACGGACGATGAAAACTGGCAGACATTCTGAGTCCACGGCAATCGCCGAACCGGCTCGCCTGAACCGGCTCGCCTGAGCCGGTTCGGGCGCTGGCCCGCAGCCAAAAAAAAACCGCCCGATGGGCGGTTTTTGCTACGGTTACGCGGCATCACGCCGTCAGCATCAGGCCGGGACGGACTGCGCCTTCTGGCTGCGTGACCAGACGCGGTGCGCCTTCATCGCCTGCGTAAACTCAGACATCAGCGCGCTCTCCGCCTGATCGCCCTGCACAATGCCTTCTTCCTGATCCGCATCCTCAAGGCCGAACTGCGCCTTAAAGCGACGCGCTTCACCTACCAGACCAATCACCTTCAGGTGCTTGTAGGCTTCCAGCAGGAAGTAACGGGCGTCACCGCTCAGCAGCAGGGCGTCGATATTGCCATCCGGCACGATAGCGGCGTCAAAGGTCAGTGACGGCAGGCCGGCGAAGGTCGCGTCAATCGGCAGCACCGAACCATCATCGGCACGCACCTGGCCCATGTGCGGGGCCAGCAGTTTGGTGTGCACCCCGACAGCTTTCAGCTCCTGCAAAATCGACAGCACATCCGCCGCCTTCACACCATCGCTGACCAGTAACGCCACCTGACGTCCTTTGATCTCACCATCCGGGATGGCGTAGAGGCTCAGGCTCTCATCTTTGGTCAGGCCGTTGACCGCCGCCGGTGGCTGAATGTTCAGCTGCTCATCGGTCAGGGCGATACCGAGGTTATCCGCCACGCCCTGCGCCAGTTTAGTATCGATGCGCGCCAGGTGATCCACCACCCGCTCACGGATATAGGCGCGGCCCACTTTACTCAGTTCAAACGAGTAAGCGCCGATGATGTGCTGCTGCTCAACCTCGGTCTGGCTCAGCCAGAACAGGCGCGGCTGGGCGTAATACTCACCGAATGAAGGGCTGCGCTCGCGCACTTTGTGACCTTCAATCCGCTCCTGATAGCTTTCAAAGCCGCCACCTTTGGCAGCCGGCGGCGTTTCACGCGGCCAGTTGTCGTTGATCGAGTTCGGCTCGTAGTTGGCCGGGTTGGTGTCAATGTCCTGACGATGCATCCCCTGACGCTGGAAGTTATGGTAAGGGCAGGTTGGACGGTTGATTGGGATTTCATGGAAGTTCGGTCCGCCGAGGCGACTGATCTGGGTGTCGGTATAGGAGAACAGACGGCCCTGCAACAGCGGATCGTTAGAGAAGTCGAGGCCCGGCACGATGTGACCCGGATGGAACGCCACCTGCTCGGTCTCCGCAAAGAAGTTATCCGGGTTACGGTTAAGCACCATCTTGCCGACGATCTCCACCGGCACCAGCGCTTCCGGGATCAGCTTGGTGGCATCCAGAATATCGAAGTCGAATTTGAACTCATCCTCTTCCGGGATCAGTTGCAGGCCCAGCTCATATTCCGGGTAGTCGCCCGCTTCAATCGCTTCCCACAGGTCGCGGCGGTGGAAATCGGGATCGCGACCGGTCAGTTTCTGCGACTCATCCCACAGCAGCGAGGCTTTACCAGCCACCGGCTTCCAGTGGAAGCGGACAAAGGTCGCTTTGCCTTCGGCATTGATCAGGCGGAAGGTGTGGATACCAAAGCCTTCCATAGTGCGATAGCTGCGCGGAATACCGCGGTCGGACATCGCCCAGATGACGTTGTGCATGGTTTCCGGTTGCAGAGAGACATAATCCCAGAAGGTGTCGTGGGCGCTCTGGCCCTGCGGGATTTCGTTGTGCGGCTCCGGCTTAACGGCATGGACGAAGTCAGGGAATTTATGCGCATCCTGAATAAAGAACACCGGGGTGTTGTTGCCGACCAGATCAAACACTCCCTCTTCGGTGTAGAACTTGGCGGCAAAGCCACGGATGTCGCGCACGGTATCGGCGGAGCCTGCGCCGCCCTGGACCGTGGAGAAGCGCACGAAAACCGGTGTGGTCTGCTCCGGGTCGCTGAGGAACTGCGCTTTGGTCAGATCTTTCAGAGAGCGGTAGGGCTGGAAATGGCCGTGCGCCGCTGAGCCACGGGCGTGAACGATACGCTCGGGGATGCGCTCGTGGTCAAAGTGCGTGATTTTCTCACGCATGATGAAGTCTTCCAGCAGCGTCGGACCGCGCGAACCGGCGGTCAGTGAGTTCTGGTCGTTGGCGATGCGGGTGCCCTGATTGGTGGTCAGCGCCTGATGGGTGCCGTTTTTACGGCTGGTTTCAAGCTGGTCGAGTTTGGCGTTATGGGTCTGCGGGGCTTTCAGGCTGCCGGGCGCGGTAGGCTGCTTGCCGGGCGGGGTCGGTTCGGCTGGCGGCTGATGCGAACCATCTTTTGGTGCCAGGGAGCCTAAACCGGGTTCTGACGATTCCGGGCCGGTGGTCGGGGCGCGCTCGCTCAGGGGTTTCTTCTCTGTTTCTTTCGACATTAATCCATGCTCCAGCTGTTATTTTACTTTCGACGACACTAAATATAGAACAACCTGAACAATGCTGGGGTTACAGCGGCCATTTAACGTCGATTAGCGTGCCGTTCTGGCGCGGATTGCTCGCCCGCTTATCGCTGAACGCCCTCTGCCGCTGCGTTTATTCATCCCTTGTGCCGTCTGGCTTAGCCGTCCGTCAACCCGCGTCAGCCATGAAGCTGACCTCTCTGACCGCCCGATAAGCGCCGCCGCTGGCGGAGCCGGTAACGGGCGGCAGCATGCGCTAAATGGATTAATAAAATTAATCCTGTGTGGCGCACGCTGGCTTGCTGTGCGAAATGTTATATTATAACATTTCATTTTTCATCTTCAGCGAGGATCAGGCTTTGGCACATCATGCAGGTAAAGGGATAGCGTTACTCAGCGCACTGTTAATCAGCCATCAGGCTGCGGCGCACGGCGGTCATTCACACGGCAAGCCGCTGTCGGCGCTGGAGCAGCAGGCGGCGGAAGGGGTGTTCGCCGACAGTGCGGTGAAGGATCGTCCGCTCTCCGACTGGGACGGGCTGTGGCAGTCGGTCTATCCGCTGCTGCAAAGTGGCGAGCTGGACCCGGTCTGGCAGAAGAAAGCGCAGCAGGATAACCGTAAAACGGCCGCGCAATATAAAGCCTATTACCGCAAAGGCTACGCCACCAACGTCAATACCATCGGCATCGAAAAGGGGGTAATGGAGTTCCACGTCGGGGATCAGGTCAGCGCCTGTCATTATCGCTACGCGGGCCACAAAATCCTGACCTATAGCTCAGGCAAAAAAGGGGTGCGTTACCTGTTTGAGTGTCAGGAGGCGGACAGCAAAGCGCCGAAATATGTGCAGTTCAGCGACCACACCATCGCACCGCGCAAGTCGGCCCATTTCCATATCTTTATGGGTAATGAGTCGCAGGCGGCGCTGCTGGCAGAGATGGATAACTGGCCGACCTATTATCCCTATCAGCTGAGCAACCCGCAGGTGGTGGAGGAGATGCTGCACCACTGAGTGCGCGAGCCGGTTAATGGCAGGGAGGCTGCTGGCGGCTGATTACCGGCGTCATCCCGACGGCGGCATCCGCTCGTTTCAGCCGACCCAGACCGGGCGACGTGAGGCGGGGATGCCGCGCACCACCAGCCGGTAAGCCTCCTCAACCAGTTGCTGAATCAGCCCTGGGGTCAGCGCGTCGCCAGGGTAGACGCTGATCCAGTGGCGTTTATTCATATGATAACCGGCGGTGATCGAGGGGTAGATCACCCGATGCAGTTCCGCCTGCTGCGGGTCGCATTTCAGGGTGATAATCGGCACGCCTCGCAGTTCGGTCAGCAGTAAAAACACTTTTCCACACACTTTATAAACCTGATGTGCCGGCCCGAACGGATAGCTGCATTCTGCGGCGGGCTGCCGTTCAGCCGCTTCGATAGCGATGCGCTGGATCGCGTGACCCTGCATAGTGATTCTCCCTGTGGTGATGCGCTGTGCCCCGCGACTGGCTGGTCGCCGGAGGCCTGTTACACTTCTGATAAGCATAAATCAGGAGCAGACATGAAATTAGGCTTTGCATGTAAGTATCTCAACCGGGAAGGAAAACAGTTTTTCCCGTTTCGCGCCACCACCCGTAAACGATTCCTGAGCTTATCGCACGATGAAGCTTATCAGCTGCTCCATGAGATCAGCGTCACCAATCTCAATCATCTCTATCTGACGCTTGAGCATCTGGCCACCTTACCGGAGCCACTGCGCATGATGCGCATCGGCAGCGATCTGCTGCCGCTCTATACGGTGCCGGAGGCCGCGCCGCTGTTTGCGGCATTTCTGCCGGAACTCTATCCGCTGTTCGCCCGCTGTGGTGAGCTGGCGCGGGCGCAGCATATCCGGCTCTCTTTCCATCCGGGGCAATATACCGTGCTGGCCTCGGACAACCCCGATGTGGTGAACCGCGCGCTGGAGGATGTGGAGTATCACACGCTCTGCGCCGTGCTGATGGGCTATGGCAAAACCTTCCAGGATTTTAAAATCAATATCCATATGAACGGCAAAGCGGGGTTTGACGGCTTCAGCCGATCTTTTCAGCGGCTCAGCCCGGCAGCACGTCTGATGCTGACGGTAGAGAATGATGAGATCTCCTGTTCGCTGGATGATGTCTTGCAGGCCGCGCCGCTCTGTCCGGTGGTGCTGGATATTCACCATCACTGGGTAAAAGAGGCGGAATTTATTCAGGCGGATGACCCGCGCGTCGCCAGGGTGATCGACTCATGGCGTGGGGTCCGGCCGGTGCTGCACTATTCGATTTCGCAGGAGGGTATGATTCCGCAGCAGGGCTGGCCCGATCAGCAGCAGCTGGGCGTGAGTAAAAGCAAACTGCGGACGCACTCCGACTACTTCTTCAACCCGACGCTGAATGACTGGGCCTTGTCGTTTCAGGATTTCGACATCATGTGCGAGGTGAAAATGAAGAATCTGGCGCGGGAGCAGCTCTATCAGTGGGCGATTGCACAGCGGTCGATTCTCGAACCCCCGGCGGAAACCGCAGGGGGTTCGGCGGGTTAGATAATCGCCACGCCACCGGTTACGGCTACGGTGGCACCCGAAATGTAGCTGGCCTCATCGCTGGCCAGCATCACATAGGTTGCGGCCAGCTCGGCTGGCTGACCGGCGCGCTGCATCGGCACTTCACTGCCAAAATTCTTCACCTGCTCAACCGGCATGGTTGAGGGGATCAGCGGCGTCCAGATGGGACCGGGCGCGACCGCGTTGGCACGGATGCCTTTCTCCGCCAGCAGGGCCGCCAGGCCGCCGGAGAAGTTGATAATCGCGGCTTTGGTGGCGGAGTAGGCGAGCAGCTTCGGCTTCGGCTGGTCAGCATTGATCGACGCGGTGTTAATGATCGAGCCGCCTGCTGGCATATGCCGCACGGCCGCTTTGGTAATATGGAACATCGCATAAATATTGGTTTTCATCGTCCGGTCAAACTCGTCGTCGCTGATCTCATCCAGCGATTCCCGCGTCATCTGATAGGCCGCGTTGTTGACCACGATATGGATCTCACCAAACACTTCTGCCGCTTGCTCAACAATCGCAGCACAGTGGGCGGCGTCGGTGATGTCGCCGGGAACCAGCAGCGCCTTCTGACCTGCCGCCTCCACCAGCCGGGCGGTATCCTGGGCATCTTCATGCTCATCAAGATAAGAGATCAGTACATCGGCACCCTCACGGGCAAAGGCGATGGCAACCGCGCGGCCAATGCCGGAGTCGCCGCCGGTAATAATGGCTTTCTTACCCGCCAGCCGGCCTGACCCCTGGTAACTCTCTTCGCCGTGATCGGGCTGAGGCTGCATCGCGGTGGTGCTGCCGGGCCAGTTCTGCTGCTGCTCCGGGAACGGGGGCTGTGGACGCTGAGTGGATGACATCAATATTCCTCCTTAAAAACAGGCCGGTCAGGGCCACAAAGCGCGGTCCTGACCGGGGGTGTAGTGCGGGATGAATCAAGGCTTCGGCGGTGTCACGCCATCAATCTGCTCTGACTGCGCGCCTGAACCGGGACGGGCGTTACCCAGCACCGGCTCCTGACCCAGCATCTCCGGCTGCTGTTTCGCACTGAACTGGCCGTGGCCGTCGTAAGCCGGGCCGTTGCTCCAGCGACCTTCCGGTAGCGGTTTATCCAGCGAGGTGTTCAGGCAGTAATAGGAGTGCTCCTGCGCCTCATGCTCCTGCGGGAAGCTGTTCGGGATCGGCAGGGAAGCGTTCAGGCCACCCATCTCTTCGATCACCGCCAGCCACTGCTGCTGGTGCATGGTGTCACGGGCGATCAGGAACGACAGGAAATCCTTCATCCCTTTATCTTCGGTCATGTTGTAGAGGCGGGTAGCCAGAACGCGACCGGTGGCTTCAGCGGTAACGTTAGCCAGCATGTCAGCCGCCACGTTGCCAGAAGCGTAGATGTGACTCATATCGAAAGGCATGCCGTTGGCGTTCACCGGCATCGCCGCCAGACCGGAGGAGAGGATGTGGCGCGGATTCATACCGCCCAGAATCGCATTGACCACCGGATCTTTCGCCGAGGCCTCCTGGTAAGAGAGCGGTGCCCCTTCCAGGTTCAGCGCCACGGCGTGGCCCAGCATTTCGATATGGCTCAGCTCTTCGGTTGCGGTGGAGATCAGCAGATCCCGAATCCGCGCATCGCCACGCGCGCCCATGGCCTGGAAGAAGTATTGCATCGCCACGCGAATCTCACCTTCGACGCCGCCGATGGCTTGCTGTAACAGCATGGCAAACTCGGGATCGGGCTTCTCTACACGAACCGGGAACTGCATTTTTGATGAATGATGAAACATGGTTATTTTCCTCGTCTGTGTTTGCACCTGATGCAGAAAAGCCTGGACACAGATACCCCAGAATGAAAGCGGAACGAGAGAGATTAAATTGAATTTAAGGGGGATTAAGCGGTAAAAAAGGCGAATAGCAGAGATATATCTGGTCCGGCAACTGAGGCGTGCGGACCGTTAAACCGCGGGCTGATGGCGTTACGCCGGGCCAATAAAAAAGCCCCGTTGAAGGGGCCGATTCCGGGAAGGAAAAGCATCCGTGCGAATTTACGTTCCGTTACAGACAGACACAGGTTTTTAGCTGTTACTGTTGGCCGACGCGCTCTGCAAAACATGTTCCAGCGCCTGTCGGTAAATATCCTGTTTAATCACATCACGCTCGCTTTCGAGGCGATGAATCAGGCCCAGCACAACGTCCTTATCAGAGACGTGCGCTTTGGCATGGGCGAGTTCGGCATGAACCGCGGCAATGACCGCTTTTTCAGTGGTAAGCGCTTTGCCAGAGTTCATGAAATGTTCAGAAATCTGAGACTCTGTAGTCAATGTTGTTTGCATGTCAGGCCTCATAAGAAATAGGGGGAAGAGTGCGTCGGTTCAGGTCCGGTCAGCGGTTGACGCAAAAAAAATGCATCTGAAGGTGGAAATCCACAACACCTTCAGATGCGGTGCAAAGCACCTTTCGTTACAAGTGATTTAACATCACGAGACAAAGTTATACAAGAAATTGAAACTTGTACAATGAAATTTGACAAAATGTGTCTGGTCGGTGGTGTATCTCAGATGCATGTTTACAGGCGGGCGGTGAGGTATTGATGTTTATATTATTAAATACAGATAGTTAACTTTATTGTCGGATTGCGCAGCGTTTTCCTTACCGCGTCAGTGCGGTTTTTCTGAAAGCGATCTGGCGAGTAAAAAAGCGTTTTTCAGGTGCCGGTTATAAAAAGCTGTACAGGTTTTGGTGTAAAAGAATCCCCTCCGTTAACCGGTCTGCTGCAATCTTATCCGTCTGAGCGGGCGTACGGCATAATTCACTTCCCACACCCGGTGCAGAAGACTAAGGTTGACGCCTTACTCATCGCAGTTACTCATCACGTTTATTCATTACAAGGAAAGGATCATGGTTAACGACTATTTCGCGCTTCCGCCTGCGGGTATTACGCCAGAACAACATAAACGCTCAGTGGCGGTCGCTGCGGCGCTTGCCGTGGCAAAAGAGTCGGTCAGCGCATCGACCGGGGCCACCGGCTCAAAAGCGGCCTGGGATTTACAGGCGGTCGCCAATGAAATCGCCAATCTGGCTGACGCCATTCAGGATGCGCTGGAGAGTGACAGCGAGGTGTAACGAGCGGCCGCCAGCTGGAAAGGCGGGGCGGGGCTTTCTGTGGCAGCGCGCCGGTAAAGCCCGGCAGCATGGCGCTGCCGGAGGCCTGGTTATTCTGCTGCCGGCGGTTCATATTTAATGTACTCACGCAGGGCGTCATGGATCGCCCGGTTATTTCCCTCTTCCAGACCGCGTTCCGCATATTCTTTCGCCAGCGCCGCCAGCACATCGTCAAATTTCCCTTTGTAGTTGAGATTATTCAGCGCAATTTGCTGACCGAGTATCGCTTTTAATACCGTGGTCTCGACGGTTAATTGCTGCACGGCCGCTTCAAGCTGTTTGATTCGATCGTTCTCTGTCATCGTCACCTCCATGATTAAAAATCGCAGAATAGCCATGCGGCGTTCAATATTCAAACCCTGTCAGAGGCGCGACAGCCGTTGTCAGATTTTCCTTAAGTAAAAACAATCAGCTGGCCGATCGATAAGGACCGTTACTCTGTCGCGCCGGTGATAATAATCTGTGGCTGCGGCACAAATAACCGCTTTCTGCTGAATATGACGCCAGCGGCAAAAAAGCGCTGAAAAAAAAGTACATAGCCATCAACCCCTTCGCTTAAACCTTTTCCGTTGCGCTTGATTAAACGGGTAATTCAATATTACTGTGTTTATATACAGTAATAACCAGAAGGAGTGAAAAGATGGAATTCATTAAACCAGCGGACCTTCGCGCCGCTATGCCGTTACCCCTCTATATCGAACGTGTGCCGTGCGGATTTCCCTCGCCAGCTCAGGATTATGTTGAGCAGCGCATCGATCTGAATGCGCTGATGGTACAGCGTCCGAGCGCCACCTATTTTGTCCGGGTCAGCGGCGAGTCGATGATTGAGGCGGGGATAAATGACGGTGACATGCTGGTGGTTGACAGCTCCCTGACCGCCGCGCATGGCGATATTGTGGTCGCCGCCGTCGAAGGAGAGTTCACCGTTAAGCGCCTTCAGCTTCACCCCTGCCTGCAACTGATGCCGATGAACACCAAATTCAAGCCGATCGCTATCCAGACCGAAGATGCGCTGGAGGTGTTTGGCGTAGTGACCTTTGTAATTAAATCGACCCACTGACTATGTTCGCGCTGGTTGACGTCAACAGCTTTTACGCTTCATGCGAAACGGTTTTCCGGCCCGATCTGAAAGGCAAGCCGGTGGTGGTGCTGTCGAACAACGACGGTTGTGTGATTGCGCGCAGCGCCGAGGCGAAAGCGATCGGCATTAAAATGGGCGCGCCCTATTTTAAAATGCGCGAGGAACTGACACGCCATGCCGTGCAGGTCTTCAGCTCGAACTATGCGCTTTACGCCGATATGAGCCACCGGGTGATGACGATTCTGGAAGAGATGGCGCCGTCGGTGGAGATCTACTCCATCGACGAAGCCTTTCTGGATCTGACCGGCGTCGAAAACTGTATGGCGCTGGAGAGCTTTGGTCAGCAGGTCAAAGCGCGGGTGCACAAAGAGGCTCACCTGACGGTAGGGGTCGGTATTGCGCAGACCAAAACGCTGGCCAAGCTCGCTAATTTTGCGGCGAAAAAATGGCGTAAAACCGGTGGGGTGGTTGACCTGTCAGATCCGGTGCGACAAAAAAAGCTGCTGGGGCTGATTGAAGTGGCTGAAGTCTGGGGTGTGGGTCGGCGTCTCAGCCAGCGGCTTAACGCCATGGGGATTATGACGGCGAAAGATCTGGCCGATCAGCGTCCTGATACCATTCGTAAGCAGTTCAGCGTGGTGCTGGAGCGCACCGTCAGAGAGCTGCGTGGCGAATCCTGCCTGGAGCTGGCGCTGCTGACGCCGGTGAAACAGCAAATCATCTGTTCACGTTCATTTGGCAGCCGCATCTCCGACTACGGTCAGATGCGGGAGGCGATTTGCGCCTATGCGGAACGCGCCGCCGAAAAGCTGCGGCGGGAGAAGCAATATTGCCGCCAGGTCGGGGTGTTTGTGCGTACCAGCCCCCATGCGGCGGGCGAAATCTTTTATGGCAATCAATCCACCGGCCAGTTGCTGATCCCGACTCACGATACCCGCGATATAATCCGTGTCGCCGTGGCGTGTCTCGATAATATCTGGATGGAGGGACATCGCTATATGAAGGCGGGTATCGTGCTGGGGGACTTTTTCAGTCACGGCGTAGCCCAGCTCGATCTGTTTGATGCGTATCAGCCGCGGCGCGGCAGCGAAGTGCTGATGCAGCTGGTTGACACCCTTAACCAGAGCGGCAGGGGAAAGCTCTGGTTTGCCGGGCAGGGGATCAACAAAGAATGGGCGATGAAGCGCGACATGCTGTCACCTGCGTATACGACGCGCCTGAGCGATATTCCTGTTGCCCGACTGTTTTGACGGCGTCTGAACGTGACAGACTGATACGGTCGGCAGAGCAGGGCACAACGGCTTATCGGGCTCCGCTTCAGGTCAATGACCCTGGAAAAACAGGCAATACAGAACCGAAAGTCGGTGATGTGAGTGTCTCTGTAAGGTCTCTACTGCCTTACCGAAACCAGGCTTGTTTCAAATCTTTCCACTAACTTATTTGCGATTTCGGTCAAAGCGCCGGGCTGGGATAAAACCGCACTGTCACGCGCTATCCACACAGGTGTGGCCTGTAGAGGAAACCTGACGTTACCTATGCGGAAATATTTCCTGGCAGAATCAGCATAGAGGAATCACCAGGCGTGCACCCATTCATCCACAATCACGCCTTAGCCAGGCTAACCACTCCCTTAGCTAGCCCGGCGCGCGGAGCGGCATCGCCTGTACTTATTACCTGTCGCTGAGATAGAATCCCCTGTTGATTTTAACGGGAGCCTGCTCCCCCCTGGCCGGTAACGATGATCACAATAGCCACAGCGCATAAAAACAGAGAGCGGGGACGCCCCCGGGAGTTCGATATTGAACAGGCTCTGGATCACGCCATGATCGTTTTCCGGCAAAAGGGCTATCACGCAACGTCAATGACCGATCTGAGTGAGGCGATGAGCCTTTCGGCGGGCAGCATCTATAAGGCGTTTAAAGATAAACACTCGCTGTTTCTGCTGGTGTTTGAACGCTATCTGCTGCTGCGTAATGCTGATTTACGTCGCAGACTGCTGCCCTGCACCAGCGGACGGGAAAAAGTCACCGAACTGTTGCAGTTCTACCTGGATTCAGCACGGGCGGTGGAGGGACGACGCGGCTGTCTGGTGGTCGCCAGCGCGATTGCCTTGCAGACGCTGGATAAGGCGCTGGCGCAGCGTATTGATGAGGTGGTACAGCGCAACCAGCGTTTTCTGGTGTCACTGCTGGAGCAGGGGCAGCAGGATGGCTCCATTACCGCCACGCTTGATAGCGAAGCGGCTGCTGGCGTGATCCTCTGCATCGCCTTTGGCATGCGGGTGGTCGGCAAAGTGGGCGATATTGCAGACGAGCAGCAGACGCTGGCTCTGGCGCTGAAGGTGCTGGATTAATTTAATGAATTAGGAGGTGATCGCTTCCTAATGCCGGAATCACAACCCTGTTCGTCAGCGCTGCATTAAGCGAGTCAGCGTCCGGCTGAAAAGAGGGAGCAGGCCACAAAGGATGGGTGCGGTAGCCCGTCAGGGAGAAGAAGTGACAGATGATGAGCTGAACATTGATGATGAGATGCGTGCGTTAATTGGCAAAGTCGTTTCACGCCTGATTAAGCCCGATGCCGCGCTTGAGGTTCATGAGATTATCAATGCACTGCACCATTTACGGGTACGCTCACCCGACCATCAGATCCGGCTTACCTGTCAGAAAGCCATGCGCCTGCTGGCGCGTAAACTTCACTGACCAACTGCACGGGCAGTAAAAGCGGACAGGCGTCAGGATTAACGGCCAAACAGCAGGCTGATCAGCACGCGATAATGGCGCTCTTCTTCTTCGGTAGAGGCGGTTTCAAGGCGACGCAGCAGTTTGGTGCAGATCGCTTTACGATTGATGTTATGACCGGCGTGCAGAATTTCCATTATGACCTGTCCCAAAGTCTCCTGCTGTGAGGGCAGGCTCGCCGCGTTAAAATAACGGGCAATATCGTCTGCCGTCTGCGGCAGTCTCTGGTTCGGGTACATAGCTGGGTTCCTGGTCAGTGAGGAAAAAACGATCGTCTGGCGGTAAATCTATACAAAGAATCAAAGTCTGTATAGATATTTTCAGCGTGACCGGTGGGAAGCGCTGTTTTCAGCACGGGATGCATAAAAAACCAGTCGCTGGCGCAGAGTATGGCAGGATAAAAGAGAACAAACGGGCACCCGAATCGGTGCCCGTGGCAGAGCGACTCGCCAGAAAATCAGCGGTAATCTTTCAGCGTTACCGGGGCTTGTCCGGTCACTACCAGCCAGTTCAGTTCGGCGCGTTCGCGGGTTGAAGATTCAATAAAGCCTTTGAGCCAGTGGCGGGCATCGGCAATCTGCGCCACGCGATCATCGTTACTCTCATTCTCAGCCATGATCCCCAACTGACGAATCAGGGAGACAAGGGTAATCTCCTGCTCTGCAAACGCCAGATTAATCGCTGCTTCACCAAGAATCTTATGGCCGATAGTTTTGTCGTGATAAACCATTGCTGCCTCCTGAGTGCATTGCTGAATAACGATATAAAGAGTTTAGTTAAAGCTTCTCTATAGCAAAAGTTAAAATCCACAGGCAGTTCCTATCAAAATCATCAAAAAATAAACTGAACTTTTGAGCGAAGAAATAAGCGGTTCATATCACAGGATAAAGCCAGCGCTGATTTTTTTTACAGAGGATCTTTAATCGGTGGGGTGGGTTAAAAATAACAGGCTTGCCTGAAATTGCGGTAAGGAAGTCAGGTTTTTTATTCGGTCGCGATGGTCTCAGCCAGAGCGGGGCCAGAATCGCGGCACCGGCGGAAAAATTAATCCGGGGGGTAAACTCTTTTAAACGGCTGAGCAGCGGCAAAAATAAAGCCGCCCTGAGGCGGCTTTATTAAAATATTCACTCTCCTGCGGGGCAGGCGGAAATTTATTTGTGCGGAACTTCAGAGACCGCTTTAACGTCAGCTTTGTTAATCTGCTGCTTAACGCCATTGGCATCGGTATACGCCAGCAGGCCGGCATCCGATTCTGAAGGTTTGCCATCACTAATAATGGTGCGTCCATCGTTAGTCTGAATCGCATAACTGGTACGGGTGCAGCCGGTTAATACGGTCATACCAATCAATGCGGCGAGCGGTAAAATCAGCGCTTTTTTCATTTTATTCACCTTATATCAGTTATCAAGTTCACTCATATTACTGATCTCATTGCGATTGATCTGCTCAGTTTTTCCAGTCTGAGCATCGCGATAAGAAACCAGACCCGTATCAGAATCAATTTGTGGTTTGCCATCAGTGACAATGGTGCGGCCATCCGTGGTCTTGATCGACTGGTTCGACGCGCAACCTGCCAGGCTGCCTAAACAAAGGGCCATTAATGCGATGGCTGACAGGGATTTCATTTTCATTTTTTCTGCTCCTTGAACAATATCCAGACGTTTACAGCATAGACGCCTTTATAGAGTTTGCTGGCCCGCTGACGCTTCGCTGCGTTTTTTTTAAGCGAAAAGCGCCGATGCCAGCTTAATTTGCGGTCACGCCAGCCGGAAAGAGCATTTATTGCAAATTTAATTCGCCGGTGGCGCGGTCGGGTAACAGCGGAATAAGCGCGCTACTGAAGCGGAAAATAATCGCGCTGGCGGGCGAAAGGGTGCGGAAGGTGTCTGGATATTCATGGCTGGATCGGGCGATTTAATCTCCCCGACAACCAGGCGGCTGTCGGGTGAAGGGTAAAAAGCGATCAGAGAATGGAATCCTCGCCCGCTTTGGCGGCCGCTTTTTCCGCTTTCATCGCGCTGACCGGGTCTGAGGCGCTGAGCCAGCGGTCAAATTTCTGATAGGTGTCGATAAAGGTTTTAAAGTAGCTGCTGGCAATGGTGGCATTCTCTTTGTGGTTCATAAAAGCGACCGCCAGCTTGAATGCATCTTCGTTATCAAATTTCATGTTTGTCTTCCTCGCTTAAGATCTATAGAGCGTAGCCTGAGAAAGCCGCCTGTGCATTCAGACAACCGCCTGATAAGCCGCACTAATTCGGGCTGTGTAACCTGATCGGCCAGATTAGCGCCGATTCCCACTTACTTCACGCGCAATCCTTCTTATAATGCCAGCTTCACTGGTGAAGGAGACCCGCTTATGTTGAGAGGATTACCCGTTGTCGCGCTGCTGCTGTCGGGCTGTAGCCTGATGCACAGTCAGCCGCCGTCGCCACAGATCCTGCACTATCGCTGCGGGACGCTGCCGCTGACCGTCACGCTGGATCAGGCGCAGCAGCAGGTCAGTTTCATTATGGATGGTCAGCCATTAACGCTGAAGCAGACGGTATCCGCCTCAGGCGCCCGCTACAGCGATAATACCTATGTCTTCTGGTCCAAAGGGAACGGCGCATTTATCGAACGTAACGATAAAGTGGTCGTGAATGATTGTGAGCTGCAACCCGCCAGCTGACTCTTTATCTGAACAGGGGAGTTTTATGAGCGACAGCGAAACGCTACACACCATTGCCCATCTGCGGCGTGAATATACCCGCGGTGGATTACGCCGCAAGGATCTGCCGGACGATCCGATGGCGCTGTTTGAACAGTGGCTGAGTCAGGCCTGTGAGGCCAGGCTGCCCGATCCCACCGCCATGACCGTGGCGACCGTGGATGAGCAGGGCCAGCCGTGGCAGCGCATCGTGCTGCTGAAGCACTTTGATGCGCAGGGTATGGTGTTTTATACCAACCTCGGCAGCCGCAAGGCGTTACAGCTGGCACACAATCCGCGTATTTCGCTGCATTTCCCGTGGCATTTTCTGGAGCGTCAGGTGATGGTGCTGGGCGAAGTGGAGAAGCTGTCGCCGCTGGAGGTGCTGAAATATTTCCACAGCCGCCCGCGTGACAGCCAGATTGGGGCCTGGGTCTCGAAGCAGTCGAGCCGGATTTCGGCACGCGGCATTCTGGAAGGGAAGTTCCTGGAGCTGAAACAGAAGTTCCAGCAGGGCGAAGTGCCGTTGCCCAGTTTCTGGGGCGGCTATCGGGTGAAATTTCACACGCTGGAGTTCTGGCAGGGCGGCGAACATCGCCTGCACGATCGTTTCATCTATCAGCGCGATGGCGATAGCTGGAAAATCGATCGCCTGGCCCCCTGAATCTGCCATTTTCCCGCCGATCAGCGCTGGCACAGAAAGCGTCAGCGCTTTATGCTATAGCCCTCATTTTTTTCGATTCCGCAACTCAGCGGAAAGCTGTGTACCAGCATAGGTGCAGTCTGATCAATTTTGGAGTCAGTGATGACCAGCAGTAACCTGATACAACAATTGCAGGAGAGGGGCTTAATTGCCCAGGTGACGGATGAAGAGGCGCTGACAGAGAAACTGGCGCAGGGGCCAATTTCGCTCTATTGCGGCTTTGACCCCACCGCTGACAGCTTGCATTTGGGTCATCTGGTGCCGCTGCTCTGCCTGAAGCGTTTTCAGGATGCCGGACATAAACCGGTCGCGCTGGTCGGTGGTGCCACCGGTCTGATTGGCGACCCGAGCTTTAAAGCCGCAGAGCGTAAACTTAATACCAGCGAAACCGTCGGTGAGTGGGTGGAAAAGATCCGCCAGCAGGTTGCGCCCTTCCTCGACTTTGATTGCGGCAGCAACAGTGCTATCGCCGCCAATAACTACGACTGGTTTGGCAGCATGAACGTGCTGACCTTCCTGCGTGACATCGGTAAGCACTTCTCCGTCAATCAGATGATCAACAAAGAAGCGGTGAAGCAGCGTCTTAACCGTGACGATCAGGGGATCTCCTTCACCGAGTTTTCGTACAACCTGCTTCAGGGCTACGATTTCGCCTGCCTGAACGAACGTCACGGCGTGTCGTTGCAGATTGGCGGCTCGGATCAGTGGGGTAACATCACCTCCGGTATCGATCTGACCCGTCGTCTGCATCAGAACCAGGTGTTTGGCCTGACCGTGCCATTAATCACTAAGTCTGACGGCACCAAATTTGGTAAAACCGAAGGCGGCGCAGTCTGGCTGGATGCGAAGAAAACCAGCCCGTACAAATTCTACCAGTTCTGGATCAACACCGCTGACGCCGACGTCTACCGTTTCCTGAAGTTCTTCACCTTCCTGAGCATCGAAGAGATTAATGCGCTGGAAGAAGAGGACAAAAACAGTGGCACCGCGCCACGTGCGCAGTATGTGCTGGCCGATCAGGTGACACGTCTGGTGCATGGCGAAGCGGGCCTGGCGGCTGCGAAGCGCATCACGGCCAGTCTGTTCTCCGGCTCGGTGAGTGAGATGACCGAAGCGGACTTCGAACAGCTGGCGCAGGATGGGATGCCAACCATCACGCTGAGCGCGGAGGACGATCTGCAACAGGCGCTGGTAAAAGCGGAACTGGTGCCGTCTCGTGGTCAGGCGCGTACCATGATCGGCTCCAACGCGGTCTCGCTGAACGGTGAAAAGCAGTCCGATGCGGAATACCGCTTCAGCGACAGCGACAAACTGTTTAATCGCTATACGCTGCTGCGTCGTGGCAAGAAACATTACTGTCTGATTAACTGGCAGTAAGATTTCAGGGCCGGTTTCCGGCCCTTTTTTATGGCAAGGCTGGACAGGGCAAACAAGTGAAAAATATCTTAGCGATTCAGTCGCACGTTGTTTTTGGTCACGCCGGTAACGCGGCCGCGGTCTTTCCGATGCAGCGACTGGGCGCAAACGTCTGGCCGCTGAATACCGTGCAGTTTTCCAACCATACGCAATATGGCCACTGGACCGGTACGGTGATGCCGGCAACCCATCTCACCGACATCGTTAAAGGCATTGCCGACATCGACCGTCTGAAGACCTGTGACGCGGTACTGAGCGGCTATCTGGGATCGGCGGAGCAGGGTGAGCAGATTTTGCAGATTGTCCGTCAGGTCAAGGCGGCCAACCCCAACGCCTGGTACTTCTGCGATCCGGTGATGGGCCACCCGGAAAAAGGCTGCATTGTGGCGCCGGGTGTGGCGGAGTTTCACTGCAAAATGGCGCTGCCCGCCAGCGACATCATTGCGCCGAATCTGCTGGAGCTGGAGATGCTGAGCGAGCGCACCGTCACTGACGTGGACGCCGCTGTGGACGCTGCCCGCTCGCTGATTGCGCAGGGGTCGAAGGTGGTGCTGGTGAAACATCTGGCGCGCGCCGGCCGGCGCAGCGATCGCTTCGAAATGCTGCTGGTGACCGCCGAAGAGGCGTGGCACATCAGCCGTCCGCTGGTTGACTTTGGTGTCCGTCAGCCGGTGGGAGTGGGCGATCTCACCAGCGGCCTGCTGCTGGTGAATCTGCTTCAGGGCAAATCACACCAGCAGGCGCTGGAGCACGTTACCGCGGCGGTGTATGAAGTGATGCTGAAGACCCATGAGATGGGCGAGTATGAGCTGCAACTGGTGGCGGCACAGGAGGCTATCGCGCATCCGGTGCAGCACTTCGCGGCTGAGAAGCTGTAACCTGTCAGGGCCGGATTAACCGGCCCTGTTTATTCAAATCAACCCTTCCGCTTTCAGCGCCGCCTGTACCGCAGGGCGCTCCGCCGTGCGATCAAACCACGTCTCCAGCGCGTCACAGTCCGACAGATCCAGCTTCAGGGCTTTGGCCCAGCGTGTGACCACAAACAGGTAGGCGTCCGCCACGCTGAAATGCAGACCCATCAGCCACTGCCGGTTCTGGAGCGCCTCATCGACAAAACGAAACCGGGCTTCGAGCAGCGTGCGGGCCTGGGTTTTATCGGCTTCTGAAGCGTCCCGACGGAACAGCGGCCCAAAGGCTTTATGCAGCTCACTGCTGATGTAGCTGAGCCACTCAAGGGTGTGATAACGGGTCATGCTGCCCACCGGGGCCAGCAGATGGCGATCAGGCTTGAGATCCGCCAGATACTGTACAATCGCGACGCCCTCGGTCAGCACGCTGCCATCACTGAGCTGGAGCGCCGGGACCTGTCCTTTGGGGTTGATCTGCCTGAAATCCTCGCCCCGTTCGGTCATTTTGGTTGCCAGATCCACATTCACCTGGGTGAAGTCGAGTCCGCATTCACGCATGACAATATGGGGTGAGAGAGAGCAGGCACCCGCTTTGCAAAACAGTTTCATGAACATGCCTCCTTGTTGCAATGGGATCACAACATAGTAAAGGCTCAGCAGGGCAATACCCGTGACAGGGATCAGGGATCTGTGCGGGGGATGGCAATCAGCCATAAAAAAGCCGGGCAGAGCGCCCGGCTTAGTCGCAGACAGAGAGGCGATTACGCTTTTGAATCCGCTTCGGAATCGAGCGTCATGCGGTTCAGCACCGGCGCGGTAATCAGCATCAGCAGCGCGATAATGGCGGTGACGATACCAATCTGCTGGAACACATGGCTGTAGGTCGCCAGTGAAATCAGCGGGTCGGTCACGTTTTCAGGCACCGCCATCAGGTTAGCCACTTTACCGGCAATCACGGCTGCACCGGCGGTGGTCAGGAACCACGAGCCCATGATAAAGCCCATCAGACGCTGTGGCACCAGCTGCGCCACCATCGCCAGGCCAAGGCCGGAGATCATCAGTTCACCGATACTCTGCAAGGCGTAGCTCAGAATCAGCCAGTTTACGGAAACGATACCGGCATCGCTGGCGAACTTCGCGCCCACCGGGAGCACCAGGAAGGCACCGGAGCAGAGCACCATACCCAGGGCAAACTTGTGCGGCATTGGCAGTTTATCGCCGAGCTTGTTATAGAGCGCCGCCAGCAGCGGACTGGCCAGCATAATCCAGAACGGGTTCAGTGCCTGGAACTGCTCTGGTGCAAAGGTAATGCCGAGGATAGTGTGCTCAACGTTGCGGATAGCAAAGAAGTTGAGTGAAGTCGGCATCTGCATATAGAGCACGAAGAACAGAATCGCTTCGACCATCAGCAGGAAAGCCACAATCATTTTACGCCGCGCCGCACCCTGGAGGGCAAAAGCCTCTTTAGCAAACACCAGCACGATACCCAGCGCAATCACCGCCAGCACCAGCCGGGCGATAACCTGATGATGCAGCATCCAGTTCGCCAGCGCGATCAGCGCCACAATGCCCACCAGCGTCATCAGCAGTTTACCGACCTGCAACGGCGCAAAGTCTGGCTTAGAGCCGTAATCCTTGACCATGCGTTTGCAGAACAGGAAGTTAAACAGGGTGATCACCAGACCAATCACGCACAGCGAGAAGGCGACGCTGTAGCCATATTTCTCCGCTAACCACGGGGTCAGCATCATTGAAAACAGCGAACCGATGTTGATCGACATATAGAACATGGTGAAGGCACCGTCGATACGCGGATCATCTTTGTCGTAGCAGGTCGAGAGCAGTGAAGAAGGGTTCGCCTTAAACAGGCCGCTGCCCACGGCAATCGTCGCCATACCGATGTAGACGATGCTGACGTGATGGCCGGAGAAGGCCACCAGCGCATAGCCCAGCGCCAGTACCAGTACACCCAGCACGATCACACGTTTGGTCCCCAGCACTTTGTCACCGAGCCAGCCGCCAATGGCCACCAGGCCGTAGACCAGCGCGCTGAAAGAGGAGAAGAGCGTGATGGAGTCCGATTCGGACATTCCCAGCTGCTTCACCAGATAAACCGCCATGATCGCCTGGAGGCCATAGAAGCCAAAACGTTCCCAGAGTTCAATCGAGAAGATTAAGTAGAACGCCTTTGGCTGTTTAAACGCATTGAGACTGACCGTCTCATCAGTGTGTTTGTTTGCAGTTGACACATGTACCTCAGTTTTTACATACCCTGTTTCGGGACAGGAATTAAGTCCGCGTCATGTGAGTTTTCCATGCGCAGGATTGTAATTAGAAGGGAAAAGCGGCGCCTAATTTGGCTGATTACGCGCGGCAGGGCAAGAATTTTCTGACAACCCGCTGAGCGCGAGGATGTTGGGTAAAAAACCTTATAAAAAAGTGTTAATTAGTTTTTAGTTTTGAAGCGGCGCAGGCTTTCAGTATAAAACGTCAGTGGGTGCGTTGCCGGCGGGTTAAGATCGAGATTAACTGCTATTTACAGATAATCCAGATAAATAGTTCAATGAATGCCGGTTCAGCAGCACTAATGGGAGGTTGGTGGCGGATTAGTGGTCAATGTGACGAGTTATCAGACGCCAGGCAGCCTGCATCGCTGCAAAAGTAGCCGAATAGCGATCCTGCGCACAAACTGGTGATTTATTTCATAAAGTAAAAGAAGAAATCGGTTGCGTCGCCACAATGACAAGGAAATCAGCTTACCTCTGAGACACATTCCCGGTTAAAAAAAGGCCAGTGCGGCACCGTAGTGCGCCGGTTTGAGCCGGAAAATCCTCTTTTTACCGCCAGGCGCAAGCCGCTGCTCGACAGAAAATTAACATTGCCGTAACCTTTAAGTTTCTCTCAGCAGGATCGCCCTATGTCTTCCCCTTTACGTTTATCACTGGTCGGTGACTACCGCGCAAATGCGGTTGCCCATCAGGCCATTCCCCTTGCTATTGAACGCGCCGCCCACAGGCTGAATATCCCGGTTGAGGCGGAATGGATCGCCACTGAGCAGCTTAGTGAGCCGGATCAGCTCCGGCAAAGCGATGCGGTCTGGGTGGTGCCTGGCAGCCCTTATCGTAATGATGCAGGCGTTTTTGCCACTATCCGCTGGGCGCGCGAAAGCGGAAAACCCTTTCTCGGCTCCTGTGGCGGCTTTCAGTATGCGGTGATTGAATATGCGCGTAATGCGCTGGGCTGGCAGGACGCGGCGCATGCCGAAACGGATCAGGCCGGGCGGATGGTGATCGCGCCGCTGAGCTGTTCGCTGGTGGAGCAGCGGGGCGCAGTGAGGTTTGAACCCGGTTCACGTATTGCGGCGGCCTATGGCACGCTCGACAGCGATGAAGGCTATCACTGCAACTTTGGCGTTAACCCGGAATTCAGCGCGGCGCTGGGTGATAAAACGCTGCGCATTACCGCCTGGGACGAGGCGGGCGATGTGCGCGGTGTGGAACTGCCGGAACATCCTTTCTTTATCGCAACGCTGTTCCAGTCGGAGCGCGCCGCCTTACAGCAGAAGGACTCACCGCTGGTGATTGCCTGGATGCAGGCTGCTCTGGCGCAACGCTGACTCTCTCCTTCCTGTGACACTGTCACAGGGAGGCCATCGGCATCGAGGACCGGCCTCACCCTCAGAGATAGGCCGGTCACTTACCGACTTCAGCGGCTGAACTGACGCTGCTGGGCGATCTCTTCCGCGCGCATCAGCAGCGCCTGCAAATCATCTTCGTCAATATCCAGCAGTTCACCACCCTGTAGCGCTAGCTGCAAATCGGCGCGCGTCACCGGGACCGGCATCGCCACCGGCTCCGGTTTAATCTCCTGCGGTGCCAGCGGGTGCGGATAGCGGCGACCGGCCAGGTTATTAAACAGCAGCGCCACCAGCGCCAGGATCAGCGAATTCAGCAGAATCGGTGTCAGCACAAAGTGATAGCCGAGATGCTGCACCGCTGGCCCGCCTAAAATGGCGGTGAGGGCCACCGCGCCACCTGGCGGGTGCAGACAGCGCAGCCAGAACATCAACAGAATGGCCGCACAGGCCGCCACGCCGCAGGCTATCGCGGGATCGGGGATCAGCCGGCTAATCATCACCCCGGCCAGCGCCGACAGGCTGTTGCCACCCACCACCGACCAGGGCTGCGCCAGCGGGCTGGCGGGCAGGCCAAACAGTAATACCGCCGAGGCACCGAGCGGGGCCACAAACCACAGGTTCAGCTCGCCCAGCATCCAGTGGCTCAGCAGACTGGTCAGCACCAGGCCGAGGCCTGCACCCAGGCTGGCGATGACCACCTGCTTTTTGCTGACCGCCAGCGGATGCGGCCAGAGTCGCGCCAGAAACAGGCGCAGGGGGTGTTGCCCGGCAGAAGAAGGTTTAAGCATTACTTTACTCACCGTGTCATAACATTTTCTTATAGTAAGAGGCGGGGATTTTCCATCATCAACATCAATGTAACAACCCGACAAACTGTAACGTTATTCCGCGGGCTGGCTCGGGAAGTGTCGGGCAGGTGGGGAAAAAAGCAGTGCGGCATCAGCTAATAAAAAACCCGCCGTAGCGGGTCAGTGTGCAGCGGTTACTCAACCTTGTCAGGATACTCGCACAGATCTTCAATCAGACAGGAGCCGCAGCGCGGTTTACGTGCCACGCAGGTATAGCGACCGTGCAGGATCAGCCAGTGATGGCAGTCGACCTTAAAGGCCGCAGGGACCACTTTCAGCAGCTTCTCCTCAACCTGTTCGACATTTTTACCCGGCGCAAAGCGGGTGCGGTTACAGACGCGGAAGATATGGGTATCGACCGCAATCGTTGGCCAGCCAAAGGCGGTATTCAGGACCACATTGGCGGTTTTACGCCCGACGCCAGGCAGAGCTTCCAGCGCCGCGCGATCTTCCGGCACCTCGCCGTTATGTTGCTCCAGCAGGATGCGGCAGGTTTTGATCACATTCTCCGCTTTGCTGTTAAACAGGCCGATGGTTTTGATGTACGCCTTTACGCCATCCACCCCCAGCGCCAGCATCGCCGCGGGGGTGTTGGCCACCGGATAGAGCTTCGCGGTGGCTTTGTTGACGCTGACGTCGGTGGCCTGCGCTGAGAGCAGCACCGCAATCAGCAGTTCAAACGGCGAGCTGAAGTTCAGCTCGGTGGTCGGATGCGGGTTGTTCTGCTGCAAGCGGGTCAGAATCGCGATACGTTTAGTCTGGTTCACAGCGCTTTCCCGGTCACGCCCTGCGGGGCCGCGGTGTCAGCCGCCTCGGCCCGCGCGGCGGCACGTTGCTTCATTTTCTGATCGATCAGGTATTTGCCCGCCAGCATCATACCCAGGCCAATAAACGCGCCGGGCGGCAGCATCGCCAGCAGCATCGGTGAGTCAAAGTGCACCACTTCAATCCGCAGTGATTTCGCCCAGGGGCCCAGCAGCTGGTCAGCGCCGTTAAACAGGGTGCCGCTGCCGATAATTTCGCGCAGCGATCCCAGTACCACCATGGCGCAGGTGGCACCCATGCCGATGGCGAAACCGTCCAGCGCGGCAAGCGGGATGCTGCTTTTAGAGGCGACCGCTTCGGCGCGGCCCACCACGATGCAGTTGGTGACGATCAGCGGGATAAAAATGCCCAGCGACTGGTAGAGACCATAGGCGTAGGCGTTGATCAGCATCTGCACGCAGCTCACCACCGAGGCGATGATCATCACGTAGATCGGGATGCGGATCTCCGACGGCACCCAGCGGCGCGAGGCGGAGATAAAACTGTTGGTCAGGGTCAGCACCAGCGTGGTCGCCAGGCCTAATCCCAGGGCGTTGGTGGCGGTCGCCGTCACCGCCAGCAGCGGGCAGAGACCCAGCAGCTGCACCAGCGCAGAGTTGTTCTTCCACAATCCGCCAACCAGCAGATTTTTAGCTTCACTCATGGGTGTCTCCACATAGCGGTAACGAAGAGAGTTTCTCCGGCAGCGTTTTCATCAACAGCGCGGTGCGTTTGGTCGCATTGACCACCGCGCGCGGGGTAATAGTGGCACCGGTAAACTGATCGAACTCACCGCCATCTTTTTTGACGGCAAAGGCTTTATCCGCCGGGCCATGCACCACTTTGCCGTTAAAACTGTTAATCCAGTCCGAGATACGCAGCTCAATCTTATCCCCCAGGCCAGGGGTTTCATGGTGCTCAATCACCCGCACGCCCAGTACTTTACCCTGGAAATCAGCCCCGACCAGCATCTGTATCGCACCAGAATAGCCGTCAGGCGCGGTGGTCTCCAGCGCCGCGGCGACCGGCTGACCATTTTTACGCGCCAGATAGAGGTGATGCGGGGCGTTGTTACCCAGCGCCGCATCCGTGACAACGTAACAATCTTGCTGGATGTGGTTATCATACAGGTCGGTTGGCACCACCTGATCCAGCAGATTTTTCTGCTGAAGCTGGGTCTGATGCTCCACCGTAGGGCGGGTGACGGTGTTCACCACGGCGGTGGCCGCGGTGGTGATGGCGGCAAAGATCGCCAGCGTCACTCCATTTTTGCGAATTGTCGCCAGCATCGCTTAATCCTTCTGATGGCCGTAAACGCGCGGCTGGGTGTAGTAGTCGATAAGCGGCACACAGATATTCGCCAGCAGTACGGCGAAAGCGACGCCATCGGGATAACCGCCAAAGCTGCGGATCAGCCAGACCAGCAGCCCAATCAGCACGCCATAAATCAGGCGGCCGCGGTTGGTGGTGGAGGCCGTCACCGGATCGGTGGCAATAAAGAAGGCCCCCAGCATCGTCGCCCCGGAGAAGAGGTGGATCAGCGGGCTGTTGAGCGACGCGGGCGAGAAGAACCAGCCCAGGGTGGCACAGAACGCCAGCGACAGCAGCATGGCTGCCGGAATATGCCAGCGGATAGCCTTTTTCCACAGCAGCAGCAGACCGCCCGCCAGATAGCCAACATTGACCCACTGCCAGCCCAGACCCGCCAGCACGCCGCTGTAGATCGGCTGCGCCAGTAGATGTTCTGCGCTGTGGCCGGCACGCAGACCGGTTTTAAAGGTATCCAGCGGGGTCGCCTGACTGATGCCATCCACGCCGAGCTGTAACTGCTGCATGGTGTCGCCCGCCAGGGTATGCCCGCGGAACACCATGCTCAGGCTGTCGAGCAGCGTGGGTTTGATCGCCTGAAGCGTATCGGGCGGCAGCCAGCTGGTCATCTGTACCGGAAAGGAGATCAGCAGCACCACATAGCCGACCATCGCCGGGTTAAAGGGGTTCTGGCCCAGGCCGCCGTAGAGCTGTTTGGCAATGACGATAGCAAAAAAGGTGCCGATCACCACCAGCCACCAGGGAGCCAGCGGCGGCAGACTGATGCCGATCAGCACCGCGGTCAGCAGCGCCGAGTTATCGGCCAGATTGCTGGCCACCGGCGCGTTACGCAGCCGCAGAATCGCCGCTTCGGTCAGCCAGGCGGTCAGCGTCGCCAGCAGAACCTGGATTAAGCTGCCGTAACCAAAGAAATAACACTGCGCGGCAAAACCCGGCACCGCGGCCAGTACCACCAGCAACATGATGTTGCCGGTGCTGCGGCGATTATGGGTATAAGGGGAACTTGCGATACGAAAAGCCATTTAATCCTCAAGCGTCGTAGACGACTGCGCTTTACGCGCTCTGGCACGGGCGATGGCGGCGGCAATAGCCGCTTTGCGCGCATCGTCAGGTTGATTCAGTTCAGGTGCCTGTTCCGGTTCCGCATTGGCGTTGTTCGCCTGCTCCTGCGCCTGTTCCGCTTTTTCTACCGCATGGTGCGCGGCGGTGGCGATCGCCGCCGCGTCGCGGGAGGCGGCAGCTGCGGCACTCTCAGCCTGCGCCGCTTTTTTCGCTTTGGCGCGGGCGATGGCCGCCTGCACCGCGGCTTTGCGTGGGTCGTTGGATTCAGCTGGCGTTGCGGCCTCCGCAGCAGGCTGTTCAGCCGCGGCACTCTCCGCCTGCGCTGCTTTCTTCGCTTTGGCGCGGGCGATGGCCGCCTGCACCGCGGCTTTACGCGGGTCGTCGGCTTCAGCTGGCGTTGCGGCGTCAGCAGCAGGCTGCTCAGCCTCTGCCGCGCTTTCCGCCTGCGCCGCTTTTTTCGTTTTGGCGCGGGCGATAGCGGCCTGCACCGCGGCTTTACGCGGGTCGTCGGCTTCAGCTGGCGTTGCGGCGTCAGCAGCAGGCTGCTCAGCTTCGGTTGCGCTCTCCGCCTGCGCCGCTTTTTTGGCTTTAGCGCGGGCGATGGCCGCCTGCACCGCAGCTTTACGCGGGTCGTCGGCTTCAGCTGGCGTTGCGGCTTCCGCAGCAGGCTGCTCAGCCGCTGTTACGCCTTCCGCCTGCGCCGCTTTTTTGGCTTTGGCGCGGGCGATAGCCGCCTGCACCGCGGCTTTGCGCGGGTCGTCGGCTTCAGGTGGCGTTGCGGCGTCCGCAGCAGGCTGCTCAGCCTCTGCCGCGCTCTCCGCCTGCGCTGCTTTCTTCGCTTTGGCGCGGGCGATAGCGGCCTGCACCGCGGCTTTGCGCGGGTCGTCGGCTTCAGCTGGCGTTGCGGCGTCAGCAGCAGGCTGTTCAGCCTCTGCTACGTTCTCGGCCTGCGCCGCTTTTTTCGCTTTGGCGCGGGCAATCGCCGCTTCGACGGCCGCTTTGCGCGGATCGGTTCCGGCCTCAGCCTGCGCTTCAGCCGCCTCAACCGGTGCGGTTTTCTTCGCTTTGGCGCGGGCAATCGCCGCTTCAACCGCGGCTTTACGCGGATCGGTGGTCTGACGACTCAGCGCCTGAGTTTCCGCCTGCTTCTCAGCCTGACGCAGACGCGCCTGGGCGTGGCGCGCTTCACGCTGGGCTTCCGCCGTCGCTTCATCCGGCTCGGTGACCTGACGGGCTTTCACCCGCGCTTTGGCGGCGGCCAGTTCACTGTTATCTGAACGGGCGACCCGCTGTTTCGCCTCTTCATGACGCGCTTCACGCGCCTGTTTCTCACGCTCCAGTCGCGCCTGACGCGCCTCGAAGCGGGCTTTGGCTTCCAGCGTGCGCTTCGCTTCCAGATCGATGGCGCGCAGCTCCGCTTTTTCCTGACGATAATATTGCACCAGCGGGATATTGCTCGGGCAGACATAGGCGCAGGCGCCACACTCAATGCAGTCATCGATGTGGTGAGCGCGCGCCTTATCGTGATCGCCGCCCTGGCTATACCAGTAAAGCTGCTGCGGCAGCAGCTTCGCCGGGCAGGCGTCCGCGCAGGCGGAACAGCGAATGCAGGATTGCTCTTCGTCGTTATTGCCCATTTCACTGGCAGAGGGGGCGAGAATACAGTTGGTGATCTTCACCACCGGCACATCCAGCGACGGCAGGGTAAAGCCCATCAGCGGGCCGCCCATGATCACCATCTGGCGCGGCGCTGGCGTGAAGCCGACCTGATGCAGCAGATGACTGATCGGCGTTCCGAGACGGCTCCAGACGTTACGCGGCTGCGCAATCGCCTCGCCGGTCAGGGTCACCACCCGTTCGGTGATCGGTTCGCCATGAATAATCGCGCGCTTCACCGCCCAGGCGGTGCCGACGTTCTGCATCAGCACCCCGATATCGGTGGAGCGTCCGCCGTGCGGCACTTCCATGCCGGTGAGAATGCGGGTCAGCTGCTTGGCCCCGCCAGAAGGGTATTTGGTCGGGATCACCCGGATTTGCAGATCGCGCTCGTTGCCCAGCGCCTGTTTCAGCGCGGCAATCGCTTCAGGCTTGTTATCTTCAATGCCAATCAGCACCCGCTCAGCCTGCAACACCCAGCCGAGAATCCGGCTGCCTTCCAGCACCTCGGCGGCGTAATCCTGCATCAGCCGATCGTCCGCGGTGATGTAAGGCTCACACTCCGCGGCGTTGATAATCAGGGTCTTAACCCCGCGCAGGCCGCCTTTCAGCTTGGTGGCGGTCGGAAAGCCCGCGCCACCCAGCCCGGCGATCCCGGCGTCGTGAATGCGCTGCACGATATCGGCGCGCGGATGCTGACGGTAGTCGGGCAGCGGATCGAGCGGCATCCAGCGGTCATCGCCATCCGGGGTCAGGAAGATGCAAAGCTCAGAGAGACCCGACGGATGGGCGGTCATATGCTGACCGATCGCCTCAATTGTCCCGGAAGTCGGCGCATGCACCGGCAGCATCCGGCCGGTGCCAAAGGTCAGCGGCTGACCGCGCAGCACCCTGTCACCCGGCGAGACGCAGATTTCACCTTCATGACCAATGTGCTGCTTCAGCGGGATAATAAAGCGGTGCGGCAGCGGCAGTTCGCTGAGCGGGGTGCCGTTAGACTGGGTTTTCATTTCCGGCGGATGAATGCCGCCCTGAAAATCCCAGATCTTCTCTTTTTTCAGAAAGTTAAACAGGTTAAGCATGAGTTTCAACCGGGATGACCCGCACAGGGATGGTATTCAGATCCC
The DNA here is from genome assembly GCF_051336815.1 of Pantoea sp. C2G6. Taxonomy (NCBI): domain Bacteria; kingdom Pseudomonadati; phylum Pseudomonadota; class Gammaproteobacteria; order Enterobacterales; family Erwiniaceae; genus Pantoea; species Pantoea sp. C2G6. The sequence continues at coordinate 592,073 of NZ_JBGMNJ010000001.1, forward strand.
ACTTCCAGTTGGCAGGCGTGGTAGCCACAGGGCGCATTTCAATGCAGTCGGTCGGGCAGGGTGCCACACAGAGATCGCAGCCGGTGCAGACGTCGCTCAGCACGGTGTGCATGGCGCGGGTCGCCCCGACAATAGCATCGACCGGACAGGCCTGAATACATTTGGTGCAGCCGATGCAGTTGGCTTCATCGATAAAGGCCACGGTGCGCACCGGATCTTTCGCCGCCTCGTCGCCATCAATCGGCTGAGGGTCGACGTTAAGCAGCGCCGCCAGCTTGAGCATGGTCTGCTCACCGCCTGGCGCGCACTTGTTGATCGCTTCGCCATTGTTACCGACCGCATCGGCATAGGGGCGGCAGCCAGGGTAGCCGCACTGTCCGCACTGGCTCTGTGGCAGAACGGCGTCAATTTGCTCAACGATGGGATCTTCTTCAACTTTAAAGCGGCGTGAGGCGTAACCCAGCAGCGCACCAAACACCAGGCTCAGCGCACTTAATACCGCAACCGCTATCCAGATGGGGCTCATCAGAATTTCACCAGACCAGTAAAGCCCATAAACGCCAGCGCCATCAGGCCAGCGGTAATCAGGGCGATAGAGTTACCTTTAAACGGGGCCGGAACGTTGGCCAGTACCAGCCGCTCACGCATGCCCGCGAACAGCACCATCACCAGCGAGAAGCCGAGAGAGGCGCTGAAGCCATAAAGCGCGGCCTGCATAAAGGTGTGATTGAGGTTGACGCTCAGCAGCGGAACGCCCAGCACCGCGCAGTTGGTGGTGATCAGCGGCAGGAAAATCCCCAGCAGACGGTAAAGCGACGGGCTGGTTTTGCGCACCACCATTTCGGTGAACTGCACGACGACCGCGATCACCAGGATATAGGACATGGTGCGCAGATAGACCAGATCAAGCGGCAGCAGGATCAGGTGGTTGACCAGCCAGGCGCAGATCGAGGCCAGGGTGATCACAAAAGTGGTGGCGAGGCCCATGCCAATCGCCGTTTCCAGTTTTTTGGAAACGCCCATAAACGGACAAAGGCCGAGAAACTTCACTAAAACGAAGTTATTTACCAGCACGGTGCCCACAAAAAGAAGCAGATAATCGGTCATTTTTTCGCCTGGTGGCCAGAAAGCGGCTTATTATCATTGATAGCGCGGCGTATCTCAACACCCGCGCCCTCCGCAGAGTGGCAGACCGCACTCAGAATTAAATTCCTGACATAACTCACACTTTTATGGCGCGATAAAGGTGGTTTTAACCCGCGCCGAACGCTTGAAATAGGGCGCGAAAATCGACGCGGCCAGCAGCGACAGCAGCAGCGTCTGTAGCGCCCGGCTGTCCGTGACCGGCGTAAAGGCGAAGGTTTTCAGCGCTAACAGCACGGTTACCAGCAGCCAGAGCAGGTAGTGGCGCGGCAGGCGGCGCGAGCGCTTAAAGAACAGCCAGCTGATCCACAGACTGTAGGCCCAGACCGCCACGGCGGTCAGCAGCGAGATCGCCCAGTAGGAGAAGAGGGTGGTGCCGTGTGAGAAGAGCGCCGCGCGCCATTCGGGATTAAACAGCGGCGTCAGATACATCGCCACGACCAGAACGGTGGTTAACAGGGTCATGATCAGCCAGGCGAGCGGCAGCAACAGCCAGCCACCAATACGCGGCGCAGCAACCTGTTCATTCATCGTAGTTATTCCTGTCTCGGGAGTCGAAGCGCAGCAGAATAACATGTCCAGACGGGCTCGCCCATCCAGACAACGTCAGAGGTAAAAAGAGGAGAGTTCAGCAGGGATCACACCACATAACGCCACACTGTCCGGGGCACCCGGCCGAGATCATATAACCGTCCGCCTGACGCCAGTTCAGCGCGTCGATGGTCGGCAGCCCGGTACATATTAATGATTTCCCTGTCATCAGTAAGTGAGTAGTTAAGGTGGTCGAAGAGCTTTTCCAGACTGTCTGAATTATTTACTTTGCGAAATTTAAGCAGGTAATCGTGCGCAGTCATCATTGCCATAACAGATAGAAGTAACAAAGGAGTGGTCAGTATAGGGAGCCGGCTCAGACTGTCCAGATCAGGCTGTGAAAAAAAGGAAAAATCAGACAAACGCACCGGATGTGTCACTAAAAGTCCATTTATACCGCTTTATGTTAGCGCAATGAAACGCCGTGTCAGGCGTTAAGGCCCGACGCGAAGGGTAAGCGGCGGCAGGGCGGTTTTTCGGCTGATGTAAGCAGAAAGCTGAACCTGTTACACGCTGACTGCGCCGGTAAAACGCTTTTCTCACTGAAGATCCGCTTTTATTCCACCGTGCGGCGCAAAAGGGTTAAAGCTGGCTGAATTTCATCGTCGGCGCGATCGGAGATTCGCCGCGGCGGGCGAGCAAAGGCCGCATTGTGCGGAGAATCACAAAACCCATTTTTTGTTCAGCGTCCGCCTGATAACCCATTTTGTACGCCTGGCTGTAATCGTTTCCAGCAGCGTTACACATAAACGATTCTGTTTATTACAATTATTTAACCGGCATTATTTTTTGGGTCAGCCGTTTAATCCATAACCCTATCAGAAATTACCCCGCCTTCCGCACGTAACTCCTTTAAATTGCTCTGTTTTGTGAAGCATGTCGCCATTATGCACCGGGTTTTAGTCCAGGCTAAGCGTGCTCTCTACCCTAAACAGCAAACGCCTTTCAGAGGAATAAAAACTATGTGGAAACGTTTACTTCTGACCACGCTGGTCAGCGCCGCGTTGACCGGTCCGGTACTGGCTGCGGATATGACGGTTGGCTTCTCGCAGGTGGGCTCAGAATCTGGCTGGCGCTCAGCGGAAACCAACGTGGCGAAAAGCGAAGCGAAAAAACGCGGTATTACCCTGAAAATTGCCGATGGACAGCAGAAGCAGGAGAACCAGATCAAGGCGGTGCGCTCGTTCATCGCCCAGGGCGTGGATGCGATCTTTATCGCCCCGGTGGTACAGACCGGCTGGGAGCCGGTGCTGGAAGAAGCCAAAGATGCCAAAATCCCGGTTTATCTGCTGGATCGCGCCATCGTGGTGAAAGACAAATCGCTCTATCAGGCGGTAGTCACCGCGGATAACGTGCTGGAAGGCAAGCTGATTGGCGACTGGCTGGTGAAAACCGTCGGCGACAAGCAGTGTAACGTGGTGGAGTTGCAGGGGACGGTGGGAGCCAGCGTGGCGATCGATCGTAAAAAAGGCTTCGCGGAGGCGATCAGCAACCACCCTAATATTAAAGTGATCCGTTCGCAGTCCGGTGATTTTACCCGCAGTAAGGGTAAAGAGGTGATGGAGAGCTTTATTAAGGCGGAGAACAACGGCAAAAACATCTGCATGGTTTACGCCCATAACGATGATATGGCGATCGGTGCGATCCAGGCGATTAAAGAGGCCGGGCTGAAGCCGGGCAAAGATATTCTGACCGGATCGATTGATGGCGTGCCGGATATTTACAAAGCGATGCTGGCCGGTGAAGCCAATGCCAACGTTGAGCTGACGCCCAATATGGCGGGACCGGCATTTGATGCGCTGGAGAAATTTAAGAAAGATGGCACCCTGCCGCCGAAAGTGATCAAGACCGAGTCGAAGCTGTTCCTGCCTGCTGACGCGCAGAAGGAGCTGGAGACCAAAAAAGGAATGGGTTACTAAGCCGCAGACCGCCCTCCGGGGCGGTTTTTGATGACGTAAGGCGGAGTAAGCAGAATGACCACGCAGAATGAAACATCGCTGTTATCCATCAGTGGCGTCAGCAAAGCGTTTCCCGGTGTTAAAGCGCTGAACAATGTTTCCTTTGATATTCGCAAAGGGGAGATTATGGCGCTGCTGGGGGAGAACGGTGCCGGTAAATCGACCCTGATTAAGGTGCTGACCGGCGTCTACAGCCGGGACGCGGGCACCATTACGCTGAACGGTAAGCCGATTACGCCGCACAATACGGCGCAGGCGCAGGAGATGGGGATCGGCACCGTCTATCAGGAGGTGAATATGCTGCCGAATATGTCGGTGGCGGATAACCTCTATATTGGTCGCGAGCCGCGGCGTTTTGGTATGCTCGATCGTCGTCGTATGGTGCGTGATGCCGATGCGCTGATGCGCAATTATGGCTTTTCGCTCGACGTGACGCGCCCGCTGGGTCACTACTCGGTGGCGATGCAGCAGATTATCGCCATCTGCCGCGCGGTGGATCTCTCGGCGCAGGTGCTGATTCTGGATGAGCCGACCGCCAGCCTGGACGCCAGCGAAGTGGAGATGCTGTTTACCCTGATGGCGCAGCTGAAAGCCAGGGGGATGAGCCTGATTTTTGTGACCCATTTTCTCGATCAGGTCTATCGTATTACCGATCGGATTACCGTGCTGCGCAACGGGCAGTTTATCGCCACCCGGGATACCGCCACGCTGCCGCAGATTGATCTGATTAAGCTGATGCTGGGACGTGAGCTGCTGGAGACGGCGTTGCAGCGTCAGGGCAGTACGCTGCGCAGCAATCAGCCGGTGGTGTCGTTTGAAGATTACGGTAAGAAGGGCACCATTGAGCCGTTTAATCTGGCGGTGCGGCCGGGTGAAGTGGTGGGGCTGGCGGGGCTGCTGGGGTCGGGACGGACGGAGACCGCTGAAGTGCTGTTTGGTATTCGTCGGGCCGATCGCGGTACTGCAAAGATCAAAGGCAAGGTGCAGCGCATTACCAATCCCGCCAGAGCGTCGCAGCTGGGAATGGGATTCTGCCCGGAGGATCGTAAAACCGACGGCATTATTGGTGCGGCCTCGGTACGGGAGAATATCATTCTGGCGTTGCAGGCGCAGCGCGGCTGGCTGCGGCCGATTAAGCGGCGCGAGCAGCAGGCGATAGCCGATCGTTTTATTAAGAGTCTCGGTATTCGGACCCCGCACGCCGAACAGCCGGTGGAGCTGTTATCGGGCGGCAATCAGCAGAAGGTGTTGTTGTCGCGCTGGCTGGTGACCAAACCGCAGTTTTTGATCCTCGACGAACCGACGCGCGGCATTGATGTGGGCGCGCACGCCGAGATTATCCGTTTAATTGAATCCCTGTGCGCTGATGGTCTGGCGCTGCTGGTGATCTCCTCTGAACTCGAAGAGCTGGTGGGTTATGCCGATCGGGTGCTGATTATGCGCGATCTGAAGCAGGTGGCAGAGATCCCGCTGGAGCAGCTGTCAGTGGCGTCGATTGTGAATGCTATCGCTGACGGAGGGGCACAACATGCTTGAGTACCCTATGACACCTGAAAAATCACCACGCCGTAAGCTGAAACTGCCGCCGGGGATGCCGCAAGTCGCCGCCCTGCTGCTGGTGCTGTTGATCGACAGCCTGGTGGCGAATAACTTTTTTGCGGTTCATCTCCAGGACGGGCGGCTGTTCGGCAGCCCGATCGATATTCTCAACCGTGCGGCCCCGGTCGCCTTGCTGGCGATTGGCATGACGCTGGTGATCGCCACCGGCGGGATTGATCTTTCCGTCGGGGCGGTGATGGCGATTGCGGGTGCCACCGCCGCCACGCTGACCGTCGCCGGACACAGTGTGCCGTTTATTATTCTGGTGACGCTGGGTACGGGTCTGGCCTGCGGGATCTGGAATGGGGTGCTGGTGGCGCTGCTGCGGATTCAGCCCTTTGTCGCGACGCTGATTCTGATGGTCGCCGGGCGCGGTATCGCCCAGTTGATTACGCAGGGGCAGATTGTGACCTTCGACAGTGACAGTCTCGGCTGGTTTGGCAACGGGTCGTTGTGGATGTTGCCGGTGCCGGTGTGGATTACCCTGGTGGTGGCGCTGGCCGTCTGGCTGCTGACGCGCAAAACCGCGCTGGGTCTGTTTATCGAAGCGGTGGGGATTAATCTGCGCGCCGCGCGTAATGCGGGGGTGACGGGCTGGCTGGTGGTGATGTCGACCTATGCGATTAGCGGCGTCTGCGCGGCGGTGGCGGGGTTGATTGTCGCGGCCGATATTCGCGGTGCCGATGCCAATAACGCCGGGTTATGGCTGGAGCTGGATGCGATTCTCGCCGTGGTGATTGGTGGGGCGTCGCTGATGGGTGGCCGATTTAATCTGGTGTTGTCGCTGATTGGGGCGCTGATTATTCAGTCGATGAATACCGGGATTCTGCTTTCCGGCTTCCCGCCTGAGTTGAATCAGGTGGTGAAAGCGGTGGTGGTGATGTGCGTGCTGTTGTTGCAGTCACCACGCTTTATTGCGTTACTGAAACGGAGACGGCCGACATGATTAAACGTCATCTTCCGCTGATGATCACCTTGCTGGTGTTTGTGGCGGGCTACCTGTTTTGTCTGAGTCAGTTTCCCGGTTTTGCGTCCACCCGGGTGATCTGCAATATCCTGACCGATAATGCTTTTCTGGGGATTATCGCCGTCGGCATGACGTTTGTGATTTTATCGGGCGGTATCGATCTGTCGGTCGGAGCGGTGATCGCCTTTACCGGCGTTTTTATGGCGCGGGCGATTGGCGATTTCCATGTCGATCCGTTGCTGGCGTTTGCGCTGATTCTCTCCATGGGCGCGCTGTTTGGCGCGATGATGGGCTGGCTGATCGATGCGCTGAAGATCCCGGCGTTTATTATTACGCTGGCGGGAATGTTTTTTCTGCGCGGGTGCAGTTATCTGGTGTCTGAAAACTCAATTCCTATCGATCATCCGTTTTATACCCTGCTGTCTGGTCTGGCGTGGAAGGTGCCGGGTGGGGGACGTCTGAGTCTGCTGGCGGTGATTATGCTGGTGGTGGTGATTGGCGGGATTATCCTGGCGCACCGCACCCGCTTCGGCAACCGGGTGTATGCGATTGGCGGCAATCTGACCTCGGCCCAGTTGATGGGGGTGTCGACCCGCGCGACGACCATCAAGATTTATATGCTTTCGACCACGCTGGCCACGCTGGCCGGGATCGTGTTTTCCATCTATACCTCGGCAGGCTATGCGCTGGCGGGGCTGGGGGTGGAGCTGGATGCGATCGCCTCGGTGGTGATTGGCGGCACGCTGTTATCCGGCGGTGTCGGGACGGTGCTGGGCACGCTGTTTGGCGTGTTGATTCAGGGGCTGATTCAGACATGGATTAATTTCGACGGGACGCTGAGTTCATGGTGGACCAAGATTGCGATTGGTATTCTGCTGTTTGCGTTTATCGCTTTGCAGCGTCTGTTGACGGTGATCTGGGATCGTCAGCAGAACGCGCCGGTTAAGCGATTAACGACCTGAGTCAGCAGGGCGGCTCGGCAGAGCCGCCTTTGCCTCCCTCTGATTTAATTCTCCCTCTTTCCATTCTTCTGTTTAACCGCCGGTGATCGCCGTTGCTGTTAAGGGCTTAACTGTCTATGCTCGTTCTCGTTTGTCTGGCAGGGAATGATTGCGGGTGGCTGGCGCTTAATGGGCGTAGCTGAGGGTTAATGTGCAGGGTCAGGAAAGGAGTGCCTGATCGCAAAGGATTCCCGCCTCCATGCGGATCGGCCTCGCCATCCCTGGCGCGGACGCTTTGCTTTTCAGGCAGACCATTCCTTCCCGGCTGGGCTGATGCCTCGCTTTGATAAGCAGAAGGTTGAATTTTTTATGGGGGGAGTTAATGAAACCATCGCTTTCAGATGAGGCGAAAGGTCAGGAAAGGGCTGCCTGATCGCAAAGGATTCCCGCCTCCATGCGGATCGGCCGCGCCATCCCTGGCGCGGACGCTTTGCTCTTCAGGCAGACCATTCCTTCCCGGTTGGGCTGATGCCTCGCTTTGAGAAGCAGGAGGTTGAATTTTTTATGGGTGGAGGGAATAAAACCATCGCTTTCAGATGAGGCGAAAGGTCAGGAAAGGACTGCCTGATCGCAAAGGATTCCCGCCTCCATGCGGATCGGCCGCGCCATCCCTGGCGCGGACGCTTTGCTTTTCAGGCAGACCATTCCTTCCCGGCTGGGCTGATGCATCGCTTCGAGAAGCAGGAGGTTGAATTTTTTATGGGTTGAGGGAATGAAACCATCGCTTTCAGATGAGGCGAAAGGTCAGGAAAGGACTGCCTGATCGCAAAGGATTCCCGCATCCATGCGGATCGGCCGCGCCATCCCTGGCGCGGACGCTTTGCTTTTCAGGCAGACCATTCCTTCCCGATCGGGCCTGGTCATTGCTTTTAAAAGTATGCACTGATGTAGCAAAAAGGAGGGGGTGATGGGTAGTGGAACAGGCATTAACGGCAGGAAAACGATTTGCAGTATGTTGAGATTCCAGCACGAGGATATAACTGCCCGTCATTTCTGACGAGCAGTAGCGTTTACTAAAATTAACGCTTCAACCGGTAATACGCCTCGTTCCAGCGCAGCGCATCTTTGAACGCCGGTAAACGTGTGTGCTCATCAATCACCAGCACTTCAATGTCGTTCATCTCACCATACAGATACATATCCTCCAGCGTCAGCGCCTGGCTGAATACCGTATGGTGCGCACCGCCGCCCAGAATCCAGGCTTCGGAAGCGGTCGCCAGTGAGGGCTGAGCATGCCACAGCGCGCGTGCAACCGGCAGCTTCGGCAGCGGTTTCGGCTGCTCAATGGCGTCAACCACGTTGACCAGCAGACGGAAACGATCGCCCATATCGATCACGCTGGCGTTGATCGCCCGACCCGCAGGGGTGGAGAAAATCATCCGCGCCGGATCGGCTTTATCACCGATGCCCAGGAACTGCACATCGATCAGCGGCTTCTCCTCAATGGCAATCGAGGGACAAACTTCCAGCATGTGCGAACCCAGCACCAGATCGTTGCCCGGCGAGAAGTGATAGGTGTAATCCTCCATAAATGAGGTGCCGCCTTGACGATCGCCCGCCAGCACTTTGAAAATGCGCAGCAGCGCGGCCGTTTTCCAGTCGCCTTCACCGGCAAAACCATAGCCCTGGCCCATCAGACGCTGAACCGCCAGACCGGGCAGCTGTGTCATGCCGTGCAGCGTCTGGAAGTTGGTGGTAAAGGCGTGACAGCCTTCCGCTTCCAGAAAGCGCTTCAGGCCGAGTTCGATACGCGCCGCATCCAGCACGTTCTGACGCTTTTCGCCACCCGATGCGGCGACATCGGTAAAGCGATAAAGGCTTTCATACTCGTCGATCAGAGCAGCAACGTCGCCATCGCTAACGTCGTTGATCACCTCAACCAGATCGCCGACGCCCCAGCCATTCACTGAGTAGCCAAACTGGATCTGTGCCGCGACTTTATCGCCTTCGGTTACGGCCACTTCACGCATATTGTCGCCAAAACGTGCGACCTTCAGCTGCTGACTGGCCTGTTTCGCCAGGGCTGCACGCATCCAGTTGCCGAGCCGCTGCTGGCTGGCGCTATCCTGCCAGTGGCCGGTGACGACGCTGTGTTGCAGGCCCATACGTGCGCCAATGAAACCGAACTCACGGCCGCCGTGCGCGGTCTGGTTCAGGTTCATAAAGTCCATGTCCATACTGTCCCACGGGATCTCCGCGTTGAACTGGGTATGGAATTGCAGCAGCGGCTTATTCAGCACGCTCAGACCGCCGATCCACATTTTGGCCGGGGAGAAGGTGTGCAGCCAGGTAATGATACCGACGCACTGTTTGTCATAGTTGGCGTCGAGACACAGGGCCAGCGCTTCATCCGGTGATTTCACCAGCGGTTTCAGCTCCAGACGCAGCGGTAAGCCAGCCTGATTTAATCCCTCGACCACCTGACGCGCATTCTGTTCGACCTGGCGTAACGTCTCCGCCCCGTAGAGGTGCTGCGTGCCGATGACAAACCACACGCTGTAGCTGTTTGATTGTTCCATAAATCACTCCTTAACTTTGAGCCTACCCCAATAGGCTATTTTATTTGTCAGTCTGAACCTGGGCAGTGCTCACAATCCTCACGTACTACGTGTACGCTCCGGTTGTTCCGCGCTGTCCGTGTTCAGACTGCCTGCAACAATGACGCCTACTGGGATAGGCTCGTAGCGGAAGCGGGGCGGGCGGCGTACTGCGGTTCAGCCGTCACGCACCATTGTTGATAGCGTTGATAAAGTTGTTGATAGCGGGCGACGCGCGCCGGATCGGGTTGCAGGGTGACGGCGATCGGGCTGGCCATTACCTGCTGCGCCTCCGGTACGCTGGCGTAGACGCCAGCGGCGACGGCGGCAAAGATCGCCGCACCCAGCGCACAGCATTCGTCAGAGGCGACAATATCCAGCGGCCGGTTCATCACGTCACAGCAGGCCTGCATAATGGCGGGCGATTTACGCGCGATGCCGCCCAGCGTCAGAATGCTCTCCACCGGGATCTGCTGCTGCTCAAAACACTCCATGATGGCGCGCGCGCCAAACGCGGTGGCGGCGACCAGGCCACCAAACAGCGCCGGGGCGTCGGTGCCGAGATTGAGATCGGTAATTACCCCTTTCAGTCGCTGATTGGCATTGGGCGTGCGACGACCGTTGAACCAGTCGAGCACCACCGGCAGGTGATCGAGCTGCGGATTAGCGGCCCAGGCCTCGGTCAGATCTTTAATCAGATTCTTTTGCATCTCCGCCAGCTGCGGCTTCAGCGCCGGATGCTGCTGCGCCGCCAGTTGCAGCGGCCAGCCGAGTAACCGGCTGAACCAGGCGTAAATATCGCCAAAGGCCGACTGACCCGCTTCCAGACCAACAGCGCCCGGCATCACGCTGCCATCGACCTGACCACAAATGCCTTTAATGGCGCGATCGCCCACCTGTTCCGCATCCGCAATCAGGATGTCGCAGGTTGAGGTGCCGATCACTTTCACCAGCGTGTAAGGTTTTGCGCCGCCACCGACTGCGCCCATGTGGCAGTCAAACGCACCACCGGAGAGGGTCACGGTTTGCGGCAGGCCGAGCCGTTGCGCCCACGCCGGGCTCAGCGTGCCGACCGGCAGATCGGCGGTCCAGGTGTCGGTGAACAGCGGGGAGTCGAGCTGCTGAGTCAGCATCGGATCGAGCGCGTTAAGAAAATCGACATCGGGCAGACCGTTCCAGTCGCCGTGCCACAGCGCTTTATGCCCGGCGGCACAGCGACCGCGGCGCAGCCTGTCGGGCGCGGTGGTGCCGCTTAACAGGGCAGGCACCCAGTCGCACAGCTCGACCCAGGAGACGGCGGCCTCGCGTACTGCCGCATCTTCACGCGACACGTGCAGGATCTTGGCCCAGAACCACTCTGAGGAGTAGATGCCGCCGATATAGCGGCTGTAATCCTGAAAACGGCCGCTGTGGCAGAGCTGATTGATCTCTTCCGCCTCTTCTATCGCGGTGTGATCTTTCCACAGCACAAACATCGCGTTGGGGTTGTCGGCGAACTCCGGGCGCAGCGCCAGCACGTTGCCGTCGCGGTCGATCGGTGCCGGGGTAGAGCCGGTGCTGTCAACGCCAATGCCGACCACGGCGTTGCGCTGCTCGTCGCTCAGTGCATTCAGCACGCCGAGCAGCGCCTGCTCCATCGCGTCGATGTAATCCTGTGGATGGTGACGAAAACGGTTGGTGTGCGGATCGCTGTATAAGCCCTGCTGCCAGCGCGGGTAATTGCACACCGCGCTCTGCAACTCGCTGCCGCTAAAACAGTCCACGGCCAGCGCACGCACCGAATCACTACCAAAATCCAGCCCAAGGGTGATGGCTCCAGCACGCATCGGAATCTCCTGTTGTGAGTTAACTCCTGTATCCTGGGTTCGGCGCGTCAGATGAGTTAGTCATCGCTGGCTGACAATATGCACTTTTCTGCCATCGACAGTGATTTTGTGATCCATTGCAAAAGTTAACGACCGGTTAAATTCGCTGAATATATGGACCATTCTGCCGTGATTTTAAGATGTGATACCGCTCTACATTTTTCTTCGCTAATCCCGCTAAAACTAGCCCAGCGTCTGGACAGGCTGACAGCACATAGCAACCTAACGCACTGATTTATGGCTGTACCCACAAAACAAAACAAACTGGTAGCGTTTACACCGATTCGTTATTAGCAGCGAAAAATAACCTGGTACCGGAGAGCATCATGCATAAATTCACTAAAGCGTTCGCGGCCATCGGTCTGGCAGCGGTTATGTCACAATCCGCTATCGCCGAGACCATGAAGCTGGGGTTCTTAGTCAAGCAACCAGAAGAGCCCTGGTTCCAGACTGAGTGGAAATTCGCCGACAAAGCCGGCAAAGATCTGGGCTTTGATGTCATCAAAATTGCGGTGCCAGATGGTGAAAAAACCCTGAACGCCATCGACAGCCTGGCGGCGAACGGCGCGAAAGGTTTCGTTATCTGTACGCCCGATCCGAAACTCGGCTCCGCCATCATGGCGAAAGCGCGCGGCTACGGTCTGAAAGTCATCGCCGTCGATGACCAGTTTGTCACCGCCAAAGGCAAGCCCATGGACACCGTGCCGCTGGTGATGATGGCCGCCACCAAAATTGGTGAGCGTCAGGGCCAGGAACTCTATAAAGAGATGCAGAAACGCGGCTGGGATGTGAAAACCACCGGCGTGATGGCGATTACCGCCAACGAACTCGACACCGCGCGTCGTCGTACCAGCGGCTCAATGGAGGCGATCAAAGCGGCGGGCTTCCCGGCCGCTCAGATCTACCAGGTGCCAACCAAATCCAACGACATCCCTGGCGCGTTTGACGCCGGTAACTCCCTGCTGGTGCAGCATCCTGAAGTGAAACACTGGCTGATTGTCGGCATGAACGACAACACTGTGCTGGGCGGCGTGCGCGCCACCGAAGGTCAGGGCTTTAAAGCGGCTGACGTGATCGGCATTGGTATCAACGGCGTGGACGCGATCAGCGAACTGTCAAAAGACAAGGCGACCGGCTTCTACGGATCGCTGCTGCCAAGCCCGGACATTCATGGCTATAAGAGCAGCCAGATGCTCTACAACTGGGTCAGCAAAGGTGAAGAGCCACCGAAATTCACCGAAGTGACCGATGTGGTGCTGATCACCCGTGACAACTTCAAAACGGAACTGGCGAAAAAAGGACTGATGTAACCCTGAGCCTGCCAGGCTGAACGTCGCCTGGCATCCTTCATAGCCCATTTCGCGCCGCCCGCCATCACCGGCTGACGGTGCGAAAGAGTGAGGATAAACATGAACACTGATTCAGCATTTCTGTCGTTTCATGGCATCAGTAAAACTTTTCCTGGCGTGAAAGCGTTGCAGGATATCTCTTTCGACTGCCGCGGCGGTGAAGTCCATGCGTTGATGGGCGAAAACGGCGCGGGCAAATCGACGCTGTTAAAAATACTCAGCGGCAGCTATCAGCCGAGCGGCGGTGAGATCCGCATCAAAGGCCAGCCGATGAACTTTGTGCGTACCACCGACGCACTCGATGCCGGAGTCGCCATTATTTACCAGGAGCTGCATCTGGTGCCGGAGATGAGCGTGGCGGAGAACATCTATCTCGGTCAGATCCCGCACAAACATGGCCTGGTTAACCGCAAGCTGATGCGCTACGAAGCGGGTCTGCAACTGAAAAATCTCGGCATGGATATTGATCCCGACATGCCGCTGAAATATCTGTCGCTGGGGCAGTGGCAGATGGTGGAGATCGCCAAAGCGCTGGCGCGTAACGCGCGCATTATCGCCTTTGATGAGCCGACCAGTTCGCTGTCAGCCCGTGAAATCGACAACCTGTTTCGCGTCATCCGCCAGCTCCGCCAGGAGGGACGGGTGGTGCTCTATGTTTCGCATCGCATGGAGGAGATCTTTGCCCTGAGCGATGCCATTACGGTGTTTAAAGATGGTCGCTACGTGCGCACCTTCACCGACATGGCCAACACCCATCACGACGACCTGGTGCAGGCGATGGTGGGGCGCAACCTCGGTGATATTTATGGCTACTCACCGCGTCCCAAAGGAGCGGTGCGGCTGGAGCTGGATAAGGTCGAAGCGAAGGGGGTGCGCACGCCGATTTCGCTCAAGGTCCATGCCGGTGAAATCGTCGGGCTGTTTGGCCTGGTCGGCGCGGGACGCAGTGAACTGCTGAAAGGTCTGTTCGGCGGCACCCGGCTGCGTGGCGGTCAGGTGATGCTGGATGGCAAGCCGCTGCCGCTGCGTGAGCCAATCGACGCGATTCGCGCAGGTATTATGCTCTGCCCGGAAGATCGCAAAGCGGAAGGAATTATTCCGGTGCACTCGGTGCGCGACAACATCAACATCAGCGCCCGGCGTCACAACCTCAGCGCCGGTTGCCTGATCAAAAATGAGTGGGAAAACCGTAACGCCGACAGCCATATCCGCTCGCTGAACATCAAAACCCCCAGCGCCGACCAGCTGATCATGAACCTCTCCGGTGGCAATCAGCAGAAGGCGATTCTGGGCCGCTGGTTATCGGAAGAGATGAAAGTGATCCTGCTGGATGAGCCGACGCGCGGCATCGATGTCGGCGCTAAGCATGAGATTTATAACCTGATTTACCAGCTGGCGAACCAGGGCATCGCGGTGCTGTTCGCCTCCAGCGACTTACCGGAAGTGATGGGCCTCGCGGACCGCATCGTGGTGATGCGTGAAGGGGCGATTGCCGGAGAAGTCCTGCACGACGACGCCACGGAGCAGCAGACGCTGAGCCTGGCAATGCCTAAAACCACCCAAGCGGCCGCCGTGGCCTGACAGGAGATCATCATGGCTTCATCCACGACCTCAAATACGCCTCCGACCGCTTCACGCAGCGGCCTGCAACTGGGACGCATCTGGGACAACTTCGGCATGCTGGTGGTGTTTGCGCTGCTGTTTATTGTCTGTGCCATCTTTGTGCCGAACTTTGGTTCGTTTATCAATATGAAAGGGCTGGGGCTGGCGATGTCGATGTCCGGCATGGTCGCCTGCGGCATGCTCTTCTGCCTCGCCTCCGGGGATTTCGACCTGTCGGTCGCCTCGGTCATCGCCTGCGCGGGTGTGGTCACGGCTGTGGTGATTAACATGACCGAAAGCCTGTGGATCGGCGTCGCCGCCGGTCTGGTGCTCGGCATGATCACCGGTTTTATCAACGGCTTTGTGATTGCCCGGCTGAAGATCAACGCCCTGATCACCACGCTGGCGACCATGCAGATTGTGCGCGGTCTGGCCTACATCTTCTCCGACGGTAAAGCGGTCGGCATTGAGGATGAGCGCTTCTTCGCGCTGGGCTTCGCCAACTGGCTGGGCGTGCCGGCCCCCATCTGGCTCACTATCGCCACCATGCTGATTTTTGGCTTCCTGCTTAACAAAACCACCTTTGGCCGTAACACCCTGGCGATTGGCGGCAATGAAGAAGCGGCGCGGCTGGCCGGTGTCCCGGTGGTGCGTACCCGCATTATCATTTTTATCCTCTCCGGCCTGGTGTCGGCGGCGGCCGGAATTATTCTGGCGTCGCGGATGACCAGCGGCCAGCCGATGACCTCGCTGGGCTATGAGCTGGTGGTGATTTCTGCCTGCGTACTGGGCGGCGTGTCGCTGAAAGGCGGCATCGGCAAGATCTCTTACGTGGTGGCGGGGGTGCTAATCCTCGGTACGGTAGAGAATGCGATGAATTTATTGAATATCTCGCCATTCTCACAGTATGTGGTGCGCGGTCTGATACTGTTAGCCGCGGTGATATTTGACCGCTACAAACAAAAACATAAAGCCTGATTGGGCGAGTCGTTGGCCCGCAGACGCTGCGGCCTCTGCGGGCTATCCGAACAATAACAGACTGAGTGAGGACGCTATGTATCACCGCGAATCACCCGCCGGGCAGCAAAACCCCTTGCTGCCGGGTTATTCATTCAATGCCTGGCTGGTGGCGGGACTGACGCCGATCACCGCTGATGGCCCACTCGATTTCTTTATCGATCGCCCGCACGGCATGAAAGGGTACATCCTGAATCTCACCATCAAAGGCAAAGGACGGGTATTTGACGGCGAGCGGGCGTTTGACTGCGAGCCGGGCGAAATGCTGCTGTTTCAGCCAAAAACCGCCCACTACTATGGCCGCGCGCCGGATAGCCCGCAGTGGTTTCACCGCTGGGTCTACTTCCGTCCACGCGCCTACTGGCAGGACTGGCTGCGCTGGCAGGATGAGCAGGAGGGCGTCGGGCGACTGCTGCTGCCGGAATCGCTGCGCGGAGAGTTTGATCGGCTGTTCGCCAGTATTGAACAGACGCACAACTCCGGTCGCCGCTTTGCCGAGGAGCTGGCGATGAACCTGCTGGAGCGGCTGCTGCTGCGCGCGGTGGAAGAAGATCCGCGCAGCCATCAGTTAATCCGCGATCCGCGGGTTATCGAAGCGTGCCAGTATGTTACCAACCATCTCGCCAGCGAGGTGAAGATTGAAGAGGTGGCGCGCCACGTCTGTCTCTCACCGTCGCGGCTGGCGCACCTGTTTCGTGAGCAGATGGGGGTCAACCTGCTGCGCTGGCGGGAAGATCAGCGGGTGATCCGCGCCAAACTGCTGTTGCAGACTACTCAGGAGCCGATCGCCAGCGTCGGGCGTGAAGTGGGCTATGATGACCAGCTCTATTTCTCGCGGGTGTTCCGCAAGCGGGTCGGCGTCAGCCCCAGCGACTTCCGTCGCCGTAACCAGGATGCGCACGACAGCCTGGCGACCCAGACCGCCTGGCCCCTGGCGCAGAGTGCTATCTCTTAGTTTTTTCGGGGAATTCCTCCTTGTCCTCACCTGGTTAATAGTCTTAAATCAATCAGGTTAGCGACTAAGATCCTATCCCATCAGGCTATTTTATTTGTCAGTCTGAACCTGGGCAGTGCTCACACAGGCTGCTTTAGCAACCTGAACGCCCGTCAGGGCGGCCCTGAAAGGGCGAGCGTAGCGAGTAATCCTCACGTACGACGTGTACGCTCCGGTTGTTCCGCGCTGTCCGTGTCCAGACTGTCTACAACAATTACGCCTGATGGCTCAGAATCCACGAGGAATCAAAATGAGCGATAAATTACGTGTTGGTCTGATCGGCTACGGTTTCGCCAGTAAAACGTTTCACGCCCCGCTGATTGCGGGGACGCCGGATGTTGAGCTGGCCGCCATTTCCAGTAGCGACGCCAGCAAAGTCCACGCCGACTGGCCCGCCGTTAAGGTGGTGGCCGACCCTCAGGCGCTGCTGGACGATCCGACGTTGCAACTGATTGTGATCCCTACGCCCAATGACACCCACTTCCCGCTGGCCAAAGCGGCGCTGAATGCCGGTAAGCATGTGGTGGTCGATAAGCCGTTTACCGTGACGTTGTCACAGGCGCGTGAGCTGGATGCGCTGGCCAAAGCCAAAGGGCTGCTGCTGTCAGTGTTCCATAACCGCCGCTGGGACAGCGATTTCCTGACGCTGAAATCGCTGCTGGATGCCGGTACGCTGGGCGAAGTACGTTACTTCGAGTCTCACTTTGACCGTTTCCGGCTGGAGGTGCGCAACCGCTGGCGGGAAATGAAGGGCGCGGGCAGCGGCATCTGGTATGACCTGGGACCACATCTGCTGGACCAGGCGCTGCAACTTTTTGGTCCGCCAGTCGCGATTAACGTCGATCTGGCGGAGATGCGTCCGGGCGCGCAGACCACCGACTACTTCCACGCCACACTGACCTATCCACAGCGGCGCGTGGTGCTGCATGCCAGCATGCTGGTGGCGGCAGAATCGGCGCGTTACACCGTCCACGGCACCCGCGGCAGCTACGTCAAATATGGTCTTGATCCGCAGGAAGATCGCCTGAAGTCGGGGAATTTCCCGCCGCAGGAAGACTGGGGTTATGACATGCGCGATGGCACCCTGACACTGGTCGACGGCGATTCCCTGAAGGAGAGCAGTCAGCTGACCCAGCCGGGCAACTATCCGGCTTATTACGCGGGTATTCGTGATGCGATAGCCGGATGCGGTAACAATCCGGTGACGGCGGAAGAGGCGATTCAGGTGATGGAGTTGATCGAGCTGGGCCTGCAATCAGCCGAGAAACGCCAGACCATGTCGCTGAAGCGCGTCTGATCGGCAGGCGCTGACGCAGAAAGCAGAACGGGCCGGTTATCCGGCCCGTTTTGTTAGCAGTACCAACTGCAAGACCGAACCAGCGCAGAGAACAGGGTCAGATCGGAAAGACGCAAAAGCCGCCATCCATGGCATGCTCGGCCCGCGCGATTACGCACCTCATCCCTGAGGTGCGCCCGTTGCCGGGCCAACGCGTAACGTTGTTCAAAAACGCTCCCGGCGTTTTTGTCCATGGCGCGGGACGCTTTCCTCTTCTGACCCTGTTCCCTGCGCGTCAGGCATATGCGTGGCTGTCAGAATTGCCCTGAGTGTGCCAGGGCAGCAGAGTGACGGGCCGGTTATCCGGCCCGTTTTTTATGTCTGCCGCCAGCGAATTACTGTACGCGGGCGCGAATCGCCGCTTTCTCCGCTTCGCTCAGGAAGGCGATAGTCAGACCGTTTTCCTGCGCCTGACGGATCTGCGGGGCGCTCAGTCCGGCCGCCGGGGCGGCGTGCTGATACTCATGCGCCAGTTCAATTCCCTGAACCGCCGGGTCATCAGTGTTGATGGTCGCAAGAATACCATGCTCAAGGAAGGTTTTGAGCGGATGCTGCGCCAGTGACGGCACGGTGCTGGTCTGGATATTGGAGGTCAGGCACGATTCGATACCGATATGGTGCTCGGCGAGGAAATCCATCAGCGCGCGATCTTCAATCGCCTTAACGCCATGACCGATACGCTCAGCGCCCAGTTCGCGAATCGCCTGCCAGATGCTCTCCGGTCCGGCGGCTTCACCCGCATGCACTGTGACCCGGAAACCGGCATCACGCGCCTGGGTAAAGTGGCTCAGAAACTCGCTGCCGGGAAAGCCCAGCTCATCACCCGCCAGATCCACCGCCGTAATGTGATCGCGGTGGGCCAGCAGACCGTCCAGCTCACTCAGACAGGCCTCTTCGCCAAAGGTGCGGCTCATAATCCCAATCAGCCGCACGTCGATATTGTGCTGCTGACGGCCGGCCCGCACGCCGTCGATCACTGCCTCAACCACGCCAGCGATCGGCAGGTTGTGGGTCATCGCCATATAGCCAGGCGAAAAACGCAGTTCCGCATAGTGAATACCGGCGCGGGCGGCATCTTCCACGTTCTCCAGGGCAATCCGGCGGCAGGCATCGAGATCGCCCAGCACTTTCACGCCCCAGTCGAGTTTCTGTAAAAAGCTCACCAGGTCAGGCTCATTCTCGCCAACCTGCACATGCGGACGCAGGGTTTCAAGGGTGGAAGCGGGCAGGGCAAGATTAAACTGGCGACCCAGATCGAGAATGGTTTGTGCACGGATGTTGCCATCAAGGTGGCGGTGAATGTCTGTCAGAGGAATTTTAGAATCGATCATGGTGCACTCGCTCAATTGTCGGTGAAGTGCAGAGCATTATAAAAATATCCTGCGCAACAGCGCCAGCTATTTGCGCAACAACCGGGTCGGCTGCTGGTTAATTATCCATAACCGGCGGGCAACAGGCGTCCCGCCGGCGGCGGTCAGAGCGGCAGAGAGCGAACGGCGGCCATTAAGCGCGTCAGACCCTCATCAACTTTACTGCGCGGACAGCCGACGTTAAGGCGCAGAAAACCGCTGCCGGCACTGCCGTAGGTCGACCCCGGCATGATGGCGACCCGCTGCTGAATCAGCGCCTGTTGCAGCGCCTCTTCGCTGACACCCAGCGCACGAAAATCGAGCCAGGCGAGATAGGTCGCCTCCGGGATCTGCCAGCGGAGCGCAGGAAACGCGGCGTTCAGCCGCTCAGCCACCTGAGCAAGATTACCCTTCAGATAGCCGCGCAGGGCGTCGAGCCAGGGCGCGCCGTGGCGGTAAGCGGCGATGTGCGCGGCCACCGCCAGCACCGCGGGCGAAGAGAGTCCATCGGCATTTTTCAGCGCCTGAAACCAGGCCGCACGATCGGCCGCCTGCGGGATAATCCCCCAGGCCCCGGTGAGACCGGGCACGTTGAAGCTTTTTGACGCCGAGGTAAACAGCGCCCAGTCGCTGCGCGCCACGCGGCCCCAAGGAAGATGCGGCTGGCTGCCGATGACCAGATCCATATGGATCTCGTCGCTGATCACCCGCACATCGTAGCGGGCGCAAAGCGCGGCCATCTGCTGTAGCTCCGCCGCCGTCCAGACTTTGCCGGTGGGATTGTGCGGGCTGCACAGCAGCAGAATTTTGCAGCGCGGGCGCGCCAGCCGCCTCTCCAGCGCCGCCATATCGCAGTGCCAGCGGCCCTCACGATAGTGCAATGGCATCTCCAGCACCTGCCGCTGATTGCCGCGCACCGTTTTATAAAATGCGTCGTAGGCGGGGGTATGGAGCACCACCTCGTCATCCGGCGCGCTCCAGTGGCGCACCATCTGCGCCACCATGTAGATCACCGAAGGGCCGTATACCAGGCTGTCAGGATCGGGCTGATAGTGGAAACGGCTGCTCATCCAGTGGCAGCAGGCTGAGAGAAAATCGTCATGCTGCCAGCGACTGTA
Organism: Pantoea sp. C2G6; assembly: GCF_051336815.1. Classification (NCBI taxonomy): domain Bacteria; kingdom Pseudomonadati; phylum Pseudomonadota; class Gammaproteobacteria; order Enterobacterales; family Erwiniaceae; genus Pantoea; species Pantoea sp. C2G6. The sequence continues at coordinate 612,499 of NZ_JBGMNJ010000001.1, forward strand.
GCCCAGCACGCCATGCGCGAGGCGCTGCGCCAGCGCATCACGCACCGCCGGGGCGGTCTGAAAGTCCATGTCGGAGATGGTAAACGGCAGCAGATCGGGGACGCCAAAGCGATCGGCGACAAAATCCCACTGGGTTGACCAGCTGCCCCGGCGGTCGATCACCTCATCGAAGTTAAACATCAGCGGTTCCCTCGTCATCAGGCGGTAACATTCATCAGGTGTGACAGCTCATCTTTCACCGACTGCACCTGCGGCCCGATCACCACCTGCAAACTGGTCTGGTTAAGATGGACCACGCCAATTGCACCATTGGCTTTCAGCGCCGCGTCATCCACTTTGCTCATATCCGCCAGGGTTAAACGCAGGCGGGTCAGGCAATTATCCAGTGAGGTGATATTCTCTACCCCGCCCAGCGCCGCCAGAATTGCCGGTGAGTTGTAGCCGGACTTGCCTTTCCCGGCGTTGCTGACCTGCTGCACCAGCGCACTGGTACTCTCCACCTCACGGCCCGGCGTTCTGATATTGAAGTGCAGAATAGCGAAGCGGAAGATCAGGTAGTAGCCGATAAACCAGATCAGCGCGACCAGCGGCACCCAGTACCATTTGGTCGCCAGGCCATGCAGCACGCCAAACACCACGAAGTCGATGATATTGCCGTCGGTATTGCCGATGGTCACGCCCAGCATCGCCATCACGCTGAAGCCGATACCGGTCAGCAGGGCATGGATCAGATAGAGGAACGGCGCCACAAACAGGAATAAAAACTCAATCGGTTCGGTGGTGCCGCCAACCACGCAGGCCACCACGCCGGAGATCAGCAGCCCTTTAATTTTGTGGCGGTTCTCCGGGCGGGCGCAGTGGTAGATCGCCAGTGCCGCGCCGGGCAGTCCGCCGAGGAAGGCGGGCATTTTACCCTGCGACAGAAAGCGGGTCGCGCTTTCAGCAAAACCGTGCGTCTCCGGGCAGGCGAGCTGCGCCTGGAAGATGGTCAGCGCGCCGCTCACGCTCTTGCCGCACACTTCCAGCGTGCCGCCCGCATCGGTGAAACGCATAATCGCCACCAGAATATGTTGCAGGCCAAAGGGCAGCAGCAGGCGTTCGCCGGTGCCAAAAATCATCGGACCAAAGTCACCCGCGCTGTTGATCATCCAGCCTAAGCCGGTAATGCCGCGGGCGAAAAAAGGCCAGATCAAGGGGACCACCAGTCCCAGCAGACCCGCCACCAGGGTGGTGATAATCGGCACAAAGCGGGTGCCGCCAAAGAAGGCCAGCGCGTCGGGCAGCCGGATGTTATGAAAGCGCTCATGCAGCCAGAACACCACAATCCCCACGATCACCGCTCCGAGGATCCCGGTATCGATGGAAGGAATGCCGAGGATCGGCTGAACGTTGTTCGCTTTCAGCACCGCGGCGTCTGCGCTGGGCAGAATGCCATGAATGGTCAGCCAGAAGTTGATGCTGAGGTTCAGCACCGCATAGCCGACAAAACCGGCAAACGCTGCGACGCCCTTATTCTCACGGGCCATACCCAGTGGAATGGCGACCGCAAACATCACTGGCAGGTAGCTGAAGGCAAAGGAGCCGAGCTTCGCCATCCAGAGAAACAGATATTGCAGCCAGGGGTGATCCAGCACCGGCAGCAGGGTCAGGACATCGCGGCTGCTCAGCGAACTGCCAATGCCGAGCATAATGCCGCAGAAGGAGAGCAGGGCAACCGGCAGCATAAAGGTTTTCCCCAGGCTCTGGAAAAATTCCCAGACGGACATTTTCGGGCGTAACGGTGACATGATCGCTCCTGATTAAGGGCCCACAGAGTAAAGATGCGTGAGGATAAAACGTTTTACCAAAGGGTTATGCGCGCTGTATCACACTAATCGGAGCATGGCTGATATTATTGAACACTCAGACGGTGTAACGTTTTACCTTAATTCGGTTTTCTATTCAGATGAGTCATGCCATGAGTAAAATCACCATCAATGATGTGGCGGCGGCGGCAGGGGTCTCGGTGACCACGGTTTCGCTGGTGCTCTCCGGCAAAGGGCGGATCTCTGCGGCGACCATAACACGGGTTAATCAGGCCATTGAGCAACTCGGCTTTGTGCGTAACCGGTCGGCGACCATGCTGCGGGGCGGAGAAAGCGGTGTGGTCGGGCTGATCGTGCGCGATCTCAGTGAACCCTTTTATGCGGAGATGACCGCCGGGCTGAGCGACGCACTGGAAAAGCAGGGCAAGCTGCTGTTCCTGACCCAGAGCGGTAAACAGAGCCAGCATCTGAATCGCTGTTTTGAATCCCTGGTGGCGCAGGGGGTGGATGGCGTGGTACTGGGCGGCGGTGCCGATAAGGCGGGCCAGATTGGAGCGCGGGCCCGTGAGCTGCAAATGGCGCTGGTCTGCGCCGCGCGCGCCAGCAGTCTGGAGGAGGTGGATGCGATCCGCCCGGACAATGCCCAGGCCGCCCGCCTCGCCACCGAATACCTGATCCGTCAGGGCCATCAGCGCATCGCCTGGCTGGGCGGTCACAGCGCCTCTTTATCCCGCGCCGAACGGCTGGGCGGCTACTGTGCCACCCTGCTGCAATATGGTTTGCCGTTCCGGCCGGAGTGGATTATTGAATGCGGCAGCACGCAAAAAGAGGCCGCCGACGCGGCGGTCGCGCTGCTTCAGCAACATCCCCAACTGACCGCGGTGCTGGCCTCCAACACCACCGCCGCGCTGGGATGCTACTTCGGGCTGCTGCGCACCGGCCGCACTTTTGGTCGCGGGGCGGTGGACAGCTATTATGAACGGCAACTGGCGCTGATGGGATTTGGCGATGAACCGCAGGCGGAACTGACCGACCCGCCGTTAACCGTCGTGACCAGCTCCGCCAGGGAGGTGGGACGGGTAGCCGCTGAACGTATCCTGCAACGCATGGCGCAGCCGGACGCGGCCCCGCAGAATGTGATTGTGGCCCCCCAGCTGGTGGTGCGCGGCTCGGCATAAAAAAGGCGACCCGAAGGTCGCCTGATGCGTGGTCATGCGGGACGTTACTGCGGCATCCCTTCGCTGGTCGGCATCCCCAGCATATAGCGTGACAGGAACTGCGCCAGCGTCATTTTGTCGCCGTTCATGGTCACCTGACCGTTGGCGTACTGAAGGCTGGTCACAATATTATTATCCTGCTGCTGGGTCAGACGGAACATCTGGCCCATCGCCGCCAGACCTTTCACCTGCTGATCGGCCAGCTTCTGCGCATCATCGGCCTGATAGCCCTCTGCCAGACCCACTTTATGCATGGTCTCGGTGGCCATTGGCATATTGATGGTCAGCTTGCTGTCGAGCGTTTTCAGCACCCGGTCAACCATGCCGTTCAGATCCTGCGCTTCGCCGGTGACGGTGGCGGGATCGTTGAAGCTGGCGGTCAGATTAAAGGTGCTCTCACCTTTATCGTTTTTCCAGCTCAGCGGCGCGATGCTGAGGGAAGGCGATCCCTTCAGCAGCAGCGGCAGATTGCTCATCAGAATATCGTGCACCCCTGCCTGATACCGAACCGGGTCATCCGTCACGCCGGGCTGATTCAGCAGTTGCTGCATCTGGGCGTTGTAGCGATCGGAGAAGGCTTTAACCGCCTGGGCATCAAACTGCGACAGCTTCATTTTCAGCGCCGCCTGACCAAAGTCCTGCTTCTGCAACTGAACGCTTTCCACCTTATAATCGATGTCGCCGCCAATCTTACCGGCGTTGTTATCGAAAGAGGAGGAACCCTTCATCTTGTGCAGCGTCAGGGCATCCTGGCCGTTGATGCTGGCATTGACCTTCTCAATATCAATCGACTGATCGCCAACCCGCACCCCTTCCGGGCTGAGATGGCTGTTGCCGCTGAACTTCAGACCATTCAGCGTAAACAGCACCGGCTGATCCAGCTCGTTTTTGCTGGTCAGGGCGAGGCTGCCGACATCGCTATCCAGCGACACTTTATCGCCTTTGTTGTCAGCGCTGATGTTAAAGGTGCCGCCATTGGTGGCCAGACGCTCGCCGCTTTGCGCATTCTGATAGTCAATCGGCAGCAGGCGCAGCGCGGTATCGGTCGCGCCGCTGTAACCGATGCGGGTATCCGCATTGATCAGCGACTTGTTCCCGGTCAGCGCAAACAGCTTTTTCACCGCGTCGGTGTTAGCCAGTTCGGTATGCACGGAGGCCATGCTCGGGATCAGATTGAAATGCTTGAGCTGTGCGAAGGGGAAGGGACCGTGATCGATGGTTTCATTCAGAATGATGCTCTGACCCGGCTTCAGCAGGGCGTTATCTTCGGTCTGTGAACTGGCCTGCACCACCAGATTGGCCTTGCTGCTGAACACGCCACGCTGATAATCCTGATAGCTGATCTTCAGGCGGCTGTTGGGGGCATAAGCATTCAGCTGGGTATTGGCGTTCTGCACCAGCTGGTCCATGTGGCTTTCAATTTGCTTACCGGTGAACCATGCCGCGCCGGTCCAGATTACGCCCAGAGCGATGATTACGCCCACGGCAACGTTGGTCTTTTTCATTGCTGATTCGTCCTTATCCTTGAGTCCGCTTATGCCGCAGGTCTGCCCTGACGACCGAAGAAAAACGCCCGCAGGCGTTTAAAAGCTAATAGCTTGAAATAATAGCAGTTAACCGGGATGCCGTCAGCCGCTTCAGCCTAACTCATTAAATACCCGTGCCAGTCGGCCCGTCCCGGCTGCGCTTACCGGCGCTTCGCTGGCGGCGATAAAGCAGGATTCGCCCGGCTTCAGCGTCAGCTGCTGCTCGCCTCTGGCGATCACCGCCTGACCCTCGATACAGAACAGCACGGCGGCGCTCTGCTGCGTCAGCGTCTGCGGTTCCGCGCTTAAGGTATGGATAGCAAAGGCGAAATCATCCACCGGGATCGGGAAGCGCAGGGTGCTGCCCTGTTGCTCAGGCTGCGTCAGCAGCGTCGCGGCGGGCTTCTCCTCGAAGCGCAGGTTCGCCATCAGCTCCGGGATGTCGATATATTTTGGCGTTAATCCGGCCCGTAACACGTTATCGGAGTTGGCCATCACCTCCAGCGCCACGCCGTTCAGATAGGCATGCGGGGTTTCAGCGTAGAGGAACATCGCCTCACCCGGTTGCAGGGTGATCACGTTCAGCAGCAGCGGAGAAAACAGGCCGCTGTCGTCGGGGTACTCCGCGGCAATGAGCCGGATGGTCTGCCAGGGTTCGCCCTGCTGTGCATCGAGCACCGATTTCAGCACCCCCAGCGCCAGCGATTTTTCCTCACCCTCCAGCGACAGCAGGGTCGCGAACAGCGCCGCCAGCGTATCCTGATCGGGATGCTGCAAAAAATGGGCAATCTGCGGATGTGCGCCGGCGACCGGCTCCAGCAGCGACACCATCTCCGTCAGGGTGCGGAAGCCGTTCATCGCCTGAAACGGGGTCAGTGCGTAAACCAGCTCCGGCTTATGGTTGGCATCTTTATAGTTACGCTCCGCGGCGCTCAGCGGGATACCGGCGGCATTCTCGCGGGCAAAACCGATTTCAGCCGCGCTTTTGCTGGGATGCACCTGAATCGAGAGCGGCTGATCGGCGCATAACACTTTAAACAGGAAGGGCAGTTCACCGAAGCGCTGCGCCACCGCCGCGCCCAGCGTGGCGACCGGATTGGCGTCAATCACCTCACGCAGCGAGCGCGGGGTGCCCTGGTCATCCACGGTGGAAGGACTCTTCGGATGCGCCCCCATCCAGAGTTCGGCCATCGGCACGCCTTGTGGATTCGCAATACCATAAAGTTCAGTCAACGCTGTTTTGCTGCCCCACGCATAATTTTGCAGCGAATTGTTCATTTTTTGCATCATCAAGCCCTTTATTACGGGAAATTATTGCCGGTATTAAAGCAGAAAATAGCGGTGAAAATACATATCGGGCGCAAAAGGAGGCTAAGCTCTGATAATGTTAAATTATTGTATATCATTATCCTGGCCGCCCGGTGGCCGAGCCTGACAGCGACCCATCGGACGATCATTCATTTACCGCAAGGCGAAGGAGACCTCTTCATGGCAGTCAATCGCATTGAGAAAGATTCAATGGGACCCATTGATGTACCGGCAGACAAACTCTGGGGCGCGCAGACACAGCGCTCACTGGAACACTTCCGCATCTCAACCGAAAAAATGCCGACCGCACTGGTGCATGCGCTGGCGCTGACCAAGCGCGCCGCTGCCAGCGTCAACCGCGATCTGGGGCTGCTGCCGGCTGAGCGCGCTGAGGCTATCATCAGCGCCGCAGATGAGGTACTGGCCGATCGCCACAGCGGGGAGTTTCCGCTGGCGATCTGGCAGACCGGTTCCGGTACGCAGACCAACATGAACATGAATGAAGTGCTGGCAAACCGCGCCAGCGAAATCCTCGGCGGGGAGCGTGGCATGTCGCGGCTGGTCCATCCCAACGACGATGTGAACAAGAGCCAGAGTTCCAATGATGTCTTCCCGACCGCGATGCACGTCGCCGCGGTGATCGCCCTGCGCGAGCAGCTGATCCCGCAGATTGAGGTGCTGAAAGCCACCCTGAGCCAGAAGTCTGAGGCCTTTAAAGATATCGTCAAGATTGGCCGTACCCACCTCCAGGATGCCACGCCGCTGACGCTGGGCCAGGAGATCTCCGGCTGGGTAGCGATGCTGGAGCATAACCTGAAGCATATTGAGCAGAGCATTCCGCACGTGGCGGAGCTGGCGCTGGGCGGCACGGCGGTAGGCACCGGGCTGAATACTCACCCGGAATATGCGGTGCGGGTGGCGCAAGCGCTGGCTGAGCTGACGCAGCAGCCGTTTGTTACCGCGCCAAACAAGTTCGAAGCGCTGGCGACCTGTGATGCGCTGGTCCATGCGCACGGCGCGCTGAAAGGGCTGGCCGCCTCGCTGATGAAAATCGCCAACGATGTGCGCTGGCTCTCCTCCGGTCCGCGTTGCGGCATCGGCGAAATCGCTATCCCGGAAAATGAACCCGGCAGCTCGATCATGCCAGGCAAAGTCAATCCGACCCAGTGCGAGGCGATGACCATGCTCTGCTGCCAGGTGATGGGTAACGATGTCGCGATCAATATGGGCGGCGCCTCCGGCAACTTTGAGCTGAACGTCTTCCGTCCGATGGTGATCCATAACTTCCTGCAATCGATTCGCCTGCTGGCGGACGGCATGGAGAGCTTTAATCATCACTGTGCCGTCGGCATTGAGCCGGTGCGTGAGCGTATCGATCAGCTGCTCAACGAATCACTGATGCTGGTGACGGCGCTGAACACCCATATCGGTTATGACAAAGCGGCGGAAATCGCGAAAAAGGCGCACAAAGAGGGACTGACGCTGAAAGGCTCAGCGCTCAAACTCGGTTATCTGACCGAAGAGGAGTTTGACGCCTGGGTGCGGCCGGAAGAGATGGTCGGCAGTATGAAGTCGTAAGATGGATGAAGAGTCTGAGGCCAGCCCCTGCTGGCCTTTTCTGGCTTTAAACCGGGCAATCTACCCACAGGTGCAGGCGCGGGATCAGCAGATTCAGCGGTTCGGCGGCCGGTTTGTGGCGATGGGTGATGTTGTCGGCGTCATAACTTAGCAGCTCGCCCAGCACCGGCACCTGACTGCGATCGCGGCAGATCACCAGAATCGGCGACGGGCAGGCCAGCTGCGTCTGCTTTTTCTCGTCGGCACGCCAGACGCGCGCAATCGGCTGGACTTTTACCGGACGCTTGATTTTAAGCCGGGCTGACGCGGGCAGGGCGCGCACGCTCGCCAGCTCCTCCTGCACTTTCTCTGCCCACTGTTCCCGTGACCACGGCGCCTGCGCCCGTCCCGCCTTGAGGCTTTTCTCCAGCTGGGCGATCACCTCTTCGCGTTTCATATTCTTGATAATATGTTTGTTGGCCCAGCCAAATCGCAGGCTGTCCGGGGCGTTGAGCAGAGTAATAGTGCGGTAGGCGTTCAGGGTAATCAGCCCGCGCAGATGCTGATGGACGAACTCAAAACGCGCCTCGCTCGGCAGCCCCGACTCCACCGTAATCAGCTGCTCAAGCCGCGCTTTCAGCTGGTTAATGGTATCGACCTGGGTGGCGATCTCCGCTTCACGCTGCTCATCACATTCGATGCACAGGGCACCAGGCAGTCGTACCGCCGCTTTGGTGCTGAGCTTTTCGGACTGATGCTGCATAAACAGACGGCAGTAGTGCTCCAGCGCCATGGCGCGCGCGCTTTCGCCGAGATGCTGCTCGACCGCAATCTGCGTAATCGCCTCATGCTCCTGGCCTTTAACGATGGGCGGCAGGCTGAAGACGCGGGCGATCAGCAGCGGCTGCGCCTCAATCTGCTGGCGTAATTCGCCCAGCGCCTGTTCCAGCTCATTCACACATTGATGCAGATCGGAAACCAGGTCATAACGTGCCATTCGGTGCCTCCATAGTTACAACGTCCATAATGTGGCAGAAGCCCGCGCGGCGCGCAATCTCTTTTGTAGTTACAACATACTATTTGTTAGTTATAATAAACCGTGCGGCCTGCCTGGCGAGGACAGGGAAAAGGGCATCATCCATTCTGGCTGGTGCCGGAACATGTTATAAAACGGTTTGCCTGCTAACGAAGAGACTATTCCATTGATTGCGAACCCGAAACCGCGCATTGCCGCCATTATCACTCTTGGCCTGGTACAGATTCTCTCCTGGGGCGGCTCCTTCTATCTGATGGCGGTGATGGCCAATCCTATCGCGGCGGAGACGGGCTGGTCGCAGCAGTGGATCTATGGCGCGCTCTCTACCGGCATTCTGGTCTCGGGCCTGCTGGCTCCCTTAACCGGACGGATTATTGCCCGGACCGGCGGCCGGCTGCTGCTGGCGATGGGCGGGGTGGTGATGGCGCTGGGCCTGGTGATCATGGCCTCCAGCCATACTCTGCCGCTGTTTCTGTTTGCCTGGGTGATCATCGGTATCGGCATGGCGATGGGGCTGTATGATGCGCTGTTTGCCACGCTGGGAACCTGCTATGGCGGACAGGCGCGGGCGGCGATTACCGGTATCACCCTGATTTCCGGCTTCTGCACCACGCTGGTCTGGCCGGGGACGGCCCTGTTAATTCATGGCTTTGGCTGGCGCGGCGCGTCGCTGATTATCGCGGCGCTGCTGGTGATCTGCGTGCTGCCAGCCTATCTGTTCGCCTTACCGGCAGGTCAGGGCGCCCGGCTGGTGAAGCGGCCCGCCTCGCAGCCCGCCAGCGCAGAGATTGCACCAGCTATTTTCTGGCTGCTGTGTGCCATCTTCACCCTGGCATCGGTGATTATGACCGCGATGTCAGTGCAGCTGATTGCCCTGTTGCAGGCGAGCGGACACACGCTGACGTCGGCGCTGGCGATCAGCGCGGTGCTCGGCCCCTGTCAGGTGGGCGCTCGTGTGGTCGACATCGCTTTTAAACGCAGCCACCCGATTCGCACCACCTTTTTCTCGGTCGGCCTGGTGGCGCTGGGCTTGCTGCTGCTGGCACTGATGCCGCAGATGGCGCTGCTGAGTATGGTGCTGTATGGCGCAGGAAATGGCTTACGTGCCATCGTACGCGGAACTTTACCGCTGGCGATGGTCAAACCAGAGTCCTACGCGATTGTGGTGGGGAAAATGGCGCGTCCGGCGTTGATCGGCCAGGCGCTGACCCCGCTTATCGGTGGGTATCTGTTTGAAAAGATGGGGGCCCCGGCCACGCTGTGGTTGCTTTGCGCCCTGGCAATCTTTAACGTGGTGCTGGTGATAGCGCTGAAGCAGCGCCTGCCGGCCACCCCGGCGGCGTCGGCGTAACGCCCGCCGCTGCCAGGCCGCAGCCGGGCAGGGCCGTTAGCAGGGTAAGCACCCTGTGCTATCGCGCCGCAGACTTTGGTGAATACGTGCCTTGTCTCCGCGGCCTTGCTTCAAAAAAGCAACAGTGTTTGTTATATTTATTGCTCATTGATTGTTCACTTATGCGGCAATAAAACAATAAGATGCACCGCAACTCAGGATAAATAAATGCTTGATTACCGCTTCCCGACAGCTTTGCAAATGGTTCTGAGCGTAGCGATGGCGGAGCAAATGGGAAAACGCTCTACCAGCGCGATTCTGGCCTACGGGCTGGAAGCGAATCCCAGTTTCATACGAAAATTAATGGTCCCGCTGACCCGTGACGGCATTATCGTCTCAACGCTGGGCCGTACCGGTTCGATTCATCTGGGCCGTCCGGCGGCGGAGATCACCCTGCGGGATATTTACGTCTCCGTGATTGAAGACAAAAAAATCTGGGCCGCCCGTCCCGATGTGGCACCGCGCTGTCTGGTCAGCGCCAACCTCTGCTGGTACTTCAAGTCGATTGCCGATGAAGCCGAGCAGGCGTCGCTGGATGTGCTGGCGAAACGCACCGTGGCAGACGCGCTGAATGAGCTGAAGAAACGCGATACCAGCAACTGCACCGCCGTGCCGGAACCCGATCCCGAAGAGATTGATGACCTCTGCAAAAAAAGCCGCTGACAGCGGCTTTTTTTATGGCTGTCATGAGGGGGTGTCCCATCCTCAAGCCGCGCTTAATCGCGATTCACCTTGATTGAATCGCAATCATCGTTAACTGAAATGGTTCGGCAGGTGTAACGGCAGACATTTGTTAGCGATGCAACAAAAATGTTGTTTTGATAAACAAAAATGTTATGCTTTTACTCATTAACAGCGAGGGAACGCGATGAAGTACAGTGAATTCAGACGCTGGCTGATTCAGCAAGGCGCTATCTTAACCAGGCATCGCAGTGGCAGCAGCCATTTCAAGGTCTTTCTGGGCGACAGGCAATCCATTTTCCCGGATCATGGAGCAAAAGAGATGCCTGAAGGGACGCGAAGAAAAATTTTAAAAGATCTGGGCTTGTAAGCCTGATCAATGAGGTAACCCTATGTTTAATTATGCCGTCAAATTAACTCATGACACTAAAACCGACACCTACGAGGTGTCATGTCGGGACCTGCCATTACTGCATTCAGTGGGTGATACCGTTGATGAAGCGCTGGCTGAAGCTGAAGATGGTCTGGTAACCGCGATTTCTCTTGAAATGGATAGCCGTCGTCCGATTCCGGTGGCCAGTAAACCGCAGGAGGGGGAATACGTTGTTTCTGTACCAGTGCTGGTGGCAATGAAAGCGGCTCTCTATAACGCGATGATTGAAACCGGCACGCGCAAAGCCGATCTTGCACGTCAGTTAGGCGTAAACGGCCCCCAGGTGGATCGGTTACTGGATGTTGAACATTCATCGAAAGTTGAAAAGGTTGAACTGGCGCTGGCGCAGCTCGGACGAAAAGCTCAGGTTGAGATTCGCACCTGATCATAGGGCTGAGCAAACCCATCACAGCAAAAAAAGGGGCGATCTTACGATCGCCCCTGTTGTCATCTGCGGGTTACACTGTCACGGATTCTGCACTCTTCGACCGGCGTGTCACCAGCTTGCGCAGGGCGACATAGAACACCGGCGTCAGGAACAGGCCGAACAGCGTCACCCCGAGCATACCGGAGAAGACTGTGATACCGGTTACGCCGCGCACTTCCGCCCCGGCGCCTTCACCCAGAATCAAGGGTATGGTGCCGGCGATAAAGGCGATGGAGGTCATCACGATAGGGCGCAGACGCAGGCGACAGGCTTCCAGCGCCGCTTCCACAATCCCTTTACCCTGAATCTCCAGCTCCCGCGCAAACTCGACGATGAGAATGGCGTTCTTACAGGCCAGCCCCATCAGCACCACCAGTCCGACCTGCACAAAGACGTTGTTATCGCCGCCGGTCAGCCAGACGCCGAACAGCGCCGAAAGCAGGGTCATCGGTACAATCAGGATCACCGCCAGCGGCAGCGTCCAGCTCTCGTACAGCGCCGCCAGCACCAGGAACGCCAGCAGCACCGCCATCGGGAAGACAATCAGCGCGGTGTTGCCCTGAGTTGACTGCTGATAACTCAGATCGGTCCACTCGATGTTCATGCCGTTAGGCAGCAGCTGACCGGACATCGCCTCCAGCTGACTCATCGCCTGCGCCGAGGAGAGCACGCGCGGATCGGCATCACCAATCAAATCCGCCGCCGGATAGCCGTTATAGCGGATCACCGGGTCGGGACCGTAGGTGGTGGTGATATTCACCATGCTGCCAATCGGCACCATCTCTCCGCGATCGTTGCGGGTACGCAGGCTGGCAATATCTTCAACGCTGTCGCGGAACTCTCCATCGGCCTGCGCCATCACCCGCCAGGTGCGACCAAAGCGGTTAAAGTCATTGACGTAGGACGAGCCGAGATAGGTTTGCAGGGTGCTGAACAGCGCGGTCAGCGACACGCCCTGGGCTTTCGCCTTATCACGATCCACCTGCACATCCAGCTGCGGCACATTGGCCTGATAAGAGGAGATCGGGAAGTGCATGCCTGGCGTCTGCATAATGCTGCCCGACAGGGTATTAATCGCGGTCTGCAACGCGCCATAGCCCAGACCGGCGCGATCCTGCACATAGAGCGAATAGCCTGAACCCTGACCCAGCCCCAGAATCGGCGGCGGCATAATCGAGAAGCCAAAGCCCTGCTGAATCTGCGCGATTTTGGCATTGATCTCGGCGTTGATCTCCGCAGCGGTATGTTTACGCTCATTAAACGGCTTCAGGCCGAAGAACACCGTCCCGCTGTTCGGGGTGTTGGTAAACTGCAACGCATTCAGACCGGGGAAGGCCACCGCATAGGCGACGCCGTCGGTCTGCATACCGATTTCGCTCATCTTGCGAATCACTTCATCGGTACGCGCCAGCGACGAGCCTTCCGGCATCTTCACGCCGCCAATCAGGTAGAGCTTATCCTGGGTCGGGATAAAACCGCCCGGCACGGTGTGGAACATCCATCCGGCGCCGCCCAGCAGCAGCAGATAGACCGCGAACACCGCGCCACGGCGACGCAGGGTACGGCCGACCAGTGACTCATAGCCATGCGCGCTGCGCTGGAAGAAGCGGTTGAACGGCCGGAACAGCCAGCCAAACAGCGCGTCAATAATCCGCGTCAGGCGATCTTTCGGCGCGTGGTGATCTTTCAGCAGCATCGCCGCCAGCGCCGGTGAGAGCGTCAGGGAGTTGATGGCTGAGATCACCGTGGAGATGGCGATGGTGGTGGCGAACTGCTTATAAAACTGTCCGGTGACGCCCGACAAAAACGCCATCGGCACGAACACCGCGCACAGCACCAGCGCGATGGCGATGATCGGCCCGGAGACTTCACGCATCGCCTGGTGCGCAGCGGCGCGCGGCGACAGCCCCATCTCAATGTTACGTTCGACGTTCTCCACCACCACGATGGCGTCATCCACCACGATACCTATCGCCAGCACCAGCCCGAACAGGCTCAGGGTGTTGAGCGAGAAGCCGAGCAGATAGAGCACGCTGAAGGTACCGACCACCGACACCGGCACCGCCAGCAGCGGAATGATGGAAGCGCGCCAGGTCTGAAGGAACAGGATAACGACCAGCACCACCAGGATCACCGCTTCCAGCAGGGTCTGCACCACCGCCTTGATCGAGTCGCGGACAAACACGGTAGGATCGTAAGGCGCCGCCCATTTCACATCGTTGGGGAAGCGGGTCGCCAGCTCATCCATTTTGGCGCGCACCGCGTTGGAGAGGTCGATGGCATTCGCGCCGGGGGCCTGGAAGATGCCGATACCGACCGCATCTTTGTTGTTCAGCTGGGAGCGCAGCGCATAGCTGCCCGATCCCATCTCAATCCGCGCCACATCGCGCAGCCGCACCAGCGAACCATCCTCTGAGGTTTTCAGGATAATATCGCCAAACTGCTGCTCGCTCTCCAGTCTCCCCTGGGTGTTGATCGACAGCAGAAAATCACTCTGCTTCTTCAGCGGCTCAGCCCCGAGCTGACCGGCGGAGACCTGCACGTTCTGCTCCTGCATCGCGGTGACGACATCCGAAGCGGTTAAACCGCGCGCCGCCACTTTGTTGGGATCGAGCCAGACGCGCATCGCATATTCACCCGCGCCGAAAATCTGGATCTGACCGACACCCGGCAGACGGGCCAGCTCATCCTTCACCTTAAGGGTGGCGTAGTTACGCAGGTAGAGCGAGTCATAGGTATTGTTGGGCGAGAACATATGCACGACCAGCGTCAGGGTCGGCGACATCTTCTGGGTTGTTACCCCCAGCCGACGCACATCTTCCGGCAGACGCGCCTCCGCCTGCGCCACGCGGTTCTGCACCTGCACCTGCGCCTGGTCGGGATCGGTGCCGGGACGGAAGGTGACAGTGGTCACCAGCACGCCGTCAGAACCGGCAACCGACTTCATATACATCATGTTTTCGACGCCGTTGATCGCCTCTTCAAGCGGCGTCGCCACCGAGTCGGCGATCACTTTCGGGTTGGCACCCGGATATTCGGCGCGCACCTGCACGCTGGGCGGGACGACGTCGGGATACTCACTGATCGGCAGCAGCGGAATCGCGATCACTCCGGTGACAAAAATCAGGATCGACAGCACCGCGGCAAAAATAGGCCGGTCGATAAAAAAGCGGGAAAAGTCCATAGCGGCCTCGGATTAGTGAGCGGCTGCCGCACGCATGGCGACCTGCTGAGCAGTGACCGGCATGCCGGGCATAAATACCTTTTGCAGACCGGCGACGATCACTCTGTCACCCGCTTGCAGTCCCGATTTAACGATGCGCAGACCCTCCACCATCGCGCCGGGCTGGATGTCGCGCCGCTGCGCTTTGCCTTCCGCATCCACCACGTAGACATATTTACGGTCCTGATCGGTCAGCACCGCTTTGTCATCAATCAGCATGGCGTCAGAGCGGGCGCTGCCGGGCAGACGCACGCGGGCGAAGAGGCCGGGGGTGAACTGGCGCTGTTGATTATCGAGCAGGGCGCGCATGCGAATGGTGCCGGTGCTGGCGGTGAGCTGGTTATCGAGGAAGTCGACTTTACCCTGATGCGGGAAGCCCTGTTCGCCGACCAGCGCGATCTCTACCGGCAGCGCATGACGCTGCTGGCCTTCACGCGCCATCGCCTGATAGTGCAGAAAAGTGTTCTCATCGACATCGAAATAGACATACATATTCTGCTGCGACACCAGGGTAGTCAGCACGCTGGCGCTGTCGCCTGCGGTCACCAGATTACCGGCGGTGATCATCGCCCGGCTGGCGCGACCATCAATCGGTGCGGTGACGCGGGTGAAGTCGAGGTTGAGCTGCGCCATCTGGACAGCGGCCTCGGCGGCCAGCACATCCGCCTGCGCCTGGCTGGCGGCGGAGCGGCGCTGCTCCCAGACTTCACGGGAGATCGCCTGGGTGCCAATCAGCTTCTCGCCGCGACCCGACTCACTGCGGGCCAGCGTCGCCTGGCTGCGCGCCCTGGCCAGTTCCGCTTTAGCCTGCTCCAGCGCGGCACGATAGCTGCGGTCATCAATGGTAAACAGCACCTGGCCCTTTTTAACCTCATCGCCTTCACGATAGTTAACCGATTCAATGTAGCCCGAGACGCGCGGACGCAGCTGGACGCTCTGCACCGCTTCCACCCGGCCATTGAAATTGTCCCACTGGCTGACTGGCTTGATCAGCACCTGCGCCACACTCACTTCCGGCGGCGGGGGCGGGGCGTTCTGCGCCACCCCCTTATCGCAGCCGCTCAGCAGGCTGATAATCAGCGCCATCCCCAACAGGGCAAAACCCTGACGAACCCGGTTCGTAGTCATTGTTGTTATTCCGCGATAGATAAAAGACGACCAGCAGGCCAATATTTGCAACTTTCAATATTGCAATTAATCGCGGGAAGTGTAGGCTGGCGTCGCTGGCAACTGCAAGAATAACAGATACACTTTATGTGCGGTTTGGGGCGCAGTGCTGCAACTCTGAGCAAATCAGCAAAGACCCTGCAAACAGTGCGGCATTTAATGTACTAATTAAACTTGCATTAAATGACATAGTCAGCCACCCTTAAGTGTAACTGCAACTGATACTAATACTATTCACCACGGCGACGGAGAGACTGGAATGATGAGTGACGCCTTTATTCACGATTTAATCGACTGGATTGATAACAACATTGAAGCACGCCTGGACCTGGATACGGTTTCCGAGCGCGCCGGTTACTCCAAATGGCACCTGCAACGCATGTTCAAAGAGCACACCGGCTATCCGCTGGGTGAGTATATCCGGGTTAAGAAGCTGAAAAAGTCGGCCGATCGCCTGACCAGCACCGACGAACCGATCCTCAATGTGGCGATCTCACTGGGCTTCGATTCTCAGCAATCGTTTAATCGCAGCTTTAAGCGTCAGTATGGCGTGGCACCCGGTGCATGGCGTCGACACAGCGGGGATTCGCACGCTGCATAACCTCGCCAGGGCCAGCACGTCTGGCCCGCGCTTTTCTCAGCGCGCAAAACTGGTATCATCTGCATCCTGTCGTCACGGATGCCATCATGTCAAAAAAACTCTGGATTGGACTTTTCCTGGTCCTCGCGGCCTGCTTCTACGGCCTTAAACCCTATATTAATTCGGTTTCAGCCCCGGCTCAGGCGGATATCGCCGCGCTGACCGACGCCCACACCGTGGCGCGCTGGGTGCTGCAACATCAGCAACTGCCTGACTACTACCTGACCAAAAGCGATGCGCGCAGGCGTGGCTGGAACCCGGCGAAAGGCAACCTGTGCGAGGTGCTGCCCGGTAAAGCCATCGGCGGCGATCGTTTTGCCAATCGTGAAAAGCGTCTGCCAGTGCGTGCGGGCCGCCAGTGGTATGAGGCGGATGTGAACTATCGTTGCGGACGGCGCGACGCCGATCGCCTGGTCTACTCCTCTGACGGGCTGGTGTTTCTCTCCACCGATCACTACCGCAGCTTCAGACAGGTGCCCTGAGATGCTGAATCTGAGCTTTGATCTGCGGCAGCTGACCACCCGCGCCGCCTTTTATCAGCAGTTTGCGGCACAGAGCGACTGCCCGCCGGACTTTGGTCATAATCTGGATGCGCTGTGGGACTGGCTGACCGGCGGGATGGCGCTGCCCGCCACGCTGCGGTTGCAGCATTACGCGGCTCATCAGGCGGATTTAGCGCCGGTGCTGGCGCTGCTGGAAGAGGCGGCGCAGTCGCTGGCGGGCGAGCTGCGCCTGATCAGGGATTAAGCGCGCAGCGGTTTCAGCAGGGCAATCAGCGCTTCGCGTGCCGCCAGCGGCAGATCGCCGCCGCCGGTGTAGCCATTATTCTCAATGATCACCTGATTTAACCCGACCAGCCAGTCGTAGATGTAGTAGGCGGTATGGTTAGCCGGTGCCGCAGAGAGCTTAGTCAGACGCTGACCGGCGCTGAAGCTGACGCTGGGTGCCGGGGGCCGCGAGAAAATCGCCTGACCCCGGTTAACCCGGCTGGCGGGACGTTCCGCTTCCGGCCGCTGCAAAAAGCCGAGCCAGGCGACAAAATCTCCCAGCACCGTCATCGCCCGCGTCACCTGACGATCGGCGCGCGATTCATGGGTCACGCTCTGGCTATCGGGCTCATGCAGCGCCTGTTGCAGCTTCTGCGTCATATCGGCGCGGAAGCTGGCGGTAATCAGCTCCTCAACCAGCCACTCCATGGTCGCCTTATCGATATTCAGTAAGGCCAGCAGGCTGCGGTTTTCTGGCAGCTGGCGCAGATGGTCGAGCCACAACAGCAGCACCTGACGCGGAAACTGCTGCGCCCCCTGCGGACTCTGGCGCGGCTGAACCGGCACCTCATGCACGCTCTCGCTAAACAGATCAAATTCAAACCCGATACCGAACTGGTTCTCCGGTGCCTGAAGGTTTGGGGTTGAGCTGCCCGACAGCGCTGACTGATTGAGCCATAGCTGACGCAACGCCTCACGCGGCGGTTGCAGCCGTTCCAGCAGCTCACCATGCAGGCCGGTGCGATGCTGGAGACATTTCAGCAGCGTGTCGGCGATATTCTGTTTACGTGCGGCCTGTTCCGGGCTGGCACCCGCTTCGGTCCACGGCAGTAAGCGCCGCTCCACCACGGTATGCTGAATCTGTGCCAGCTGCGCCAGCAGCAGGTCGCGGCGCGCCTCTGGCTGCATCTCATCCTGTAGCCAGCTCACCATGCGATCCACACCCGCACGATCCAGCGCCAGCATCGATCCCCAGTGCTGACCCGGCTGCCCCATCTGACGCTGCACCGCTTCATCCACATTGATCTGCTGATGGCGGGCGTCATAAGGGGTGATCGCCCAGATCAGGCGCGGTTTCTCAGCCGCCTCCTGGGCTGGCTGCTGCCGCTGCCATTCGCGCAGCGTTTCGCTGGCAAGGTCAGCGTCCTGGCGCTGGCTGGCGGCGGTGC
The DNA here is from genome assembly GCF_051336815.1 of Pantoea sp. C2G6. Classification (NCBI taxonomy): domain Bacteria; kingdom Pseudomonadati; phylum Pseudomonadota; class Gammaproteobacteria; order Enterobacterales; family Erwiniaceae; genus Pantoea; species Pantoea sp. C2G6. The sequence continues at coordinate 630,845 of NZ_JBGMNJ010000001.1, forward strand.
AGACCAGCAGCAGGTCGATCGCCTGACGCGCGGCATACCAGCCCGGCAGCAGGGCGCGCTTCTGCTCCAGCAGCCGCGCCCGCAGCGGGTCCTGCTGTTGCAGTCGCGCGCGCTCCTCCTGAGTCGCCGCATCATTCGGCTGACCCGGCGCGGGCAGTTCCAGCATATCCGCTTCGTCATACAGCGCGGTGCGCGGCGTGGAGCTGAGCGGCACCAGCACTTCCAGCGTCAGTAAGCTGAGCAGTCCCAGCGGCACGCTCTGCGGTTTATTGATGCGATTGCCGTTCAGCGGACAGACTTCCACCGCCAGACCCTGATCCTGTTCGCTGGCCGGCACAATCAGCTGTTCGGCGGGCAGCAGGGAGGCATCGGTCAGCAGGGTTAACGGGGCCAGCACCCGGCTGCTGTTACGCAGCTGATGGCGCAGATGCAGCAGAGTGCGCAGCATCTCACTCAGCGCCGGTTCGGCGGGCCAGAGCAGCGAAAAGAGCTGCACCCGATCGTCAACGCTCAGCCACGGGGCCAGCGCCACCGTCTGCGGCCAGAAGTGGCGGTCCAGCCGCGTGTCGTAATGGGGACGGCGACGGCACCAGGACCAGAGCGTCACCAGCGCATCGCTCTCCAGACCGGCGAGCGGGGTGGCGAGGCGATGGCGTTGCAGGCGCTGAATGGCGCTGTCGAGCTGGGCGACATCGGGCGTGGCGGGTCCGGCGCAGGCGACCATCAGCCGGATAAGTTCCGCTTCGCTTAACAGCGTCAGTTCAACCGGCCATTCGCCCGACAGCGGCTCACGCTGATGGCTGAAGCGGGTGGCGGTGGCAAAGTCGAGATTGTCGGGATTAATGTGCTGAAACCAGTTCAGTGACTTTTCGCCCATGCGGGTCACCAGCTGACCCTGGGCGTCGGCGACCATCTCATTCAGCAGCCAGGCTTTACCCGCCTGCGACTGACCAAACAGCGCCAGCGTCACCGGACGGGCGACCTGCTGCGCCAGCGCCTGGGTCTGCACCCGCGCCTGGCGCAGTTGCAATGTCAGGGTCTCCGCTTCCAGCGCCAGCCGTGGCGACTGCTCACGGGTGGTTTCAATCCAGCTCAGGCTGTTATTCAGGGCGTCCTGCAACAGGCTGAGACGTTTTGCCAGCGTTTGCGGCTGACGGGGCTTTACGGCTTTCATCGTTTACATACGCTCCCGCTGTCAATCCAGTATTGCGCATTGGCATTGCCGGTGGCCGACAGGGTATTCAGCTTCAGACTTAACTGCTCCAGCGGCACGCGGGTGCCATCATCCAGTCGCGCATCGCTCAGCACCAGGCTTTCCGGGCCGGGCGCGTCGGGACCGGCTTTCACCGCCAGCCGGATACGCAGTACGCTCTCACCGGCCACTTTACGCGCCAGGGTGGCGTCGTTCAGCGTCAGGCTATAGAGCGGCGAGGCGGGCCAGCGCTCGTTATCGAGCTGGCGGAAGCCGAGGCAGACGTTGCCGCGGATGCGGAAACTGCTCTTTTTATCCAGCGCAAAGCCGGGATCGTCGAGATCAATTTCGCTGTAGCAGAGGTTTTCGTCCGTCAGCGCCTGATTTTCGTCGAGCATGCCAAGATAGCGGATGGTGGAGTAAGGTTCAAAGTCTCCGGCGCGGAACCAGAAGCTGCTGAGACGCAGATCCAGCGCCAGCAGGCAGAGCATCGCGCCGACCGCCGCCGTCGATTTCGGGTTATCGATGCGGCCATGCTTGTTAAACGGATACCAGTCGCTGGTGTGATAGCCTTCCAGCGACAGAATGCGGCTGCCCGGCAGCGGTTGCAGATGGCGCACCAGCGCCTGAATGCCCGGAAAACGTGACGGACGTCCGGTGAGGAGCAGCACGTCACACTGATAGAGCGACACCACTTCACACATGGAGCGCAGCGCCGGGATAATCGCCATCCGGTGCTGCATAAATTCGCCATGCAGCTGAGAGAGGCTCACCACCAGCGGCACCTGGAGCAGGTCGAAGCGGCTGTTTCCGCCCAGCTCACGCTGAATTTCGCCATTAACAAACGCCAGCACCGCTTCCCCTGGCGGCTGATCGACCAGTTCGCCAAATAGCGCGTTGATTTCGGCGTGGCTCTCCAGCGGGTCCCAGTTTTCGTAGCGCTCCAGCACCGCCTGCGCCAGCGGGATAAACAGCTGTAAAGTGACCTGCTGGCGCAGCGTCGCCTGACCATCCATGCGGCTGTCATGCCCGAACAGCTTGTTCATCAGCGGTTCCGCCAGCGTCAGACCCGCTTTTTGCAGATGCTGTTGCAGCGCCGGTAAAATCCACAGCTGGATCACATCCAGCAGGATGTCGTCGCCCGCCACTTTAAAGCCTTCGCGGAACAGCAGGCGCGGGGTAATTTTGACGTTATTGCCCTGACCATCATCCAGACGGTACTGGGTGATCGCCAGATCGGTGGTGCCGCCACCAATATCGATCGAGGCGATACGCAGGCTCTTACCCGGCAGTTCGTCGGCGTCGCGCGGGCGATCCGGCCGGGCCATGCTGCTGAAGAAATCTTCGGCGCGACCGGCGAAGTTGACCTGTGTTTCATTAAACAGCCAGACCATCTGGCCACAGGTCGCCTCATCCCACTCCATCTGCACATCCGGCAGCGGTCGGGTGCTCTGGCGTGGGGCCAACGACGGCAGATCCTGCTGATCAGCCAGCCAGCCTTCCGCTTTCCAGACCAGCGCCAGCGCTTCCTGCATCCGGCGACGGAAAATTTCACGCTCCGGCTTTGGCATCGCCGAAGGCAAGGTCAGGATCACATGGCGCAGCTGACGCGGCGCGTGGCTCTGCGGCATCCGCTGACGCTGCGCTGCGCTGTTCATCTGCATCAGCGCCTGAGCCAGCAGTTCACACAGCATAAAGGTCATCAGCGAACTGCGGCTGTAGTGCGGGGAAAAGACCGGCAGGCGATCGTCCGGGGCCAGCGTGGAAAGCGGCTGGCCCTCATCGTTGAGCAGCGTGGTAAAGGGGGCGGCATAGGCCAGCGGTTCAGCCTGACCGCCCGCGGTGTTGAAACGCCAGCCTGGCTGATAGCGCGCCTCATCCCACAGGTAACGACGCGGGCTGGAGAGGCCGGTGCTGCCTTCCAGGCCGACCCGTTGCAGGGCCAGTCGGCTCGCTTCACGGCCGACGCGGGTCAGGGAGGGCCACATAAAGGCCTGCTCGCGCCCGCTCTCCAGCGAAAAGTTCGCCTTACCAAAACGCGCTTCGGCAAATTCAAGACGGCTGTCAAACAGCTCGTTATAGACCTGATGCGGCTGCGACAGATCGCGCAGCTGCAACTCGTAAGTCTGCTTCAGGCCATTGCTCTCTTCCGGGTGATCTTCCACCAGAATGCCGCAGGTGTGGGAGTTGCCGACGTCGAGAATAATATCGACGTTGACCGCCGGGGTCTGCAAGGTGGCGGCCTGAATGTGGATCTCGCTGAGATCAAGCTGCTCGCCCAGCAGCTCCAGCAGATTGAGGTAGTGCGCCTGGTACTCGAACTCCCGCAGCGCCTGATTAATCGCCTGTTCGCGGCGATCGGCAACCCGATCGGTAAAGGCTTCGCGCAGCCAGCCATCCACCCAGGTGAGGTCAAGAAAGTCACCCAGCTCATAGTTGTGCCAGGCGAGGGCAAAGGTGACGCCGTTCTGTGCGTCCGCCGCGGTGAGGCCCAGCTGTTCGCCGCCATCCTGTTCCGCTACGCAGCGGGTATCAAAAGCCAGGCTGACGCGATGGGTATTCCCGGCCGCATCGGGTGCGGGCAGGGCGACCAGCCGCATCCGCGCCCAGTTTTCCGGGCCGCCGATAAAGCGACGGCCGCTGGCGCAGCGCAGCATCGGCAGGGGCAGCCAGCAGGCTGACAGCAGGGTCAGCGAATCGGCCAGCGCAATGTCGGACTCCGGGCGGACCACCTCTGGCGCGCCGCCATCTTCCGGGTAGAGCAGAAATTTACCGCTGTTGCCATCGACATTGAGGCGCAGCAGCGGGCCGTTGGCGGTCTGGCGCACAAACTGGCGACGCGCCGCGGTGGCGGAGAGTTGCAGGCCGAAATCCAGGAACTGCACGCCGCTGTTTTCAATCAGCGAAATTTTTTGTTTGTCATCGATCAGGGGAGCCAGCATCGTTATTTACTCTCACGCTTAATCGTCATCGGGAAGACCCGCTCCTCACCATACTGCGCCTCACACACCGCCGCGCCAATATTCGCATGGCAGACCAGCAGCGGCATGCGGTAGCGCGATTTATTCTGGCACTTCGCGGTATAGCGGCTCTCGATCACCAGATTTCCGGCACTGGTCATGGCGGCGCTGACATCGGCTTTGCAGCTGGTGTTACCCTGGGCGATCTGCACGCTGCCTTTGCCATTTTTGAACTGGAACTGCATCACCGGCGGTTTGCCGGTTGGCGTCTTCATCTGGTTAATGGTGACGCGCCAGCGGCCATCAATCACCTGTACCTGACCATCGCGCACCGCATCGGGTGTCACAATCAGATCGTCAGGTCCGGCCGGCACGGCGGGGGTGACGACACTGGCAAGGGTAGCAGATGGAGCCGCAGGTGTGGCTTCGGCGGGAGCCTCGCTGGCCGGTTTTTGCGGCAGCGAGGTGGAGAGTTGCTCCGCGGAGGCCATCACCGCAGGCGGCGCGATAGTCACAGCAGGCGCAACCGGTGTAACCGGCGTAACCGGCGTAACCGGTGTGGCGGGTGTGACCGCGGCAGTGGCAGTGGGCTGCGCTACCGGCGTGGCTTTCACCACCGGCGTCACCGCCGGCTGCGGACGATGCAGCAGCAGCGCGACCACTACCGCCGCGGCAATCGCCACCGGTGGCAACAGATACCAGACGCGGAAACGGCGCCGGGCTGGCGCAGGCGTGACCGGCAGCGGGTCGACCACTGCGGCCACCGCAGGGGGCGGCTCGACGGCGGCTTCCGGTTCCGCTTCAGGTTCGGGTTCAGCGATGAGAAGCGGCGCGGCAGGCGGCTCCGGCAGTGGTTCAACCAGCACGGTTGGCAGGCTCTCTTCCAGGCTATCACGCAGGCAGGCCAGTGCGTCATCGCGGCTGCGCGCCTGGGCATCGACAAAGCCCCAGAAGGTGATAACCGGTTTGCCATCCACCAGATAGACATATTGCTGATCGGGAAATTGCAGGGTTTTGCTCAGCAGCGCGCCAAACAGCCGCATCGCCGGGTTCTCCGCCGCGCGCGCGCGCGTACTGAGATCCTGCATATCCTGCTGACAGGCGGTCAGCAGTTGCAGCGCCGCACGGCGCTCATGATCGCTGGCACCGAGCCAGGATTTCACCCGCCCGCTGAACGGTGCATACCAGTCGAGGCGATCGCCCCGTTCGTTGGCCTGGGGGATCGCCAGGCAATCTGCCAGTGCGCTCTGACGGCGCAGGCGCAGGGTTTCACGAATTTGCAGCGCTGAGGCGTAGACCGGCTGGCCATTTTCACCTAATGCCAGAACCGCATCCAGATTACCGCTGCGCAGAAAAGTTTTTGCCACCTGTTGGGCCCTTATCGGTCGTTGTCTGAGGCAGAAAATCGCGTGTTATCGACGATTGGGTTGATTTTACGCGGGACAATGACAAATCAAACGCGGGAAAAGGGGGTAATTCCGGCGGTTTTTTCACTGGCTGGCGGAAAAGTAACCGCCAGACCGGATAATAACGTGCCTTCAGCGAGCTTTGCGGCGCAGCAGCAGATGGGCCATCACGCCGCCCGCCAGTCCCCAGAAGGCGGGGCCGATGCCCAGCAGTGTGACACCGGACGCGGTAATCAGAAAGGTGATAAGCGCACTGTCCCGTTCGGCGGGCTGCTCCAGCGCGCGTTGCAGGCTGCTGCCGAGCGTGGCGAGCAGGGCCAGTCCGGCCAGCGCCTCAATCAGCACCGCGGGCAGCGCGCTGAACAGCACGGCGATCAGCGCGCCTGACGCCCCCGCCAGCAGATAAAACAGGCCCGCCAGCGCCGCGGCGCGCCAGCGCTGTTGCGGGTCGGGGTCCACCTCTTCGCTCATACAGATTGCCGCGGTAATCGCCGCCACGCAGACCGAAAAGCCGCCGAACGGGGATAGCAGCAGCGCAATCAGGCCGGTCCAGCTGATCAGGGCGGAAACCGGGGGCTGGTAGCCGTGCGCCTGTAAGGTCGCAATGCCTGGCGTATTCTGCGACGCCATCGTCACCAGGAAATAGGGCAGGCCAATTCCCAGCAGCGTCGCCAGGCTGAAGTGCGGCATCACCGGTTGCGGCAGCGCCAGCATAACTGGCTGCGGCGGAAAGTGGATGGCATGCTGCGCCAGCGCTACCGCGATGCCCACCAGCATCGTCACCAGAATCGCATAGCGTGCCAGCCAGCGCCGCGCCAGCAGCCAGGCCAGACACATGCTGCCGCACAGCACAAAGTTAATCTGTAAGTCGGCGAAGGTCTGTAACCCGAAGCGCAGCAGGATCCCGGCCAGCATCGCCGAGGCCAGCGAGGCGGGAATATAGTGCATCAGGCGGGCAAACAGGCCGGTGACGCCACAGAGCACAATCAGCAGATTGGCGAAGATAAACACCCCGACCGCCTGATTGAGTGAGATGCCGTGAAAACTGGTCGCCAGCAGCGCCGCGCCGGGCGTCGACCAGGCTGCCAGCACCGGCATGCGGTAGCGCAGCGACAGCCCGAGCGAGGCGATCCCCATCGCGATCCCCAGCACCGACAGCCAGCCGCCAATCTGCGCTGGCGATGCCCCCGCCGCCTGAAAAACCTGATAGATAATGGCCCCGCTGCTGCTGTAGCTCACCAGCACCGCCACAAAGCCGGAAACCAGCATCGGCAGGGTGAATAAAGAACGACTCCCTCTTTTCATGATCGGATGACTCCCTTGTGCGTTATAGCGCACATGGTCGCATGATGCGCTATAACGCACAAGTGTTACACTGGCTCCATAACGTCAGTCATCAGGCTGACGAGAAGATTCAGGAGAGACGATGGCAGATGTTCAGCAACACCTGAGCAGCGCGCTGAGACAGCTGCGTCAGGCGAATGGCTGGAGCCTGACGCTGGCGGCGGAACGCACCGGCGTCAGTAAAGCGATGCTGGGACAGATTGAGCGCGGTGAATCGAGCCCGACGGTGGCGACGCTATGGAAGATCGCCACCGGTTTCAACGTCCCGTTTTCATTCTTTATCAATGGCCGCGTAGTGCCAGCCGGGGATGTGGCGGGCTTCAGCCAGCCGAATGCGGAGATGTCGGTGCAGCCGCTGCTGCCTTACGATCCGCAACTACGGTTTGACCTGCTGGCGGTGGAGCTGGCGGCGGGCGCACAGAGCCATTCGTCGCCCCATGAGGCGGGCTGTATCGAGCAGGTGGTAGTAATTGAGGGAGAGCTGCTGCTGGGTGTCGGCGATCTCTGGCGACGTTTGCAGTGCGGCGAGGCGTTTCAGTTCAGTGCCGATGTGGCGCACAGCTATCGCAATCCGCTTAACACGCCGCTGCGCTTTCACAGCCTGATCCACTATCTGCATCGGCCAGGGGTTACAAATTGATACCAGGGCAAACTACACAGTTTACCTTCGTATCTCTATACTTTGCGCTTATCCGGGGAGAGAGAAATGAGCGATCTGACTGAATCGGCCACGATGCTGCGCATGCTGGTGGGCAAGCTGGGCCGGCGGCTGCGGGAATCCGCCCCGGCGGGCGAGCTCACCTGGTCGCAGCTGGCGGTGCTGGGTCATCTGGTGCGCGACGGCGCGATGACGGTGACGCAACTGGCCGCCGCCGAAGGAGTGCGCACGCAGTCAATGGGCACCACGGTCGCCGGTTTGCTGGCCGCGGGAATGGTGGCGGGTGACCCCGATCCCCATGATGGCCGCAAAACCTGCTATCGCCCGACCGACCTCGCTCTGGCGGTGATCGCCGCCAGCCGCGCGATGCGCGACGACTGGCTGATCCAGACGCTGGAGACGCGGTTCAGCCCGGCGGAACAGCAGCAGCTGATTGAAACTCTTCCCTTACTGCAACGACTCGCTGACCACTAATTCTGAGGATCTCCTATGGCTGTAACCACACTTGATACAAAAACCGCGCTGATTGTTATCGATCTGCAACAGGGCATTGTGGCGCTGCCGCTGGTTCATCAGCCGCAGCCGGTGATCGAACGCTGCGCCCGACTGGTGCAGGCGTTTCGTGAGAAAGCACTGCCGGTGGTGCTGGTTAACGTGGCCGGTGGGGCGCCAGGCCGCAACGAACAGGCGCGTCACAGCGGCGAGTTACCGGCTGACTGGGCCACGCTGGTTCCGGCGATGACGCCGCAGCAGGGTGATCTCACCATCACAAAAAAAACCTGGGGCGCGTTTCACGCTACGCCGTTGCATCAGGAATTGCAGCAGCGCGGAATAACGCAGGTAGTGATCTGCGGTATCGCGACCAGCATCGGGGTAGAGTCCACGGCACGCCAGGCGTATGAGTTAGGTTACAACGTCACGTTAGCCACCGATGCGATGACCGATCTTAATATCGATACCCACAATAACAGCGTGAATCTGATCTTCCCGCGGCTGGGCGAAACCGGCAGCAGCGCAGATATTGCAGCCTTATTACAGCGCAGCGCCTGACGCGACTGCGCGGGCAAAAAAATGTCCTGCCATCGCTGGCAGGACAGTGGTAACGGAAACAGACTTACTCAATCAGAAGCTGAAACGATACCCTGCGTTGATCTGGCGTTGGTTGAAACGCTCTCCGGTGGTGAGATCCGCCTCCAGATAGAAGTTATGGGTATTGTTCAGACTCGCACTAATCCCCAGTCCGTTGTTCCAGCCGTTACCGCTGAAGCCCGCTCTCTCTTTTGAACCGTTCAATGCATACTGCATATTGGCTGAGAACTCACGAACCATGCCGGTTTTGAAGTAGGCGTTATAGTTGATGTTGTCACTCTGCTGACTGTATCCCGCCAGCGCGCTGACGCGGCCATAGACTGAATCATAATCTTTAAACGCGACGATCAATCCGTTGCTGGCCCGGGTCTGTGATCCTTTCTGACGGCCCACGGTTAACTGCGCCTGGGGTTCAAGATAGAAGCCCTGATTGTCAGGGGAGAAGCTAAAACGTTTCCCGGTTTCAATCGATGCGCTGATGCCGGTTGATTTAGCCTGACCGGACACCTGGTTCTGCTGGCTGTCTTTGACGCTGAACTGATTTTTTACCCGATTGATTTTAACAATCTGATCAATGTAGAAACCGTTTTCTGCCACCCAGGTGAGATACGCCCCGGCATGCTGTGATTCAGCCGTGCCGTCACCGCCACGATACTCTGGCGAAGCGTGGGTGGTGCCCATAAACAGGCCGCCAAACAGTTTTTGATCTTCGATCAGGTTCTTATCGACGCCAAACTGGAAGCCGCTGTAGTTCATATCGAAACCACTCAGTCTGCCACCGGCAAAAGAGCTCAGTCTGCCGCCGTAGCCGCGTAACCAGACATTACCTTTCGCTTCGCTCTGGCGGATGTCCCCCAGACGCTGAAGCAGGGTCTGCGTTTCCACATAGTTGAGCAGATAGCTGATATGCAGGAAATTACCGCCTGCATCCGCCGTAGTGGTAATCGGCTTGTTATTGGTCGGTGTTGGGGTGTCCGGCGTCACAGGGGTATCCGGTGTGGCCGGAGTATCTGGCGTCGCAGGGGTATCCGGTGTAGCCGGAGTATCTGGCGTCGCAGGGGTATCCGGTGTGGCCGGGGTGTCTGGCGTCGCAGGGGTATCCGGTGTGACAGGCGTGTCTGGAGTATCCGGCGTCACAGGCGTGTCCGGGGTATCCGGTGTCACAGGCGTGTCTGGCGTATCCGGCGTAACAGGCGTGTCTGGCGTATCCGGTGTCACAGGCGTGTCTGGTGTATCCGGTGTCACAGGCGTGTCCGGGGTATCTGGTGTAACAGGCGTGTCCGGGGTATCCGGCGTCACAGGCGTGTCTGGGGTATCTGGTGTCACAGGCGTGTCTGGGGTATCTGGTGTCACAGGCGTGTCCGGGGTATCCGGCGTAACAGGGGTGTCTGGCGTATCTGGCGTGACCGGATCAACCGGTGTTGGCGCAGAGCCTGACGAATAGAGTTCCCAGTTATTGCCTGTTTTACCAACGGTATAAAGGTAGCCACCCAGTTCGACGTCAGATTTTGAGGTGAAATTGGCGACGCCATCGGGTGTTTCAACCACGGTTAAATGCTCATTACCCGTGGTGGCCAGGCTCCCCTGGTTAACAAAGGAGAGAGTATGGTCGCCCGCGCTGCTGTTAGTAACGACCAGCTTATCGCCGCCGTTATTCACGCCATCGCCATCACCGACCAGATCAACACGCATATTAAAATTACCCGCCCCGGTTAAATCGGCGACGGTTAATGTGGTGTAACCGGTTGTGGAGGTCGCCCGGGTAAAATCCACGGTACTGTTAGTCAGATTCAGCAGATCAAGATTTGAGTTGCCGCTGACATACCATTCACTCTTCTCTAATGAGGCATTTAAATAGCCGCTGTCAATATTGTCGCTGGTGGCATTACCTTCCCAGACTGAACCCGGCAGCAGGGTTAAATCAATCTTCCCGCCGTTGGAATTCACGGAGCCGGTCATATTAACTTTACTGTTAACGTTAATAACGCCAGCAGCATAACCCTCATGATATTCCGTAGCTATGGCTAATGCTTCTGTTGAAGGCATGGTAATGGCTAAATCACCGGTTAAATTAATATCGCCACCGGCTAATGCATAAACCGCACCTCTTTCCACTGACGCGCTTTGAATAGTCAGATTATTCCCGGTGATATGACCGCTATTCAATGCCCATAAGCCCATGTCGGTGCTGGTAATATCGGTCTCATCCAGATTGACATAAGAAGTCGAGGTTTGTGCCGATGCACCATATGAACCACCGGCTTTAATGGTATTGCGCTGTTCTGCTGTTCCTTTAAAATTCACCGTCGCATTGGTGCCGCTGGCAACAATGCCGCCCGCTTTTTCCGACGTAACATGACTGTCAGCACCAATATCAGCCGTGCCATCACCACGGACTTCCAGCGCGATTGAATCACTTCCCGACGTCGATATAGTCAGATTATCTGCGCTGAGATCACCAAAATCCCAGATGCCGGTAGAGCTCTCTCCGGTGGTAATCACGCTGCTGCCCGTTCCTAAATCCACGCTGGTATTCGCCTGCATCTCCAGTCCATTGGAGTAACTCCCCGCGGTGCTGATGCTAAGCTGACTGGCGGTGATTGAGGTCGGGCTGGACGACGCCTTGCCGTTTAAGGCGTCGATAATAATCCCGCCGCTTCGGTCACCGCTGGTCGTTACGCTGCTTAGCGTACCCAGGTCAGCGCTGCTGCCAGGGTTAGTGATAGTGAGACCAACCCCATAGTTGCCCGTGGTGGAGATTGAGAGGGCGTCGGCGGTTAGTGAGGAACCGCCCTTTATCGTGACCCCGTTGGCAATGACGTTCCCGGTTCCGGTGACATTGATGGCGGAGCCACTGCCCAGGTTGGCGACAACGCCGTCGCCAATCAGATTAAGACCATTTGCCCGGTCACCACTGACATTCAGGCTCAGGCCATCCGCATTCAGCGTACTCTTGTCGCCCCAGATAATAATACCGCGCGCATAATTAGCCGCATCGGTAACATTAACCACAGAGTTCTTACCTAATTCAACCGTGCCGGTCTGTTTATAGGGGTTGATTATGCCGTACAGGCCGCTGTTGTTATAGATGGCATCACCGGTAACAATATCACCATCATTCAGTGTTATATCGGTCCCATACTGGCTTCCGATATTTTCACCGGTCGCGGCTCCACTCAGGATTAATCCGATTATAATTGCAAGTGGTGTTAAGTGACGTGAGTTTACTTTTTTCATTTAAGAAACATTCCCTGTATGCTATTAACGATCAGGCCGCACATGAGGATTGAGGTAATTTAATCTGGCGGCGGGGTTGATAGTTTTAATTTGACGCTAATTTATCAGGAAAAAAGCAAAACATTGCCAATTAAATAAGCCTCTTCTTAAACTTTTCACTCCCAAAAGGAGATCTGATTTAAGGGTGGGTTATCGTTTTCAGAATGGAATTAGGGGAAGGGGTAATGCCAGCTGAGACGCTGCGACAGGCGGAAATAGCCAGCTGATATAATTATTTAAGGGTGAAGGAAAAGAAAAAATAAAATAAAACGGGCCAATTCTGGCCCGTTTGTTAATTAAAGGAATGCGTAACTTAATGAGACGCCCAGGCTGTAATTCCGCCCCGGCGCGGATTCAAAGTAGCGGCCATTACTTTCATTCACAATTACCGAACCCACATAGTGTCTGTCAAACAGATTATCGACCCGGCCAAAGAGATCCAGCGTCCAGTTATCGACCCGCCACTTATAGCCGCTGTTCAGCGCCGCCACGGTGTAAGAGGGCGTATTAACTGCATTGTGGTCGTCAGCTGCAATCTGGCTCAGATAGCGCACTTCACTGCCGGCATAGAAACCCTGCTCCGGCAGATACCCCACTCCGGCATAGAGCATATTCCGGGCAATCCCTGGGATGCGTTTCCCGTCGCAGCTGTCGCTGCCGCAGGCGTTGCTGCGGTAGCGCGCATCCAGCAGGGTATAGGCCATTTTCAGCCGCCAGTCCCAGGCAAACTGTTGATCCAGACTTAACTCCAGACCGCGGCGTCGGGTCTCTCCGGCGTTTTTATAGGTGGTGCGTCCACCGCTGCTGGCGTCCGCCACAATCTCATCCTGAGTGTCGGTCTGGAACAGGGCCGCACTGAGCAGACCGTTGCCGATCCGCTTTTTGCTGCCGATCTCCAGCGTGTCGCTGGTGGCAGGTCGGAGCCCCAGATTCAGGCCGGTGGTGGTATCGGCACGATAAGAGAGTTCGTTGATGGTCGGGGTCTCAAAACCGCGCCCGGCGGAGATCCAGCCATTCCAGCCCGGCTCAAAGGCATACTTCAACGCGGCGGCAGGCAGCCACTTGTGGTAGCGCGCTTCACCGCTGTCGTCGCCGTTGCCGGGCCGGACATAAAAGTCATTGGAGTCGAAGTTGACGGTGCTGAAGCGGACCCCCGCATCCAGCGACAGCTTATCGGTCAGCTGCCAGGCGGTTTGCAGATAGGGATCGAGCGTCCACATCAGATTACGCTCGTTGCGCCGCAGATTGCCCTGATCGCCGAGGTGAGTCACGCCGTCGCTGACGGTGAAATTTTCATAGCCTTTACGGCGTTCGGTCATGGTTTCGTAGTCGAGGCCGCCGGTCAGCGCCACCGGGATCGACAGCAGTGTATCGCGATGGGTCCAGCGGGTATCCACGCCCTGATAGTGGCGCGTCAGGTCGATCACACCGCCGGGATGAGACGGGGGACGCTGAACGGCGGCAGGAATCGACTGAAACTGGGTGGTTTCGCGGATGCCAGCGTAGAGCATCACGCTGAGATCGTCATTCTCGCTCATCTGGCGCTGGTAACGCAGGCCGCCCTGGGTCTGATCGACCGTCTTACGGGTGTTGTAGAGCGAAACGTTGCTCACCACCTGACGCGGATTGTCACGCCACTGCGCCGGGGTTAAGCCGCCAGGATCCTGAGCGTCGATATGCACGCTGTTAAACAGCAGCGTCAGGGTGCTGAGATCGTCGATGCGCACGCCAAGCCGGGCGTTACCCAGATTGCGCTGCGCGGCGCTGTGGTCACGGTAGCCGTGGGTGGTAAAGCGCGAGGCGGAGACGGTGTAGTTGACATCACCGGCATGGCTGCCGTCACCGGTAGCGCCGCTGGCTTTCACGCTGTTGCGCCAGCTGCCATAGCTGCCGTACCAGCTACTGACTTCCAGCGTGGGCGGCTGCTGACCCTGCTGGGTGGTGACATTGATTACGCCGCCTGAGGCGTTGCCATAAAGGGCGGAGAAGGGGCCGCGCAGCACCTCAACATGATCAATCGAGCCGATGTCGATATTGGAGGTCTGCGACTGGCCATCCGGCATGGTGGCGGGAATGCCATCCACATAAATGCGCAATCCGCGCACGCCAAAGGTGGAACGGGAACCAAAGCCGCGCATCGACAGTTGCAAATCCTGGGCGTAATTCTGCCGGTTCTGGATTTGCAGGCCGGGCACGCTGCTGAGGTTTTCTGACAGATTGACGCGCGCAGCCGCCTGGCGCATCTCGTCGCCACTCACCACGCTGAGGGCGGCGGGCGTATCCAGTTCGTTAAGGCCGTTTTCCGCCGGTGCGGCGCTGACTACCAGAGTATTGTTATTGTCCGCCGCCAGCAGCGGCAGCGGAAAAAGGACGGGCAGCGTCAACAGCGGTAGCGTCGCCCGACGCAGAGCAAGGATTTTCATTAATAAGCAGCCTGAAAAATAAGAGGGGGTGAACCCGCGGTAATACCTGCCGCGTAGAGTAAGGGATTGAGAAGTAAGGGTACACCGTTTCGGGCTGGATTTTTTTTGCATTTGCCGCCAGGCTGAAACCCATCTTTTCTGCCGCTATCGCACCCGCGTCTGTCGGATGCCGGCACATAACATCATAAGGGAGTCAGCATGAAACAACCTGAAGTCGCGGTTCTGGGATTGGGTGCAATGGGGCATGCGTTTGCTGCCAACCTGCTGAAAAAAGGCTTTCGCGTGCATGGCTGGAACCGCACCCGCGCTCGGGGGGAAGATCTGCTGGATGCCGGATTGCAGCTGGCTGACTCGCCAGAAGAGGCGGTGCGTGACGCGGATGTGGTGATCGCCATGCTCTCCGATGGTGACACCACTGAACAGGTGCTGCATCAGGTAAAAGAGGATTTTAAAGCGGGCGCGACGCTGTGCCAGATGGGCACCATCGGCGTAGAGAAAACCGACGCGCTGATCGCTTTCTTCGCGCAGGCCCGCCCCGATCTGCTGCTGATTGATGCGCCGGTCTCCGGTACCAAAGCACCGGCGGAAAATGCGCAGATTCTGATACTGGCCAGTGGCGATCAAAGCCGGGCGCAGGCCGCCGAAGCGGTGTTTGCCGCCATCAGTAAGGGCACGCAGTGGCTGGGCGAGGCGGGGAAAAGCAGCCGGATGAAGCTGGTGATCAACAGCTGGCTGATCGGCATGATGCAAAGCCTGGCGGAGAGCACCCGGCTGGCAGAGCAGTTCGGCTTCTCCACCGACGATCTGTGGCAGGTGCTGGAGGGCGGTCCGCTGGCCGCGCCCTATGCGAAAATGAAGCTGGGAATGATCGCCAGCGACGACTACACGCCGCAGATGCAGCTGATCTGGGCGCTGAAAGATGCCCGGCTGGCGCTGGATGCGTCAGAGACGCCACTGCCCGCGCTGGAGAATATCGCGCAGCTCTGGCAGCAGGCGGTGGATGCCGGACAGGGTGAAGAGGATCTGGCGGTGATCTACCGCTACCTCAAGGCGCAATGAGTCAGCAGCATTTTGATTTCAGCCACCGTCCGCTGGTGCCCCTGGCGCACGATTATCCGCACGGTGCCAGTGAGCCCTGGCATCAGCACGCCTGCGCGCAGCTGATCCACACGCTGAGCGGCGTGGTCCGGGTAGAAACGGAGTATGGCAGCTGGATTGTGCCGCCCAGTCGCGGCGTCTGGCTGCCCGCCTTTACCCGCCATGCGCTCCAGATCACCGGCCGCGTGGCGGCGCGCACGCTGTTTATCGATCCGCTGGCGCGTGCCGATCTGCCCGCCAGCTGTCAGGTGGTGCAGATTTCGCCGCTGCTGCGCGAACTGATTGTCAGCGCACTTGGCCTGCCGGCGCGTTACCCGGCAGGCAGTCGGGCTGAGCGGGTGACGGAGCTGATTCTGGATGAGATTCGCGGCATGGATGTGCTGCCCTTTGCGCTGCCGACACCGCACAGCCCTCGCTTACAGGCGCTGTGCGCGCAGATCCAGCAGCAGCCCGGTGAAAGCTGGACGCTGCTGCGGGCCAGCGCCCAGCTCAATGTCTCAGGCCGCACTCTGGCCCGCCATTTTATGCGCGAAACCGGTTTGCAGTTCAGTGACTGGGTGCGACGCGCCCGTCTGGCGATCGCCCTGACGCGACTGGCGCAGGGCGACTCTGTGCTGCGGGTGGCGCTGGAGCTGGGCTATGAAAGCCCCAGTGCCTTCAGCGCGATGTTTCGTCGTCTGCTGGGGGTGGCTCCGACTGACTACTTTCCACCGACAGAAAGCAGCCCGCCGCGCTGAGCAGCGCCTGCAACGCGGCGCGGGCGGTGTCATTGTCAATACTCACTCCCCAGGCGCGTGCGCCACTGGCGTCCACGCAGCTGACATAGGCGACAGAGCGGCTGTCGCTGCGCCGTCCCAGCGTGTGTTCGTGATAGTGCTCAATGGTCAGATGCAGATCAAACGCGCTGCGCAGGGCGTTGACCGCCGCCGACAGCCAGCCGTTACCGCTGCCGATCAGCCTCAGCGATTGCGACTGGTAAACCACGCTGGCGCTGATCTGCGTCTGCCCGCCGCTGTCACTCTGGCTGTCAGCGCGCTGTAAGGCCACCGCGGGCTGCGTCACCCCATACTGGCGGCAGAAGAGTTGCCACAGCGCATAGTGCGTCATCTCTTTGCCGTGCCGGTCGGTCTCCTGCTGAACAGTACGGCTGAACTCCTGTTGCAGCGCACGTGGCAGCTGTAAACCGTGATTCTGCTCCAGCAGCCAGGCGGCACCGCTTTTCCCCGACTGGCTGTTTACGCGGATCACCGCCTCATAGCTACAGCCAATGTCGGCCGGGTCCAGCGGCAGATAGGGCATCTGCCACTGCTGCTCCTGCTGCTGATCGCGGAAGGCGAACCCTTTTTTAATCGCGTCCTGGTGCGAACCGGAAAAGGCGGTGAAAACCAGCTCGCCCGCATAGGGATGGCGTGGATGTACCGGCAGCTGGTTACAGCGGGTGACCACCTCAATCACCTGATGCATCTGGCTGAAATCGAGCTGTGGCGCGATGCCCTGGGTATAGAGATTGAGCGCCAGCGTCACCAGATCGACATTGCCGGTACGTTCACCGTTACCAAACAGGCAGCCCTCGACCCGGTCAGCGCCCGCCAGCAGGGCGAGTTCCGCGCAGGCGACGCCGGTGCCGCGATCGTTGTGCGGATGGACGCTGATGCAGACGGCGTCACGACGGCTGAAGTGACGGCAGAAGTACTCAATCTGGTCGGCATAGACGTTAGGCGTGTTGACCTCCACCGTGGCGGGCAGGTTAATGATCATCGGCCGCTGCGCGTCAGGTTGCCAGACTTCCGCCACCGCCTCGCAGATTTCCAGCACAAACTCCGGCTCGGTAAAGCAGAAGGTCTCTGGCGAATATTCAAAGGTCCAGTGGGTCTCCGGCTGCGCCTCGCATCCGCTGCGGATCTGCCGTGCGCCCGCGGTGGCCAGCGCCACGATCTCCGCTTTGCTCTGCTTAAACACCCGCTCACGAAACAGCGGCGCGGTGGCGTTATAGAGATGCACGATGGCGCGGGGGGCGCCCTGGAGTGCGACAAAAGTGCGGGCGATCAGATCCTCACGCGCCTGCGTCAGCACCTGCAAGGTCACATCCTGCGGGATGCGCTGCTGCTCAATCAGGTCGCGGACGAAATCAAAATCTGTCTGCGACGCCGAGGGAAAGGCGACCTCAATCTCCCGGAAACCGCAGCGCAGCAGCAGCTCCCAGAACGCCATTTTTCGCTCGCGGTCCATCGGTTCGGCCAGCGCCTGATTGCCGTCACGTAAATCGGTAGCGAGCCAGCGCGGGGCCTGAGTCAGCCGGCGCGAAGGCCACTGGCGATCGGGCAGATCCATCAGCGGGGAGGGGCAATATTTATCAGCGGGTTGGTTCAGCATCGGGTTCTCCTCGGTTTTTTTACCAGTCTGCCGCCACGCTCTCTGGCGCGCGCGCGCAACGCTGACAACCTGATGCGCAAAAGTGACAACACCCTGCGTGCGCTGCGGTTTGATGAATCGGCCAGGCAGGGTTAGCATGGTCGCCTGTTTATTCGGGTGGACGCTTATGCTGATTTTTGACGGTCACAACGACCTGCTGCTCAACCTCTGGCTGCATCATCGCGATGCGCCCGCACAGGCGTTTTATCAGGGCATTGAACGGGGCCACCTCGACTTTCCGCGCATTCAGCAGGGCGGGCTGGGCGGCGGGCTGTTTGCGATCTTTGTGCCTCCGCAGGCGTACATTGCACAGACCGTTCCGGCCCGCGCCAGCGAGCCGTATGAACCGCTGACGATCATGTGGCAGCAGCTTCAGATCCTGCAACAGCTGGCTGAGGCCTCAGCGGGGCGGGCGCGGCTCTGCCGCAGCAGCGAAGAGATCGCCGCCTGCCGCGCCGCCGGGGTACTGGCGCTGGTGGCGCATATTGAAGGCGCGGACGCGCTGGATGAAGAGGGTGAGCAACTGCACGCCTTCTGGCAGGCGGGGGTACGCAGCATCGGGCCATTCTGGAATCTGCCCAACCGCTTCGGGCAGGGGGTCAGCGGTCGCTTTCCCGGTTCGCCCGACACCGGCCCTGGCCTGACCCCGGCGGGAGAGCGACTGATTGCGCAGGCGAATGCGCTGAAGATGATGATCGACGTGTCGCATATGAACGAAAAGGCGTTCCGGGACACCGCCCGGCTCTCTGCTGCGCCGCTGGTCGCCAGCCACTCCAATGCTCATGCGCTCTGCCCGCAGCCGCGTAACCTCACCGATGATCAGCTGCGGACGATCCGCGACAGCGGCGGCCTGGTCGGCATCAACTTTGGTAACGCCTTTCTGCGCGCCGACGGTAAACGTGTCGGTGACACCCCGTTAACAACAATTGTTAAGCATTGTGATCACCTGTTGAAGATAATGGGCAGCGATCACGTCGCGTTTGGCTCCGACTTCGACGGGATCACCCCACCGGACGCGCTGGGTGATGTCAGCGGAATGCCGCGACTGCTCGCCGCTTTCCATGAAGCAGGCTATGATCAGAGACTGACAGAGAAACTGGCGTGGGGAAACTGGCAACGGGTTCTGCGTCAGATTGGGCTGTAATAACAATTTCATTACGTTCCGGGCTTGATCCCGACGCGCCATTGGCGCACCATCTGCCAGGAAAATTGTGACCGGGGTCGCATTACACTGCGGTCACGCGCTTTTCTGGCTTACTGTTACTCAAGAGGAAATAAATTATGTGGAAAAAACCAACCTTCGTTGATCTGCGTCTCGGTCTGGAAGTGACTCTTTACATCTCCAACCGTTAATCGTTCTGCCCGCCCTCTGTGCGGGCATTTTTTTCAACTTCCGGCTCTCCTCTATGTTTATCAAAGTCCTTGGTTCAGCCGCAGGTGGCGGATTCCCGCAGTGGAACTGTAACTGCGCCAACTGCCACGGCGTGCGTAACGGCACCATTCAGGCCCAGGCTCGCACGCAGTCGTCGATTATCCTCAGCGACAACGGTGAAGAGTGGGTGTTATGCAATGCCTCTCCCGACATCAGCCAGCAGATGCTGCATACCCCGGAACTGACCCGCCAGGGCGTGCTGCGCGGCACGGCGATTGGCGCGATCATTCTTACCGACAGTCAGATCGATCACACCACCGGGCTGCTCAGCCTGCGTGAAGGGTGTCCGCACCAGGTGTGGTGCACGCCGGAAGTGCATGCCGATCTCAGCAGCGGCTTCCCGATCTTCCCGATGCTCAGCCACTGGAACGGCGGCTTACAGCACCGGCCCATCGCGCCGCTGACGCCGTTCAGCGTCGATGTCTGTGGCGATCTCCAGTTCACCGCCATTCCGATCATCAGCAACGCGCCGCCTTACTCGCCCTATCGTGACCGGCCGCTGCCGGGTCATAACGTGGCGCTGTTTATTGAAAACCGGGCCAATGGCCAGACGCTGCTCTATGCGCCAGGGCTGGGTGAACCCGACGCGGTGATCCTGCCGTGGCTGCAAAAGGCGGACTGCCTGCTGATTGATGGCACTGTCTGGCAGGATGATGAGCTGCTCACCACCGGCGTCGGCCATAACACCGGCCGGGCGATGGGCCATCTGGCGCTGGCGGAAGAGCAGGGGCTGATGGCGCTGCTGGCGTCGCTGCCGGCAAAGCGCAAAATTCTGATCCACATTAACAACACCAACCCGATCCTTAACGAACAGTCACCCCAGCGTCAGTTCCTGACGCAGCAGGGCATAGAGGTGAGCTGGGACGGGATGGCGATCCACCTTCAGGGCTAAATCATGCAGATCACCGAAACGCTGTCGCCGCAGGCTTTTGAACAGGCACTGCGCGCCAAAGGCGCTTACTACCATATTCATCATCCCTATCACATCGCGATGCATAATGGCCAGGCGACGCGCGAGCAGATTCAGGGCTGGGTAGCGAACCGCTTCTATTACCAGACCACCATCCCGCTGAAAGACGCGGCGATCATGGCTAACTGTCCCGATCCGGCTACCCGGCGTAAATGGGTGCAGCGCATCCTCGATCACGACGGCAGCAACGGTCAGGAAGGGGGCATTGAAGCCTGGCTGCAACTGGGTGAGGCGGTGGGCCTGACACGCGAAGCGCTGCTGTCGGAACAGCATGTGCTGCCGGGCGTGCGTTTTGCGGTGGACGCCTATGTTAACTTTGCCCGCCGCGCCAACTGGCAGGAGGCGGCGTGCAGTTCACTGACCGAGCTGTTCGCGCCGCAGATCCACCAGTCGCGCCTCGACAGCTGGCCGCAGCACTATCCGTGGATCAAAGAGGAGGGCTATTTTTACTTCCGCAGCCGCCTGAGTCAGGCGAACCGCGATGTGGAGCATGGCCTGGCGCTGGCGCTGGAATATTTCACCACCGCCGACACGCAGAACCGCATGCTGGAAATTTTACAGTTTAAACTCGATATTTTATGGAGCATGCTGGACGCGATGACGATGGCTTACGAGCTGAAACGTCCGCCTTATCACACCGTCACCGACAAGGCGGCGTGGCACACCACCCGACTGGTATAATTCATGAATGACAACACCATTGCCGCGTTTCGCCGCGGCTACCGTATGCAGTGGGAAGCCGCTCAGCAGAGCCACGTAGTGCTCTATCCCGAAGGGATGGCGAAGCTGAACGAAACCGCCGCCGCGATCCTTGAGCTGGTGGATGGGAAACAGGATGTCGCCGCGATTATTGCCACCCTGGATAGCCGCTTCCCGGAAGCGGGTGGCGTCGGGCCGGACGTGAAAGAGTTCCTGCAATCAGCCTATGAACAGAAGTGGATACAGTTCCGTGACCCCGCATAAACCTGGCGTTAATCCGCCGCTCTGGCTGCTGGCCGAGCTGACCTATCGCTGTCCGTTACAGTGCCCTTACTGCTCTAACCCGCTCGATTTCGCACAGCAGGAGCAGGAGCTGACCACCGCGCAGTGGATTGAGGTGTTTCGCCAGGCGCGCGCCATGGGCAGCGTCCAGCTCGGTTTTTCCGGCGGCGAACCGCTGACCCGTAAAGATCTGCCGGAGCTGATTCAGGCGGCGCGCGATCTCGGTTTCTATACCAACCTGATCACCTCTGGTATTGGCCTGACCGAGAAAAAGCTGGATGCGTTCAGCGAGGCGGGGCTGGATCATATCCAGATCAGCTTCCAGGCGAGTGACGAAACCCTGAATGCGGCACTGGCGGGCTCAAAGAAAGCGTTTCAGCAGAAGCTGGAGATGGCGAAAGCGGTGAAGGCGCACGGCTATCCGATGGTGCTGAACTTCGTGTTGCATCGCCATAATATCGACCAGATTGATAAAATCATTGACCTCTGCATCGAGCTGGAGGCGGATGACGTTGAGCTGGCCACCTGTCAGTTCTATGGCTGGGCGCAGCTGAACCGCGAAGGATTGCTGCCCACCCGCGAGCAGATCGTCCAGGCGGAAGCGGTGGTGAACCGCTATCGTGAGCGGATGAGCGCCAGCGGCAGCCTGACCAATCTGCTGTTTGTCACGCCCGACTATTACGAAGAGCGCCCCAAACCCTGCATGGGCGGCTGGGGAGCCATCTTCCTCAGCGTGACGCCGGAAGGCACCGCGCTGCCGTGTCACAGCGCGCGCCAGCTGCCGGTTGAGTTTCCCTCGGTGCTGACGCAGAGCCTGGAAGATATCTGGTACCACTCGTTCGGCTTTAATCGCTATCGCGGTTTCGACTGGATGCCGGAGCCATGCCGCTCCTGCGATGAGAAAGAGAAAGATTTTGGCGGCTGCCGCTGTCAGGCTTATATGCTGACCGGCAATGCTGACAACACCGATCCGGTCTGTAGTAAATCACCGCACCACGGCAAAATCCTCGAAGCCCGGCGTCAGGCGGATTGCAGCGACATCAGAATTGGTCAGTTGCAGTTCCGTAACCGCACCAATTCGCAGCTTATCTACAAAACCGGGAACCTCTGATGCGGCGGCGCGGCCTGGAGATCAATGGCCTGACGGTTGAGCTGGTAGAGCAGGCGGATGCCAGCCAGGCCGCGGCGCTGATTCAGGTGGGCGCGGGCAGTCACGACGAACCCGATCGCTGGCCGGGACTGGCCCACCTGCTGGAGCATCTGCTGTTTACCGGCAGCAGCGGCTGGCCCGACGCAGGGCGACTGATGAGCTGGGTGCAGGCGCAGGGCGGTCAGGTCAACGCCACCACCCTGGCGCGCCACAGCGCCTTCTTTTTTGCCGTCACGCCGTCGCTGCTGGCTGACGGGCTGGCGCGTTTGCAGGATATGATCTGCCATCCGCTGCTCGATAACCGGGCGATCGCGCAGGAAGTGGCGGTGATTGAGGCGGAATATCAGCTGTTACAGCGCGATCGGCCATCCCGCATCGAGGCGGCCCTGCTGCACGCCGTGGCGTCGCCCGCAGAGTTTCAGCGCTTCCGCATCGGCAGCCGCGCCGCCTTTGGCGATGTGCTGCCCGCGCTGCAACGGGCGCTGCGCCAGTTCCACCAGCGTCACTATGTGGCGGGCAACCTGCGGCTCTGGTTACAGGGTCCGCAGCCGCTGGATGAGCTGGAACAGCTGGCACAGGACTTTGCACGCGCGCTGCCTGCCGGCCAGTGGCCGCAGGCACCGGCACTCCCGCAACTGGGCCAGGTGACCGACTGGCAGCTGGCGGAGCGGGCGCCGGCGGCGCTGTGGCGCAGCTGGCTGCTGGATAGCTGTGACAGTGTCACGTTATGGCGTGAATTTCTGCTGGATGAGGCGCCGGGCTCGCTGCTGGCGACGCTGCGCCAGCAGCAGCTGGCAGATACGCTGGAGCTGAAGTGGCTCTACCAGGCTGAAAACGCGGTCTGGCTGGCGCTGGGCATCGAGACCCGCGAGCCCGAACAGGTGAATGCGCTGGTCGATCGCTACCTTGCGGCGCTGCGCCAGACGGATAAACGGCAGCATCAGCACTATCATCAGCTGGCGCAGCAGCGTTTTGCCGCGCTGTCACCGCTGGAGCAGTTACGCCAGCGCGCGCTGGGCTTTGCCGCGGATGAGACGCTGCCTGACCTGCTGACGCTGCTGGATAAACTGCGCGACGCGCCCGGCACGCGGCTGCGCGTTGCGCCGCAGACGGCGACGGAACATCTTATGACCCAGGGCTTCACCCTGGCACTGAGTCACTGGCAGCCATCAGTACCCGCCGCGCTGCCGCCCGCGGATTTCAGCTTCTACCCGCTCGATCATGCCCTGACGTGCGCGCCGCTGCCCGCGCAGGCGGTGCCGTTACCTCATCATCAGCCTGACGAGCGACTGGCGACTCTGATCCTGCGACCGGAATTCTATTCCACCTTTACCCTGGCGGCGGGTGAAACCCTGGGCAGGCGGCTGCGTCCGCTGTTTGCTACCCTGCGTCATCAGGGCGGTCACGGACGCTGGCAGGAAGTGGAGGGCGTCTGGCAGCTGACGCTGCAACTGACCCCGGATGCGGCGGTGGCGGACCAGGCGCTCGCGCAGCTGGTCGCCGCCCTGACGCCGCCGGTTGAAGAGGAGGCGCTGCCGCCACAGGAGAGCATCGCCATTCGCGCGCTGCTGCGCCAGTTGCCTTACCAGCTGGCGGCTACTTTTACACCGGGCTGCTGGCGGGCGGCGCTGAAGGGCGGCAACGCGGCGCTGCACTCGCTGATCGCCCACCGGCTGAGCGCGCTGCCGCTGCCGGTTAATCCCGCTTCAGCGCCGAAGCGCATGACCACACAAACCGGCATGACGCGCCTGCCGCACGCCAGCCCCGACAACGCGCTGCTGCTGTTTATTCCGCTGCACCGTCCTGGCGAGCTGGCCGCGCTGCGGGCGCTGGCGCTGCTCTATGAGCCCCATTTTTTCCAGCGTTACCGGGTTGAACAGCCGATTGGTTATGTGGTGAGCAGCCGCTATCTGCGCTGCGCCGATGAAGATGGCGTGCTGTTCGCGCTACAGTCGCCTGACTACAGCGCGCTGTCACTGCTGCGCTACTGTCGCAACTTCCTGCGTGCGTTCAGCGAAACCCTGGCCGGTTGCGATCTGGCGGCGCTGAAGGCGCGGCTGCTGAGCGGGCAGGAGGATCAGCCACTGGCGCGGTTACGGCGGGATAATGGCCTGGCCGGGCTGGACGCGGCACAGATAGAGGCGCTGAGCCATGCCGACCTGCGGCAGCTGCACCACAGCCTGATTCAGGATCGCCGCCGCTGGCGGGTGCTGTTCACCGGCGGAGCGAAAGGGTAGCGCGGCACAAACTTGCTGAATTTATTTGAAAATACCCGACAAATCTCTTCACTGTCTATTACCGGCAAATTGCACCACACTCAGGTTACTTTTTATCAGCTCAAGGAATTGACCGTGAAGAATTTCGCCCGTACTGCACTGCCCCTGTTAGCCGTTGCCGCGCTCTATGCGCCTTTATCTCAGGCCGAGGCGATGCACTATCAGCTGAACCCTGAGCATACGTCGGTGATTGTCAGCTGGAACCATTTCGGCTTCTCAAAACCTACTGCGGATATTCCTGATGCCAGCGGTACGCTGGTGTTCGATAAAGATCACCCGGAACAATCCCGTGTTGACGTGACCCTGCCGGTCAGCAAAATCGACAGCCACGTCGCCGCCCTGACCAAAGAGTTCAAAGGCGCTGAGTACTTCGACACCGCGAAATATCCGACAGCCACCTTCCACAGCACCAAAGTGGTCGCGAAGGGCGATAACAAATTTGACGTTGAAGGCAACCTGACCCTGAAAGGCATTACCAAACCGGTCACGCTGCACGCCACGCTGAATAAGCAGGGTGAACACCCGATGGTGAAGAAGCAGGCGATCGGTTTTGACGCCACCGGCACCATCAAGCGTTCTGACTTTAAGCTGGACAAGTATGTGCCTGCGGTGGGTGATGAGGTCATGCTGACGCTCTCCACCGAAGCCTACGCGAAGTAATCTTCCCCCGGCGCAGCAGGCTTCTGCTGCGCCACGCTTACCCCCACACTCTTTCGCTTCCTACTCCGGCCCAGCCGCCCGAACTCACCCTCTTTTGCACGCCTGCACCGCAAAATAACTCCCTCAGCGCCAGCCGGTTTATTCACACACCGCTTTTCCTGACGCCTGTCCGGCTCCGAACCGGGAAAAATGAGGTGAAAATCACAAATCTGCAACATCAGCGATTGGCGTCATAACCGCCCTGACGCTCTGCGTTCATGTTCAGCTGCGCTTCTAAGTAACTCACTGATTTAACTGGCATCCTTAACGGCGTCCGATAAACAGGAAATGTGATATTTATCACAAATAAAGGGGTCTAAAAGCCGCTGTCAACCATCCGTGCCGGGAAATACCGCGCGTAACTGTGATCTCACCTGCAAATAACAACCCCGCTTACCGGAACAATGGCCCTCAGCGGTAATCAGCCAGTGAGGTGAGCGTAATGCGAATTGGAATGGTGATCAGCGGTGGGGATGTCACCGGCATTAATAATTTTGTCTTTCAGATTGGGCGGCTGGCTCAGGCGGAGATGGTGATATTTGACGGCGGTATTCCGGGTCTGCTGGCCAATCATCATCGTGAGATTAGCCAGCGCGATCTGCTCGACTTTTCCATCGCCTCCATTCCGGTAATGCAGTCGGGAAGGACGGAGAAGAAACTGCTACGCAGCGAATATGAAATGATTGCGCGTCAGCTGAAAAGCGCCCGGATTGAGGTATTAATTCTGGCGGGCGGTGACGGATCGCTGCAATTTCTGCACACCCTGTCGGAGTTCGGCGTCAACTGTTTCGGCGTCGGCATGACCATCGATAATGATGTGTTTGGCAGTGATTATACGCTGGGTTTCTCCACCGCCTGTGAGCAGGTTTTAAAAGAGGTGGCGAAACTGCGGAATACCGGACGCGCCTTAACCGGTCGGGTATTTATGCTGGAGTTACTGGGCGGCTATTGCGGCGAATTAACCCTGCAATCAGCGATTAAATCCAACGCCGATTTCGCCCTGATCCCGGAGTGCCAGATCCCGCTGGCAGAGCTGGCACAACGCGTCACCCAACGGCTGGCAGAGCAGAACAGCGTGGTGATCCTCTGCTCGGAAGGCTACACCCGGGAATATTCACCCGGTTTTCAGGGCGCCATCGACACCTTAATCAAACAGTTAGAGCCACTGATTGGCGTGCGGGTCCGTAAAACCATTCTCGGTTACGGACTGCGCAATGGCGACCCCACCTGCGAAGAGATCTATCAGGGCACCATTATGGCCAGTGAAGTGGTGCGGTGTATTCAGTCAGGTATGCGGAATAAAGCGGTCATTATTAATGGCAGCAATAAACCGATTCCGATTGATTTAATAAGCATGCAAAAACGCCTGGTCGATACCGACGGGCACCATTACAAACTCGCTAAACAACTCCATATATTGTGAGGAAGAAAACCATGCTGAAAATATTATGTGTCTGCGGTTGCGGCTTAGGCTCCAGTTTTGCGATTGAGATGAGCGCAAAAGCGGTATTAAAAAAGCTGGAGATTGAGGCGGATATTGATCACACCACCATTTCAGAAGCGAACGCCTTTAAGTCCGACATGATTCTGACGCAGAAAGCCTTTGCCGATGTGTTAAATGCCGACGCCACGCCAGAGCAGATTAAGCGGGTGATTATTCTGAACCGCCTGACCGATAAAGCGGAAATAGAGCAGAAGATCCTGGCCTTTTTAAAAGAACACAACCTGAAGGTTGCTGCCCATGAATAGTGTGATCGACTTCTTGGTAAAAGATCTGCTGGGGCAGGCGTCTATTCTGATCGCCTTTATTGCCCTGATTGGTCTGCTGCTGCAAAAAAAATCGGCGGGCAAGGTGGTGGAAGGCACCTTCAAAACCCTGCTGGGCTTTTTAATTATGATGGCGGGTATCAATATTATCGTTGGTACGCTGACCTTCCTGAACACCATTTTTACCCAGGGTTTCGGGATGCGCGGCTATATCACCGATGTCGCCGCCATCGCCGGGCTGGCGAACCGTGAGCTGGGGTCGGAAGTGGCGCTGACGCTGCTGGTGATCTTTATCGTCAATATCATCATCGCCCGACTGACGCCGTTTAAGTACATCTTCCTCACCGGTCAGGCGCTGCTCTGGATGGCGACCATTGGCGCGGTCATCGGCTACAAGGCCGGGCTGACCGGACTGCCGCTGATCCTGACCGGCGGCATCTTCGGCGGCATTATGGCGGTGGTGATGCCCGCGCTGGCGCAGCCGGTGGTGCGACGTATCACCGACTCCGACGATGTTGCGCTGGGTCACTTCTGCACCATTGGTTATCTGGTGACGGCGGCGGTGGCGAAGGTGGTGGGGAAAGGATCGCGCTCGACCGAAGATCTGAAACTGCCCGATAACTTCAAGTTCCTCCAGGATACCTATCTGTCGATGGCGCTGGTGATGGTGCCGATGTACCTGATCCCCGCGCTGGCAGCCGGTCCGGCATTCATCGCCCAGTACAGCAACGGCATGAACTACCTGATGTACGCCTTTATGCAGTCGATTCAGTTTGTCGCCGGGGTGTTTGTGCTCTACAGCGGCGTCCGCCTGCTGCTCAACGAACTGGTGCCGGCGTTCCGTGGTATCGCGATGCGTGTCGTGCCGGATGCCAGACCGGCTCTGGATTGCCCGGTGATGTTTCCCTACGCCCCGAACGCGGTGATCGTCGGCTTCCTCGCCACCACGCTTGGCTCCATCGTCGGCATGCTCGTCTTCCCGATGTTCGGTCTGGCGATGATCCTGCCTGGCCTGCTGACCAACTTCTTTGCCGGTGGCACCGCCGGGGTGTTTGGTAATGCGATGGGCGGACGACGCGGCGCGATGATCGGCGGCTTCGTTCACGGACTCTTTATTACCTTGCTGCCCGCCATCCTGGTGCCGATGCTGGAGAGCTACGGTTTCACCGGCGTCACCTTCAGCGACTCTGACGTCATCAGTACCGGTCTGGTGCTGGGCCATGCCTTCCAGAATAACTGGCTGTTCGTCGCTCTGTTTATTGCTTTTGTTACCGCGCTTGCCTGGTTTGTTAACGGCAAATCCACTAAGCCTCAAGAGGAAAAAATTCATGAAACTTTATAACTTCGCCGATCTGTTAACGCTGGCTAAACAGCGCGACTTTAAAGCGGTAGGCTCCTTTAATCTTCACTGCCTGGAGATGCTGCCCGCCTATTTTAAAGCGGCGGAGAAAACCAATAGCCCATTAATGATCCAGATATCCACCGGTACGGCGAAATATCTCGGCCATAAACTTTTAGTGGATGCGATTAAGTCGCTGTCAGAAAGTTCAGGGGTGCCGACCTGTCTGCATCTCGATCACTGTTCCGATTTAGCCGCGATTCAGACCGCGATTGATGCCGGTTTCAGTTCGGTGATGTATGACGGTTCCCATCTGCCGATTGAGGAGAATATCGCTAATACCCGCCGGGTGATCGATATGGCGCGGCCGCATCAGGTTTCGGTCGAAGCGGAGCTGGGCGCGATTGGCGGTTCGGAAGATGGCAAGTGTGTCGAAATGGAGGCGATTGCCTTTACGCCGGTGGAAGACGCGCGCCGCTTTGTAGAGGAGACCGGCGTCGATATGCTGGCGATCTCGATTGGCACCGTGCATGGCCTCTATACCGGCAAAGCGCATATTCAGCATCAGCGGCTGGCGGAGATCACCGCGGCGACCCATACTCCGCTGGTACTGCACGGCGGCACTGGGGTCAGCGATGAGGATATGCGGCTGGCGGTGAGCAGCGGCATTGAGAAGGTGAATGTCGGCACCGAAATGAACGTGCAGTGGGTGGCGCAGTGTAAATCGACCTTTGAAAAAGGCAAGGTCAATGACAGCGTGCGTAATTTCCTGGTACCCGCCAACGATGCCGTGACTAACGTGCTGGTGGAGAAGATGCAGTTATTTCGTTAATTACCCGTCGGATATTCCGCGGGATCTGAGTTTCAAAGAATCGCTATTCTGTTTACTAACCTGAGGTGCCCTGGCGCCATTCGGGAGAGGAGAGCCTATGTTTGGATTCCTGAAAAAGTCTCCGGCGGGAGAGCAGCCCGATGCAGAGCAGCAGGATCAGCTGGCTGAATTAAGCCGCGAGAAAATAACACAACTGGAACAGCAGCTGGCTATTAACCCGCGCGATGGCGAAACGCAAAAACAATTAATGCTGGAATATAACCGGGCATTGAGTTTATTTGCCAAAAGCCGTCGCTACCGCAATGACATTGATGCGCTGTTTGTCAAAATCGATGAATTACGCAATGTGGTGCGCCAGTCGATTTAAGGAGAGCTGATGACGATTAAACAGTTATTACAAGAGGCAAACGCGATTCAGATTGGAATTGACGCCACGGACTGGCGTCAGGTGATTGCGCTGGCCGCCGAGCCGCTGGTGAGCGGCGGCTATCTTCACGCTTCTTATCCCGACGCGGTGATCGCCAATACGCTGACGCATGGCGCTTACTATGTGTTTGAAGAGGGCATCGCTATTCCTCATGCCCGGCCGGAAGCCGGGGTGATCCGCGACTGTTTCAGCCTGATCCTGCTCACCGAGCCGATCTCTTTTGAGGGGAGTGATAAAGCGGACATTGTGATTATGTTTGGCGCGCGTGACAGCAATGCGCATATCGAAGAGGGGATCCGGGCGATTGTGTCGCTGCTGGAAGATGAGGCGACGCTGGTCCGGTTACGGCAGGCCAGCAGCGTGGCGGAGGTTATCGATATATTATGACGCTGAAAACGCCCCCTAAACGTGTCGTGCTGGTCAACGGCATCCCGGCTTCGGGAAAAAGTACCCTGACGCGCGCGCTGTCACAGCACTTTGGCTGGCCGGTGCTGACCCTCGACAGCCTGAAAGAGCCCTTTATGAGCTGCTTTGCGCCGGTCGATCGCCAGCGCAACCGGCAACTGGGCTGTGCGGCGTACCAGGCGATCTG
This sequence comes from Pantoea sp. C2G6, assembly GCF_051336815.1. Taxonomy (NCBI): domain Bacteria; kingdom Pseudomonadati; phylum Pseudomonadota; class Gammaproteobacteria; order Enterobacterales; family Erwiniaceae; genus Pantoea; species Pantoea sp. C2G6. The sequence continues at coordinate 661,168 of NZ_JBGMNJ010000001.1, forward strand.
GAATATCGTCGCGCAGGCCCCGGCGACCCCGGTCTGGCTGATCGACGCCTGGTTTGGTTTTCAGCCCCGCGCGCTGCTGGAGCAGGGACTGAAGCAGGCGGGTGTGGAGCAGGTGCTGGAGCTGTGGCTGGAGATTGCGCCGGAAATGGCGGTGGCGCGCTATCAGGCGCGGCTGTCGCAGCGGCTGCCGGGCCATCCCGGTGCGGAGTACCTGCCCGAACTGCGACAACTGGCGCAGCAGGCCGCACCGATGGCGCTGGGGCCGGTGCTGAAGGTGGACGCCGGGGATCAGGACGTCGCCGCCGTGATCGCCTGGCTGCAACAGCAACTCAGCAGAACCCGCTACACTTCACCTCATCATCAGCCAAATGAGGTGTTACCGGATGTCGTCACCCCCTTATCTGCAAACCGGTGAGAGCGCCGTGCTCTATGACGGCGTCTGTAAGCTGTGCAACGGCTGGGTCCATTTTCTGCTGCGTCATCAGCTGGCGCGGCAGGTCCGCTTTGCCTCGGTGCAGAGCGAGCAGGGCAAGGCGCTGCTGCGCTGGGCTGGGCTACCGCAAGAGAATATCAGCACCATCGTCTATATCGCTGACAACCAGCACTGGCTGCGGGCGCAGGCGGTGTTCCGCGTGATGCAGCACTTACCGGCTCCGTGGCGCGGACTGGCCGTGCTGCGCCACTTTCCTGATGCGCTGAGTAACTTTGCCTATGACCGCATCGCTCTGAACCGCTATAAACTGTTTGGCCGCTACGACACTCAGCACGCTATCACCCCCGACTATCCCGGCCGGTTTCTGCATTCGCTGTGAAGGGATACCTCAGCGGGGGAAGAGACGCCACATCATGCTATTCTCCAGGGAATGAAAAGCACCTGAAGGTCTGGCCGCTTACTTACCCCTGACAGGCGGGCGGTCAGCCACGGATAGAGGGATTTATGCCGGTTAATCTCGATCTCAACGATCTCTATGCGTTTCGCGCGCTGGTAGAGTTTGGCAATTTCCGCCTCGCGGCGGAGTCGATCTGCCTCTCTCAGTCGGCCCTGAGCCGCCGGATAGATAAGCTGGAAACCACGCTGGGCATCCGGCTGTTTGAGCGCACCACCCGTCGCGTCACCCTGACGCTGAAAGGCCATGCGTTTGCGCAGCGCGCCGAAAAACTGCTGGCTGATTTTGAAGAGGTGATGGCCGATCTGAGCGAGGTGAGTTTAACCCGTACCGGCCTGATCACCGTGGCGTGCGTGCCTTCTGCCGCCTACTATTTTATGCCGGAGATGATCCGGCAGTTTCAGGCCCGCTATCCGCGGGTGCGGGTCAAGCTGATCGACAGCAGCGCGGCGGACGTCTATGACGCGGTGATCGGCGGTCAGGCAGACTTCGGCATCAGCTTCTCCAGCCGTTCCCAGCCCGATGTCCATTTTCTGCCGCTGCTGGAGGACCCCTATGTCGCCGCCTGCCGGCGCGATCATCCGCTAGCCGGCAAGAAGAGCCTGAGCTGGCGGGAGTTTTATCACGCTGAGTGGATCGGGCTGGATAAAACCTCCGGCAATCGCAACCTGCTGGATCAGGCGTTGCAGGCGATCGTGCCGGAGAAGCCCTCTGTCTGTGAGACCCGGCATGTGACCACGATGCTGGGGATGGTTGAGGCGGGACTCGGCATTGCTGCCGTCCCCGCGATGTCGATGCCCGGCTACGATCACGCCCTGTTAACCGCGGTGCCGTTAACCGAGCCCGAAGTGAAACGGACCCTGGGGTTGCTGCGTAAAAGTGGCCGGACGCTGTCGCACATCGCGGGTGAGCTGGAGAATCTGATTATTGAACAGTATCAGCGACTTTAACCGGTTTTGACGTTTTCACCCTGTGCAGCCCGCTGGCGTGCACCGCCTGCTGTGCCTCGGGCGAGGCGAGCCAGCGCAGCAGCTTCGCCGCCTCATCCGGCTGCGCTGACTTGCGCACTACGGCACCGGCGAAACGGGTGGTGTATTGCAACTGCTCCGGCAGTTCGCCAATAAAGGTGACGCCCGCCACCGGCAGCAGCTCGCTGACCTGCTGAAAGCCGATGGCGTACTTGCCCGCGGCGACCTCGGAGGCGACCGGAATACGCTCAACTTTAACCGCCTTCGCTTTGACCTGCTCTTCAATCCCCAGTCGTCTGAATAGCTGGCTGCTGACATAGTTGCCGCTGGCGCTGTCGGAGTAGGCGATGGAACGGGCGTTGAGCAGGGCGCTGCGCAACTCATTTTCGCTGCCGATCTTAACCGGCGCGCTGCCCTGTTTAATCACCGCGCCGATGCGGGAGTCAGCGAGTTCCACCCGTGAGCCTGGCAGTGTCTCTCCCTGCTTTTCCAGATTGCTCAGGGCATCCCCGACCATAATCACCACATCGGCCGGTTCACCGCGCGCCAGCCGCGCCGGGATCGCCTGCGGCGTTTTGCCCATCGACGGGCCAGCGACCGAGTGGAGGGTGATCCCTTCGCGCTGAGCAAAGCGGGGCGACAGGCTATCCCACGCCGCCTTAAACCCGCCGGAGATCATCACCGTCAGTTCTTTAGCCTGTGCGGTGGCGTTGCCCGCCACGCTGAACAGCAGGGCAGCGTAGAGCGACATCGTTTTCAGTTTCATCTTCAGTTCCTCAGCTAACGGTTCCATGAGCAGGCGATACGCTATTGCGGGTGCGGCGATAGAGATAATGTGTCGCGCCCATGGCGCAGAGTGCGGCAAAGCTCATCCAGTAGCCGGGTGACGCTTTATCGCCGGTCAGCTCAATCAGACCGGTCGACATCACCGGGGTAAAACCGCCAAACAGCGCGGTCGCCAGGCTGTAGGCCAGCGAGAATCCCGCCACCCGCACTTCTGCCGGCATGATTTCGGTCAGGGCCGGGATCATCGCGCCGTTATAGAGGCCGTAGATCATCGAGAGCCACAGCAGCACGCCCAGCATCATTGAGAAGCCAGGGGCGGCCGCCAGCAGGCTCAGCGCAGGATAGCTGGTAGCCAGCGCCAGCAGCGTCATGGCGATCAGGATCGGCCTGCGGCCAAAGCGGTCGGAGAGCGCGCCGCCAATCGGCAGCCAGATAAAGTTTGAGACCGCCACCAGCAACGTCACCAGCAGGCTGTCAGAGGCGCTGAGCATCAGCACCTTTTTGCCAAAGGTCGGGGCGTAGACGGTAATCAGGTAGAAGGCGGTGGTGGTCATCGCCACCATCAGCATGCCCGCGATCACTACCTGCCAGTTGGCGAGCAGAATGCGGAACACCTGTTTTACCTCAGGATGGGTACGACGGTTGTGAAACTCCTGCGTCTCTTCCAGTTTGCGGCGCAGCAGAAAGATAAACGGCACGATCAGACAGCCTAACAGGAACGGAATGCGCCAGCCCCACTCGCGGATGGCGCTTTCTGCCAGCACCGCGTTGAGGATAAAGCCGAGTGCCGCCGCCACCATAATCGCCACCTGCTGACTGCCCGACTGCCAGCTGGTGTAGAAACCTTTGCGGCCCGGCGTGGCGATCTCCGCCAGGTAGACCGATACGCCGCCCAGCTCCGCACCGGCGGAGAAGCCCTGGAGCAGGCGACCCAGCAGCACCAGCAGCGGTGCCCACAGGCCAATGCTCTGGTAAGAGGGGATCAGCACGATCAGGAAAGTACCCATCGCCATAATCGAGAGGGTGACGATCAAGCCTTTACGGCGGCCCACCTTATCGATGTAAGCCCCCAGCACCACCGCGCCGAGTGGGCGCATCAGAAAGCCGGCGCCAAACACCGCAAAGGTCATCATCAGGGAGGCGAACTCGCTGCTGGCCGGGAAGAAGGTGTGGGCGATATAGGTGGCGTAAAAACCGAACAGGAAGAAATCGAACTGTTCGAGAAAGTTGCCTGAGGTCACTCGGAAGATTGCGCCCGTCCGGGCGCGGGTGGTCATGGGTGAGGTCGTCTGCATCTGTCGCTCCGTAAGGTATGACGCTTTTTGCCGCGCCTGTGGCAGCAGAGTGGATCAGCGCCCGGCGCTAAATAAGTGCAAAAACGGCATTGATTGATGTCTGCCTTGCATGATTGCCAGGCGTTATCAAAGGAATTGAATATTTTTCAGCGGGTTAGCAAAAGCGACAGCTTCGGCTCCTCGCTGGCTGTGGCGGGAAAGAGTTTGCAGAAATGTGACAGAATTCATAACCCTGTAACAGGCAGATCCACGTCTGGCAGCGGATAAGCGTTCTCTCTGACTCTATGCAGGAGCAGGGCATGTTTAGCGGATTGCGTACGTTTCCGTTAACCCATTTGCCACCGGAAAACCGGATAAGGCTGCATTTTGTGGCGTCTGCTCACCGGCAGATCGCCGGGGTGCTGGTCGCGCTTGAGCTGAGTTAATGATCAGAGGCTGGATAACCCGCCGGGTGTGACAGCATCCGCTGCCGGTCAGTTCCGGGCGTTCAGAGGGCGTTACCTTAGCTGAGCTGTTCACGGGCGCATGGCGCGCCTGAACAGAGGAGTCTGGCTTGCGGGGAGGAGTGCGGGTAAGAAAACGCGGCTGACTGGCCGTTACCGCTGGGGTTTCGCCATCAGTAACATCAGCAGCTCACGGCAGCAGGCCTCTTCTTCGACGCTGTCGGCCGACGCCAGATGGCGCAGCAGCTCCATGCAGCTCTTCTCTTTACCTGCCTCCATCAGCTCTTCCACCAGAAAATTGAGTTTGTCCTGCTCTGAGACGGAAAAAGATGAACTGAACTCATTTTTAACCGGCGCGTTGTGACCCACGGGCAGTGTGAGGGTGTTTTGCATTGGCATATTTTTATCCTGTTCTGGGTTAAAAAACGAACGCTGTTGCTATTAAACTTATACAACGATCCGAATTTTGTACAGAAAAGGGGGCGATTCATTTTTCACCGCAGGCTAAGCGTAGCGCGGCCTGAGACTAAATCCCGGTTAATCATTCGGTTAGCGGAAGCCGGTTTTTTTCGTAAACCTGCGATGTTATCTGGCAAACCGGGCGTTAAAAAAAAGAGGGGGAGCACCCGGCTTAAAGCGTCAGCGGCCCGGCGGGCCGCACACAAAACAGGGCTTACAAAAAATCTTCGCGTTGCGGCGTGAAGGTATCCAGCAGCACACCCGCCTCCAGACAGACGCAGCCGTGCACCACATCAGGCGCCTTATAGAGCGTATCGCCTGCGCCCACCTCCCGGGTTTCGCCATCAATGGTGAAAGCAAACCGCCCGCTCAGCACATAGGTCAGCTGTTCATGGCGATGATGATGCAGCGGGCCGACAGCGCCCTCTGCAAAGGTCACTTCAACCGCCATCATGCTGCCACCACAGGCCAGCACACGTCGGCTTACGCCGTTTCCCAACTCTTCCAGTGGTCGTTCTTTATGATAGATAAACATGGTCATCCTCTTGCGATGGGCGTGGCTGTGGTGGCTGTTTTGTGACCCCACTCACAGCGGACAGGTGAATTAGTCCATGCACTTTAGTGGTTTTTCATTAAAATGAAACGGTGTTTCAATTAATTGCTAAGGGTAGATCATGAAAATCGCATTAATGATGGAAAACAGCCAGGCGGCTAAAAACGCTATCGTGTTGAAAGAACTGGAAGGCGTGGCACAGCCGCTGGGTCATCAGGTCTTTAACACCGGCATGAGCGATGAGCAGGATCACCATCTGACCTATATCCACCTGGGTATTCAGGCCAGCATTCTGCTTAACAGCCAGGCGGTGGATTTCGTGGTTGCGGGCTGCGGCACCGGGCAGGGTGCGCTGATGTCGCTGAACATCCATCCTGGCGTCAACTGCGGTTACTGTATCGATCCCGCCGATGCCTACCTGTTTGCACAAATCAATAACGGTAACGCGCTGGCTCTGCCGTTCGCGAAAGGCTTCGGCTGGGGGGCGGAACTCAACCTGCGCTTTATTTTTGAGAAAGCCTTTACCGGTGAGAAAGGCATGGGCTATCCGCCAGAGCGCAGAGAGCCACAGGTGCGCAACGCCGGTCTGTTGAATGAAGTGAAGGCGGCGGTGATCAAAGAGAACTATCTCGACACGCTGCGCGCTATCGATCCAGAACTGGTGCGCACCGCCGTCAGCGGCCCGCGTTTCCAGCAGTGCCTGTCTGAGCAGGGTAAAGATCAGGAGATCGTCGCTTTTGTCCGTCAGCTGACGCAGTAAGCTGCGACAACGGGCAGGATGAGGCCGGGATTGCCCGGCCTTTTTTATGCGCCTTTTTCTCTGCGTCACCTGTCAGCTCGCCATCATTCCGGCGGTGGCCCCTCCTTTCCGGCATCCTGATGCGACTTCTGTGCTGATTTCCCGATGAAAATATCCTTTGCGATGACTTCCCCTGACCGCTGTTTTAAGTAATAGTAACGCCGCTTTACATTAATAATTCTCATTATCATTTGTGTGGGTTCTTACAATGAAAAAATGGTTTTTAGCGCTGGGGCTGCTTACGCTGGCTACGACGGCTTCGGCCAGAACGATCACTGATGTGGCGGGGCGTCAGGTCGAGGTGCCGCAGGAAGCAAAACGGATCATTCTGGGTGAAGGCCGTCAGATCTATCTGCTGGCCGCCTTTGACACCGACGCGCCGTTTAAGCGGGTGATTGGCTGGCGTGACGATTTGCCCAAAGCGGACTGGGATGGCTATCAGGCCTATGAAAAGCGCTATCCGCAGATTAAAAAGCTGCCGACCTTTGGCGGCGCGAAAGATGGCACCTTTAACATCGAACAGGCGTTAACCCTGAAGCCCGATCTGGTGCTGATGAACCTGGAGTCGAAAGCGGCCACGGATGAGGGCAAGCTGACCGAGAAGTTGCAGGCCGTGGGCGTGCCGGTGGTGTTTATCGACTTCCGCGAAGCGCCGTTTGTGAACGCGGAGAAAAGTATCCGCATCATGGGCGAGCTGGTGAACAAACCGGAACGTGCTCAGGAAATTATCCGCTTCCGCCAGCAGCAGATCGAGCGTGTCACCTCGCGTCTGAAGAACTTTACCGGCTATCGGCCCACCGTGATGATTGACCGCGCTGGTGGCTACAGCGACGAATGTTGTATGTCATTTGGTAATGAGAACTTTGGTCAGATGGTGGAAGTGGCGGGCGGGCGCAATATCGCCAAAGATCTGATCCCTGGCACCTTCGGCACGCTGAACCCGGAGCAGATTATCGCCAGCCGTCCCGATGTGGTGGTGGTCACCGGGGCCAACTGGAAAAATTACAACACCGCAGGTAAGTGGGTCGGCGTCGGTCCGGGTGCCAATACCACCGAGGCCCAGGCGCGTCTGAAAACCCTGATGATGCGTGACGCCTTTAAAACCCTGCCGGTGGCGCACAATGGTCAGGCGCACGCCATCTGGCATCAGTTTTACGACAGCCCTTACCAGTTTGTGGCGATCCAGGCGCTGGCGAAGTGGCTGCATCCCGATCTCTTCGCCGATCTCGATCCCGATGCGACCTTCCGGGAGTTCCACGAGAAGTTCCTGCCGCTGCCTTACCAGCCAGGTTACTGGGTAACACTGCCCGCCGATAAGTTCTGATCGCTGCGCGATGACAGGGAGGTCATCCGCGCTATTTCCAGTTCCTGCCGAATAAACCCACGGTTTCTCTTTAAGTTTACTAATCTTTTACAGGCGTCGGGTCGGGCGCGCTGAGTCGCGTGCGCGCCGACCCGAACCGCATTCACGTTAAAAATGGAGAGAAACATGCGCAATACCTCGGGAAGATCGGCATTCGCCGTGACGCTGTACGCTCTGCTGGAGCCGGTGCCGCTGGGCTTTTTTGTCGCGGCCTGGCTGTTCGACATTCTCTACAGCCAGACCTTTGTGCTGTTCTGGACCGATGCCGCAGGCTGGCTGATTGCGCTGGGACTGATACTGGCCATCGTGCCGCGACTCATTGCGCTGGTTTATCTGTTTCGTGGCAGCGACAGCGCGGAAAAGGGCCATTTCTGGCTCTGGCTGGTGGCTATCGCGATCGCGATCGTCAATGCGTTTATTCACAGCCGTGATGCCGCCGCTGTGATACCGCTGGGCGTGACGCTTTCGACGCTGGTGGTAGCGCTGCTGCTGCTGGCGAATGTGCAACTTGCGTTACGTCAGCGTAGCGCTTAAGGAGGAGCCACCATGAACATTCCGCATAAAACGCTGCTGGCGCTCAGCCTCGCCGCTCTGCTGGCCGGCTGTGATGATGGCGCACAGATCGATCCGCAAAAACAGACCGGCCCCAACCCGGAGCTGCCAAAAGCGCAGAACTTCTTTATGCCGCCGATGCAGGTGCCGGAAGGAACGCCGTGGAAAGCGGGTGAGAAGCCGAAGGTGGCAGAGGGTCTGAAGATTGAAAAGATCGCCGATAATCTCCAGCACCCGCGTCAGGTTTACGTCCTGCCAAATAATGATGTGCTGGTGGCGGAATCGAACGGCCCGCCGAAACCCACCACCCGGCCTAAACAGCTGATTATGGGGATCGTGCAGAAAGCCTCCGGCAAGGGCGGCGCAGGCGGCAATCGCATCACGCTGCTGCGCAACGTCAATGGCAAATGGGAGCAGCACCGCTTTATCGAAAACCTGCACTCGCCGTTCGGCATGCAGCTGATCGGCAATACCCTCTATGTCGCCAATGCTGACAGCCTGGTGAAATTCCCCTATCGCGAAGGGGAGACCGAGATCCGCACCGCACCGGAAGAGGTGACGGAGCTGCCGGGCGGCCCGATTAACCACCACTGGACCAAATCGCTGTTAGCCAGCCCGGATGGCAGCAAACTCTACGTCGGGGTCGGTTCCAACAGTAACATCACCGAGAATGGCATCGGCGCAGAGTATCGTCGTGCGGCGGTGCTGGAGGTGGACGCGGCCAGCGGTGCCAGCCGTATCTTCGCCAGCGGCCTGCGCAACCCCACCGGATTGCAGTGGGAACCGCAGAGCGGCAAACTCTGGGCGGTGGTCAATGAGCGCGATGAGATCGGTTCTGACCTGGTGCCTGACTACATGACTTCGGTTGAGGATAAGGGCTTTTATGGCTGGCCTTACAGCTACTATGGTCAGCATGTGGATACCCGCGCCGAACCGCAGCGTCCCGACCTGGTTGAGAAGGCGATCAAGCCCGATTACGCGCTGAGTTCACACGTTGCGCCGCTGGGGCTGCTGTTCTACAGCGCGGAGAATATGCCGCAGTATCGGGGCGGGGCCTTTATCAGTGAGCATGGCAGCTGGAACCGCACGCCGCTGAATGGCTACAAAGTGGTGTGGGTGAAATTCGAAAACGGCAAGCCGGTGGGGCAGCCGCAGACGGTGGTCTCTGGCTTCCTGACGGACGATCAGAAGCAGGTACGGGGTTTGCCGGTGGGTCTGGCCAGCGATCGCGAAGGCGGGGTATTGATTGCTGACGATGCGGGCAACAGCATCTGGCGCATCAGCGCGGCAAAGTAACGCGCTAGCCCGACAAAAACAGCAGGCATAAAAAAAGGATTTGGCGCGATGCCAAATCCTTTATTTTTTGTTCGCGACCCGGCTGGTAACCGCGTGGCGAACGAGGTGCTCAGCCCTCTCCACATCACAGATTGTAAAATGTGCCGCTAAGGATTTCAAGTTTCGCCAAAATGCTGTATGTTTATACAGGTGTTGAGCGTTGAGTCTCGCCTCATAGTCGACTGGCCGCTCCCAGGGGCACGGTTTTAAAATCCCGGCAGGCATCAGGTGGTGCTGGCCTGTGGCTTTAACCATGAGTGCCGCTCAGCCCTCTCCACAAAGATGTGCTTAGGCGCCCGGCGGGTAGAGTCAAAGCCCTGGTTGCCGAACAGCGCGCTCCTGTAAAAGGAGAAGGAAAGTGATGGAACTGACTAAGCTGATTCTGGAGATCATCCGGGTCATCTTGCAGATCATCGTTGCCCTTATGCAACTGACCGGTCACGCAGGTTAACCGGAACTTGAAACAAGGCGGAGCTAACCACTCCGCCTTTTTTCATTGTCAACGGGCTGTCATCAGCCGCCGTTAAAGTGGTGCGGCAAAAGCACGCCGCCCGGGCGTCGCTTATTCAGACCGGGAGTTTTATGTCACTTGCCGCCGTTATGCCCGCCCGCCTTGAGCACAGCTGGATTGATGAGAGTGTGCGGATGCGCGAAACCTCTGTTGGAAAACAGTGTGAAATTCTGGCGCACAGCACGCTGGAATATAGCGAACTGGGTGACTTCTCCTATGTCGGTGAGCACTGCTCTCTGGCTGACACCCAGGTCGGTCGCTTCTGCGCGATCGCGAATCAGGTGCGCATCGGTGCGCCCAATCATCCAATGGATCGCGCCTCTCAGCATCGCTTTACCTACTGCCCGGAGTATTACCACCCCGACGCCCGACGCGATCAGGGCTTCTTTGCCGCGCGACGGGCCGCCCGGGTGGTAATTGGTCATGATGTCTGGATCGGTCACGCGGTTATCGTGCTGCCCGGCGTGACGGTGGGGGATGGCGCGGTGCTGGCGGCTGGCGCGGTGGTGACCAAAGATGTCGCGCCTTACAGCGTGGTGGGCGGGGTTCCGGCTAGGCCGCTGCGGATGCGCTTTACCCCCGCCATCGCCGCCCGTCTGCAACGCATTGCCTGGTGGAACTGGCCGCTGGAGAAACTGCTGGCGCATCTGGCTGACTTCCAGCAGGGCGATATTGAGCAATTCTGCCAGCGGCACGACGCCGGGCCCGACAGCTGAAGCATCTGCCCGCAGCGTGCGGGCAGGCAAACCTCAGGCGGCGGAGGCGTCCGCCACGCCGCTGCGGGCCTCGGCCACCAGCGGCTTCTCCGGCTGGAGCAGCGTCATCGCCAGCATACTGCCAAAGGCGATCAGCGCGGTGACGGTAAACATCGCGTTATAGCCATAATATTCCGCCAGCCAGCCGCAGAGCATCGGGGAAATAATCGCCGCCAGATTCGCTATCGCCAGCGTCATGCCGCTGTAGGTGCCGACCGACGCTTTCGGGGTGACATCGATCACCACCGACCAGTAGACATTATTCACCAGCGCGTTCAGCGCGTTGCCCAGCGTCATCAGTGCGATAATCCCCGCCGCCGACGGCACGTAAGGGATCGCCATAAAGCAGCAGGCGGTGCCACACAGGGTGACGGCGGCAAACAGATTGCGGGCCAGCCGCAGATTATTGAAGCGGGCCAGCAGATAATCGGCAATTCGTCCGCCCAGCAGCACGGTCAGGCAGGCACCGCTCCACGGGATCATCGCCACGTACCAGAGCGAGTGCAGGTCATAATGGAAATTGTCCTGCAAATATTTCGGCATCCAGGTCACCAGCGTAAAGGTGATGTAGAGAAACGAAAAATAGCCCAGTGCGTTGCAGACCAGCGTACGGCTGGTAAAGAAGCGCCACCAGGGCAACGGCACGCTGTCGCCGCTGCTGCGGCGCTGTCCCTGCTGGATCAGCGCGCGCTCTGCCACGCTGGTGGCCCGGCTCGTTTCGGGGCCGTCGCTGAAGGCGCGGGCGAACAGCGCCATCGCCAGCAGGGAGAAGATCCCCAGCAGAATAAACATCATGCGCCAGTCACCGGTCAGCAGCAGCAGGCCCACCGCAATCGGAGCGGTCAGCAGGGCGCCGACCTGGGTTGAGAGCAGGCCGATACCCAGCGCAAAGCCGCGCTCGTTATCGGGTGCCCAGTGTGCAATCGCTTTGTTCATCAGCGCATAGGCGGGGCCTTCGGAAAAGCCAAACAGAATACGCAGCGCGGCAAACCCCATAATGGCGGAGCCGCCAAACAGCGCCATGCCGAGATCGCCCGCCCAGGCGGTGGCGATCTCCAGCAGCGACCAGAGCACACCGGCCAGCAGCCAGACGCGCTTAGTGCCGATACGGTCGGCCAGAAAACCGCCGCACAGCGAACCGAACAGATAGCCAAAGCCAAAATAGCCCAGCACAGCGCCAAGCTGGACCTTGCTGAAGTGATACTCCGCCGCGATGGCGTTGGCGGCAAACGACAGGGCGCCGCGATCGATGTAGTTGATCAGGGCGATCAGGAACAGCAGTGAAAATATGGTGTAACGGTAACGGCCTGGGTTCATCTCACTTCTCCTGAATAAAGGTCACAGAAGGAGTAAGCAAAATAGATGCCGGAATGCGCGCGCAGCGGCCGGAACCAGGGCGGGCGGGGGCTGCGGGCCATTCAGCCCGCGCGCGAGGTTTACCTGACCCTGCTAATTATTTGTCTGCGCATCAATGCGGTGCAGCAGCTGCCTGACAAGGGGGAGTCAGGCCGCATGATGCTGGCTGGCGCTGGCGTGAGGCAGCGGGATCGTCAGGGTTTCAGCCTCCGGCGTCTCACCCACGTGCTGTAAAATCTGCTGCTGATAGCTGGCATCCGCCACGGCGCTCTGTTCGCTCAGCAACACGCCCGCTTCGTTGACGTTTTTCCCCTCCACTTTTATTTTCTGGCTGGCATTGGCGAGCATCCATTCATATTCAATATCGACGTGGCCGCTATCAATGGCGCGAATACCGTGCTGGCTTAAATCAGCGGCCAGCACAGTAGCCGTCGGTCCTAATGAAATTAATACCAGATCATAGTTAACCGCGTGGGCTAATACAGACGAAAGCAGGCGGTCATAAACAGAAAAAGCATTACGATTTAAGGTGGTAATTCGTTTGACTTCCTGCGCCCCGGCCAGTAAATCGTTGCCTAATCCCAGGCGTGTACCGCTGCCTTCCACCACTAATAACCGGCGATCCTGATAAAGCTGTTTGAATTTATCAAATATCGTCCGGGAGAGAGCCTTGCTTTTATAATCGTGCCAGGGACGGGTTACTGAGGTATTTCCATACTGGTACTGCTTATTCAGCAGAGCGTCATAATATTTAAAGTAAAATGATTTATGAAAGAACCAGAACAGGGCCGATCCTGAACGCATATTGCGGGTGGTGCGAAAGGCATCCGGCAGACAAATCAGGCAGTGCGGGTTCGCCTCTGCCTGCTGGAGCAGCGCCTTGAGCCGCGCGGAGAGACGCGGGTCGAACGGCTGGAAGCCAATATTTTTATACCAGGTCATCTCCAGTTCACCGTCGCCATAACGGGCCAGCGATAATTGTGGATTATTTAACAGCTGGTCGATGGTTTCTTCTATCGACATCACCGAATAACGTTTTACCCGCGCCTGCGCTCTCGGATAACGAATGGCGGCATTAATAAACTTAAAAGGAAAACGCAGCTTGCGATAAATAGCGTGTAATGCGGACATAGAAAACCTGCCTGGGTTATTGCTGCCAGAGAAAATCCTGCCAGCTGGCAGGAAAGATTAATAAAGAGTGAGCTGATATATATCACACTCAAACCAATCGCCAGACTACGGAATATCTGAAATCGTTTTCATCACGAAGATTCCCTTCATTGTTAATGTATTTTTCCTTTTAGCCGCAGCCATTAATTTTTCCCCGGCGCGCTTATCCGCTAATTAAAATTGCTGGCAGCGGTTTATAACACCGCGCCAGCGTTGAAAGGTTGCGGGATAAAGCGGGAAGGGCAAAAACATTGCCGATTATAGCAATAAGAATTATTGCAGAGGAGAAGAAGGGAACCATTATGCTTATTTGACACTGGAAATGATTGGCCGATCAAACTTCAGCGGCCATTACTGAAGCGCGGCTTGTCTGATAAAGCAGCAGCTTTGAACAAAAGGTGCGGTCGTGTCGGGCTTATGGTTAATAATTTGTGATGAATATCGCGTTATTTCCTCTTCAGGAAGTAAAAAAAGTGGCGTCAGGGCCAGTCGGCAGCGGTTTTTAGATAAAATTGTTTAATGTTTTACCTTTGTACATGTTTTTACATATTTCAAACGTAAGTTAAGATCTCGTTGAATTTATGTTTCTTATTTCACTTTTTAGTGCCGCTAATGACCCGGGGATGGATCATGATCACGAAAATAACCAGTATCATCATGGCGATATTTGCTGTCGCCCTGATCTACATGGGAGGAGAACTCCTGCTGGCAGGAGGCAGCGCTTTTTACGCGCTGATGGGCGTGGGCGTGCTGCTCAGCGCGATCCTGCTGTTTCTGAATAAGCGCAGCGCGCTGACGCTCTATGCCGTGCTGATGTGGATAACCCTGCTCTGGATTGTCTGGGAAGTCGGCTTCGATAAGTGGCAGTGGATCCCGCGCGGCGACCTGTTTGGCGTGCTGGGCCTCTGGCTGGCGATGCCGTGGGTGGTGCGTTCGCTCTATAAAGGGCAGCGCGCCTTTCATCCGCTGCTGGGTGGCTCAGTAGGCGTAATGGTGCTGCTGGTTATCGGCCTCTGCTTCTACGATCCGCTGCCACAGCAGGGCACCATCACCACGCCACGTAACGCCTCAGCAACCGGCGGAGCGACGCAGGAGTGGAGCGCGTACGGCGGCACCACAGAGGGCCAGCGTTTCTCCGCGCTGAATCAGATCACCAAAGAGAACGTCAAAAATCTGGAAGTGGCCTGGACCTATCACACCGGCGATCTGCGTCAGGGTGATGATGCCACCGAATACACCTTTGAAGCGACGCCGCTGAAAGCCAACGGCATGCTCTACTTCTGTACGCCGCATAACGAGGTTCACGCCCTTGACCCGGAAACCGGCGCGGTGAAGTGGAAAACCGCACCGGATAAAAACCGCTCTTATCTGCAACAGCACCAGACCTGTCGCGGCGTGAGTTACTTCGACGCCGGTCAGCAGGCCGCGCAGCAGCAGGGCGCAGAGCCGGCGATCTGCCGCAAGCGTATCTTCAACGCCACCACCGATGCCCGCCTGCTGGCGCTGGATGCCGACACCGGCAAGCCCTGCGCGGACTTTGGTGATAACGGGGTGGTCAATCTGCGCGCCAACATGGGCCAGCTGCGTCCGCACGCGCTGATGCAGACCGCGGCTCCGCTGGTGGCGGGCAATCTGGTGATTGTCGGCGGTTCGGTAATGGATAACGGCTTCAACAGCGGCAATCCATCGGGTGTGATCCGCGCCTACGACGCCGTCAGCGGTCGCCTGGTGTGGAACTTCGATCCGGCCAACCCGGACAAGACCGCGCCGGTCGCGCCGGGAGCGACCTATCCGCAGGATACGCCGGTTGCCTGGGCGACGCTGAGCGCCGATCTGAAAAATGGCCTGGTCTATGTGCCGTTTGGTAACGCCTCGCCGGATGAAGTTGGTATTGAGCGCGATCCTGCCAGCAACACCGAAAAATTCCGTGACGCGCTGGTGGCGCTGGATCTGAAAACCGGTGCCTTTAAGTGGCGTTATCAGAGTGCCAACCACGACCTGTGGGATCGCGATAACCCGTCTCAGCCGTCGCTGGTGGACATTAACTATCAGGGCAAGCCGCAGCCCGCGGTAATCCTGCCGACCAAAACCGGCAACCTGTTTGTGCTCAACCGTCTGACCGGTGAGCCGGTCTACCCGGTGGAGCAGGTTAAGGTCTCTACCGATGGTATCCAGGGTGAACAGTATGCGGCGACCCAGCCGGTCTCCAGCCTGAACTTCATCCCGCAGCCGCTGACGGAAAAGTCAATGTGGGGCATCACGCCGTTTGACCAGATGGCCTGCCGCACCACCTTCCGCGAGCTGCGTTATGACGGGAATCCATGGACGCCGCCGACCGAAAAAGGCTCGCTGATTTTCCCTGGCAACATCGGGGTGTTTAACTGGGGTTCAGTCGCGGTTGATCCGCAGCGTCAGATGCTGATTGCGGCACCGGTGCGCCTGGCTTACAAATACAACCTGATTAAGCGCACGCCGGAAACCGAAACCCAGCGTACCTTCACCAAAGATGGTACTCCCTACTGGAATGAGAACTTCCACGGTGACTACGCGATCCATATCCAGCAGATGGCATCCGGTCTGGGCATTCCCTGCATCGCGCCACCCTGGGGACGGATGGTGGGAGTGGATCTGACCACCGGCAAAACCGCATGGCTGCGCCGCGTCGGCACCACTAAAAACCTGAAAACCAGCTTCCTGCCGGGCCGTTTCCCGCTCGGTTTCCCGATGGGGATGGTGGCGCACGGCGGACCGCTGATGACCGCGGGTGATCTGGTGTTCCACGGGGCGACGGCGGATAACTTCTTCCGGGCCTACGACAGCACCACCGGTGAACTGCTGTGGCAGACTGAACTGAGCGCCGGCGCGCAGGCGACGCCATCCACCTTTATGGGTAAAGATGGTAAGCAATACGTGGTGATTGCCGCAGGCGGCCACGGCTCGCTCGGCACCACCCAGGGCGACAGCGTTGTGGCTTTCCGCCTGAAATAACCCGCTGACGTCATCCTGACCTGCTGAGCGCCGCCCTGGCGCTCAGCTTTTTTTACGCCTCTTCCTGTCAGACTTCTGTCCCGACCCTGTGCGATAACCGGTTGTTTTTACACTTCTTTCTCCCGCTATTGCCCGCATACCATCTGATAACACACTGAAACTATTTCGTGACATCTCTCCCAGTTTGGTGATTTCCCCGTTCTGACAGACTTGCGCATTAAGCCGCGAGGCGTAGATTAATACATAACTTCACAATTAACTGTGAATATGAAAAGTACTTCACAATACGCACTCTGAAGGATTGACCCTTATGTCGGAACTGAAATTTGCTACCCGTCTCAACTCGTTCGCCTCGGGCGCACACCTCTACTGGCCCGACTTACAGGGCAAGCCGTCAGTGTTGCAGATGGTGGCCCGCGCAGGAAAGGTCAACGGCCTGACCCATCTCGATCTTAACTTTCCGCAGCATCTCACCAGCGACATCGCCACCCTGCGCCAGGCGATTGCTGACGCGGGCCTGGCGGTCAACGGCATGCAGATGCGCTGGGATGCGCCGCAGTTCAAAATCGGCGCCTTTACCCACCCGGACCCGAAAGTGCGTCGCGAAGCGATTGAGCTGACCAAGCGCGGTATCGACGCTGGCCGGGAGTTTGGCTCACGGCTGATGACGCTGTGGATGGGGCAGGATGGCTTCGACTACTGCTTCCAGGCGGACTATAAGAAGATCTGGGAGGACGCGGTCAGCGCGGTGCGTGAAGTGGCGGAGTATGCGCCCGACGTCGACGTCAGCATCGAATACAAACCCAATGAGCCGCGCGCCTACAGTATCTTTCCTAACGCCACCACCTGTCTGCTGGCGGTGGAGGAGGCGGGCTGCCCCAACCTCGGGATCACCCTGGATTTTGCCCATGTGCTGTTTGCCAACGAGATCCCGGCCTACGCCGCGGCGATGGTGGCGCGCCGCTCACGGCTGCTCGGCCTGGACCTCAACGACGGCTGGGGCAAACGCGATGACGGCCTGATGGTCGGCTCGGTCAATCCGCGCGCCACGCTGGAGTTTCTCTGGCAGATGCAGCGTGACGGCTACAGCGGCGCCTACTATTTCGACACCTTCCCGGACGCCAGCGGCCTCGACCCGATCCGTGAAGCGGAAAGCAACATCGCCACCGTGACCCGCTTACTGAAACTCTGTGACCAGCTGCACGACAACGCTGAATTACTGTCGGCGATTGCGCGTCAGGATGCGGTCGCCTCACAGCAGATCGTCAATGAGATCATGCTGGCACGCTGACTGCCGATTAACGTTAAGAACAGAAAACCTCTACCTACATGCTGAGAATAAAAAAATGAAAAAACGTCTGCTCGCGCTCATCGCTTCCTCCCTGCTGTGCAGCACCGTCTATGCGGCGGAACTGGCTCCGCTGCAATCTGACACTGAACCGGATCGCACCGACTGGACCCAGCTCGACACCCGATATGGCGCACTGCCTGAGGTGGATAAATCGCTGAAAATTGGCGGGGTATCGAAAACCCTGACCAATGAATACTGGCGTCTGCTCGGCCAGGGCTACGAGGCCGCAGCGAAGAAATATGGCGTTACCGTCGCCTATCAGGCCGCCGCCAACGAAGACGATCAGCTCGGTCAGCTGTCGATTGCCGAGACCCTGATCTCGCAGGGCTTTAACGGCCTGCTGGTCTCGCCACAGACCGACATCAACCTGGAGCCTGCGCTGGAGAGCGCCAACAGTAAAAATATCCCGGTGGTGAACGTCAACGATGCGGTAATGCCGAATGCCCGCTACTACGTCGGCAACGTCCAGAAAGATAATGGCGTGCGGGTGGCGAAATGGTTTATTCAGCACCATCCGCAGGGCGGCAAAGTGGCGGTGATTGAAGGGCAGCCGGGCGTCTATGCCGCCGGACAACGCACCCGCGGTTTCAAAGAGACGCTGGACAGCGCCGGTAAGTTCACCATCGTTGCCAGCGTGCCCGCCAACTGGAGCCGCGAGCAGGCGTTTAACGCCGCCTCGACCATTCTGCAACAGCATCCCGATCTGATCGGCTTCTACGCCAACAACGACACCATGGCGCTGGGCGTGGTGGAAGCGGTGCGGGCACAGAACAAGGCGTCACAGGTGGCGATCTTCGGTACCGACGGGATTTCCAACGCCTACGCCTCGATTAAGCGCGGCGAACTGACCGGCACGGTGGACAGCTTCCCGGTGCTGACCGGTGAGGTGGCGATGGATGTGATGATCCGCCTGATCAACGGCCAGAAGCTGTCACGGGTTATCTCAACGCCGCAGGCGCTGATCACCAAAGAGAACGTTGAGGCGTTCTCCACCAAAGACAACAACCGGTTGCGTCAGCTTCTGGCCCAGCAATAAGTTCGTCGGAGCGGGTATGGAACAGTTTCGCCTGATTATGCGCGGCATCAGTAAACGCTACGGCAACGCCGCCGCGTTGCAGGATGTCGATTTTTCGGTACGGCCCGGCGAGGTTCACGCGCTGATTGGAGAGAACGGCGCGGGCAAGTCCACGCTGCTGAATATCCTCTCCGGCGTACGCGGGGCCGATAGTGGTGAGATCAGCGTCAACGGGGCGGTGGTGCAGATTAAAAGTCCGCTCAGCGCCCGACAGGCCGGTATCGCGATGATCCACCAGGAGTTGCAGCACGTACCGGAGCTTTCCGTGGCACAGAACATGTTTCTGGGCCGCCCGCTGACCCGCGCGGGCGGCTGGTGGGTGGATAAGAAAGCGCAGCTGGCGCGCGCCACGCTGATTCTGAAAACGCTCGATCCCACTATCGATCCGCGAACGCCAATTCGGGAGCTTAAGGTGTCGCAGCAGCAGATTGTGGAGATTGCGCGGGCGCTGCTGGACGACGCCAAAATCATCGCCATGGATGAGCCGACCTCCAGCCTGACGCCCCGCGAGTTTGACCGGCTGGCGGAGCTGATTGCCGATCTGAAATCGACCGGGGTGTCGCTGATCTACGTGTCACACAAGATGAATGAGATTTTCCGGGTGTGTGACCGCGCTACCATTATGCGGGATGGCAGGCAGGTTGGGGTGGTGAATATCTGTGATGAGGATGAAGAGAGTATCGTCGCGCGGATGGTGGGACGAAAAATCGACAAGCTCGATCATCAGGCTTTCGTCAGCGACCGGGAAGTGCTGCGGGTCGAGGATCTGAGCCGGGGTCACGAGGTGGTCGGGGCGAACTTCAGCGTCCGGGCCGGTGAAGTGCTGGGGATCGCCGGGCTGGTCGGGGCGGGACGTACCGAACTGCTCAAGCTGATCGCCGGCATCGACAAACGCACCCGCGGCACGGTGAGCGTCAATGGCACTCAGGTCAGCAATCACAACGTGCGGGCGGCGATCCGCGCCGGCATTGGCCTGGTGCCGGAAGATCGTAAAAAAGAGGGCATTATCCGGGAGCGGGCGGTGAAGATGAATATGGCGCTGCCTTCAATGCACCGTTTCACCTCACTGGGTCTGCTCAGTCAGCCGCGGCTGAATCGTGAGGCGCAGGCTGTGATGGGCGATCTCCGGCTGCGGCCGCTCGATATTGAAAAAACCATCGGCACGCTGAGCGGGGGCAACCAGCAGAAAGTGATTATCGGTCGCTGGGTCGCCGCGGACGCCAATGTGTTTCTGTTTGATGAGCCAACGCGCGGCATCGACATCGGGGCCAAATCGGAGATCTACGCCCTGATTGAAAAGCTGGCCCAGGCGGGGAAAGCGATCGTGGTGGTTTCGTCAGAGATGACCGAGATCATGCGCATCTCCGATCGGGTACTGGTGATGCGGGAGGGCCGGATAACCAAAGAGTTAACCGGCAGCGCGATTACCGAAGAGAACATCGCCCGCTTTGCCATTAAAGATGTTGATCAGACCGCCTGACCCCTTACCTGACACGACTAAAGGTTATAACTATGATGACTCAGACCTCTGCCCGGTCGGATAGCCGACCTTCGTCGCGGCTTAAATTTAATCTGCGCGATGCCGGCACCTTGATTGGCTTATTAATTATCGTGGTGACATTTTCCTTTCTGTCACCGGTCTTTTTTACCGTGCCCAACCTGCTGAATATATTACAGCAGTCGTCGATCAACGCCTTAATCGCGCTGGGTATGACGCTGGTGATTATCTCCGGCGGGATTGATCTCTCGGTCGGCCCCACGGCTGCGCTCTCGGCGGTACTGGGCGCGACCCTGATGGTGGCTGGCGTACCAGTGCCGCTGGCGATCCTCGCCACGCTCGGCGTTGGCGCAGTCTGCGGTCTGTTCAGCGGGTCGCTGATCGCCTACGCCGGGCTGCAACCCTTTATCGTCACGCTGGGCGGCCTGTCGCTGTTCCGGGCCATCGCGCTGATCTACACCGGCGGCAATCCGATCTTCGGTATTCCGCTCGCCTTCCGCAGCCTGATCAACAGTACCGTATTCGGCATTCCGACGCCGATTGTGATTGTGGCGGTGATTGCGCTGCTGCTCTGGACGGTGATGAATAAAACCCCGCTGGGGGAATATATTCTGGCGATTGGCGGCAATGAAGAGGCGGCGCGGGTCGCGGGTGTGCCGGTGAAGCGCACCAAGGTCACGGTCTATGTCTTTTCTGGTCTGCTCGCCTCGCTGGCGTCGCTGATCCTGATTGGCCGCCTGGGAGCCGCCGAGCCGACTATCGGTAATCTGTGGGAGCTGGACGCCATCGCCGCCGCGGCGATTGGTGGCGCTTCGCTGATGGGCGGCAAGGGCAGCATCTTCGGCACGCTGATTGGGGTGATTATCCTCGGCGCGTTACGTAATGGCTTGACGCTGCTGAACATTCAGGCCTTTTACCAATTGCTCGCTACCGGCCTTATTATTATCATAGCGATGTTGATTGACCGGGCGACCCGAGGCAAGTAATGAAGCAAGATCCGCGAGCCATTGGCGCTCAGATTCGCATGCGTTTGCCCCAGCTGACGCCGTTAGAACGTCGGGTGGCTGAGGCAATTATTGCCCGAACCGATATTACCGAGCACTCCTCTTTAAAAGAGATTGCGCGGGAGAATAATGTCTCTGAAGCGATGATCGTGAAGATAACCAAGAAACTTAACTTCACCGGATTCAGACATTTCAGAAGCGGCCTCATCTATTACAACCAGTCTGAGGTGGCGGGATTGCATGCGGAAATTGAGCCGGATGATTCATCGGAGCAGTTGCTGGCCAAAGTGTTCAGAACCTCAATCCAGGCGATCGAAGAGACCTTGTCGATTCTGGATGTCTCTGAATTTAATCGCGCGGCGGAGATTATCTTTAAGGCGCGTCATATCGATCTCTACGCCGTCGGCGGCTCTGCCGCGGTGGCGCGCGATCTGTCGCACAAGATGCTGAAGATAGGTATCAAGTCGACCGCCTATGATGACGCGCACATTATGCTGATGTCTGCCGCGGTGCTCTCTGATGACGATGTGGTTATCGCTATCAGCCATTCGGGTGCCACACGTGCGGTGAACGATCCGGTCAGACTGGCGGGACGGAATGGTGCGAAAGTGATCGCCATTACCAACTACGCGGAGTCACCGATCGCCCGCAACGCGCATGTGGTACTCAATTCAACCTCTCAGGGATCGCATCTGTTAGGGGAAAACGCCGCGTCACGCATCGCCCAGCTTAATATCCTGGATGCGCTGTTTGTCGCTATCGCCAAGAAAGATCTGAAGCGGGCGGAGAAGAACCTGATGAAAACCCAGCATGCGGTTCAGGATCTGCGGGAATTCTAACTATGAGCAAAATTGCAGTCACCGGCAGTCTTCATTACGACATTATGCTGGAGGCACCGCATCGCCCGGAGAAAGGCGAAACGGTGATGGGCAGCGCCTGCCACTATAAGTTTGGCGGCAAGGGCGGCAATCAGGCGGTGGCGGCGGCCCGCGCCGGGGCAGCGGTGCGCTTTGCCGGTGCGGTCGGAGACGATCAGCAGGGGCGTTTTCTGCGGGATCAGTTGCAGCAGGCTGGGGTCGATTGCGCGGCCGTCAGCGTGTCAGAGACGCTGCCCTCCGGCATGAGCGTGGCGATCACTGACGCCGAAGGGGATTACGGTGCGGTGGTGGTTTCCAACGCCAATCAGCAGATTGCGCTGAAGACCTTTGAGCAGCCCGCTTTCTGGCAGGATGTGTCGCTGCTGGTGCTGCAAAACGAGGTGCCGGAAGCGGTCAATCTCAGTGCAGCCCAGGCGGCGCGGCAGCGGGGAATCACCGTCTGTCTGAACGCCGCACCCGCGCGGCCGCTGTCAGCAGCCTTTGCGGGCTGTATCGATCTGCTGGTGGTCAATGCGATTGAAGCGCGGGATATGTGCGGGATCAGCGTGCAGGATCTGACATCAGCGCGCACTGCCGCGGAATCGCTGGCCAGCCGGTTTGCCAGCGTGGTGGTGACGGCCGGTGAGCATGGCGTGGCTTACAGCGAGGCGGGTCAGACCCGGAGCCTGGCGGCGCAGAAAGTGACGCTGGTCAGCACCCACGGTGCCGGTGACTGTTTTGTCGGGGTACTGTGTCAGCGCTTAAGCGGCGGGGCAGATTTAAGTGAGGCGGTGGCTGCGGCGAACTGTGCTGCAGCGGAGCACGTATCACGACCGTCACACTAATGAGCGGCGTGCCACGTCAGTGACGCGGCACGCCAGCGGCTTATCAGCCGACTTTCACCACGGTTTTACCGAAGTTTTTGCCATTCAGCATATCGATAAACGCCTGTGGCGCGTTTTCCAGTCCCTCAATCATATGCTCGCGATAGTGGATTTTGTTGCTCTCCACCAGCGGACGCATCGCGTCGAGGAACTCAGGATAGCGGTCGCCATAATCCTGGAAGATGATAAAGCCCTGCATACGGATGCGACGCTTCAGAATGCCCGCCATGATCAGCGAGGTGCGATCCGGGCCAGGCGGCAGCTCACGCTGGCTGTAGGCGGAGACCAGACCGCAGACCGGCACGCGCGCAGCGGTATTCAGCAGCGGGAAGACCGCGTCAAACACTTTGCCACCCACGTTTTCGAAATAAATATCGATGCCATCCGGGCAGGCGTTTTTCATCTGCTCTTCAAAGTCGGCGCTGTGGTGATCGAGACAGGCGTCAAAGCCCAGCGTATCCACCGCGTAACGGCACTTCTCTTCACCACCGGCGACGCCGACCACGCGGCAGCCCTGCTGTTTACCTAACTGACCGACGGTGGCACCCACCGGACCGGTTGCCGCGGCCACCACCAGGGTTTCTCCCGCCTTGGGCTGGCCAATATCCATCAGGCCCATGTAGGCGGTAAAGCCCGGCATACCCAGGATGCCCAGCGCCCATGACGGATGCGGCAGATCGTTGCCCAGCTTCGCCAGCTCTTTGCCATCTGAAATCGCATACTCCTGCCAGCCGCTTTGGGACAGCACCCACTCACCGGTCTGGTAGTCGCCATGCTTTGACGCGGCCACCTGGCAGACGGTGCCGCCCACCATTGGCTGATCCAGCTCCGCCGGCGCCGCGTAGGATTTGCCCTCATCCATCCGGCCACGCATGTAGGGGTCGAGCGACAGGTAGATGGTTTTCAGCAGCACTTCACCCTCGTTGAGTTCCGGGATCGGCTGCGCCACATGGCGGAAATTCTCTTTGGTCGGCTCGCCGTGCGGGCGTGAAGCCAGTAACCAGGCGTGATTCTGGCCTGCTTGTTCAGTCATGTTGTCATCCTTTTATTGCCTGGCGATGCACAAAGCATCACCCTGTGAACACCCGTCAAAGTGTAGATGATAGAAAAGGGAATGCATTTAGCGCTCCGGGCGGTAGAGGGGATGCCGGAGTGAGGGAGCGCGACGGCTGACCGGCGGTGTCACAAGCGAAACCGCGCCGTTTCAGGCAGCGTGATATTCACATCCGCTTGCAAAATGAAACCGGCCAGAGATAAACCCGTCAGGCGTGTTGCGCGTTTCAGGGGGGCAGTGGTTATCCAGAACAGAGCCTGGCATACTGAACGCTGACCTCTCATCCCGGAGAAGCTGCATGAATATCCTCTGCTTACACACGGCGGCCAGTAATATCGCCATCTTTGACGACGCGGCGGCGTCTCTGACTCAGGCGAAGCCGCCGCTGAACCATCTGGTGATGCCAGCGCTGCTGGCAGAGGCGGAGCGTAGCGGAGGGATGAGGGCGGAGTTGCGTGAGCGTATTGCTGGTTTGATCAGGTCGCTGCGGCCGCAGTTTGATGCGCTACTGATTACCTGCTCGACGCTGGCTCCGGTTGCCGATGATTTTACTCACCCGTCAGATCGGGTCATGCGTACCGACAGGATGCTGGCCAGCGCGTTACAGCAACAGGCGGGTCCGACCGTGGCGCTGTGTGCGGCGGAGTCAACGCTGGCGGCGACGCGGGAACTTTTCTGTCAGCCGGGCAGTGAGGTTGAGGTGTGGCTGGTGGCGCAGGCCTGGGCGGCATTCAGGGCGGGGGAGACGGCGCGCTATTTCGATCTGATTAACGCCGCGGTGCAGCAGGCTTATCAGCAGGGGGCGGTGCAGGTGGCGCTGGCGCAGAGTTCGATGACGCCGGTGGCGCAGCAGTTTCCCGTCAGCCAGCGGCCCCTGACCGGTCCGCATCTTGCTTTGCAGGCCTGCTACGATCGCGGTTGATCGCTTTTTACTCTTCAGTTCCGGCAGACCGCCAGCCGCGCGGCCTGCCGGGTCCGGTTTAGCTATCTTCGGTCAGAATGCCTTTCACATCATGCGGCTCTGAACGCAGATACTGTGGCGGCACCCGCACCTTACCATCCAGCGCGGCGGCGGCGTGCCACGGCCAGCGTGGGTCATAGAGAATGCCACGCGCCAGCGCCACCAGATCCGCTTCGCCCTGTTGCAGCAGATCTTCTGCCTGCTGCGGCTCGGTGATTAAACCGACCGCAATCACCGGCATCGACACCTCCTGACGAATATCACGGGCAAACGGCACCTGATAATTAGGTCCGACGCTGATTTGCTGATCTTCAGAGAGGCCGCCGCTGGAGACATGAATATAGGCGCAGTTCAGTGCTTCCAGCTCGCGAGAGAACGCGATCGACTGTTTGATTTCCCAGCCGCCTTCCACCCAGTCGGTCGCGGAGATACGCACGCCCACCGGCAGTGAAGCAGGCACGGCATCGCGCACCGCCTGGAAGACCTCAAGCGGGAAGCGCATCCGGTTTTCCAGCGAACCGCCATACTCATCGTCGCGCTGGTTCGACAGCGGCGAGAGGAACTGATGCAGCAGATAGCCGTGGGCGGCATGCACTTCAATCAGCGCAATGCCAAGACGCACCGCCCGCAGGGCGCTATCCACAAACGCCTGTTTTACCCGCGCCAGATCGCCAGTACTCATCGCTAGCGGTTTCACTTCATCCGCGCTGTAACTCAGGGCGGAAGGGGCGATGGTCTGCCAGCCACCTTCGGCATCCGGTGCAATCTGTTTGCCGCCTTCCCACGGCACCGCGCATGACGCTTTACGTCCGGCATGACCAAGCTGGATGCCAACAGGGATAGAGGAGTAGCGGCGGACATCTTCCAGTACCGTTTTCAGCGCCGCTTCATTGTCATCATTCCACAAACCGAGATCGCCGGGCGAGATGCGACCAATATCTTCGACCGCAGTGGCTTCGATAATCATCAGGCCCGCGCCGGAAAAAGAGAGCTGGCCCAGATGGATCCGGTGCCAGGCGGTCGCGCTGCCCGCCTCAGCGGAGTACTGGCACATTGGTGCAATCACAATGCGGTTCTCCAGCGTGAGTTCACCCAGTGAGACCGGGGAAAAAAGTTGGCTCATGTTATCTCCATGGTTTTATGACTAACGTGACAGGCAATAACTATAGCGGGGGATTGGCCAGCCTGCGGGGCTGGCAGGTGACAATTTGTGACTGCGGGGAGAGTGGGGCGGTGATCCGACGTCAGCCAGCGGCGACGATCGGCATTGTCGCCGCCGGGATCAACCAGGCTGATGCCGTTGCCTTCAGACCTGCGCCATACCGCCATCCACAAACAGCTCGGCCCCATTAATAAAACTGGCCCCGTCGGAGGCGAGAAACGCCACTACTCTGGCCACCTCTTCAGGTTCGCCCAGACGACCAAGCGGTATCTGAGCCGCCAGCGTATCAAACAGCCCCTGACGCTGCTCCTCACTCACCAGATCGCCCAGGCCTGGCGTGCGGACCGGACCCGGACTGACAACGTTGACCCGGATCTCCCGATCTTTGAGATCCAGCGCCCATGAGCGGGCAAAGTTACGCACCGCGGCTTTACTGGCGCTGTAAACGCTAAAGGCGGCGGTGCCCTGCGTAGCGGCGGTCGAACCGGTCAGGATCACCGAGGCGCCATCAACCAGCAGCGGCAGTGCTTTCTGCACGGTAAACAGCACACCGCGTACGTTAGTGCCAAAGATGCGGTCAAAATGCTCTTCGGTGATCGCTCCCAGTGGCAGCATATCGCCGCCCCCGGCATTGGCGAACAAAATATCGAGATGACCCGCCTGCGCGGCGATACAGGCGTAAACCTCATCCAGCTCGTGTGGCCGTGACGCATCTGCCCGAATTCCGCTGACGTTACCGCCAATTGCCGCAACGGCGGCATCCAGCTCTGTCTGGCGTCGGCCAGTGATAAAGAGCCGGGCGCCCTGGGCTGCCAGTTCACGCGCGCTCGCCAGCCCAATTCCGCTGGTGCCGCCAGTAACCAATGCAATTTTTCCTGTCAATGGTGCGTTCATCTTTGCTTCTCCAGAAATAGGTGAGTGAAGGTGTTGCCCCAGGCTTGGCGGGCTGATGGCTACTTTAAGGGGGCGGGATTGGCGGATAAATACGCTAAAATGAAAATGACTATCTCTGTGGGTGGATAATAAGAGGAAGGCAATGGATCAACTTCTGGCTATCCGGGCTTTTGCCCGGGTCGTGGAGAGCGGCAGTTTTACCCGCGCCGCTGACTCACTGAATATGCCAAAGGCGACGCTGAGTAAGCTGGTTCAGCAGCTGGAAGCGCATCTGGCGATCCGGCTATTGCAGCGCAGCACCCGACGGGTAACCGTCACCCAGGAAGGGCAGGAATATTATGAAAAGGCGCTGCGTATCCTGCACGATCTTGAGGATATTGATGCCTGCTTCAGCGCCGTTCGCAGCAGGCCGCGTGGGCGGTTGCGGGTGGATATTGGCGGCTCCACGGCCAGAGAGGTGCTGATCCCGCTGCTGCCTGACTTTTGTCAGCGCTATCCTGACATCACGATGGAACTGGGAGTCTCCGATCGTCCGGTCGATCTGATTGGTGATAACGTTGACTGTGTTATCCGCGGTGGACCCTTATCGGACTCGTCGCTGGTTGCCCGTCTGCTGGGCTACGGCACGCTGATAACCTGCGCCACGCCAGCCTATCTTAAGGCATATGGCGTGCCTGCCTATCCTGACGAGCTGCGAAACGGCCACCGGCTGGTGAGCTATCTCTCGCCACAGAGCGGCAGACCATTTCTGTTTCGTTATGAACGGGAAGGGATGAAGGTTGAGATTAAACCGGCTCACCGTTTTGGGGTTAATGAAAGTAACGCGCATCTGGCGGCCGGGGTGGCGGGGCTGGGAATAATCCAGACTTTTAGTTATGCGCTTCATCCGCTACTGCGGCAGGGCGAAATGGTGGAAATTCTGCGCGACTGGCGGCCCGCCGGTTATCCGTTTCATGTGGTCTATCCGCAAAGCCGTCATGTTTCGCACCGCTTACGTCTGTTTATTGACTGGCTGGTGGCGAATTTTGCGGAAAAGCTGGCGCTGGGAAGTGAATCCGGCACCTGAGAGGGTGCCGGGCGGGGCTGGGATCAGTTACCGCGATAGGTGGAATAGCCAAACGGGCTCAGCAGCAGAGGGATGTGATAGTGCTCACCGCTGGCGTCCATGTTGAACTCCACCGGGATCTCCGGGAAGAAGGTTTTCTGGTTAGTTTTCTTATAAAAATCACCGGTTTTAAACACCACGCGATAGCTGCCGGCGCTGGTGGTTTTATCCTGCGGGAACAGGGCGCTGATACGGCCATTGTTATCGGTGACCCCGGACGCCAGTTTTACCCAGTTATCCTGCTGTTTCTGATCCAGTTCAACTTCAATGCCCGCCGTTGGCTGACCGGTTTGCAGGTTAAGGACATGCACGCTTAACGGGTTCTTCGCCGCGGCAGGCTGGGCGGCGATGGCAGACGCGCCAGAGGTCATCAGTAATGTGGCAATCAGAGCGTATGAAGTTTTCATCAATGTTTCCTTTATTGACTGAGTAGAAAGAGGTGACAGCGCAGAGAGTAGAGGGATTAGCGCGGAAGCGACAATCCGCGGCGGAAAATGTGAAATTTCTGAGGCTGGCTAAGCCACCAATTTAGTTACATCATACAATAGCTCTAATACATTATATCTTTGTGACTAATGTGCGGGGAGGGCTTAGCAAAACAGATTGACCACCTCCGCGCAGAGCCAAAGCAGGGGCTTAACGCTGCATTAAATGACGTCCGTCAACGACTTACCCGGCTCGCTACTGAAAAATAGCCGGGCCTGGCGGCGGCTGATTCAGCGCGACGCTTTTGTCATTTCTGCCGTTTAATCTGACGCCGCCACAGACGCTTATGACGACGGAGAGTGGGGCGATTATACGCGCTCTCCGCCGTCAGCGATCAATTAATCAAGGATTAAAAAACCAATGAAAATGAATAACCTGGCGCTGGCTGTGATGTTGCTGGCCGGGGCTTCCGCAGTGCCGGGCGCAATAGCCGCGGATTCCGCAGGTGGCAACGGTGTTGTTAATACCGCATCCACGCAGTCACCCAGCGGAACAGCAGCGCAGGGGAATCCCGCTCTGGCTCCATCAGCCCCGGCGCTGACTCCGCCACCCGCGACAGGATCGCAGCCGCAATCCGCCACGGAACCACCGGTAAGTTCCGCGCCAGCCACGCCATCAGCCGCCGCGCCACAATCGCCAGCGCCTGAAGCGACAAACAGTGCGGCATCCTCCTCTGACCCGCACGTTGCTCAGCCTGCGGTGACGCCGGTGCAGCAGGCAAATGATGCGGAAGCAGTCAGTAAGGCGGCGCAGGCACCATCCCCAGATGCGGAAGCGCTGTTTACACCGCAACAGGAAGCCAGAATAGGTGAAGTAGTGAAAGCCTATCTGTTAAAACACCCGGAGTTGCTGATTGAGGTTGACCAGAAATTACAGCAGATTCAGTACGATGAGCAAATAACAGCGATGACCGCGGCGGCGCTTCAGCATCAGGATGCGCTGCTGAATGATAAGTCAGTGCCGTCCATCGGTCCGGCGGATGCCAGCGTGGTGTTGGTTGAGTTTTTTGATTATCAGTGCATCGTCTGCGCCCGACAGGCGGTGGTGATGCAGTCATTAATGAAAAATAACCCGCAGGTACGATTTGTTTTCCAGGAGTGGCCAATCTTCGGCGCACGCTGGAAACCTTCCTTCAACGCGGCGGAAACCGGCTTACGCATCTGGCAGCAGAAAGGCGGAGATGCCTATATGAATTATCATAATGCGCTGTTTGCCACTGGCCATACTGAGGGTGCGCTGACGCAGAAAGATATTACCGCAGCCGCCGGTAAGACAAAGTTAAAAGGCAAAGAGAGCGATATGCTGACAATTCTGTCACGGACGGACATTCTGGCAAAAAATGTGGGCTTTCAGGGCACGCCAGGGATCATCGTGATGCCTGCGTCGGGCGCAACAGCCGATAAGGTGACTGTTTTCCCTGGCGGCGCGGTGGAGTCGATGTTGCAGCAGGCGATTGATAAGGCGGCAGCGCCAGCAGCGGAATAATTTGTGATACAGATGCGCGGGAGCAATGGAAGGTTCTGCGCATGTGTAGCTGATAAGCGCATGACGGATTAGGGCAGGTGAAGGCAGCAAGGGAATTTGCCTGGCAGTTTCGTGTGTATCAGTCGTCGTGATCGATTAGATGTTATGTAGTCAGCGCACAGAATCAGCCAGACTGGAGATGACTGGGCATCAGAACTCGGCAGGGAACAAAGGTGGCGGTCTGGCGGAGGTAATCTGAGATCGTATTTAACATAATATACATTATGCGCATTTTGATTATCACCGGGAGTCTGCGGGTCTGTTATCTGGGCTGGTCATCGTCTGGTGCTGATCCTGGCTGTTTTCCTCGTTACAGCAAAATCTGTCAGAAACCATAATGACGTCTGCATGACCCTTTTACTGTCGCTGACGCTTTCCGGGACTGACCTGCTGTGATGCGCCGTCATTCAGCCTGACTTCTCGTGCAGAATCATCTTCAGTGACGCTACGCGCTATCCTCAGCAACAACGCTGATGTCAGAGATTTGCAGGCTGACGATGCAGCGCTGGCTTCATACCTTCTGCGTTTGGCTGGAGCCGTTGCGCACGCGGACCGTTTAACGCTGTAAGTGCTTTGCTCACTTAACAGTGACGTCGCTACGTGAAAACTGGCGCATTGATCAGGACTGACGGCCACAAAAATGCTGTAGAGACGTCTATGCACACCCCTTTTTTATTCCTCTTCTTTGTCTGCCACGCTAACACCCGTAAATGCCACCCAGGTGCAACGACGCTTTTTTCGCTCAGCTGCCTGCCAGTTAACTCCCGGAATTATCGGGCAAAGCTGAGTCCGTTTTCTCTGTTGGTCAGCCGAGTGCATATGACTATTCGCATTGCGATTGCAAGACTATCACCCTCGCGCAGTGAGGATTTACCTTGTGCCGGGAAAAGGAGTGCCTGCACCATTCGGTCGTTTTTAGCACTTTCAGCACTACGCAAAATGTGATGTCACGCCCCTGCTCTGGTCTGTCATCAAACCACCCTCTGCTGTTTTATGTAATCAGATAAAAAAGCGAAACGTAAAATTTAAAGCGGTAAGAAAGATTATTAGCATACAAAACCTGAATCTAAAAACCCGGTAAAAAAATAAATATAGATAGCTGATCTTTTAATTACACAGCGGAAAATGGTGATCTCATCATGCGCTAACTAATTGATCTGGATCAACATTTTCAGCAGGGTCGTCTATTAACATCTTTGTTACCAGGATTATTCTTAATTAAACGGAGCGTTAACAGCAGGCATTTTTGCTAATTTTTTAATTGAAAAATTAAATATCCAGAGCGTCATGAGAAAATAAAGAAGTTAGCGGCATCCGGGTAATTAAAAAACTACTTGTAAATGTCAGTCGGGCTGGCCGTTATATAGAGCAACCATTAGCGACTAAAATTTACGCACATTTAGCTTTGAGTGCGGAATTTTTATTGATCAAATTGGCGTAATTTGCGAAATATTCCTAACGAAATCGAGAAAATCCTGGTCTCTCTGCGTTACTGAGAGGATATTCGCCGTTTTTGTCCCGAATTTTCAACCAATATTACTCCCAACCCTGGAGGTGGCTACTTAAGAAAAATCCGAATAAAGAAAATAGCAGGTAATTTTCATCGCCTTGAAACGCGGAGATTTTTATCGATAAAATAATCACAACTCTCGCAACAACGCTAAAACATTATGATAAAGATAACCAGAGAGGAAATTCGCTGCGCCAGTTGTAAATATGGCTGTGAACTCACCCATCGCGCATCAGACATTTATAACCGATGTCCATTGCAAAAAATCACCACCTGGCCGGGAGGGAATCATTTTTTCGCTTCATCCATACTTGGCATGGTCGCTGGAAAATATGAAAGCCTCTTTTGCAGAGGATGCGTATTCGTGGACTTCTCCAGAGGAAACGTCAGGTATTTTACCAACAGTAACTGGATTGAGTATTTAAAAAATACCGGCTTAATGCTGATTATCGTCAGTGATCGCCATATGGAGCCGCTGGCGGCGTACTGGCAAAAGGAGGATCTGCGAATCCAGACTGTAATTTATACCGACCAGTCCCTGGAGGAGATAAACAGGCAAATTCAGGGCTGTTATTTCGGCGTGAAAGGCGACGTCAGAAAAAAAGTGAACGCACTTAAACAGGATGAAGTCAGGTTCCTTGATCTGGCGGTGAACGGACTCTCACTGCCGATTATTGCCAGAGAAATGGGGCTGGAAATCAAGCGCGTTTATAACATCAAAGATGCCATTCGCCGGAAAATGGGCATTAGTCTCAATCAGTTGTTTTCCGCATAATTATGATAAAGGAGTATTAAATGAACACCACATTCAGAACGCTTAATCTGGCTGTATTAATCAGTGCCGGACTGGTGTCAGCCAGCGTATTTGCCGCCTCTGATAACACCATCAACTTCCAGGGAGAAGTGACCACTGAAACCTGCTCTGTTTCTGTCAATGGTAACAATGCTTCCCCGGTCGTTCTGCTACCCACCGTCAGTACGTCGGACCTTGCCGCCTCTGGTGCCACTGCGGGTGACACTACCTTTACCCTGGGCGTCAGCGGATGTACCGGGGACAGCACCGCGACCACCCAAATCTCGACGGTGTTTGTGGGGAATAACGTTAGCGCTGCCGGTAACTTATCTAACACCGGCACCGCCAAAAACGTTGAGGTACAAATCCTCGATCCGAAAGATGCGGTGGTTAATCTGACCAGTGGCTATACCGGCAGCGGTGACCTGACGCTTCAGGCGGGTGAAACCTCGGGTTCGGCCACCTACTCTGCCCGTTATTACGCCTCAGGCACGCCAACTGCCGGTACGGTGACCGCATCACTGCAATATGCCGTGACTTACCAGTAATATTTTACGTGCGTATCTGGCTGGCCAGCTACGCACGCCACGCTTGAGATAGCCGACATGTATTCGCGTATTATGCTTTTCCCATTAAGACGGGTAATCCTGATTTTGTTGATGACGTTTATTGCGGATAAAGTCCAGGCGAGCGTCACTATTCTTGGTAGCCGGATTATTTATCCGGGCAATGCTCTTTCCGTCGATGTTCAGTTAAAGAACAACGATAGTATCCCTTATGTCATGCAGGCATGGCTTGATAATGGCAATATCAATTCACAACCCGATGATAAGAGTGATGTACCTTTCATTCTTACCCCCCCACTGTTTCGGATTCAGCCGCTGACCGGCCAGCTTTTAAAAATCCGACTTCTGCCTGAGGTCTCATTGCCGCAGGATCGCGAGACGCTTTACTGGTTCAACTCTCTGCAAATTCCGCCGGGTAATATTCAGACGGAATCAGGACGTAATGCTATTTTTTTAATGCTACGTAACCGCATGAAACTCTTTTATCGTCCCAAAGCGATTGGTCAGCCGGTAAATGTTTTCAAGGATATAAAAATCACAGTTCGCAAAGAGGGCGTTGAAATCAATAACACTCAACCCTGGTATCTCTCACTTACCGAGGTTGCGATAAAAACAGCAGGCAAAAAAACAGCCTGTGCCGCTGATATGATTGCGCCCTTTTCTCAAAAAATAGTCAGATGCCCATCGTCAACACACTCTTTATCCGCTAATAGCGTGATTTCTGTTTCAGCGATGAATGATCAGGGGGCAAAAGTCAGTGAAGACTTTCCGATTGCGGGCAGGTGATCTCCGCATCTTTTTTTTGCCTGTCTGTGCATCCTTCACTTTTTCAACGTATGGACACGCTGATGGGTACTATTTCGATCCTTCGCTGTTTAAAGGTTCCGCCTTTGGCCGGAATATTGAACAGTTTAACCATCAGACTATTGCCCCTGGCAACTATTATGTCGATCTCTATGTCAACAATAAGTTGGTTAAAAGTGGCGTCACGCTGACCTTTGTGGCCGCCGGGAAAGGTCAGCCGATAGAACCCTGTCTCCCCCTGACGGTGGCTCAATTATTAAGTCTTAAGTCTCTGAATAAATCATCAGCCAGCGGAGGCTGTCAGCCCTTGCGTCACTGGTCATCCGCAGCCCGCTGGCAATTTGATCAGCCTTCACTGCGACTGCAATTTACTATCCCGGACGCGGAATTAATTCATCTGCCTCGGGGAAATATTCCTGTCGCCGAGTGGGACAAAGGGATCTCCGCCCTTTTCATCCGGCATAACACTCAATATAACTGGACGGAAAACGGCGATTCCGGTTACAGATACCAGTATCTCTGGAGTGGCGTCACGGCCGGCACCAATATTGATAACTGGCAGCTGCGCCATCAGGGCAACCTGCGGTTTATCGACAATAACGTCACCGGCAGCGACGTTCGCTATACAATGGTCCGAAGCTGGCTTCAGCGTCCCATTCAGCCGCTGAACAGTCTGCTGACCCTGGGAGAGAGCTATACAGAAAGTTCGCAGTTTGGCACGCTTTCTTATAATGGCGTCAAGCTCACGACCGATGAAAGAATGCGTCCGCAAAGCCGGCGTGGCTATGCGCCCGAAATTCGTGGCGTGGCCTCCTCCAGTGCCCGTGTTATCGTCAGGCAAATGAATCGCGTTATTTATGAGACCAGCGTTGCGCCCGGCCCCTTTGTCATTAACGATTTGACTCACACCCTCGGCCAGGGCGATCTCGATGTTGAGATTATAGAATCCACCGGGAAATCGTCCTCGTTTACCGTTCCCTATGCCTCTGTTCCCGATTCGGTCAGGCCGGGAAACTGGCATTACTCCATTGCTCTGGGTCGGGTGCGGCAGTTCTACGCTGTGAATAACACTTTCTTTGAAGGGCTGTTGCAACACGGCATCAGTAACCGACTGACCGCTACGGCTGGATCGCGGCTGGCTCAGGATTATCAGGCCTGGCTGCTTGGCGGTGTCTGGACCTCGGCGGCTGGCGCGGTGGGATTAAACACTACCTTTTCTGACGCAAAGGTTGGCAATAGCAGTGCCAGCGGATGGCGCGCCGAGCTGAGCTACAGTAAAACTTTTGCTACCGGAACCAACCTGGTGCTGGCCGCCTATCGTTACTCAACCAGCGGTTATCGTGACCTTCAGGATGTGCTGGGCGTTCGACGCCAACAGGACAGTGGCATCCGTTACTATTCAGATACGCTGCATCAGCGTAATAATTTTTCTGTAACGCTGAGTCAGTCAATGGCTGGTTATGGCTTAATCAGCCTGAGCGCCAGTACGGCGGATTACTATAATAACCGGTCGCGTATTACTCAGCTTCAGTCAGGTTATAACAACAGCTGGAATAACATCAGTTACAGTCTTAATGTGGCGCGCCAGCGTACCACCTGGAATTATGATCGTTTTGGACTGAATCTGGACGACGATAATAATTTATACCGCGAGAGGTATACCGAAAATACCGTTTCGCTGAATGTCTCGGTTCCGCTGAACTGGGGCAATCACACTGCCTCAGTGGCCTATAACTACAACCACGCTAAAGAGACAAATAATTCGATCGTCTCACTCACCGGCTCGTCAGGCGAGAACAACCAGCGATCCTGGTCGCTGTATGGTGGAACTGAAAATTCACAAAATAACGGTGGCCACCCTGTCTCGTTTGGCGGAAATGTTCAGCAGAATACCCGGGCAGGCGGGATCAGAGTGAATTATGGTCAGGGGGATAACTATCGCCAGGCGGGATTAGGGCTTTCAGGTACGTTGCTGATCCATCGCGGCGGCGTCACTGTCGGACCTTATACCAGCGATACCTTTGCGCTTATCCATGCGGATGGAGCCCAGGGAGCCAGCGTACGTAATGGTCAGGGTGCCGTCATTGATCATTTTGGCTACGCTATCCTGCCGTCGCTGACCCCTTACCAGGCTAACACCGTCAGTCTCGATACCCGCTATATGAATGCTGATGCCGAATTAAGCGGCGGAAGCCAGCGCGTTGTGCCCTATGCCGGTTCCGTTACGCAGATTAATTTTGCCACGTTGCAGGGTAAGGCCGTCTTAATTGCGCTCAAAAATGAAGATCATGAAATCCCGCCAATGGGGACCGAGGTCCGTGATGCTGATAATACCGTAATAGGGATTGTCGGCCAGGGCGGGCAGTTATATGCACGTGTCCCGCATGACTCTGGCACCTTAAAAGTCAGCTGGGAAGATAAGGGCAATAAAACCTGTTTTGTTAATTATCAAATAACCGGTCGCGTGAATGAAAATATTGTTCGCCTGGATGCTGTCTGCCACAAGGGTTAATCGTGTGAGAATCAATAAGTTATTCCTGTCTGTCTTTTTATTGCTGCTTAATGTGCCCGCCTGGGCTACTTGCAGCGTTGTCACCGCCACATCTTCGTTGTCTCAGCGCGCGATTGCAGCAGGCTATACCGCCGCCTACTGGACCGGAGCCTGCGACACCTGCTCAGGAAATGTGGGCCTGCCATCTGTTATCAGCATTAATAGCGGAAAGACCTTCCAGCCCTCAGGCACGCTGCTGGCCAGTTCGGTGGGTAGCTTTCTGTCATCGGCCAGCAATGTTCCCTACTCTGCTAACCAGATTCTATACCGCTGCGACCAGGCTGATGCAGGCAGTCTGTATGAGATGTATGCCACCAATGGCGACAGCCCGTTTGCTGGTCAATATGTGACTTCTGAAGTCGACGGCGCCTATTATGATGTCGCTGCAAATGTCGCCGTCAGGCTGACCAATCTGAAAACCGGCGAATATTACAGCCGCTACTGGAAAGCCCGCCAGCTGACCGCCAGTGACTGGTATTCCGATGGCACCTATATCTATATTCCGGCCAGTGCCTTCAGCAATGTGCTGTATGAAATGTTTAAAATAGACTCTACCCGCTATTACGCCAGCAACAGCAGTCGCTATGTGGACACCTGGACACAGCCTCGCGGATATATTGCTTTTAAAGGGCCGGGGCTGGATACCAATAATCTGAACGTGGGCCAGGATAGCCTCGTTTACTGGTATGGGTTTTACCGTAACTGGCCCGCCGCCTGGAGCACCTTCTCAAATGTCACCTACGTGCGTGGCGCGCTGTGCGAAGTTCAGGATTATCCTTCGGTGGTGCTGCTACCCACCGTCAGCGTGAATACTCTTGCCGCAGGTGGGAAAAGTCAGGCACCTTTTCATATCACCATCCAGTGCGAGTCGGGTGCAATCTCCAGCACCAGTACCTCGACGTTTACCTCAGCAAACGTAGCCATGGGTTTTCTCGTCAACCAGTCAAATGCGGTAACGCAGGCAAGAAATCTGGGGCTGACTACCGCCGGCGGTGGTTTAACCTGGCTGCTGGATACCCACTATGGCAGCAGCGTTGCCGCCTCCGGCGTCGGGATAAAGATTTATGACAGCCATAATACGGCGCTTAATTTACTGCCTGACAGAACCCAGACTGGCACCGGCAACAGTCGAGGCTGGTATGGCTATAAAGAATTGACGTCGCAAATCTCCTCAGGAGGCACCGATATTTACAGTGGTGATTTCACCGCTTCTCTTGAAGCGCTCAGCGGACAAACTATTACAGCAGGAACAGTTAATGCGCAGTTACAGGTTGTGGTCAGTTTTCAGTAACGTCGTCGTGTTATCTGCCGTCCTGCTCTCATTCAGCGTCCGGGCGGTGGTCAATGTGGATAAAACCCGGATCGTTTTCAATCAATCGGATCTGGCTCAGTCTGTTAACGTCGTCAACAGCGGCGAAAACGAAACCTATCTGCAAATCTGGACAGATGACGGCGACCTGACTCTTTCACCTGACGCCAGCATCACGCCGGTCATTGCTATTCCGCCGGTTGTAAAAATGTTTCCGGGAGAAATGCGATCGTTGCGTCTGGTTCTCACCTCACGGCAGGCGCTGCCCGCGGACAAAGAGAGCCTCTACTGGTTAAATATTTATCAGATCCCTGCGCTGAAAAAAGAGCTGAATGAGGCTGAACGTAAAGTGGTGTTACCGCTGCGAATCCGGCTAAAAATCTTTATCCGGCCTGCGGGACTTAATCCCCCGCTGACCACCGATGCTGAAAAACTTCGTTTCGCGGTAAAAGGAAATAAAATCGCCATAACCAATCCTACTCCGTGGTTCATGAGCATGAATCTCTACTCTGAAGGTCAGCAATCAATAAAAAGTCTGACGCTCACTCCCCAATCTGATGCTTACATTGACAGTGACACCATGCTGAAACCCGGAGAGTCAGTTAACTATGCGGTGATCAATGATCAGGGGGTGCCGGTTAACTACACCACAACCTTTCAGTGAGGACATCTGCTGACAGGCAGAAATCACATACAAGTGCCCTTTTGCGGCAATCAATGACGTCGCTACATGAATTCTGCTTATCTGGTGTGCCTTGTGTTACGCAGAATTTACCTGCGCCCGCCGGTTTCAGATGCTGAAGAGGTGGTTCCGCAAGACAATCCCTTTCAGCCACGTTAAAGTTGCCAGCTTCAGCCTGCAACTTATCAAACGAGAAAAAATGAAACGCCTGTTTGTTTATGGCACGCTCTGCCCGGGCCGTGAGAATGCCCATATCCTGGAAAATATTGGCGGAGAGTGGCTGGCCGGTTCGGTGAACGGCACCTTTTATGAGCGTGGCTGGGGCGCCGCGGCCGATTTTCCTGGTATCGTGCTGAATGAGCAAGGCCCTGATGTGCCGGGGTATCTGTTTATTTCCGACCAGCTGGATGCCCACTGGCCGATGCTCGATGAGTTTGAAGAGGGTTACGATCGTGTGCCGGTTCAGGTCAATACCCGCGATAATCAGCAGGTCAGCGCCTGGATCTATCAGCTTCAACCCCCCGTGACCCGCTGAATGCTGCGGTCTTCATGCCCTGCTCTTTTTCTGACGGCAATGAGCCTGTCGTTCCCGCAGAAAGGTTAAAACGCGGCAATGGCGGGCGCTATTGCCGCGCGCCAGGCTCATGCCTGTCTCGCCCTCTCTTACTGCTAAGGCAGATAAGCAGGCACAGTGTTTGATGATTATTTTTAAAAAGACATATTGTATGATGTAACTAAAATGGAGCGGTAACTTAAATAATCTCCCTTCTTATTACATCTCTTCTATCCCGGCCAGCGCTGCTGCGGAAACAGCGTCACCCGGATATTAAACAGATGAATTAATGGCGCGACAGCTTCACTCTGCTCGCGGGCGACGCTCTCCAGCCGCAGCAGCAACAGGTCCAGCTCCTCCAGCAAATCCTGATGCGGTGCTAACTGTAGCGCCTTCATCTTGCGCTTCAGATAGAGCGCCAGCTCATGAAACATCTGCCCGCTATCAATCCGATGCGACTCCAGCACCTCGCGATAGCGCGCATAAAAGTCATAACAGTTGGCCCCGAGCCAGGTTTCGCTAATCAGATAGCCCCCCACCACAATATCCGGCACCGGATCGAGCCGTTTACGCGGCAGAATGATGTTAACCCGGTCGAGCATCCGCGCAATAAACTGCTGTCGGGATAACAGCGTGGCGGAGTTGCGCTCTACCCTTTTGATAAAACTCAACAGGTCACGCAGCCCCCGCAGCACCGCTCTTCTGGCAATCCATGACGGACGCTTATTGCGGATCAGCGCCGTCAGCACCACCGCAAACATAATCCCCACCAGCGAGGAGATCGCCGCATTCAGGGTAACAATCAGGTTCGGGACATAGTGATGGCTCAGGCCGATAAAACCGGGGATCTGAATCGCCACGCTGAGACCAATCAGGTTGGTGGCCGGATTAGCGATAACCAGGCTCAGCAGCATCAGCCCCGGCAGCAGGCAAATCATCAGTGCCTGCAAGGTATTCGCCTGCGGGATCAAAAAAGCGATGTAAAACAAACTGACCACCAGCGCAATCAGTACCCCTTTTACGAACAGCTTCATCGGCGTGACGGGCGAGTCGACCGCGGCAAAAAAGGAGCTGATGATAGCCGCCATTAACGGCGCGTTCGCCCCGTCGGCCCAGCCGCTGCCTATCCAGAACAGGCTGGAGAGAAAGGTCGCCAGAAAAGCCGTTAGCGCCGAGAGCCGCAGCAGCCCTTTATCGATATGCCGGTGGTCACGGATATTACGAATCGCCGCGCCATCACCATGACTATAGAGATCGCCGGCGCGGGCGCTGACATTCTCATAGGCATCGGCAATGCGCACAAAGTTAGCCAGCCGCTCCAGCAACCCAATCAACAGCAGGCTCTCTTCAGTCGCCAGCAGACCGCCGCGCCAGTCCCGCTCCAGCGTCAGCTGGGCGGCACTTATCGCTTCCCGCAGCCCGTCAATATCATTGACCCGATCGTGATGCAGCCACAGCAGAAACTGCTCAAACACGTCGGACACCGCGCGCGGAAAGCGGATGTTCAACTCCGCCAGCAGCCCCAGCCGTGACTCAATCGCGGTCAGCGTCGGCAGCAGATAGGTCAGATGCTGATACTGCACGCTGACCAGACGAATAACGTTACGCGCCGCCTCACCCTCATAGACGCAATGGGTCAGCAGCGTTTCAACACTCAGCGGATAGCTGGCCATCTGAATCAGAATATCCTCCCGCTCCAGAGACTTGTTCTTCGCCCTGCCGCTGACCAGCTCATCACACAGCTTACGGGCGTTCTGAAACCAGAGATTGACGCTCTGCCCCAGCAGATGGTGCATCGAAACCGGAAAGATCAGCCGGTGAACCAGCGTGCTGCACAGGATCCCGAGCGTAATCTCCTCGATCCTTGAAATCACCGTGTTGATAATCGCCGACGGCGTATCCACATCGGGAAAGCCCATAATCGCCGCGCTGTAGCCGGCCAGCATAAAGATATAGCTCTTCGGCGTGCGGTCATGCAGCGAGAGATAAAGACAAACTGTGACCCAGAGCGAAACGCAGAGGCTGAACAGCAGCGGTGACTGCACCGTTTCGGGATAGATCAGCAGAATAAACAGACCGCCGAGCAGCGTACCCAGCAGACGAAACAGCGATTTCGAGACGGTGGAAGCCGCATAGAGCTGCGAGGTGACAAACACGGTGGTCAGCGCCCAGGCGGGTTTTTCGAAATTAAGCATCAGGGCGACAGCGAGGGCAATAAACGCGGCAAGCGAGGTTTTGCAGGCAAACAAAACCGCGTTTTGGGTAAACCATTTCATCGAATGCGAACGACCGGCAAGGTTCTGAGGCGCGTATCCTGACAGAAGCGCCTGCCTTTTACTCTCAGTTATATTTTACAAATTATTACCGCCCTGAAACGGCTGATTAACCCGCTCTTTACCTGTGCGCCCAGGATTCTGAGCGGTCCGAAAAGGGCGCGGCGATCTGTCCGTCCGCTCCCTGCCCGACTCAATCCTGGTGCCTTAAACGCTCCAGCATAATCAGCGAATGGCTGAAAATCGCGTCGGCGATGTGCTGCGGAAAATCCTCAGGCAGCGCATCGCGTACCGTCGTGACCGCCTTTGGAAAAGCACGGATAAAGAAGTCGAAGATCTGTTGCAGCGCGGCGCTATCAAAGCTGACCTGCTTAGCCGTGGCGATAAAATGGCGCGGGAAGATTTTATCGATCTCCACTTTTTTGCCTTTGGTCGCCCGCAGCCCCATCGCCAGCTTCAGCGCGCGCTTATTCAGACCGGTGCCGCCCAGCACCGGATAGGCGGAGATCACATCGTAGAACGGTGTCAGGCGATAACTGCCGCCGCGCTCAATAAACAGTGAGAAGTTTTTGGCGTGCCCGTCGGTGGCACCAATCAGCCACTGAAAAACCTGAAACATCATAAAGCGATAACGATCTTCGATGGCGTTGCTCGATCCCATCAGTAACTGCATGATCTCCGCAATGCCCGGTCCGCC
The DNA here is from genome assembly GCF_051336815.1 of Pantoea sp. C2G6. NCBI lineage: Bacteria > Pseudomonadati > Pseudomonadota > Gammaproteobacteria > Enterobacterales > Erwiniaceae > Pantoea > Pantoea sp. C2G6. The sequence goes on from NZ_JBGMNJ010000001.1 coordinate 702,981, forward strand.
GTCCGACTCATATTTGGTCGAGGATGGCAGCCCCAGCGCCTGGCAACAATCCTCCTGCGGCAGACGAATCAGCCGGGTTCCGTCCCGTGACCAGCGCCGGTCAAAGCGCTCTACCGCCAGGGCGCGCATCTCCCCGGCGCGGATGATGGTCGCCTGGGGTACATCGATACCCAGCGCTCTGGCCAGCGCCAGACAGAGATACTCATTCTCCACGCTTTCACGCATATCCAGCGTGGCGCTGGGCTGTTTAATCTCGCCGATCGGCAGCTTAATGATATGGGAGGTGGGCGTGGCACCCGCCGGTATGCTCCAGCCTTTGTCGGTCAGCAGCAGCGCGGTTTTCTCCTGCGCCCCCGCCACCGATATGCGGAAGTCAGTCTCTTCGCGCAGCATACCGAGCGGAATATCGGACTGATAGGCGGAGAGCACACTCTCCAGTCTCGCCTCGTCTAACAGCTCATAACGCACCGCTAACGGCGGCAGCGGCATCTCGGGCGGCAACAGCATGGTTGCGCCGACGCTGTCACGTCCCACTTCCTGCAACAGGTCAAACGGCTGCCGGGATTTTATCTGGTAGCGCGCCACAATCCGGTCACGAATCAACGGGCTATCGGGCAGCAGATTATCGAAGAAGTTAATCACCGCGTGGGAGGTGACTGGCGGCACCTGTAGCGGCATCGACAGCGACAACGGCCGCGCCAGCGGACTGCTCAGCCACTCCCGGTCGTACTGGAATTCGTGCGCCCCGTTGCGCTGGCGGGTCAGTACCCCAACCCGCTCGCCATTCATCCAGGCAATCAGCTTTTGCATTACCAGTCATCCTCGTCATTGAGCGGCGTCGGCGCGGCGGCGGTTTTCTCCCGCACCTCAAGGCCCAGCTCCAGCGACTGCAACAGCTTAAACAGCGTCGCCAGCGAGGTGTTGTCCGGGGCATTTTCAAAATGGGAAATGGTCGCCTGTTTCAGACCGACCTTTTTCGCCAGTTCACTCTGGGTCCAGCCATTACGCTGGCGGATAAGTTTTAGCTGGTTTGCCAGCTGTAGCGGGCTGTAGATCATCGAACCTGCTCCCTGAACGTTCACTCCGGGTCAGCATAGCGCACTCACTCTATCCCCGAAAGAGGATAAAACAGATTTTATACCCTAAAAGGGATAAATTATATTTTATACCCCATAGCGGATAAATAGTCTATTATCCCTTTCCGGGTATAAAGCCATTAAAGACGTAGCCTGACAGGAGAAAAGCATGGGATCAGAGAGCGGTTTTACCGTGACGCAGCAGATAGCCGAGCACGACCGCCAGGCGTTATTCGCCGGGCTGGGCAGTTACAACCGCCGGTTCATCCATCAGGAAAACTGGGGGCCACTGGCGGTGTTACACCATCAAGCGGACGGCAGACTGTCGGGCGGCGTGATCGCCGCACGTAAAGGGAACTGGTTGTGTATCGACTATCTGTGGGTCGCGGAGGGAGAGCACGGTACCGGTTTAGGGCGTGCCCTGTTGCAGCGAGCAGAACAGCAGGCACTGACCCTGGGATGTCAGCAGGCGCTGGTGGATACCTTTAGCTTCCAGGCGCTGCCGTTTTATCTGAAACAGGGGTATCAGCAGCAAATGTCCCTGCCCGACTTTCCACAAGCCGGAATGCAGCGACACTACCTGACGAAAACCCTGCAAGCGGACAGCCACGACGCTGATTTTTACATTTCCCGCTCAGCATCGTGACAGGGTCACAATCCGGCGATGCGGCGCAGATCGGCCTCCGCACCCGGCGCGACCGCCAGCACCTGCGCGCCTTTGGTGATGCGTTCGCCAGAGGTATCGAACGGGTGGACCCAGCCGCCCGCCTCTTTCACCAGGCAGTAACCGGCGAGGCAATCCCAGGCGTGCATGTAAGGTTCGTAGTACCCCACTACCCGTCCGGCGGCGACCCACGCCAGCATCAGTGCGCCTGAACCGATGCGGATAAAGTTACCGCCAGCCGCCAGCAGCGCCGCGACAATCTCGCCCACCTGCTGCGGGGTGACGTAGCTGTTTGCCCCAAAGCCAGTGACGTGATTCTGTAGGGTGCGCGATGCGTCGAGCTGCAACCGGCGGCCGTTAAGGGTCGCGCCCTCACCCTGCGCCGCCACATAGCACTCTTCAAAGGTCGGCGCGAAAATCACCCCGATGACCGGCTCGTCACCCCGCAGCACGGCAACCGAGACACACCAGTTGGGCATGCCGTTAAGAAACGGGCTGGTGCCATCAATCGGGTCAACCACCCAGGTATAGGCTGTACGCCCCGACTGCAATCCCGACTCCTCTCCCAGGAAGCCATCGTCGGGAAACGCTTCGCGGATACAGGCGGCAATCTGCTGCTCCACTTCACGATCGGCAATCGACACCACATCCTGCAAATCATATTTGGTTTCCACCACCAGCGTCTCGCGGCGGTGAAAGTAAGAGAGCGCGGTCGCGCCTCCTTCACGGGCCACGGCTTCCGCTAACGCCAGGCGAGAGATTATTTCATCATGCGGTTCCATGCGAACTCCTTGAGTTAAACAGCTGAACGGGCAATCAGGGCAAGCCCCTGCGGGTTAAAGTTAACGCCGACCGTCGCCGCCAGCGGCAGTCGCTGTTCCATCTGCGGATCGATAATAAACAGCGACCCCAGCGCCGTGGCGACTTCATATTCGATATGGTCGCCGAGCCAGATGCTATGGACGATCTCGCCCTGCAACGCCCCTTCTCCGTCACCGGAAAGCGTGATAAACCGCGGCCGTACCGCCAGCTGCGCGCTGCCGGTTCTGGCACCGCCACCCCGGACACGGAAGCGCTGGCTGCCGAGACGGATCAGCGCCTCGCTGGCATCCGCCTGTTCGACTTCACAGGGCAGAATGTTCGCCTCGCCCATAAAGTCCGCGATAAACACCGACGCCGGCGAATGGTAGAGGGTTTCCGGCGCGCCCTGCTGAGCAATATCGCCCTCTTTCATGACAATAATCTTATCGGAGACCGCCAGCGCCTCCTCCTGGTCATGGGTGACATAGACCGCGGTAAAGCCCAGCCGCTGTTGCAGGTCGCGAATGTCGGTGCGTACCCGCCGCCGCAGACGCTCATCCAGATTCGACAACGGCTCATCGAGCAGCAGCACCTGCGGTTCCAGCACCAGCGCGCGCGCCACCGCGATACGCTGCTGCTGACCACCGGAGAGTTCCGACGGCAGCCGCTGCCCCTGACTCTCCAGCCCCACCAGCTTCAGTCCTTCACGCGCCCGATCCTGCGCTTCGCGTTTATTCATTCCCGACGCCAGCAGCCCATAGAGCACATTGTCGAGGGCGTTCATATGGGGAAACAGTGCGTAGGACTGAAACACCATCGCCACGTCACGCTCATTGGCAGGCAGATGGGTCACATCTTTGCCACCAATCAGGATCCGGCCGGAGGTGGGATGTTCCAGCCCGGCCAGCAGCCGCAGCGTGGTGGTTTTGCCGCAGCCGGACGGCCCCAGCAGCGTCACCAGCGTGCCGGGTTCAACGGTCAGGGAGAGATCCGGCAGCGCGGTAAACCCGGCAAAACGTTTGGCTACATGTTCAAATACCACCGATCCGGCGTTTATCGTCGTCATAGGGCTCTCTCCTGAGTCAGGGTGGATGCAGAGGAAACGGCGGCGGTCGCCACCGGTCGGGTAACGCGGCGCAGGCGACGTTCGCCCACCAGCAGCTGGAAAAGCGCAATAATCAGCAGCATCACCACGATCAGGACGGAGGAATAGGCGATGGCCACGCCATACTCACCATTCTCCACCAGCCCGACGATGTAGGAGGTCGCCATGTTGTACTGGGCGCTGACCAGGAAAATCACCGCGCTGATAGAGGTAATGGCGCGCACAAAGGCGTAAACCAGCGCGGCGCTGATCGCCGGTTTCAGCAGCGGCAGCACCACTTTGCGCAGCGTGCGGAAGCTGTTGGCGCCCAGCGTCAGTGACGCTTCATCGAGGCTTTTATCGAGCTGGCTCATCGCTGCGATGCCGCCACGCACGCCGACCGGCATGTTACGGAACACAAAGCAGGCGATGAGGATCAGGGCGGTGCCGGTGATCTCCAGCGGCGGCAGGTTGTAGGCCATCACGTAGCTCACGCCAATCACCGTGCCGGGAATGGCAAAGCTCAGCATCAGCATAAACTCAAAGGTCTGACGCCCGGCAAACTTCTGCCGCACAATCAGCCAGGCGGTCAGCAGCCCGACCACAGCGGTAAGCGGTGCGGCGATCAGCGCAATCTCCAGCGTGGTCCAGAAGGAGTTCCAGGCGACGCCGCTCCAGACCAGCTGCCCCTGAGTGACGCTGACGCTGAAGGCACGCAGGTAGTGATCCAGCGTCAGGCTGTTATCCAGTCCCCAGGAGTGAACAAAACCGCCCACCATAATCATGCCGTAGATCACCAGGGTAAAGAGTCCCCACGGGATCACCATGCCATAGACGCCGTAACGTACCGGGCGCGGCAGCATCCCGTGCCGTCCGCCGTCGCCTTTACCGGTGACGGTGGCGAAACTTTTCCCGGCGAGCCAGAGGCGCTGCACCAGAAAGGCAGCCAGCGTAAAGCCCAGCAGGATCATCGCCAGCACCGCCGCGCGGCTCGGATCGTTTTGCGCGCCGACCACAGAGAAGAAGATTTCGGTCGAAAGCACGCCGTGACTGCCACCCAGCACCATCGGATTGCCGAAGTCCGCCATGCTTTCGATAAAGCTGATCAGAAAGGCGTTGGCCAGCCCCGGCGCCATCAGCGGCAGTGAAATGCGGGAGAAGGTGCGCCAGCGGCTGGCGCGCAGGGTCTGAGAGGCCTCTTCCAGCGAGGGACTGACGCCCTCGACAACCCCAATCAGCACCAGGAAAGCGATGGGGGTAAACGAGAGCACCTGGGCAATCCAGATGCCGGTCAGGCCATAGAGCCAGCGGCCCGGTTCAATGCCGAACAGCGTAGCCAGTGACACTGTCACCACACCGGAGCGACCGAACAGCAGGATCAGCGCCAGCCCGATGACAAACGGCGGCGTGATAATCGGCAGAATGGTCAGCATCCGCAGCGCCTTTTTGCACGGCAGTGGGGTGCGCGTCGCCGCCAGCGCAAAGGCTAATCCCAGCAGCGTTGAGCCGCTGGCGGTCATCAGCGCCAGCCCCAGCGTGCGCCAGGCGGTGCCGCAGTTGCCGCCGGTCAGACAGGAGAGACTCCAGATCGCCGGGTCCTGCATATTGGCAATCAAACCATCGGGTCTGAAACTGCCATCCATGTCCTGCACCGAGGCGACAAACAGGCTCAGTACCGGATAGAGGACAAAAGTGGTGACCAGCGCCACCAGCAGCACAATCGACGCCACCACAAAGGCGTCCCCTTTCAGCACGCCGCGCTCCGCCAGCGCAAAGGCAAAAATCAGCAGAAAGACCGTCAGCAGCAGCAACGCCCCGGCCCCCATCGCCGGCTGTCCCTGGTCAAGCGGCCCATAGAGCCTCTCCAGCCAGAGCCAGTTCCAGCCACTGAAACCAATCGCATGCCCTTCCACAATCAGAAACAAGATGCCGCAGAGGCTGAACAGCAGCAGCAGACCGCTGCGGCGACGGCCCGCAGGCAGAAACAGACAGGCGGCGGCGAGCAGCCACAGCACCACCGCGACCAGCAGCCAGCGATGCTGGCCGAGCTGCCACAGCGCCGGGGCCGTGTTCTCATCACGCCATAAGCTGAGCAGCCAGTCACCGGCGAAGAAGCCCTGCTCCAGGCTATACCAGGGCAGCAACAGCAGCGCCACCGCGCCCGTGACCAGCGCGCCGGTTAAACGACGATTGTGCGCATTCATGAATCACCTCGATCAGAGAAGCGGACCCCAGGCTGATGCCACCGCGTTACCGCATGGACCCGGCGACACCCGCCGGGCGGAAAACCACCCTACTGCGCGCTGGCACCAATCTCTTTATCCCAGCGGCCGAGCAGCGCTTTGCGTTTTGCCGAATCGCCGTAGGTTTTGAAGTCATAATCGATCAGCCTGATGTTCTCAAAGCGCGGCGCATACTCAGAGATTTCCGCCTGACGGTTAGAGGGCAGCTGGAACGATTTCGCCTCTTTCATATGGGACTGCGCCGCCGCACTCAGCGCCCAGTCATACCAGGCTTTGGCACTGGCGAGGTTGCGTGCGCCTTTGATAATCGACATTGAGCCAATCTCATAGCCGGTGCCTTCACAGGGCGCGACGGCCTTAATCGGGAACCCTTCCACCTGCATCGCCACCGCGTCATGCATAAAGACAATGCCGATGGTGGTCTCCCCGCGCGCCGCCGCTTTAACCGGCGCAGAGCCCGACTTGGTATACTGCGAGATATTGGCGTTGAGCTTTTTCAGATAAGCAAAGGCTTCATCTTCGCCCATGATCTGCACCAGGGTCGCCAGAGTGTTATAGGCGGTGCCTGAGGAGTTGGGATTGGCGATCTGAATCTCACCTTTAAAGCCAGGGTCGAGCAGATCGGCCCAGCAGGCCGGGACTTTCTGCTTTTTCTCCGCCAGCAGCTTAGTGTTATAGCCCCAGCCCAGCGCACCGGCGTAGACGCCAACGGTGCGATAGCCGGAGATCTGCGCCACTTTCTGTGACCAGGGCTGCTGCTGATCGAGCAGCGGCGACTGATAGGGCTGGGTTAATCCCTCTTCCGCCGCCTGCATATGGGGATCGCCGGTGCCGGCCCACCAGATATCGGTGCGCGGATTACGCGCTTCACTGCGGATACGGGCATAGGCTTCACCGGCAGAGAGCCGCACCATACTGAGTTTAATATCGGGATGAGACTGGCTGAAAAGATGGGTCATCTGCTCACACACCACCACATCTGCCGAGCAGATCATGTTGAGACTGCCCGCTGCCGAGGCAGCGAAAGGGATGACCGGGCAACTGACAATAACCGCAGCGAGCAGTGAGGAATAACGCATGATGTTCTCCTTAAAGGCGGGATGACGCCTGAGTGCGCCAGTTTTGCACGTGTGTGCAAATTAGTACGGCGCAGCAACTGGCCTGTCAATTTGGTTGTTACGCAATTGACAGGCTCTGTCACAAATTTGAAACATTTGCAGCTGCGAATCTTTTGCACAGCTTTGCAATTTCAGGCAGACTCAGTGCGGATAACGATGGGACGAGGAGAAATCATGCAGCAGCTTAAGGCGGTAGTGAGTGCGCAGGATGTGGCAGACCGGGCGGGCGTCTCACGCTCTGCGGTGTCGCGTACTTTTACCCCCGGTGCCAGCGTTTCGGACGCGACCCGCGCACGGGTAATGAAGGCGGCGGAAGAGCTGGGGTATCACGTCAATCATCTGGCGCGCGGCCTGGTGCGTAATCGCAGCGGCATCGTCTGTCTGATCGCCTCGGAGGTGGATACGCCCTACCGCGCCAGCCTGGTGCGCTGGATGACGCAGTATCTACAGGAGGCGGGAAAAGTCGCGATGCTGATCAACACCGACCGCTCTGACGCCAGCGTCTCCGCGGCGCTGCAACAGGCAATCAATTTTCGCGCCGACGCCTCGATTATTCTCTCCGGGATGCCCGACAGCGCCATCACCTGCCTCTGCTACAAACATGGCCAGCAGCTGGTGCTGATCAACCGTGATGAGTCCCTGCCCGGCACCCTCAATATCAGCCTTGACGCCCGGCCATCAGCGGAGATGGCGGTGAAAGCTTTTGTGCGCGCCGGTTGCAGCCGCATCGCCTTTGTCAATTCGCTGGCGGGTACCTCCAGCCTGCTGAAGCGCGAACGCGATTTTCTGGCGGCGGCAGAAAAAGCGGGCGTCGCGGCGCAGGTGGAGCGCTTTGGTTCCACCTCCTACGAAAGCGGCCAGATACTGGCGCAGCGCCTGCTGACCCGCGACATCCGTCCCGACGCGGTGTACTGCGCCACCGACCTGCTCGCCTGCGGCTTTATGGATGAGGCGCGCCACCGCTTTGCGCTGCGCATCCCGGAAGATCTCTGCATCATTGGCCATGACAATATTCCCCAGTCGGGCTGGTCCTCTTATAACCTCACCACCTTTGCACAGCCGGTGGAGCAGTTTGCCCGCGATGCCATCCGCTGGCTGGTGGAGACGAAAGCGCAACAGGATACGCTGCGGCCGAAATCGGAACAGCAGCCGGAGCAGCGCCTCTACCAGCCAGACGTGGTCTGGCGCAGTTCGGTACGCGGCGGGTAGCGGCTCTCTGCTGCCGGTGCGGATCTATTTCGTACCGGTCCGTTTTCATTTTTTCGGGTAATTTAATCTCGCCAGCTGAGTGCCTCGCTAAATAGCCGCTTTCCGGCGTTGCGCTTCGCTTTAAATAGCGGCTCCCGTTGCCGAAAAATAATTCCCGCCAGCGCCCCATAATCGCGCTTTCCTGTCTACGCTTTATCAGCGTTAATTATTTAATCTGGTTTTATCTGCTCAATGAATCAGCAGTCAGATGTGACAAATATCACATTTGTGCCAGGCTTAATGTCTCAGATAACCCTGTTCAAGGAGCAAACAATGACAACACCAACAAACAAGACGCTCGATCTGGATCAATTTCCTAAGCCTCCTTTTGAGGATCAGCCCCAGCAGGCGCCAGGCCTGGCCAGCAAAATGATCCCGGTTCCTGACCACGGTGAAACCAGCTACCGCGGCACCGGTCGCCTGACCGGCCGCAAAGCGCTGATCACCGGCGGCGACTCCGGTATCGGCCGTGCGGTGGCTATCGCCTATGCCCGTGAAGGGGCCGATGTGGTGATTAACTACCTGCCGGAAGAGCAGCCCGATGCCGATGAAGTGATTAAATTAATCGAAGCGGAAGGCCGTAAAGTTTTCGCTATTCCCGGCGACATTCGTTCAGAAGAATTTTGTCAGCAGCTGGTAAAACAGGCGGCGGAGAAATTAGGTGGTCTGGATATTCTGGTAAATAACGCCGGTCGTCAGCAATTTAATGAGTCCATCCGTACCCTGAGTACTGAAGATTTTGACGCGACGTTTAAAACCAACGTTTATGCGATGTTCTGGATCACCAAAGCGGCGCTGGAATATCTGCCACGCGGTGCCTCTATTATTAACACCAGTTCAGTACAGGCGTTTAAACCCAGCGATATTCTGCTCGACTACGCGCAGACCAAAGCGTCGATCGTCGCCTTTACCAAATCCCTGGCGAAGCAGCTGGGTGGCGAAGGTATCCGGGTCAACGCGGTCGCGCCGGGTCCATACTGGACACCGCTGCAATCCAGCGGCGGACAGCCGATGGAGAAAGTGAAGCAGTTTGGTGCCGATGCACCGCTGGGCCGTCCGGGTCAGCCGGTGGAGATCGCCCCACTCTACGTTACCCTGGCCTCAACCGAGAGCAGCTACTCTTCCGGTCAGGTCTGGTGCTCTGATGGCGGCACCGGCACGCTCTGATCCTTCCGACCTGGTGGCCGCATAATGCGGCCACTTTTTTGTCCCGCTTTTATCGCGCCACCCTGCGCTGGCAGCAGCAAACAAGGATGCCGACCATGGAAAACCAGACTTTTCATTCGCCCGTCAGAGAGGCGGGGTTCGCCGGCCTCGGGGATTATGCGGCCATCGGTGAGGGACGCTCGGTGGCGTTAATCGCACCGGATGGTTCGATCGACTGGTGGTGCGCCCCCAATCTGGATGCTAAGCCGCTGTTTGATCGTCTGCTCGACGCCGATATTGGCGGCTATTTTCAGATCGTGCCGCGCGGCGCTTATCAGGTATCACGCCGCTACCGCGACAACAGCAACGTGCTGGAAACCCGTTTTGAAACCGACAGCGGCACGGTGCTGCTGACCGAATCGATCAACAGTACCCTGGCGGGCCGCCTGCCGTGGTGTGAACTGGCGCGCCGCATCGAAGGCGTGAGCGGCGAGGTGGAATTAGCGATCACCCTGCGCTTCGGTACCGCGGCCGAAACCCGTTCCCCCTGGGTGGCCAACAATGAAAAAGGCCGGGTGTTTCATATTGCCGATATTATGGCGATGTTCCGTACCAGCGAGGATATTCAGATTACCCGGCTGGATGATGAGCAGGTCTGCGCCACGCTGCGCACCGCCGCCGGGTCGCGTTCGCTCTGCGCGCTGCTGATCACCGAAAACGAACCGCTGGCGGTGCCGCCGCTGGAAGCGATCGATCAGCGGATCGAGACCAGCCACACCGGCTGGACCAGCTGGGTGGAGAGCCTGAGCTATCGTGGCCGCTACCCGGCGCTGGTCAGGCGCTCTGCCCTCTCCCTGAAGTTTCTCTGGTACTCCCCAACCGGGGCGCTGGCCGCCGCCGCAACCACCTCACTGCCGGAGGGGATCGGCGGCGAGAAAAATTATGACTACCGTTACGCCTGGGTGCGCGACGCCTGTCTGATCATTAAAGCTTTTGTCTACCTGGGCGCGCTGGAAGATTGTAAAGCGGCCTTCTCCTGGCTGTCGCAGACCATTATTCGCCACGGCGTCAGGCTGCGCGCCTGCTATGCCCTGAATGGCGATGAAGTGCCCAGCGAGCGCTATCCGGTGTTAAGCGGCTATCAGCACTCTCAGCCGGTGCGGGTCGGCAATAACGCCCGCGATCAGCTTCAGCTCAGTATGTATGGCGACATGCTGGTCACTGCCCAGCACTTTATCGAGGCGGGCCACGTGCTGGATATTACCACCTCGCGCATGCTGGGTGAGCTGGCCAACTGCTGCGCCGATCACTGGCGGCAGAAAGATTGTGGCATCTGGGAGCTGCCGGAACTGCAACACTACACCCACTCCAAAATGGCCTGCTGGATGGCGCTGGATCGGGCGGTGGCCTTGGCGGAAAGCAAGCATATTGAACCGACCTGGCTGGCACGCTGGCAGCGGGAGCGCGACCGTATCCGCGACTGGATTGAGTCACACTGCTGGTCAGAACAACAGCAGGCGTATCTGTTTTACGCCGGCAGTGAGGATCGTCTCGACGCCGCGCTGGGACTGGTGCATGGCTACGGCAGCGCGGTAAACCGGCAGCGGATGCTCTCCACCTACCGTGCTATCCAGCAGCAACTGGGTGACGGCAGCGCCATGCTCTACCGCTACAGCGGCGTCAGAGAGGAAGAGAGTACCTTTCTCGCCTGCGCCTTCTGGCTGGTGGAGGCCTGGGCGGAGATGGGCGAAACCCGCCAGGCGGAAGAGGCGATGCAGGCGATCCTGAAAACGCTGGATGGTCAGGGCAACGTCGATATTTTCAATGAGATGTATGACGTACGCAGCCAGAGCTGGCGCGGCAATATGCCGCAGGGGCTGAGTCATCTGGCGCTGATCTGTGCGGCACAGGCGCTTCCCGACTCAGCCTGACGGGCCTGGGCAGCACCGCCCTATTGCCGCCTGAAGCGCGGGTCGAAGAAAAACGGCTCGGCCACGGCCGCGCGGATCACCGCGTCCGCCGCCGGATGGCGCGGATTAAACAGCGCATTCCATTCACCGGTCAGGGTACTCGGTACTTTGAGTATCAGGCCGTTATCCGGGCTGGCCAGCCAGCCGTCGCCAATTTCCCGCGTCGAAGCAGGCGCGGGATCGGCCTGCCAGTTCTCAGGCAGCGCCGCCAGCGCTAACTCGGTAATCAGGGCTTCGGGCACGCTGATCGACAGCATGGTGTAGTCATGCGCCAGATCCTGAATGGTCAGATGAACCAGCGCCTCCAGCACGCAGAGCGCCCGGCTCGATCCCACATAGACGCAGACCGTACCCACCGAATTCCAGCGCCCGCCGTAGGTGCGGGCACCAAAACCATCAAAGGCAGTCGTCGCATATTCACTTTTCACCAGCCGGTAAAAGCGTACCGCCATCAGGTGATCACGCCATGTTCAAGCTGCCCAATCAGGTTAATCACCGCCTCAGCCCCGGCGACCGTAGTGGTCATCTCCGCCGGTTTTCTGCCGCCCAGCGCTTTGGCGGGCGTTTCCAGCCACTGCGCCAGACGCTGGCGATCGTCGCGGAACAGTTTGCTGGCGGCGGAGAGCACGCGGATCAGCATATAGATCCGCCCGCTCTGGTCGGGTGAAAAAGTCTGCTGCGGATCTTTCACTTTGCGATTGTAGGTGGTGCGATCGATGCCCGCCAGACGGCACAGCCAGGCTTCATCAAAGGCGGAGAGCGACGCGGTCCGTTTCAGCACCCCGCTGCTGAACCCCAGCGCGATACGCTGATGCGCGTCGGAAAGGGTCTCCGGCAGATTCAGGGCGTGCAGCAACGACGGGTCGTGGCGATGCGGACCGGGCGTGTAGATGGCGATAGACATGGTGGCCCTCCTGTTCATTTGATTTTTATTTTAGCGCAAATGAACAGCGGATACCAATCCCGGCCGCGTTATCCAGCCGACGCAAACTCCGCCGCCTGGCCCCGGCTACTGCTGCAAGGCGTCGATGATCTGCCTGGCGACTTTGATCCGCAGCGGATTGGGGTAATTTTTATTCGCCAGCATCACGATGCCGCTATTCTGCTCAGGAATAAAGGCGATATAGGCCCCGAAACCGTTGGTCGCGCCGGTTTTATGCACCCAGCTGGCGCTTTGCGAAGGCCGGACCGGCGTCAGCAGGGTCGCGGGCTGCGGCTTCAGCGCCACCTCGCTGCTGCTGTCCTCAGCCAGAGTGGCGACGCTGACCGGCCAGTCGTAGATCTCCCAGCCCAGCCCCTGGTAAAAGGTGCGGCTCTTAACGTAGCGCGACTGCGCAGTGCGGATCGCATTACGCAGCACGGCGTTGCCCGCCGACAGACGATTCGGGTCAGCATTCGCCTGCATAAAGGTGAGCATATCGCGCGCGGTCGACTTCACGCCGTAGGCTGGCGCATCCAGCATGCCGGGTGAAACCCGCACCGGCTTCCCCTCTTTGTAGCCCCAGGCGTAATTGAGCATCATCGGGGCGGGGACGGTGATATAGGTGCGCGTCAGGTGCAGCGGCTGAAACACGTTACGCTCCATCGCCTGCTCGTAGTCGCCCTTGACCATCAGCGCGCCAAACAGACCGATGCTGGCGTTCGAGTATTGCCGCAGCGTGCCCGGCGCGGCCTGCGGCTGCCACTGCTGATAGTAGCGCAGCAGTGACGCCTGATCGGTCACCTCATCCGGCAGTTGCAGCGGCAGCCCCCCGGCGGTATAGGTCGCCAGATGCAGCATGCGCAGCGGACGCCACTGCGCGCCGGTCAGCTGCGGCCAGTATTTTGTAACCGGGTCATTGAGGCGCAGCGCACCGTTGCGAATCAGCACCCCGGCCAGCGTACCGGTAAAGGTTTTGCTCACCGATCCGAGTTCAAACAGGGTGTTTTCCGTCACGCGGCGGCGTGACTCAAGATCGGCCACGCCAAAATTCACAAACTGCGCCCGGCCTTTATAGAGCACCGCCACCGACATGCCGGGGATTGCCTGCTGCTCCATCAGCGGTTCAACCGCGGCTTTAACCAGAGAAGTGACCTGCTGTGACGATAAATCAGCGGCGACACAGCGGGCGGAAAGAGAGAGTAAAACCAGATAAAACAAAGACTTTTTCATTATAAACCAGAGATTTATTCACTGAATCGGATTATTTGCATTGGCTGGCGCAGGCCTGCACGCAGATCTGCGCTTCGGAACTGCATGCGCCACCGTTCTGGCTGTTGCAGCGGGAGCGCTCAACATAGCAGTTAGTCTGACAGGTGGCGAGATCGCAGCGGTCGGCGACGGGCGTGAACTTTGCCAGCGGCGCACGTGCCGGGAAAAGCGGTGCGGGCTGAGCGAAGGCGCTGCTGCCCAGTAACCCGGACAGCAGCAGCGTGATGATAAGTTTCATAACAGATCTCCAGTGAGGCGCAGCCTTAAGTATGGCCAGTCTGGCGCGCGCCGTCTGCGAAATCTTACTAAATTGAGACAACCGGGGGATGTTGAGTGCTGTTAATCACACCACGACGGTAAATATCGTTCAGCCGGGCGATATAACGCGCGGTGTCATGCTGCTCTTTAATCCGCAGAATGGCCGCCTCCCCCTTCTCCTGTAGCATCTCCGGCCGCTCCAGGATGGCGAGCAGCGTGGCTTTAATCCCCGCTACCAGCGTCTGACGCAGCTGCTCTTTCTGCTGCGGCGAGGTGATGCTGTATTCACGATCCTCGTTCAGCTCTCCCGCAATCACCCAGCCGGCGCTGGCGGGGTTGATCTCCGGTAAGGCACGCACGTTGCTGGTGATCACCGGACAGCCGTTGGCCTGCATCTCCAGGACCGAGAAGCCGTAGGTCTCCTGCCAGGTCGGCAGTAATCCGGCGTCGCTGTTGCGGAACAGCGTCATCAGCGCGCCGTTATCCATCCGGGCGTGGTGGGTAAAGCAGCGATAGCGCCCGATGCGGCTCTCAATACCGCGACAGAAAGCCTCATCATCCTGAAACTGCCGATGAGCGACGTTGTGGCGTTTGGTCAGTTCGCCAATCAGCTGCACATCCAGCTGCGACTCCTCAAGTTTGCGCTCCTCAATCAGCTCGCTGATCGCCAGCACCACTTCGGCTCCGCCTTTACGGTAGAACTCATTACCGGCAAACACCAGCTTCAGGGTGCCGGGCTGACGTGGCGCTTTATGCTGGACAAACAGCGGCTGTGGCGGATGCATAACCACGGTTTTACGCCGGATCTGCTGCGCCACTTCACTGGAGCGAAACAGTTTCATCTGAATGTTCAGCGTGGCGTCCGAGATAGCAATCAGGCCGAGACAGTTATCTTTCAGCAGACGGGGAATAAGACGTTTCAGCTCCGGGTTATCCTGCTTCGCCACGCCAGGCACCGGCAGGACGCGCGGCAGCTCGGTTTCAAAAGAGGCGACCCATTTCTGGCGGGTAATGGCCACTTCATTAAACAGATGCAGTACATCGGTCTGCGAGGCTTTGGAGAATGGCAGCGGTAAAAAGATAAATGACTTATTTTTTTTCAGCAGCCGGGTCCGAAACGGGTTAATAAAATAGAAAAGATTGCTCTTTTTCAGATTGATATAGTTGTTTTCCGGGTTAACTAAAATATTGCGTTGCTCGGGATAGTGATTATTGGTGATTCCGATTTTCATGCGCGTCTTCCAGAGTCCTTATATCCGGGGTGTTATATATCACGCGATAACCGGCTGCCGCTCTGCGCAATATCCTAAAAAGCGGCCGGAAGGCTTATCGGTCAATTTTATTAATGATTGCTGTGTGGATGAAAAGCCGCTTTTCCGTCCAGACGTAAAATTTTACCTTCTGAATTAACAAACAGGATTAATTCCCCAATGCTAACCGGTTGTTTAATATGCCCGCCCTTTCACCGGAAAAAAACGCGCCAGTTAAAGTGATAAAGTTTGATATTTTGTTAAAAAAGATAGCAACTGCGGGCGGCTAATTTGTTTATAACTTTTAAACTAACAGCAACCTTCTTCAAAAAGCCGCTGAGCGGGGTCGAAACTGATGGATTAACGACCACTGCCATGAAACAAAAGGGTCAGTCGCACCTTTTTAATCCACCACGCTGCCTTATAAAGGTGCAAAACGGCGGCTTCGCACGCTCTGCGGCGACAGATTTGCCGGTTTATCACGCTGATTAGTCTGACTATTGCTTCGTATCCCTCCACAGCCGCCCGTCTGGTACGAAAGTTGCAACGATCGGGTTATGCAGACAGGAGAAACCTATGAAAGCGATCGTGATTGGTGGCGGTATTGGCGGGATGAGCAGCGCCATTGCGCTGGAGAAGGCCGGGATTGAGGTTGAGGTCTACGAAGCGGTGCGGGAGATGAAGCCGGTCGGTGCTGCGATTTCGATCTGGCCGAACGGCGTAAAGTGCCTGAATGCACTGGGTATGAAAGCCGCGCTGCGCGAGCTGGGTGGCAATATGGCTTTTATGGCCTATCACGATGCCACCACCGGCACGCCACTTACCCGCTTCAGCCTGGCACCGCTGGTGCAGCAGGTGGGCGAGTTTCCCTATCCGGTGGCGCGCGCCGAGTTACAGGCGCTGCTGATCGATACCTTTGGCCGTGAGCGAGTCAACTTCGGTAAGCGGGTGATTCAGGTTGAACAGCATGAGCATGGCGTCATCGCTACCTTCTCTGATAACAGCCAGGCCCACGGCGATCTGCTGATTGGTGCCGACGGCACCCACTCGGTGATCCGTGACTATGTGCTGGAACAGAGGCTGGAGCGGCGCTATGCCGGTTACGTTAACTGGAATGGCCTGGTCACCATTGATGAAAGTATCGCGCCCGCCGATCAGTGGACCACCTTTGTCGGAGATGGCAAGCGGGTGTCACTGATGCCGGTCAGCAACAACCGCTTCTACTTTTTCTTTGATGTGCCGCTGCCGAAAGGGTTGCCGCAGGATCGCAGCACGCTGAAGGCCGATCTGACCCACTATTTTCACGGCTGGGCAGCGCCGGTGCAGCAGCTGATCGCCGCCATCAATCCCGACACCACCAATCGGGTTGAGATCCACGACATTGAACCGTTCAGCCGCTTTGTTAAAGGCCGGGTCGCGCTGCTCGGCGACGCGGCTCACAGCACCACGCCCGATATTGGTCAGGGCGGCTGTGCGGCGATGGAAGACGCGATTGTGCTGGCCGCAACGCTGGCCGCCCATTCGCTGGGGATTGAAGATGCGCTGCTGCGCTACCAGGCGCGCCGGGTGGAGCGCGTCAGGGATCTGGTGCTGAAAGCGCGCAAGCGCTGCGATGTGACCCACGCCCGTGACCCGGCGGTGACCGCGGAATGGTATCAGTCGCTGAAAAGCGAAACCGGTGAGCGGGTGCTGGCCGGGATGTGCGAAACCATTGAAGGTGGCCCGCTGGGCTAAACAGGCTCACGCCGGGCCGCTGCGATAGCGCATTGGCCCGGCGTAAGGGCGACCGGCCTACTCCGCCAGGCCGCGGTTTTTCAGCATCGGCTCCAGCTGCGGTGCCGCACCGCGCCAGCTTTCATACAGCGTTTTGAGATCGCTGCTGTTGCCGCGCGACAGAATTTTCTGCCGGAAGATCTCGCCATTCTCCCGCGTCAGCCCGCCCCGTTCAGCAAACCACTGATAGCCATCATCCGCCAGCATCTGGGTCCAGATGTAGGCGTAATAGCCTGCGGCATAGCCGCCGCCCCAGATATGCTGGAAATAGCTGGAGCGATAGCGCGGCGGCACCGCTAACAGCGCCAGATTATCGCTTTCCAGCGCCTGCTGCTCAAACGCATCAACGCTTTGCGGAGCGCTATCACCGCTCAGGCTGTGCCAGTGCAGATCCAGCAGGGCGGCGGCCAGCAGTTCGCTCATCTCATAGCCTTTGTTGAATTTCCCGGCCCGGACGATCTTCTCATGCAGCGCGTCGGGCATCGGCTCGCCGCTCTGGTAGTGACGGGCGTAGTGGCGGAACACTGCTGGCTCGCTGGCCCAATGCTCATTGATCTGCGACGGAAACTCAACAAAGTCGCGCGGGGTTTCGGTGCCCGACAGGCTCGGATAGCGCTGGCTGGCAAACAGCCCGTGCAGCGTGTGGCCGAACTCATGAAACAGGGTGATCACCTCATCCCAGCTCAGCAGCGCTGCTTCCCCGGCCGGTGGCTTAGTGAAGTTACAGACGTTGTAGATCACCGGCTTGCTGTCGAGCAGCGTTGACTGGTTGACGAAGTTACTCATCCACGCCCCGCCGCCCTTGCTGTCGCGCTTAAAGAAGTCGGTGTAGAACAGCGCCAGCGGCGTCTGGTCCGCGTCGAAAATCTCATACACCTGCACATCGGGATGGTAAACCGGCAGATCCTGGCGCGCCGCGAAGCGGATGCCGTAGAGCTGGCTGGCTGCCCAAAAAACGCCGTGCTCCAGCACCGAATGAAGCTCAAAGTAGGGTTTGATCTGGCTCTCATCCAGATCGTAGCGGTCGCGCCGCACCTGTTCCGCATAGAACTGCCAGTCCCAGGCGCGCAGGCTGAAGTTGCCCTGCTGCTGATCGATCGCCTGCTGAATATCGGCCGCTTCACGCTCCGCACGGGCGCGGGCGGCGGGTACGATGTTGCGCATAAAGGCTAAGGCGGCGTCCGGGGTTTGCGCCATCTGATCCTGCAATTTCCACTCAGCGTAGCTGGCGAATCCCAGCAGCCTGGCCTGCTCCGCTCGCACCTGGGCCAGCCGTAACACCAGCTCCCGGGTGTCATTCTCATCGCCTTTTTCACTGCGGGTAATGCTGGCCTGAAACAGCGCTTCGCGGGTAGCGCGGTCGCTCAGGCTTTGCAGCGCCGGCTGTTGCGTGGTGTTCTGCAACACCAGCAGCCAGCTATTCTCCAGCCCGCGCGCCTGCGCTGCGGCCTGCGCCACCGCCAGATCGGCCGGTGCCAGGCCTGCCAGCTGCTGTGCCTCTTGCACCAGCAGCCCGCCCGCTTTGGTGGCGGCCAGCAGCCGGTTGGTAAAGCGGGTACTGAGACGCGCCGCCTCCTGATTCAGCGCTTTAAGCTGCTGTTTCTGCGCCTCCGGCAGATTGGCACCCGCCAGCTGGAAGCGCTGCCAGATCACCTCGACCAGCCGTTTCGATTCGGCATCCAGCCGGGCGCGTTGCTGCCAGACCGTATCGAGCCGGGAAAACAGCGGACGGTTCAGCATGATCTCATCATTCAGCGCGGTGAGCTGCGGCGCAATCTCCTCATCCACCTGCTGGAGATAAGGGCTGGTGTGCGCCGAGGTCATGGCGCTGAACACCAGATTGACCCGGTTGAGCAACTGGCCGCTCCTCTCCAGCGCTTCATAGGTATTGAGAAAGATCGGCTCTTCGCTGCTGGTGGCGATCGCCTCGATTTCGCGGCGCTTCTCCTCAATGCCCGCCTGCAAGGCGGGCAGGAAATCCTGCTCGTCAATCTGATCAAACGGGGGAGCCTGATAAGGCAGTGTGCTGGCGCTAAAGAAGGGATTGGCTCGGGCGTTCATGGGTCGCTCCTGATGGGTATCGCAAACTCTTATCCTGGCAGGTTGCGGCAGACGCGACAACTCAGGCGATCTGCTGCTGATAGACGCTGATAATTTCCGCGGCAATCGCCACCGCGATCTCGGCGGGCAGCTTGCCCTTCACGTCCGGCAGGCCGATCGGACAGCGCAGCCGCGCCAGTTGATCGCTCTCCACGCCCCGGCCCGCCAGCCGGTAGCGGAAACGCTGATTTTTGGTCTGAGAACCGATCACCCCGGCGTAACGAAAGTCGCCGCGTTTCAGCACCGCTTCGCACAGTTCGAAGTCGAGCGGATGGTGATGGGTCATGATGATGAAGTAGCTGCCCGCGGCCGCCTGAGCGACGCAGTCGAGCGGCTCCTCCGGCTGGAGCGTCACCACCCCCTCCGGCACCCGGCTGAACTGCCCCGGCCGGCTGTCGATCCAGTTAATGTGACAGGGTAACGTCGACAGCAGGTTCACCAGCGCCTGCCCGACATGGCCTGCGCCAAACAGGTAGATCTCCGGCTGCGCCTGAAGCAGCGGTTCAAACAGCAGCGTGGTTTTGCCGCCGCAGCACTGCCCGAGCCGCGCGCCCAGGCTGAAGGATTCGGTGTGTGGCGCGCTGACGCCGTTCAGCAGCATCGCCCTGGCCTGAGCGATGCACTGATACTCCAGATGGCCGCCGCCAATGGTGAGATAGCTCTGCCCGGCGGTGACAATCATCTTGCTGCCGCTGTCGCGCGGCACCGATCCCTGATCGCTGAGCACAGTGACCAGCACACAGCTCTGGCGCTTTTCGCGCAGCTGATGCAGTACCGCTATCCAGTCATGATAGATCATGGTCTGCTCCCGTCAGGCGCTGCACACCCCAGAAGATGCGCTCCGGGGTGGCGGGCGCATCCAGCAGCGGATGCTGCCGGTAGTC
Organism: Pantoea sp. C2G6; assembly: GCF_051336815.1. Classification (NCBI taxonomy): domain Bacteria; kingdom Pseudomonadati; phylum Pseudomonadota; class Gammaproteobacteria; order Enterobacterales; family Erwiniaceae; genus Pantoea; species Pantoea sp. C2G6. The sequence goes on from NZ_JBGMNJ010000001.1 coordinate 722,787, forward strand.
GGCGACGCTGGCGACCGCGTCCTGAAGGGCGCACCAGGCGGCGATCCCCAGCATAAACGGCGGCTCGCCAACCGCTTTGGAGTGAAACACCGTATCCTGCGGATTTTTACGGTTCTCCACCAGCGTCACCCGCAGATCCGCCGGCACATCGCTGATAGCGGGAATTTTGTAACTGGCCGGGCCATCGGTCAGCAGTTGGCCCTTGTTACTCCAGACCAGCTCTTCACAGGTCAGCCAGCCCACACCCTGCACAAAGCCCCCTTCCACCTGGCCGATGTCGATGGCCGGATTCAGCGACGCGCCCACGTCATGCAGAATATCGGCGCGCAGCAGGCGATATTCACCGGTTAAGGTGTCGATCACCACCTCGCAGCAGGCGGCGCCATAGGCGAAGTAGTAAAACGGTTTGCCGCGCCCGGCCAGCCGGTCATAGTGGATGCCCGGCACCCGATAGTAGCCGGTGGCGGAGAGCGGCACCTGATTCAGCCACGCCAGTTTTGCCACCTCGGCGAAGGTGTAATGTTTATCCGCGGCGCGCACCACGCCGTTGCGGAACGTGACCGCCGCGACGTCGCACTGGTGCAGCTGGCAGAGCATGGCGGTCATACGGTCGCGCAGGATCTGCGCGGCGTTCTGGGCCGCCTTGCCGTTGAGGTCCGCTCCGCTGGAGGCCGCGGTGGGCGAGGTGTTCGGCACTTTACCGGTGTCGGTGGCGGTGATCTGAATCTTATCCACGTCAATCTGCAACACTTCGGCGACAATCTGCGTCACCTTGGTATTGAGTCCCTGGCCCATTTCGGTGCCGCCGTGGTTAAGCTGCACCGTGCCGTCGGTGTAGATCAGGATCAGCGCTCCCGCCTGATTGAGAAAGCTGGAGGTAAAGGAGATGCCAAACTTCACCGGCGTCAGCGCCAGACCGCGTTTCAGCAGCGGGCTGCGGGCGTTAAACGCGGTGATCTCCGCGCGGCGCGCCTGATAGTCGCTGCTCTGCTCCAGCTGTTCAGTGATCTCATCCAGCAGGTTATCCTCCACCTGCTGGTGGTAATGGGTGATGTTGCGATCCTGCTTGCCGTAGTAGTTGCGTTTACGCAGCGCCAGCGGGTCCAGACCCCGTTCACGGGCGATGTGATCCATGATCTGCTCAATCGCCACCATACCCTGCGGCCCGCCAAAGCCGCGATAGGCGGTGTTCGAGGCAGTATTAGTGCGGCAGCGATAGCCGGTAATCAGCGCGTCGCCGAGGTAATAGGCGTTATCGGCGTGGAACATCGCACGATCGACAATCGATCCGCTGAGATCCAGTGAATAACCGCAGTTCCCGGCCAGGTCGATTCTGATGCCGCACAGCCGCCCATCCTCCTCGACGCCCGCTTCGTAGCGCACAAAGAAGGGATGGCGTTTGCCGGTGATACGCATATCGTCGCGCCGTGAGAGCCGCATTTTCGCCGCCCGGCCGGTCTGACGCGCCACAATCGCACAGAGACAGGCGACACCGGCGGCCTGTGTCTCTTTGCCGCCAAAGCCACCGCCCATGCGGCGCATATCAATCGTCACCTGGTTGAGGCTGATGCCCATCACTTCCGCGACCAGTTTCTGCACTTCGGTCGGGTTCTGGGTCGAGGAAAAGACCTGGAGCTGCCGATCTTCACCGGGGATCACCATCGCTGTCTGGGTCTCCAGATAAAAGTGCTCCTGACCGCCAATATGAAACGCGCCGCTGACCCGATGCGGCGCACGCGCCAGCGCCGCCTCCACGTCGCCGCGCTGATGTACGTGCGGCTCCTGAACAAAACTGCCCTGTGCCAGCGCCAGTTCCACATCCAGCAGCGGCTCCAGCACCTCATATTCAATCAGCGCGGCGGCTGCGCCGAGGCGGGCGGCGTCCGGGGTGTCGGCCGCCACCACGATCACAATCTGTCCGAGGTACTCCACCTTTTCATGGGCCAGCAGCGGATCGCCCGGCTCCAGCGGTCCGACATCGTTGACGCCCGGCACATCCTGCCAGGTTAAGACGCTGACCACGCCCGGCACGGCGTAGCACGGCTGCACATCGATATGCAGGATGCGGGCATGGGCGTGTTCGCTCAGTCGGGGAACCAGATGCAGCAGACCCGGCAACGCTGGCTTGTCGTCAATAAAACGCGCCTCACCCGACACATGCTTTTCAGCGCTTTCATGGCGGTTGCTGCGGCCGACGCCACTCTGTAAATCGGCGGCGTACTGCGCTTTGATCACCTCTTCTGTGAGTTCAGGACGGTTATGAGACATAGCGGGCCACCTCAATACAGGTTAATTCGCCGTGGTAGCGATGAAAGAAACGACGCAGCAGGTTGCGGGCGACCTTGAGACGGTAGTCGCTACTGGCGCGAAAGTCGGAGAGCGGCTGGAAATCCTCACCCAGCGCGGCGGCTGCGCGTGACACCGTCACGGCGTCCAGCGGTTGGCCCGTCAGCGCCTGTTCGCACTGCTGCGCACGCCGCGGCGTAGCCGCCATACCGCCAAAGGCGACACGCGCCTGGGTGATGACGCCCTGCTCGATATGCAGATTAAAGGCGGCGAACACCGCCGAAATATCATCATCCAGCCGTTTAGAAACCTTCCAGGCGACAAAGTCGGGTGACACTGTCACCTTGTCAATGCGAATCGCGCGGATAAACTCGCCGGGTTGCAGCGCCGTCTGGCGATAGCCGGTAAAGAAGCGATCCAGCGGCAGGCTGCGCTGCTGCTCACCGCATTGCAGCAGCAAACTGGCGTTCAGCGCCAGCAGCATCGGCGAGGCGTCTCCGATGGGCGACGCATTGCCAATGTTGCCGCCCAGCGTGCCCTGAAGGCGGATCTGCAAGGAGGCGAAACGCTGGAACATCTCGCTGACGCCGGGGATGCGCGTAGCCAGAAAATCGCTGATCTGCTGCAATGACGCCCCCGCGCCCAGCAGATAGTGGTCGTCAAATTCGCTACAGATCTTCAGGGCGGCGACCTGGTCCAGCGCGATAAGCAGCGGCAGACGCCGGTGCTGCTGGGTAATCTGCAAGCTGAGGTCGGTGCCTCCGGCTATCAGCTGGGCGTCGGGATGGGCCAGATAGATCTCCGCCAGCTGAGAGGGGGTTTTCGGCAGAAAACAGCGCCGTCCTTCCCCGCTCAGCTCCTGCATCTCCTCATTTCCCAGCGCCTCAAGCCGCGCGACCACCTCAGCGGCGTGCTGATCGAACAGGTCCGCCACCGGCTGTGAGCAGAGCTGCTCGGCGGCGGCCATGATTGGCCGGTAGCCGGTGCAGCGACAGAGGTTGCCCGCCAGCGCGGTCTCCGCCCGATGACGATCCCAGCCCGCCGCGGATTTTTGCAGGCTGAACAGCGACATCACAAAGCCAGGGGTACAGAAACCACACTGCGAGCCGTGGCAGTCGACCATCGCCTGCTGCGCCGGGTGCAGCGCGCCGCCATGACGCAGATCTTCGACCGTGATCAGCTGTTTGCCCTGCAACGCGGAGACCAGCGTCAGGCAGCTGTTGACCGTTTCATACTCCATTCTGCCGTCAACGGCTTTGCCGAGCGTGACGCTACAGGCACCACAGTCGCCGGAGGCGCATCCCTCTTTGGTGCCGCTGCGCTGCTGCCGGCTGCGCAGGTAGTTAAGTACGGTGAGATTCGGGTCCAGCGCGTTTTCGCTCACCAGCTGGTTGTTTAACAGAAACTGGATCATGCGGCTTGCTCCCCTGCGTCACGTTGCCAGACCGGACGGCCCGCTACCCAGGTCTGGGCAATATTGCGGTCGTCCCCCAGCGTCATTAATACGAACAGTTTTTCCCAGATATTTTTGCTGTTGCCGATGCGCAGCTGTTGCAGCGCGGAGACGGCCGGGTCGAGTACCACGAAATCCGCCTCTTTGCCGACGTTGAAATTGCCGATGGCCTGGTCAAGATCCAGCGCGCGCGCGCCGCCCAGCGTGGCATGATAGAAGGCTTCGGCGGCGCTGAGCCGGTAGTGCTGGAGCTGCCCGACCTTGTAGGCTTCGCCCAGCGTCTGCAACATGCTGAAGGTGGTACCGGCACCGACATCGGTGCCGATGCCGATATTCACCCCCTGCTGCCAGCTGCGTTTCAGGTTAAACAGGCCGCTGCCGAGAAACAGATTGGAGGTGGGACAGAAAGCGATGGCCGAATCGGTATCGTGCAGGCACTGCCACTCGTTCTCTTCCAGGTGCAGGCAGTGGGCAAACACGCTGCGTTTGCCGGTCAGCTGATAGTGGTGATACACATCCAGGTAGCCGTCACGCTCCGGGAAGAGTTCTTTAACCCAGGCGACCTCCTGCGGGTTTTCACTGAGATGGGTATGCAGCCAGGTGTCGGGAAAGTCCTGACGCAGCTGCTGCACTTTTTCCAGCAATTGCGGGGATGAGGTGGGCGCGAAGCGTGGCGTCAGGGCGTAGCTCAGCCGTCCACGCTGATGCCAGCGCTCAATCAGCGCCCGCGTCTGCTGGTAACTCTCTTCCGGTGTTTCTGTCAGGTTGTCGGGCGCGTTGCGATCCATCATCACCTTACCGGCGATAATGCGCATATTCAGCGCTTCGGCGGCGCTGAACAGCGCTTCGACCGACTGCGGATGTACGGTGCCAAACACCAGCGCGCTGGTGGTGCCGTTGGCAAGCAGCTGATGCAGGAAAAAGGCGGACATCCGGGCGGCGTGATCGGGACAGTGATACTGCGCCTCAACCGGAAAGGTGTAGTGATTGAGCCACTCCAGCAGCTGTTCCCCGAACGCGCCAATCATCTCGGTCTGGGGATAGTGAATATGGGTATCGACAAAACCCGGTACAATCAGTTTGCCACGCAGATCGATAACCGGCTGGCCAGCCAGCGCCGCCTCGCTCTTCTCCCAGCTATCCAGCCCCACCACGCGCCCGTCGCGCAGCCGCAGCACACCATCTTCAAGATAGCGCGCCTGGGCTGGCAGATCCTCGGGATGATCCACCACTGCGGTAAAGTCAAAAAAGCTGGCGCGAATCGCCGTCTCTGTGGCTGAAAGCATACTCATTCCTTTCTGAAAGCCCGCTGGCCTTCTTATTATGGTGCAGGTAAATGTCTTACCATTGCATTGCAACCAGCGTGCCAGAATGAAAATTAAAATAAATTCTTATTTTTCATTCAGATAGCCTGCTTTCCCGGTCGTTGCGCAACAAAAAAAAGAGTCATCGGCCTGGCAACCGTTTGCGGACCCGATGCAAACGGTTGCTATCTCTTCTTCGCCCTGTCAGTGCGCATAATTACGGCTACGGCGGCGCTGCGCCTGCGCATTAACGGTGCAGCCTGCCCTGTAAGGGTGCGGCAGCCCGCCCGGTAAAATCCGTTTACAGGCCAATCGGTTTTTCAACGCGCAGAAGCAGAAATGAAATGCTATGGTGAAGCCATCGACTCCGAAAATGGCATAAGGAACAGTGAGATGATTATTTTTGTCACCGGCGCAACCGCCGGTTTTGGTGAGTGCATCACCCGCCGCTTTATTAAAGCGGGTCACAAAGTGATTGCCAGCGGTCGACGGGCCGAGCGTCTCAAAGCGCTGAAGGATGAGCTGGGCGAAGATCTCTATACGGTGCAGCTTGATGTGCGTAACCGTGCCGCCATTGACGAGGCGATAAGCGCGCTGCCGGCGGAGTGGCGTGACATTGACGTGCTGGTGAACAACGCCGGTCTGGCGCTGGGTATCGAACCGGCGCACCGGGCCAACGTGGACGACTGGGAGAATATGATCGACACCAACACCAAAGGTCTGGTCTATATGACACGCGCCCTGCTGCCACAGATGGTGGAGCGTAACGTCGGTCATATCATCAATATCGGCTCGATCGCCGGCAGCTGGCCCTATGCGGGCGGTAACGTCTATGGCGCGACCAAAGCCTTTGTGCGGCAGTTCAGCCTCAATCTGCGCACTGACCTGCACGGCACCGCGCTGCGCGTGACCGACATTGAGCCGGGTCTGGTGGGCGGCACTGAGTTCTCAAATGTGCGTTTTAAAGGCGACGACGACAAAGCGGGACAGGTCTATGAAGGCGCAACGGCGCTGACGCCAGAGGATGTGACCGAAGCGGTCTGGTGGGTCGCCACCCTGCCGAAGCATGTCAATATCAACACCCTGGAGATGATGCCGGTCAGCCAGACGCTGGCGGGCCTGAAGGTACACAAGCCTTAGTGGCCGCTGAGCCAGCCGCCCGGCTGGCTCTAACCGCGTCCCCAGCCCAGCACGATAATCAGCATGCCGCTGAAGGCGATAATCGCCCCGCTCCAGTCCCACGCGCTTAACCTGACGCCATCCACTACCCGCAACCAGAGCAGCGCGGTCAGCACATAGACGCCGCCATAGGCCGCATAGACCCGTCCGCTGGCGGCGGGATGCAGCGTCAGCAGCCAGACAAACAGCGCCAGGCTGGCCGCCGCGGGCAATAACAGCCAGGGCGATCCACCCTTTTTCAGCCACAGCCACGGCAGAAAGCAGCCGGTGATCTCCGCCAGTGCGGTAACAAAAAACAGCAAGGCGGTTTTAATCAGCACGGCTACCTCTCCCGAACGTAAACAAATGACTCACGGCTGGTGAGCCAGGAAACGGCGATGATATACTAAGCAAACCCACTGCAACAGCGGTCCCTGTGGGCGATGCCTGCATTAACCAAAGGATATTGTGATGAAAAAAATGATCCCCGCCGTGCTTCTGGTCCTGCTGTCCGCTACGGCGTTGACGGCGACCGCCAATACCAACCGACTGATCATTGAAGATGGCAGCACCGCGCTGGGCAATGAGGCGGCGCGTCAGGATAAAGAGCAGTGGAATGACACCCGGATGCTGCGCAACAAGGTCAATGCCCGCGTGGAGAAAGAGTTTGATAAGACCGATCGCGCTTTTGATACCCGCGATAAGTGTGAGCAGAGCATGAATCTCAACGCCTACTGGGAGCCAAACACACTGCGCTGCCTCGATCGCCGTTCCGGTCGCCCAGTAACGCCGTAAAATTGAGCTATAGTAATGACCGACGACTAACATAAGGAATACGTGATGAAACGACAGAGGGTTTTGTTAACCGCGGCGTTATTTGCCCTGCCGCTGATGGCGCAGGCATCCTGTGAATCGGTAAAAGCCGACATCAGCCAGAAAATTATTCAGAACGGTGTGCCCGAATCGGGTTTTAGTCTCGACATCGTCGCCAACGATCAGGTCGATCAGGCGGGCGGTCAGGTGGTCGGACATTGTGACAACGACACACAAAAGATTGTTTATAAGCGCTCAGGCCGCGACGACGAGGCCAGCGTACCCGACAGTGCGGGAAGCTCTCAGGACGCGCCCGCGCAGTAAATCCCGCAGGGCGACGTCTGTCGCCCTCGCGATTATTCCGCCTGTTCCGGCCGCTGACGCGGCATCATCCACGCCACACCCAGCGCAAACAGCGCAATCACCAGAGCCACCACAAACACCCAATGCAGCGAGGCGGCAATCGACTGCACCAGCTGTTGCAGGGTTTCCGGCGACAGCTGACGACGACTCTGCTCGGACATAATCTGCTGCACCGGGTCCTGCGCCTGCGGCAGTCGCCATTGCAGATTGAGGTTCAGCACCGCCCCCATGATCGCCGTGCCCACCGCCGAGCCAATCATCCGGCTGAACATGATCGAGGCGGTACAGATGCCGCGAATCTGGTAATCCGCCTGATTCTGCACCGAGACCAGAAAGGTGGTGCTGGTCATTCCCATACCAGTCCCAATCACAAAGGCGGTAAAGCCCGCCTGCCAGAGCGAGCTTTCCGGCCGTAACAGCAGCAGTAATCCACTGCCGGTCATCAGCAGCAGCGCGCCGAGCTGGGCGGTGAAGCGGTACGAGGTGCGCAGCATCAGACGCCCGCTCAGGGTACTCGCCAGCGGCCAGCCAATCGACATCATCGCCAGCGCGCTGCCCGCCTGTAACGGCGAGCCGCCGCCGATCCCCTGAATCCAGGTGGGCAGGAACGCGCTGATTCCCATCATGGCGGCACCGATGATCAGGTTGCCGGCATTGCCCGCCATCATCAGTCGACTACGCCAGATCACCAGCGGAAACAGCGGTGCCGCCGCGCGCTGTTCGTGGCGTCTGAGCCGCCAGCCAGCGAACAGCGAGAAGAGCAGGAACGGCACCAGCCAGAACCCCAGGGGCTCCGCCTGCAACAGCGCCACCAGTAAGGCGGTGACGCACAGCATCAGCCAGCCGCTGCCCGCCAGGTTAAGCGGCTGAGGCTGCTCATCCTGGGTGTGCGCGGGCAGCCAGCGCGCCAGCATCAGCATGCTGATCAGCCCTATCGGCAGATTGACCCAGAAAATCACCGACCAGCTGAAGTGCTGTACCAGCCAGGCCCCGGTCAGCGGCCCGACGATCGCCGCCACGCCCCAGACGCTGGAGAGCCAGCCCTGCACGCTGGCGCGTTCACGTGGAGAGTAGATGTCCGCCACGATGGTGGAGCTCAGCGGCATGATTGCCCCCGCCCCTAACCCCTGAAACGCCCGGAACAGGATCAGCCAGGTCATGGTGTGGGCAAAGCCGCAGAGTACCGAGCCGCAGAGGAAAATCGTGGTGCCGATAAAAAACATCCGTTTGCGGCCATAGAGATCCGCCAGCCGCCCGTAGAGCGGCACGCTGACCGCCTGGGTTAACAGATAGATGGAGAAGACCCAGCCAAACTGCGAGAAACCGCCGAGGTCAGCGATGATTGTCGGCATGGCGGTGGCAACGATAGTGACCTCAATGGCCGCCATAAACATTGCCAGCATGCAGGCGATTAAGATCCAGGGGCGATGGCTGGTCTGGAGTTGAGCGCTTTCAGTCATAGGATTCCTTTTTTTATCAGCAAGACTAGCTGAAAACCGGCCAGCGCAGTTTCCCGCCTGTGCGCATTGTTCGCCTTATCTGTGACGGTGTCACCTGATGTCGATGAAAATTTTTTATTGTCGCAGCAGGCCAGTATTCACGCGGCTTTAACAGCGTTTTAACCTGTTCCTATCTCACTGATTAATGGCTTAAAAACTAGCGTACCTGTTAAAGGGCTGTTATAGGATTAAAGCATCTTTTTCGGTATTCACTGAAAAAGCGTAGATAAACAGTCATTTTATCTACATTTTATCGCAGTTTCGGTATTGGGCGCGGCGGCTGTTCTGGTCGTGCCTGTCGGACTGTTCAGGGTTGTGATAACAAGATCGTCATCAGGGAGACACTCCTATGCAAAATGCTTCACTGGCCCGACGCGCCGGTCTGGCACTGCTTGCTGTGGCCGCAGTGATCGGTGTGCTGATCTGGGGCCTCGGCTGGGACCAGCTGGTCGCACGAAAAGTCGATCTGCTCTATCTCGGGCAACAACATCTTTTCTTAGTATTCTGGTCCATGCTGTTCGCCCTGCTGGTCGGTATTCCCAGCGGTATCCTGCTCAGCCGCCCGTTTGCCCGACGCTGGGCCGAGTATGTGATGCAGATTTTTAACGTCGGCAACACCCTGCCGCCGCTGGCGGTGCTGGCCCTGGCGATGGTGGTGATCGGGATTGGTGACCGTCCGGCGCTGATCGCGCTGTTTCTCGCCTCGCTGCTGCCTATCGTCCGTAACACCTTCTCCGGCCTGAGCGCCGTCCCTCCCGCGCTGATTGAGGCGGCCAACGGTATCGGCATGACCAAAATGCAGCGGCTGCGCCAGGTGGAACTGCCTAACGCCCTGCCAGTGATCCTCTCCGGCGTCCGCATCGCTACCGCCATCAATGTCGGCACCGCGCCGCTGGCGTTCCTGATTGGTGCCAGCAGTTTTGGCGAGCTGATTTTTCCCGGCATCTATCTGAATGATTTCCCGACGCTGATCCTCGGCGCAGTGGCTACCGCCCTGGTGGCGCTGGTGCTGGATATGTTGCTGGCCGCCCTGGGCCGCTTTCTCTCTCCCCATGCAGCGGCCTGACCACAAGGAGCAAAGCGATGCTAACACGCTGGATTAAACAAGGCGTTCTTGCGCTGACCGCGACGCTGGCGCTAAGCCAGACGGCGACGGCTGCCACACCGCTGGTGATGGCGACCAAGAGTTTTACCGAGCAGCATATTCTGTCAGCGATGACCGTGCTCTGGTTGCAGAAAAAGGGCTTTGAGGTGGTGCCGAAACGCAACATCGCCACTACCATCGCCCGTAACGCCCTGCTGAATAAGCAGATTGATATGGTGTGGGAATATACCGGCACCTCGCTGATTATCTTTAACCATATCAGTCAGCCGATGTCTTCAGAACAGGCGTATGAGACGGTGAAGAAACTGGATGCGAAACTGGGGCTGGTCTGGCTTAACCCGGCACCGATGAACAACACCTACGCCTTTGCCATGACCCGCGAGCAGGCGGAAAAAGAGGGTATCAGCACCCTGTCGCAACTGGTTGCGAAGCTTGAGCAGATCCGCAAAACCGACCCGGACCATAACTGGCGGCTGGGGCTGGACCTGGAGTTTGCCGGTCGTTCCGATGGCCTGAAACCGTTACAGAAGACCTATAACATGCCGCTGGACCGCCCGCAGATCCGCCAGATGGACCCGGGACTGGTCTATAACGCTATTCGTGACGGCTTCGTCAATGCCGGGCTGATCTACACCACCGATGGCCGGGTTAAGGGCTTTGACCTGAAAGTGCTGGAAGATGATAAGCACTTCTTCCCGAGCTACAACGTGACGCCGGTGGTGCGTCAGGATGTGCTGGCGAGCCATCCGGGGCTGGCGGCGGCGCTGAATCAGCTCTCGGCGCAGATCAACGATGAGGCGATCACCGAACTGAACAAGCGGGTCGATATTGACCATCAGTCACCGGAAAAAGTGGCGCGTGATTTCCTTCAATCCAAAAACATGCTGTAAGGAGGCACTGTGGATACCCTTCACTACATCATGGATAACTGGAGCACCCTGCTCACCCTGAGCTGGCAGCATAGCTGGCTGGTGCTGGTGGCGGTCGGGCTGGCGATTGTGATTGGCGTGCCGCTCGGCATTCTGATCGTGCGGGTCAGATGGCTGGCAGGCCCGATTCTCGGAATCGCCACTGTGGTACTGACGATTCCGACCATTGCGCTGTTTGGCCTGATGATCCCGCTGTTTTCGCTGATCGGTCACGGTATTGGCGCGCTGCCGGCGATTAGCGCGGTGTTTCTCTACTCGCTGCTGCCGATTGTGCGCAACACCCATACCGCGCTGGAGAATCTGCCTGACGGGCTGCGTGAAGCGGGTCGCGGCATCGGCATGACTTTCTGGCAGCGTCTGCGCTGGGTGGAAATCCCGATGGCGCTGCCGGTAATTTTCGGCGGCATCCGTACCGCCGTGGTGATGAACGTGGGCGTGATGGCGATTGCCGCGGTGATTGGCGCGGGCGGACTGGGCCAGCTGCTGCTGGATGGCATCAGCGGCAGCGATATCCGACTGTTAATTGCCGGGGCGTTGATGATCTGTCTGCTGGCTATTTTTCTTGACTGGCTGCTGCACCGTTTGCAGCAGGCGCTGACTCCAAAGGGGATTCGATAATGATCACGCTGGAAAACCTGACGAAAACCTTTACCCAGAAAAACGGCACCACCAATAAAGCCGTCGATAACGTCAGCCTGCATGTGCCCGCCGGTGAGATGTGCGTGCTGCTTGGGCCATCCGGCTGCGGTAAAACCACCACGCTGAAGATGATTAACCGTCTGATCCCGGCCACCAGTGGCCGCATCCTGATCAATGGCGAAGACACCAGCACCCAGGATACCACCACGCTGCGGCGCAACATTGGCTATGTGATCCAGCAGATTGGTCTGTTTCCCAATATGACCATCGAGGAGAACATTACCGTGGTGCCGCGTATGCTGGGCTGGGATAAAAAGCAGTGCCGCGAGCGAGCCACCGAGCTGATGAGCATGGTGGCGCTGGACCCGACTAAATTTCTGCACCGCTATCCGCGTGAACTGTCCGGTGGTCAGCAGCAGCGTATCGGGGTGATCCGTGCGCTGGCCGCTGATCCGCCGGTGCTGCTGATGGATGAGCCGTTTGGTGCCGTCGACCCGATCAACCGCGAAGTGATCCAGAACGAGTTTCTCGATATGCAGCGCCAGCTGAAGAAAACCGTGATGCTGGTAAGCCATGATATTGATGAGGCGCTGAAGCTCGGCGATCGCATCGCCGTTTTCGGCCAGGGAAAAATTGTGCAGTGCGCCAGCCCGGATGAACTGCTGGCCACCCCGGCCAATGAGTTTGTCGGCTCCTTTGTCGGTCAGGACCGCACGCTGAAACGACTGCTACTGGTGCAGGCGGGTGACGTGACCGATCAGCAGCCGACCATTACCGTGCGCCGTTCTACCCCGCTGGAGGAAGCTTTTGGCACCATGGATGAGAACGATATGCGCTCAATTACCGTGGTCGATGAGGATGGCAAACCGCTGGGCTTCGTGAAGCGGCGTGAGGCGCGTAACGTCAGTGGCCGCTGTGAAGAGCGGCTGCACACCTTTAAAGTAACCGGCAAGGCGGAAGAGAACCTGCGCGTGGTGCTGTCAAAACTCTATGAACACAACACCGTCTGGATGCCGATTGTCGATGAAGAGGGTCGCTACAGCGGGGAGATTTCGCAGGATTATATCGCCGATTATCTCAGTTCAGGACGTACCCGTCGCCGTCTGAACCCGTAATCCGGTCAGGCCAAAGGGCTGTGTCGGCCCTGTTGTCTGTGAATAACGTTGTGGCTCAGGGAGCCTGCGCCTTCCGCAAAGACGCAAAACCGCCATCCCTGGCGGGCTCAGCGCGGGCCATCCCTGGCCCGCTATGCTTTGCTACAGGCGCAGGCTCCCATCGCTTTGTGCTTTTTTACCGTCTGTCAGCGCTACATCAGCCCTGGTACGCTTCCCGCTTCTCAGCTTTCCGGCAGCGTCTCCGCCTCAACCTCTTCCACCGCCGGTGCCTCATCCGGTAGCACCAGATTCAGCACCATTGCCAGAATGCCGCCGGTGGTCACCGCGTGACCAAACAGCGAATTAACCAGCGGTGGCAGCTGCTTCAGCACCTCCGGCACCGCTTCCACCCCCAGACCCACGCCAAAGGCGATCGCCACAATCAACATTTCCCGACGCCCCAGCGGCGTGCGTGTCATAACCCGGATACCGGCGGCCACCACGCTGCCAAACATCACCACCGTCGCGCCACCCAGCACCGGAGGCGGGATCTGCTGCAACAGCGAGCCCACCGTCGGGAACAGCCCCAGCAGCGCCAGCATAACCCCCAGCAGCATCCCGACATAGCGGCTGGCGACCCCGGTCATCTGAATAACGCCGTTGTTCTGCGCGAAGGTGGTGTTTGGAAAGGCGGAAAAGATCGCGGCCAGCAGGCAGCTGAGGCCGTCGGCGACCAGCCCGCCCTGCAAACGCTGCTGAAACGGCTTACCGCTGATCGCTTCTCCTGAGATCATGCAGTTGGCTGTCAGATCGCCGACCGCCTCAATCACCGCAATCACCGACACCAGCGCTATCGGCAGAAAGATCGTCCAGTCAAAAGCAAAACCGAACCGGAAGAAAGCGGGCAGCACCAGCCCGTGGGTTTCAGCCGGCATCGTCAGTGAGAGATGCCCGGTCAGCGCAGCGGCCACGCAACCGACACCGATGCCCGCCACCACCGCCACCAGCCGCGCCCAGCGATTACGCGAACGGTTAAGTGCCACAATCACCAGCAGCGTCAGCGCACCCAGCGCCAGATTGCCCGGCGCACCAAAATCCGTGGCGTTGTGGCCGCCCGCCCAGTCGGTGATGCTGACCTTAATCAGACTGATGCCAATCAGGGCGATCACTGTGCCGGTGACCACCGGGGTCAGCACTTTACGCAGCGAACCGACGCAGCGGCTGATCAGAATCGGAATCAGCGCCGCCATCAGGTTGCAGCCAAACAGCATCGCCATAATCTCTTCCGGCGAACCGCCGCGCCCTTTTACCATCAGGCCGCCCGACAGAAGCACGCCGAGGAAGGCGAAACTGGTGCCCTGCAAACAGATCATGCCCGCGCCAACGCCATAAAAACGTCTGGCCTGAATAAAGGTGCCTAAACCGGAGACAAACAGCGACATACTGATCAGATAAGGAAGGTAGGCCTGCAATCCCAGCACCGAGCCAATAATCAGCGGCGGCGTGATGATCCCCACCACACTGGCAAGCAGATGCTGTAACGCGGCAAAAAACGCCGGTGCCGGCGCGATGCGAGCCTCAAGCCCGTAGAGTAAACCTTTCTGGTTGGCGTGCGACATGATGAAACTCCAGCTCTGGAAGATAAGCGGAGTTAATGCATTTTCTGCGCCATAACCTCGCTGGCGCGGGCTGTCCGGGTCAGGTCGTTCAATTTTAAGGGGAAATTGTCAGCGGCAGGCGGCGATAAGCCTGAAACTTTAGGCTCATCACCGATAATAATGACTTTTTTTGTTTCATCATCAGGCGATCTTTGCACTCAGAGCGTGCAACGCCTGGGGCGTCAGCAGGGAAATATCGATATAAGGCGTGAGATCGCGTTGCTCGGCGCGCGGCAGATAAGGCAGTTCTCCCAGCAGCGGCGCACTGATTTTTTCGCGCAGCACTTCGATAATATCGCTGTATTGCGCCAGACCGGGATTGATGCGGTTAGCGACCCAGCCCACCAGCGGCAGCCCATCCTGTTCTATCGCCTCGGCGGTCAACAGCGCGTGACTGATACAGCCCGCCTGAATGCCCACCACCAGCACCACCGGCAGCCGCTGCTCGACTACCCAGCAGGAGAGCGGACGCCCGTCGTTCATCAGACTGCGCCAGCCGCCGGTGCCTTCGACCACCACGCGATCCGCCTGCTGCGTCAGGCTGCTTAAGCCCTGCGTCAGCAGCTCATACTGGATAATCTGGCTGGGATGGGTGCAGATCTCCTCCTCCTGAAAGACCAGCGGATTGACCGCCTGATAAGGCAGGTCAAGGGATGAGGCACTTTGCAGCACCTGGGCATCTTTATTGCGCAGCCCCTCGGCGGTTTTCACGGCGCAGCGTGCCACGGGCTTGTACCCGACCGCACTGAGCTTCATCTGGATAAAACTTTGTAGCAGGGCGCGTGACACCACCGTTTTGCCGACTGCGGTATCGGTGCCGGTAACAAATAGTCTGTTCACTCAACTTCTCCTCTCAAACCCGTTGCGGTTAATCGATGATTAACCTTGCTGCGAACCGGCATTTTAAGGAATGGAGGATGAGAACAGATTGCGTTAGCGCAAGATTAGTCCCGCTTAACCTTGCAACAGTTTCACTAACAGGTGGCCATTGTAGAGCGCATCTTTAATCAGCGCCGCCCCGCCCAGCGTCCCTGGCTCACTGAACGCCGCCGGGGCAAGCTGAATTTCCGCGCTGTAGGCGGGCAAAGATTGTTGCAGGATGGTGTTACTGACCGCCGGAAACAGCACGTCAGCCGCGCTGTTCAGCGGCGAACCGATAAGAATATGTTGCGGATTAAAGATGTTGACCATCATCGCCAGGATGCGGCCAACGTGATGACCTACGCTGGCGATACTGTCACGCGCCAGACGATCGCCCGCCTGCGCCGCCGCACACAGCGACTCCAGCGTCAGCGGCTGGTTATTCAGCAGGCTGTCGGGCTGCGCCGGCAGACGTTGAGCCGCCAGCGCCAGCAGACTGCCGGTGCTGGCCACGGTCTCCAGACAGCCATGATTGCCGCAGTAACACTGCTGACCATAGGGGTCGATCTGGGTATGGCCGATCTCTACCAGCGCCCGGCCACTCTTATGCAGCAGCTGTCCGCCGCTGATGACGCCCGCGCCCACCGTCTCATCAATGACAATCTGAATCACATCCTGCGCGCCGCGAGAGGCGCCAAACAGCGACTCCGCCAGAGTCCAGGCAGAGATGTCATGCTGGACAAACACTGGCAGGCCGGTGCGGGTCGCCAGCGCGTCGCCCAGCGGCATATCACGCACCTGATAGCCTGGCAGACGATGCACCACGCCGGAGGCGGCGTTGATCAGGCCTGGCAGGGTAATGGCGATGGCCGTCAGGCGTTCCAGCTTTTTCTGATGACGGATAAAGAAGGCGTCGACCTGCTGGATCAGGGCGGTCAGCAGCGGCTGCTCGGCTTCGTCGGGCAGCGGCAGGCTATCTTCCACCAGCGCCCGGCTGCTGAGGTCGCGCAGCGTAAAGGTCATCGCGCCACGATGCAGGCGGATCGCCAGATAGTGCCAGGCTTCGGTATCCAGAATCAGACCGATGGCGGGACGGCCACGACTGCCGGGGTCCTGAAATTCCGTCTCCTGCACCAGATGGGCATCCAGCATCTCGCGCACAATTTTGGTAATGCTGGCCGGGGCAAGCTGCGCCCGGCGTGAAAGCTCGATACGCGAAATCGGACCATGAAGGTCAATCAATCGATAAACGACACCCGCATTGGTCTGCTTAATCTGGTCAATATGTCCAGGTTGACTGTCCGGATTCACTACCCTGCTCCCGGTTATTTTCGCGCTTCTAAATAAAGAAGTGACATGGTGAGCCAGATCAGGCAACAGCGTCAAATATTTGATTAGAAATGTGATTTATCGCACACAATGATGGCATGTCGCTGACGCTTTACCGCTGACTGGCGCGCAGCAGCGCCATCATATTCATCATCTGCGCATTCATTTCGCGTCTGGCGGACCAGACCAGCCACAGCTCAGAGATAGCGTCTTTTTCGGTCAGCGGCAGCCAGACCAGATCGGCCAGCTCTGCCCGCCGGAACGACGCGGGCAGAATCGAGACACCCAGCCCGGTCGCCACCAGCCCCAGAATAGTCATCGCCTCACCCACTTCCTGAGTGATATAGGGCTGAATCTGGTAGCGATGCAGCAGCGCCAGAATATCGCTGTAGAGGGCGGTGCCGCCCTGCGGATCGAAAAAGACAAAGGGTTCTGACGCCAGCGCGGTCACGGAGATGGTGCTGGCGCTGGCCAGCGGATGTGCCCGGTGCACCAGCGCATAGAGCGGTTCACTCAGCAGCAGCTGGTGACGCAGATCGGGCGGCAGCGGCGTGTTGCGCATGACACCGAGATCAAGCCGGCCATCCTGTAACGGGGCCAGCTGCTGACGGGTGTTGATCTCCTGCATCTGGATATGTACCTGCGGCCAGCGCTGACGAAACTGAAACAAGGCATCGGAGAACACGCGGGTAAAGGGAACGGAGGAGGTAAAGCCAAAGCGCAGTTCGCCCTCCTCACCGCGATGCAGTCGGGCGGCCCGCCCGGCGGCCTGTTCAACCTGCAACAGAATGGTTCGGGCATCACTGAGCAGCTGCGCACCGGCCGCGGTGAGTTGCACGCTGCGGTTGGTGCGATTAAACAGCCTGGCCCCGGTTTCCGCTTCCAGCTGGATAATCTGCTGGCTGAGCGGTGGCTGAGAGATATTGAGACGCTGGGCCGCCCGGCCAAAATGTAACTCTTCCGCTACCGCGATAAAGTAGCGCAGATGACGCAGCTCGATATTCATATGTTAAACGTCTCATTTGAGATTATTAATCTATTAGACATCATAATCGCCCTTTCCTAAGCTGACGACCTGTTTCCCATTTTTAAGGATAATGTGTGAGTCGTTCAGTCCAGGCCGGAACCGTCGATGAGGATCAGGAGTGTGTACCGCCTGAGATCCCGGTAGCGCCCTCCTATATCCGCCGGGGTACGTCGCAGTTTATGCGTGTAACCCTGGCCCTCTTCTCCGCGGGTCTCGCTACCTTTGCCCTGCTCTATTGCGTACAGCCGATTTTGCCGGTGCTGTCACAGCAGTTTGGCATCTCTCCGGCCACCAGCAGCCTGTCGCTCTCCATCTCAACCGGGCTGATGGCGCTGGGCCTGCTGTTTACCGGACCGCTCTCTGATGCGATTGGCCGTAAATCGGTGATGGTGACGGCGCTGACGCTGGCGGCTATCTGTACGCTGATCTCCGCCACCATGAGCAGCTGGCACGGCATTCTGATGATGCGGGCGCTGACCGGCCTGTCACTGAGCGGGGTGGCGGCGGTGGGTATGACCTATCTCAGCGAGGAGATGGATACGCGGGTCGTCGCCTTTTCCATGGGGCTCTATATCAGCGGTAACTCGATTGGCGGGATGAGCGGACGCCTGCTGAGCGGCGTCCTGACCGATCTCTTCTCCTGGCGGATTGCGGTGGCGGTGATTGGTGGCTTTTCGCTGGCCGCGGCACTGATGTTCTGGAAAATCCTGCCGCCGTCGCGCCATTTTCGCCCTATCGCGCTGCGCCCGCGTAATCTGCTGATTAACTTCCGGCTGCACTGGCGCGATTCAGGACTGCCCTGGCTGTTTGCCGAAGGTTTCCTGCTGATGGGGGCCTTTGTCACCCTGTTTAACTATATCGGCTACCGTTTGCTGGCGGCCCCCTGGCACCTGAGCCAGGCGGTGGTCGGGCTGCTGTCGGTGGTCTATCTCACCGGTTCCTGGAGTTCGCCGAAAGCGGGTGCGCTCACTGGTCGGCTGGGCCGCGGTCCGGTGATGCTGGGCGCCACGGCGATCATGCTGCTGGGGTTACTGATCACGGCGTTCAACTCCCTCTGGTTGATCCTGCCGGGCATGATGCTGTTTACCGCCGGTTTTTTTGCCGCGCATGCGGTAGCCAGCGGCTGGATCGGCCCACGGGCGCGACGCGCGCGCGGCCAGGCCTCCTCCCTCTATCTGTTCAGCTACTACGTCGGGTCAAGCGTGGCGGGTACGCTGGGCGGCCTGTTCTGGCATAACTTTGGCTGGAGCGGGATTACGCTGTTTATCAGCGTGCTGCTGCTGCTGGCACTGGCAGTTGCGTGGCGTCTGCACATTAAAAAACTCTGAGACGCGGCGTTTACTGCGCGACGATAGAGGCCCGCAGCGCATCGCGGGCCTTGTTACTAACACTGCCGCCTGAGGATTCAGATCCACGTCAAACAAAATGCATTTTTCCCGCTATAATCGAATTTATCGTGAATTTTTATTGTGTTGCCCTCCTCTCTGGCAACAAGGATCGCCGATGGCTCTCTACTATTACGTGAATAAACAGTCAGGTTATAACAACAATCATGTGGTGCATGCGGCGGGATGTCCTCATCTGCCGGACATCGACAACCGGTTGTTTCTTGGCAGTTTCTATCAGGCGAATGCCGCTATCCTCCAGGCGAAAAAATATTATGCTGGTGCATTAGGCTGTGAAACCTGTTGTCCCCTGAACAGCGCTGGCGCGCAGGCGTCTCAGCTCAGTATGGCCCTGAAACACAGCGACGTTTCCCGCTAAATGACGCGGGGCTGAGCACCCGCCTGGATGACTGCCGCTGCGCTAATTCGTTAAGTATTTCCGCTCTTTTCCGTTATGTTAAGGTTCCTGACTCTTAATCGTGGAATGGACTATGCGGGAAAAATTTGCAGGCGCTCAGATTGCCCTTCACTGGCTGACCTTTTTACTGGTGGTGACGGCATACGCCACTATTGAACTGCGCGGTTTCGCGGCGCGTGGCTCCTGGCAGGGTTATGCGCTGATCATTACCCATTTCAGCGCCGGAGCGACCATCCTGGTGCTGATGATTGCCCGGCTGTTTTTACGGACCCGCCACCGCAGCCCGCCGATTATCCCGGCGGCACCGCGCTGGCAGACGGGCGTGGCGCATCTGACTCACACGCTGATTTACGCCCTGTTTATCTCGCTGCCAATCCTCGGCCTCTCTTCACGTTATCTTAAAGGGCGGGAGTGGTGGCTGTTTGGCATCAGTATGCCGGTCGCGGCTGAACCCAATTTTGATCTGGCGGACTGGCTGATCGACTGGCATGAAACCCTGGCCCCGCTCGGCTACTGGCTGATCGGCCTGCATGCCGTCGCGGCACTGTTCCATCACTACCTGCTCAAAGACAACACGCTGCTGCGGATGATGCCGGCGCGACGTCGCGATCGGTGACTGGCCGCTATCGCCCCGGAATGGGGCGATAAAAAAATTTCAGCGTGAAAAGCAGCTTATAAGGTTTCTCTTCGCGGTTTATTCACTACAATGGTCAATAATTTGTGACGCATGTCACTTTCGAGGGGTGTTTCTGCCACATCCCGCTTCGCTTTTCTGACTGATTTGACACCTCATGCAATCAACAACTGTTTCACGTAAAACTGCCTGGCTACGGGTGGTGCTGCTGGCCATCGCCGCCTTTGTCTTTAACACCACCGAATTTGTGCCGGTTGGCCTGTTATCGGATATTGCCGCTGACTTTTCGATGCGCACCGCCGATGTCGGGATTATGCTGACCATCTACGCCTGGGTGGTGGCGCTGCTCTCCCTGCCGCTGATGCTGCTGACCCGTAATATTGAACGGCGACTGCTGCTGGGCGTCCTGTTCCTGATCTTTATCGTCAGCCACGGTCTCTCGACCGTTGCCTGGGATTTCCGCTCGCTGGTGGTGTCACGCATCGGGATCGCCCTGTCGCACGCGGTGTTCTGGTCGATCACCGCCTCGCTGGCAATTCGTGTGGCACCGGCCGGTAAGAAAACTCAGGCGCTGAGTATGCTGGCCACCGGTACCGCGCTGGCGATGGTGCTGGGCGTGCCGATTGGTCGTCTGGTGGGGCAGTACCTTGGCTGGCGGACCACGTTTGGTGCCATCGGCCTCTCCGCGCTGGTGTTGATGATTATGCTGGTACGCATCCTGCCGCGTCTGCCGAGTGAACATACCGGCTCGCTCAGCAGCGTGCCGATGCTGTTCCGCCGTCCGGCGCTGGTCAGCATGTATCTGCTGGTGACGCTGGTGGTGACGGCGCACTACACCGCTTACAGCTATATCGAGCCCTTTATGCAGAGCGTGGCGAACTCCAGCGGCAACTTTACCACCCTGCTGTTGCTGCTGTTTGGATCGGCGGGCATTGTCGGCAGCGTGCTGTTCAGCACCCTGGGCAATAAATTCCCCTCTGGCCTGCTGATTGCGGCCATCGCGTTAATCACGCTCTGCATGGGGCTGTTGATTTTCGCCGCCATCCGTCCGGCGGCCATCTCTATCCTGTGTGTGATCTGGGGAATGGCGATGATGATGATTGGCCTCGGCATGCAGGTGCGCGTACTGTCGCTGGCACCGGATGCCACCGATGTGGCGATGTCGCTGATGTCAGGTATCTACAATATCGGTATCGGCGCAGGCGCACTGCTGGGTAACCAGGTCAGTCTGCATCTGGGAATGGCGGATGTCGGCAATATCGGCGCGATGATTGGGCTGGTATCGCTGTTGTGGTGTGTTTATATCTTCCGTCGCTATCCGCAGTTACGCAGCAACGGCTAGAAAAAAGGCTTCAGATAAGCGGGATTATCTGAAGCCTGTCTGGACTTAATTATAGAGAGCGGCGGTGCCAGGCAGGTTGTTGCTGCCAGAGGTCGAAGTGATGCGGAAGGACTTTACGCCCGCATTGCTGCCCCTCGCTGACAGTTGCTGCTCCAGCGAGGTCAGCGTGCTGCTGCCTGTCGCGCTGATAACCTCAATTTTCTGCTGGTCCAGCGGCGCACAGTTAACTGACTGAGCCGCCACGCTGGCAAAGGAGAGGCTGCTCAGCAGTGCAGCCACGACCAGACGGTTAATCCGTTTCATCCCCCACCTCTCTCACGCTTTATTACTGATAAATCACCGCTGTGCCGTGCAATTTGTTCTGACCGCTGGTTGACGTGATGCGGAAAGATTTTGCGCCCTCTTCATCAGCTTTGGCATTTAACTGCGCTTCAAGCGAGCTGAGGTTGCTGCCGCCCTGGACCGAAATGGTGCCAACCGCCTGCTGATCAAGCGGATGGCTGCTGACCAGATCAGCGGCAAACGCGCCAGAAGAAAGTGCTGTCAGTGCCAGTGCCGCGAAGGTGATTTTGATGCTTTTCATAAGATTTTCTCTCTGTCAGATAGTGATATTCGGTTGTTCTGAATCGGGTGTCGTTATTTAATTAACGAGCGTTAAATAAATGATAGACCCCGATCCGGTCTGTCGTCAACATTTATTTAATGAGCGTTATTTTATTGGGAAAGTGGCGTGATTATGGGCGTCAGCGCCCTTTTTCACTTAACCATAGGGGCGATAAAAACCGGCTGGCGCACAAAATGGCAACGCATTCCAGGCTGAATAGCGTCGGGCCTTGCACATTTTTATAATGATCGGTAATTTAATGGCATGTTTCTTAGTCAGCGAGGGTCTATGAGTCAGCTTCAGGATTGCGATGTAAAGAAATGCCGCGGCCGACCCAAAGTCTTTGATCGCGACGCCGCGCTGGATAAAGCGCTTACCCTCTTCTGGACGCATGGTTATGAGGGCACCTCCCTGTCCGATCTGGTGGCAGCGACCGGAGCCAAAGCGCCGACGCTCTATGCCGAGTTTGTGAATAAAGAGGGACTGTTTCGCGCCGCGATGGAGCGCTATGTGGAAAAATTCAGCGCATGGCGGGAAGCGGCGCTGGGCGATGAACAGCTGCCGGTAGCGCAGGCGATTGAAGCCTATTTTCGCGCTACGGCGGCCTGTTTCACCGAGAGAAACTCGCCGGGCGGTTGCTTCTTTATCTGCACCTCAACCGCCCTGTCAGCGGCCTCCGCCGAAGTCGCCGCCATGCTGCAACAGCAGCATCAGTCACAGGAGCACGCCCTGAGTGATTTCCTGCTCACCCGCCAGCAGCGGGGAGAACTGAGTGCGGAGGTGAATATTTCCGCCCTGGCGCGCTATCTGGGATGCATGTTGCAGGGAATGTCGGTGCGGGCGCGCGAAGGTGCGCCACGGGAAGATCTGGACAGCATTATTGACGCACTGATGGCGATGTGGCCGACCCTGACCGGGCTGTGTCAGGCGAAACCCTAAAGGATCAGGGCGGCATCGCCGCCCTGTTATCCGGTTAATTCAGAAAGAACACCGGTTTTAATGGCTGACTGATGGGGCTGTTATCCGCATTTGACGGCATTAAATCTTTCATGGATGCCCACCAGCGCTGGCAGACTTCCGTTTCTGCCACCGCATTCCAGCGCTCTTCAGACTCAATCTCCACGCTGGCAAACAGCAGATTACGCTCAGTATCCAGCCAGATAGCATAATTGTGCGCGCCATGCGCTTTCAGCGTCCCGGCCAGCTCCGGCCAGATGGGTGAATGACGACGTTCATACTCCGCGTGACAATCAGCATTCACCTGCATCACAAAGGCTTTACGCAGCATTGGCCGGTCCCACATCCAGCGCCGGCTGCCACGGCGTAACCCCGAACCGTTTCGCCAGCGCCGCCAGCTGTTCAGTGGTGATGCTCTGACGAATACCGCCCATCGACAGCACCTTGACGATCACTTCTGACGACTTCTCAGCCGTATCGATCAGGCCAAAGGTCTCATCCAGCGTCGGACCGGCGCCGAAGATGCCGTGGAACGGCCACAGTACCAGGCTGTGCGACTGCATCGCGCCGGCGGTGGCAGTACCGATTTCATCAGTGCCGGGCACCATCCAGGGGAGAACGCCGACACCATCCGGGAACACCACCAGACATTCGGTGCTGCCTTCCCACAGCAGGCGGGTGAAGCGGGCGGAATCGAGCGGCACCACATAGCTCAGCGCCATAAAATTGGTGGCGTGACAGTGCATGATCACCCGGTCCGCTCCCTTACTGACCGCTTTACGCACCACGTGTGACTGGAAGTGTGCCGCCAGCTCTGAGGTGGGCAGACCGCCGCTGGTCAGGCCCCAGTGAATCTTATAGGAAAGCCCCTTGTCATCGACCTGCAACAGCGCCAGGCAATCCGCCGGATCGAGCTGGACATTGCGCATAAATTTTCCAGACCCGGTCACCAGAAACCAGTTATTTGCCAGCTCGGGCGCTGGCTGAGTCAGTTCGACGCAGCGAGGCTGCTGACTGAAATCGGCGCTAAAGGGTTTTACCTCCTCTTCCAGCAGCCGCAGGCTGACGTTACCGCCATTACGCTCATCCCAGCCCTTCAGCCACATATCGCTGGTTGCTTTAACCATTCCCTTAACAAACCAGGAAGAAAGAATGCTTTGCATAGTAAAAATCCTTAACGTTGGCTCAAGATCTGTTGTTCATATTGACGGACATCGCTTAACCAGCTGGCATCAGCCGGAACATCGTGACGCAGGCACCAGGCTTCCCATACGGCCTGCCACGGCAGTGATTTCTGCTCTTCCAGCAGCGTCAGACGCGCGGTGTAATCCCCCTGCTTCTCGATTTCGCGCAGGCGCTCAGTCGGCTCCAGCAGGGCGCGCAGCAGCGCTTTTTTGGTGTTGCGGGTACCGATTACCCAGGCGGCAATCCGGTTGATGGAGGCGTCGAAGAAGTCGAGGCCGATATGCACTTTGTCGAACAGCTGGTGACGCACGATCTCGCTGGCAATCGCCTGGGTTTCATCATCCAGCAGCACCACGTGGTCGCTGTCCCAGCGCACCGGACGGCTGACATGCAGCAGCAGCCGTGGCACATAGAGCATTGCGGCCGAGATTTTGTCGGAGATCACTTCGGTGGGATGGAAATGTCCGGCATCCAGGCACAGCGCCGTCTGGCGGCTGGTGGCATAGCCGAGGTAAAACTCGTTAGAACCCACGGTGTAGCTCTCTGCGCCAATGCCAAACAGCTTGCTCTCGACCGCGTCAATATGATGCTGCGGGTTGAGTTTTTCTGAGATCACCTCATCCAGCGCGCTCATCAGCCGCTGACGCGGAGCCAGGCGATCAACGGTAATGTCTTTCATGCCGTCCGGCACCCAGATATTCATCACTGACGGAGTACCGAGCTGCTCGCCAAATGAGGCGGAGATGCGGCGGCTCGCTTTGCAGTGATCGATCCAGAACTGACGCACTTTTTTATCGCTGTGCGACAGCGTGAAACCGTCGGCGCTCAGCTGATGTGAGAAGCAGCTGGGGTTGAAATCGAGTCCCAGCTTATGCTCTTTGGCCCAGGCGACCCAGTTGGCAAAGTGGGCAGGCTCGATGGCGTCACGATCCACCGGCTTGTCGCTTTCAAGATAGATAGCGTGCAGGTTCAGCCGTTTCGCGCCGGGGATCAGCGACATCGCCTTGTCGAGGTCGCTGCGTAGTTCCCTGGCGTTGCGTGCGCGGCCAGGGTAGCTGCCGGTGGCCTGAATGCCGCCGGTTAAGGCTCCCTGCGGGTTCTCAAAACCCCGAACATCATCGCCCTGCCAGCAGTGCATCGAGACCGGAATGCTATCCAGCTGGCGAAGGGCTTGTTCAACGTCCACTCCGTTGTCAGCGTAGCGTTGTTTGGCCAGTTCAAAAGCCTGTTCAATCTGCTTAGTCATAAGCGAGTTCCTTAGCGGGTTGGCTCAGCGTTGCGAAGCGTGCCTGGCTGGCACGAAAGACGCTGTGCGTTTGCGGTTCAAATTTTTCGAGAGGGAAGTTTTTTACGACGCTGCGGCGGAAATCAGCCACATCGGTCAGTTCACCCAGCGCGATTAGCTGGCAACCGACGTTACCCAACGTGGAGGCTTCAACCGGCCCCGCCAGCACCGGGATCTGGCAGGCATCGGCACAGAGCTGGTTGAGGAAGCGGTTCTGACTGCCCCCGCCCACCACGTGCAACTGGCTGAAGGGCTGGCCGCGCAGCGCGGCCAGTTCCTGGATCACTTGCCGGTAAAGCAGCGCCAGGCTGTCAAAAATGCAGCGCGCCAGCGCGGCGGCCGACTGCGGCACCGGCATACCCTGTTCGGCGCAGGCGTTCTGAATTTCGTTGACCATGCTGTCGGGATTGATAAAACGCGCATCGTTAGGGCTGATCAGCGACACACAGGCGGGCTGGCGCGCCGTCTCCTCAATGAGCAGGCTGAGATCGTCAATCTGCAATTCGCCGCAGATGCGTTGCAGCAGCCACAGTCCCATGATGTTTTTCAGGACACGATACCCTTCGGCCCCGCCTTCATTGGTGATGTTGGCGCGTCGCGCCGCTTCGCAGGCATAGGGTTGCAGACTTTCAAACCCCATCAGCGACCAGGTACCAGAGCTGAGATAGGCCGCGTTCTCCTGCATCAGCGGTGTCGCCAGCACAGCACTGGCGGTGTCGTGGGTGGCGACGGCAATCACCGGTATCGCGGCACCGGCGGCATTGAGCCAGTGACCGACGGTGTTGCCTGGCGCCCGTGGCTGGCCGAACCAGCGCGGATCGACGCCCGCCCAGGCGATCAGGTCACGATCCCATTCGCCGCTGTGGATATTCAGCATCTGCGTGGTGGTGGCGTTGGTGTACTCCCAGTTCAGGTTGCCGGTGAGACGATAGTGCAGATAGTCAGGGATCATCAGCGCATGCGCGACACGAGCCTGCCAGTCGGGCTGTTGCTGGTGTAGCGCACGCATCTGATAGAGGGTATTAAACGGCAGAAACTGAATGCCGGTCCGGGCGTAGATGGCGCAGCGACTCAGATCGCGCTGCGCCTGCTCCATCAGGGCGTGGGTGCGCGCATCGCGATAGCTGACCGCCTCACCCACCTGTTCGCCCTGCGCATCCAGCAGCACCATATCGACGCCCCAGGTATCGATGCCGATGCTGTCAGGCACCACCCCTTCCTGATCGAGCTGTGCCAGGCCAGCGCGGATCTCCCGCTCCAGCATGGCCAGATCCCAGCAGTCATAACCGGCGCGGCGCTGGCGCTTATTTTTGAAGCGCCGGACCTCACGCAGCGTGAGGTGGCGCTCTGCCGCCTCCCAGTGTGCGAGCATCACCCGTCCGCTGGAGGCGCCGAGATCAATAGCAACAATATTTCGCGTGGTCATGGCGACTTTTCCCTGTGATTGAGTGGTCACAGGGTAGAAACCTTGTCGACTGGCTACCTTCCCGAGAGTGCCAGCGGGAGAGTGTCACTGGCAGACTTGCAAAGAACTTCGTGAGGAAGATCACAGAGACGGCAGTCAGGACGATGTGACCCCTGCCGCAAATCTGGTAACTGCTGAGGATTTCTTGAAAAATCAGCAGGATTCCTGCTGAGTCGGGCTGAAAATTCAAGGTAAGCTCACGGCGTCCTGATTAGACTGCGTTACGGTTTTGTTAAGAGCAGCGAGAGACAACGATGACCATTTTGCACAGTGCGGATTTTTTCCCGCAAGGCGACTACGCAATAGCGATTGAACCCCGCATCCCGCAGCCCGCCTTCCCGGAACATCACCATGATTTTTATGAGATTGTGCTGGTGGAGCAAGGCTCCGGCATTCATGTGTTTAATGGGCAGCCGCAAACGCTCTGCGCCGGTTGCGTCTGCTTTGTGCGCGACCACGATCGTCATCTCTATGAGCAGACTGAGAACCTCTGTCTGACCAATGTGCTTTATCGCAATCCGGGCGCATTTCGCTTTCTTTCAGGTTTGCAGGCGCTACTGCCCTGCGATCGCGATGGACAGTACGCCTCTCACTGGCGCATCAACCAGAAAGTGATGGCGCAGGCGCTGAATGTGACCGCGCAGATGCAGCAGCAGCAGGAGACCTGGTCACTGGAGAAGCAGGCCCGCCAGGAACAGCTGTTTTTGCAGCTGCTGGTGCTGTTGCGGGAAGCGTGCTGTGACGGGCAGAGTCAGGATCAGGAGGCGCGCCTGCATCGCCTGCTCGACTGGCTGGGCGACCATTACAGTGATGAGATTGTCTGGGATGAGCTGGCCGACCGTTTCTCTCTCTCCCTGCGTACCCTGCATCGCCAGATGAAGCAGCAAACCGGCAGCACCCCGCAGCGCTATCTCAACCGGTTGCGACTGTTGCAGGCGCGCCACCTGTTGCGACATAGTGATATGCGAATTACGGATATTGCCTTTCAGTGTGGGTTCGGAGACAGCAACCACTTCTCCACCCTGTTCAGGCGCGAATTTGGCTGCGCACCGCGAGCGGAGCGCCAGCAGATGTTGTAAAGGAGTAAAGTATGGCGTTGATACTCAGCCGGGATGACTATTTTCCTGCCACCAGTTTACCGGTGGCAGTCGCAGAAAGGATGCCACAACCCTCTTTCCCACCGCACCGGCACGAGTTTAGTGAAATTGTGATTGTCTGGCGCGGTAACGGTCTGCACGTTCTTAACGATCGCCCGTGGCTCATTACCTGCGGCGACGTTTTCTATATCCGTGACAGCGACTGTCACAGCTACGACAGCGTCAACAATCTGGTGCTGGATAATATCCTCTACTGCCGTGACCGCTTTGGTCTTGGGCTGGACTGGAGTCAGTTACTTCCGCCGCAGGGCGCGGATGCGCCAGGCTACTGGCGTCTCACCACGCGGGGTATGGCGCTGGCCCGCAGCGTGATCAGCCAGCTGGAGCGCGAGAGCCGCAAAAGCGACCCGCTCTCGATTCAGCTCTCTGAGGCGCTGTTTTTGCAGCTGGCGCTGATCCTGCGTCGTCACGGTTACGCGGCCGATCGCCCGTGGGCGCTGCCCGAAGGTGAGCAGCTCGATTTGCTGATGTCCGCCTTGCAGGGCGCGCTTGCGCGCCCTTTTGATCTCGCGGAGTTCTGTCAGCACAACCAGCTCAGTGAACGGGCGTTGCGGCAGCTTTTCCGTCAGCAGACCGGCATGACCATCGGTCACTACCTTCGTCAGTTGCAGCTCTGCCAGGCGAAATATCTGCTGCGTACTCAGGATTGCCTGATTAGCGAGGTGGCCGCCCGCTGTGGTTTTGATGACAGTAATTACTTTTCGGTGGTCTTTACCCGCGATACCGGTTTAACCCCCAGCGCCTGGCGTCAGCGCTTTCTATCCCCCCGCCAGGTTTCAGACGAGGTCGCTCAGCAACCACGGTCTGCTTAGCCGCTGTCGTGCCGGGTTTCGAACCTGACGTTGAAAGTTGTGATAATGACCCTGAGCGTCAGCAGCCGGCTGCTGCCGCCAGTCCTTCAAACGACTTACGTCCTTTGCGTCGCAAGCGCCTTAAAAACTGGTTATCGGGATTTGAAGATTTTAAGGGATTGCATGTGGATGAATGTGGATTTAGGCTGTTAGTTACAGTTCAGGTAAAAGTCCGCTTTGGCAGAAGCGAGTGCTTTTATCTGTGTTGATACAGATGATATACTCAGATTTATAAATTAAAACAG